>NZ_JBQFPO010000008.1:0-204244 GCF_056536425.1 Ruegeria sp. D1(2025) | reverse complement strand
ACTGGCGTATCATTGATGAAGATCTTCGACCTCCAGTCACTATTGATCTGCTGCCACCAACCACCATGAAAGCGCCCATTCAGGTTGAAGTTCGAACGGCTGAATATCCTGCGGGTGAACTTATGATGATGATCGGTGGTGACATCATCGACCCTTGGTTCATCCAAAACAGGGATATCAATGAAAGCATCAGCAATTACTTGGTTGTAGCGCTCAAGCTCAGCCCGCATTCTAATGATCTCGTCGGTATCCTGGTACTCGACCAGTGCCTCTGCTTTGTCGCCTCTGAGGATGATGATTTCTTCACCTTCGACCCGACCAACGTCATCTCGTCGGAATGCCACTTCGGCGAACCATCCCTGCAGGACCTCGGAGGCTCGTATCCTCGTCGTTCTGTTCCCCCGGGCCAGAGGACCCGAGTAGCTGCCCTTGGCAACATCCAATAGTCCTGCCTCAATCAGGGTGTGAATGATCGGGATGATCTTCTGGGACATATGGATCGCGTTATAGCGAGAAGACGTGTCCCAGTAGTTCGAGGACATGGAGACGCCGATAGACAGCTCCGGGTCGTCCAGCCAGACGACACACAGGTCCAGAACCAGCACCCGGAGTTGATGTCTGAATGCAGTCTTCGGCTTCGGTCCGGAGGTCTTATCGCTCGGCAGGTAGTCGTCCCAGATGCGGTCGACCAACTCTGCCACCTCTGGATGATCCGACCAGCGGTGAACGTCGATCGGTCGCGAGTGCCATGGGTTCTCTATCTCCCCCATAACCTCCTCCTCCTCTGTGTATTATGGATCAGGAACGGGGATACTCGGGTCTCTCTATCCTCCAGTTTCTATTCATTACTTATACCTATTCCCCACCCCATAGAGCCCCTACTAGAGGTTAGGAAAGAGGAGGAGACAGGGGGTGTCAGAACACCCGAAACCACTGGGGCATAAACGGGGGCATTTCTCGGAGGCTTTAGCCCCCAGAGCCTGCTGTTGTTCCATGTCTGAATGACCTGGCTGGGGTGGTAGGATTCGAACCTACGATACACGGTACCAAAAACCGCTGCCTTACCACTTGGCTACACCCCAACGGTGAGCGGCTATCTACGATTGTTGGTGGCGGTGTTCAAGGGCTTTCCTGCAAAAATCTCGGTTGCCCCAGAAATTTTTTCAAGCCTTCATTTTGTTTCAATCAAGACCGCCCCGGCGCGATGTCCGGCCGCGACCAATTCGTGCGCCGCCGGGCACTCGTCCATAGAAAATACCTGTTGGATTGGGCAATTTAAGGCACCTGCCTCAAGTGCGGTATGGAGTTTTTCGATTGCAGCAGAACGGGAGGCCATGGGTAATAGGTAAACCAGGATGGTCTCCAGCGTGACCGCTTTGAACATCAGGGGGTAGAAGGGCAGAACGGGAAGCATTTCCTTGGCGGACCCAAAAGTGTTGATCCGTCCGTTTTCAGCGATGACTGCCGTGTTCGTCTCGACGTTCCGGCCAAATTCGACATCGACGATTCGGGCGATCGGGCGCCCGTTGTTGGCTTGCAGAATTTGATCCGCGAGGTCCGGGGCATTGTAGTCCAGAACCGCATCTGCTCCGGCCTGCAAAACCCTTTCGAAACTGCCCGGACCGGACGTGGCGATGACATGGGCGCCGCCCCACTTTGCCAGTTGAACGGCCAGATAGCCGACCGTGCCAGCACCGCCGTGAATCAGCAGGCTTTGCCCTGCGATGTCACCGCCAGAGAATACGGCGTGGCATGCTGTCAGGCCCGGAATGCCCAGTACGGCTCCGGTTTCGAAAGACACGGAATCGGGCAGCGGCACGGCTTGCTCGGCCGTCAGCGTGATCTCTGTGGCGGCTGTGCCGAACGGCCGCTGCCACTGGCCGTTCCAGAGCCAGACGCGTTGACCGATCCTTGAGGCAGGGACCCCTTCGCCAACCGCCCTGATGACACCGGACCCGTCGCTGTGCGGGATGATCACCGGGAACGGCGGCTTGGTCACGCCGGGTCTGCTTCCGGCGCGGGCTTTGACATCCGAAGGATTGACGGCTGAAAACGCCAGATCGACTGTGACTTCTCCGACCCCCGGAGGGGTTGAAGGCACATCCTGTACTTTCAGAACGTCGCCTGCGGAACCAAAGGCGCTATAAGTGACGGCTTTCATGGTCATCCCTTCTTGTTTCGCCGCAACAGTAGCCGGAACGGCGTGATTTGCCAGCCCCAGCGGAGGATAGAGAGCGACAGCTGCGGTGGATTCCTTGTTTTGCCGCAGGCCAGTTGCATTTGAATTTCAGTTGCACGAATTGTCAATTAAGGCAATGAAATATCTAATAAAAAATGGAAATCGCATTGAAATTGGGGATTTCAGGGATTAGCTGTCGGACATCCGTAAGACACGCGCCAAGGAGGCTCAGAGATGCAATTGAATTCCAAAGTTTCAGACGCCCTGAACCGTCAGATCAACAATGAGCTTCACGCCTCGTATTCCTATCTTGCGATGGCCGCTTATTTCGAATCCCAGGATCTGCCGGGCTTTGCACAGTGGTTCAAAAGCCAGTCGGCAGAGGAAAACGCACACGCTATGCGTATCTTCGAGTTTTTGGCCAAGCGCGGGGGGCGGATAGAGATTGACGGGATTGCCAAACCCCAGGTGGATTTTGGCTCGCCGGTTGATGTGTTGGAAGCGGCGCTGGCGCAGGAGAAGACCGTTACAGGTCAGATCAATGCGTTGTTCGAACTGGCGCAGGAAGTCAGGGAGTTCAGCACCCAGAACATGTTGAACTGGTTTCTGGACGAGCAGATCGAGGAAGAGGATCTGATAGGTCAGGTGCTGGACAAGGCAAAGGCAGCCAACGGTGATCGCTGGCACCTTTTGATGCTGGATCAGGAGCTTGGCGCTCGCGGCGTTGGCGACCCGGAATAGACGTCGGCGAAAGGGCTATTCCCGGATTTCTGCAGGATCGACGCCCCACAGGTTACCTTTCAGCGTCCAGCCGCGATAGCCACCGGCTGAGACGCGGCACCAGTCAACCGTGCAGGTTCCAAGGCGGGCCACGACGCCCGCTTCGAAATGAGCGCTGACCTGAGACGCAGGGTCGGGACTGGAATAGACCGGCAGCATGTCGCTTTCGATCAGAACGGTCCGTACGCCTGACAACAGGGCGTAGTGGACCCAACCTCCGGCGCCGTCGCGATCCTGAACCTTGCGCCAGTTTCCGTATTCGGCAGTGATCTGCAACGGCATCCCGCGCCGTTTGAACACCCAATCGATTCGATGGGTCAGTGATGGCCCGCGTCGCACATTCCCTTCAGCGGCTTTCATCGACACATAACGTGGCAACGGCAGGTTGGTGACGGGGCCGCGTTTGTCCTGCGCGCTGGCCGCCAATGTGCCGAACACGATCAGAAATACAGACAGGATCGCCAGAACCGGGCGTTTTACCGATAGAAAACCACTCACCGAATGCCTGCTCTTATACCTGTTCAACGGGTTTCGAAAAAAGGTCGACTCAATGGCCGTGGGGTTCTTGTGCCCCGCCTTATCCTGCGCCACGATGACATGGCGCGCGCACGTTTGCAAAGCAGTGGGAGGGCGAAAGTGCCAAGAGAACGTCTGAGTGTTGTCGTTACGCGACGGTTGCCAGAGGCAGTGGAAACCCGATTGAGCGAGCTGTTCGATGTGCGCCTGCGGGACGATGATACACCCATGACCCGCGACGAGCTTGTCGCGGCCGTGAAAGAGGCGGATGTCCTTGTCCCGACGGTCACGGATACCATTGACGGCGGACTGCTGGGGCAGGCGGGTGAAAACCTGCGGCTGATCGCAAATTATGGCGCCGGCGTCGACAATATCGATGTCGCGACGGCGCGGCAGCGTGGGATACTGGTCTCGAACACCCCCGGTGTTCTGACCGATGATACCGCGGATATGACAATGGCGCTGATATTGGCCGTCACACGCCGTATCCCCGAGGGGCTGGCGATCATGCAAAAGGGCGATTGGACGGGATGGGCGCCCACGGCATTCCTTGGAGGGCGGATCGGCGGTCGCCGGCTTGGCATCCTCGGCATGGGCCGGATCGGTCAGGCTGTCGCGCGCCGTGCCGCCGCGTTCGGAATGCAGGTGCATTACCACAACCGCCGCAGGCTGCGCCCCGAGATCGAAGAAGAACTTGAAGCGACTTATTGGGAGAGCCTGGACCAGATGGTGTCGCGGATGGATGTCATCTCGGTCAACTGCCCGTCGACGCCGTCAAGTTTTCATCTGATGAACGCACGTCGTCTGAAGCTGATGAAACCGTCGGCCGTTCTTGTGAACACGTCGCGGGGTGAAGTGGTCGATGAAAATGCGCTGACCCGCATGATCCGGTCAGGCGAAATCGCGGGGGCAGGGTTGGATGTCTACGAACACGGTACCGACGTCAACCCGCGCCTGAGGCAACTGCCCAACGTTGTCCTGTTGCCGCACATGGGGTCCGCCACGCTGGAGGGGCGGATTGAGATGGGCGAGAAGGTTATCATCAATATCAAAACCTTCGAGGACGGGCATCGGCCACCGGATCAGGTGGTGCCATCAATGCTTTGACAAAATGACGCCCCGGTCGGAAATGCCGGGGCGATCGTGTATTTCATCATTATTAGATTGAGAGGACACTATGAAACGGGGATTGATTTCAGGACTGCTTCTGTCTGTGGCTGTCTCGACCACTTCGGTATTCGCTCAGGAAACTGCGGACGCGGTGTCGCCCGAGGCGGCGACCGAAGGTGAGGCGCAGGCGCTGACCGCTGAGGTGATCGCAGCGCTTGAAGCGAAGATGGCTGGGGCCCCGGTTGAAGCGCAAGACTGGATGGTGGCCGCCGCCAACCCGCTTGCGGTCGAGGCGGGCGCGCGGGTGCTGCGCGACGGGGGCACGGCGGCGGACGCGATGGTTGCCGTTCAGGTTGTTCTGGGATTGGTCGAGCCGCAATCGTCAGGTCTGGGCGGTGGCGCCTTTCTGGTCTGGTACGATGCGGCCAGCGGTCAGCTGACCACGCTGGACGGGCGTGAAACTGCACCGCTCGCGGCAAGACCCACGCTGTTTCAGAACGAAAACGGAGAGCCGCTGAAGTTTTTCGATGCCGTTGTCGGTGGCCTTTCTGTGGGAACGCCCGGTACGCCTGCCTTGCTCGAAGAAGCGCATCGGCGCTGGGGGCGCAGCTCATGGCCCTCATTGTTCAAGGACGGCATCGCGCTGGCCGATGACGGATTTCTGGTGTCGCCCCGGTTGGCGGCTTTGGTCGCGAACGACGCCGAGCGTCTGGCGCGTTTTCCTGCTACGGCCGAATATTTCCTGCCCGGTGGGGCACCTTTGGAACAGGGGCAGCGGCTGACAAATCCGGCATATGCCGAAACGCTTCGCACTTTGGCAAGTGAAGGCTCAGCCGGGTTTTACGGTGGCGATATTGCTGCGGGCATCGTGAACACAGTTCGCTCGGCGCCGGGCAATCCGGGTGTGTTGTCCGGGGTCGACCTCGCGCTCTATCAGGTGGTCGAGCGCGCGCCGGTTTGCGCGGCCTACCGGGCCTATGAGGTCTGCGGCATGGGCCCGCCATCATCAGGTGCCCTGACGGTCGGGCAAATTCTGGGAATGCTGGACGGCTACGATCTGGCTGGCCTCGGGTCGGAAAACCCCGAAGCGTGGCGATTGATCGGTGACGCCTCGAGACTGGCATTTGCCGATCGCGGTCGCTACATGGCTGACAGCGATTTCGTCCCGGTGCCGACCGCCGGTCTGGTGGACCCGGACTATCTTTCCCAGCGCGGTTCGCTGCTGAACCAGGAAGGTACCCTGACCGAGGCAACACCCGGCAAGCCCGAGTTCGACCACGCCCTGAACCTGGCGGATGATGTTTCTCTGGAGCTGCCGTCGACGTCGCATATCTCGATCGTTGACCGGTATGGAAATGTGCTGTCGATGACGACAACGATCGAAAACGGCTTTGGCTCACGGCTGATGACAAACGGCTTCCTGCTGAACAATGAACTGACGGATTTCTCGTTCCGAACGCACAAGGACGGCGTCCCGATTGCCAACCGGCTTGAACCCGGCAAACGCCCCCGATCGTCGATGAGCCCGACCATCGTCATGCAGGACGGTGCTCCGGTGCTGGCCATAGGCTCGCCTGGCGGCAGCCGCATCATCGGGTATGTCGCCAAATCGATCATCGCCTGGGCCGATTGGGGCATGGATGTGCAGCAGGCAGTGTCCTTGCCGCATCTGGTCAACCGTTTTGGGACCTATGATGTCGAGTTGGGCACCGGTGCAGAAGGTTTCCTGGATGCCCTGACCGAGCTGGGTTTCGAAGTGAATGCCCGGGATCTGACCTCGGGCCTGCATGCTATCGAAATCGGAGAGGTTCTGAGCGGTGGCGCGGATCCGCGTCGTGAAGGTATCGCGCTGGGTGAATAGCCGAGCGGCAGAAAGGAAAGACCATGGTGCAGGCAAACGCTTTGCCCCGGAATGAGGACGGGATTGCAACCGCAATCGGTATCCTGAAACAGACATTCGGGGACCGGCTGCAAACGGGTGATGCCATCCGCGAGCAGCATGGGCATACGACGACCTGGATAGAAAACCAGCCGCCGGACGCGGTGGTCTTTCCACACTCAACCGCAGAAGTCTCGGATATCGTCAGCACCTGTGCCCTTCACAAAGTGCCGGTAATTGCATTTGGAACCGGCACTTCGCTGGAAGGGCACGTGAACGCGCCCGCAGGTGGGGTTTGCGTTGATCTGAGCCAGATGAACAAGATACTGGCAGTCAATGCCGGTGATCTGGACTGTCTTGTGCAACCCGGTGTCACGCGTGAGGATCTGAATACGTATCTGCGGGATCAGGGCCTTTTTTTTCCCATCGACCCGGGGGCGAATGCCTCGCTGGGCGGGATGGCTGCGACCCGCGCGTCAGGCACCAATGCCGTCCGCTACGGCACGATGAAGGACAATATACTCAGCCTCGAGGCCGTGATGCCGGATGGGCGGATCATTCGTACCGGCCACAGGGCCAAAAAGTCCTCGGCCGGATATGACCTGACCCGGCTGCTTATCGGGGCCGAGGGCACCTTGGGCATCATCACCGAACTGACGCTGCGCCTTCAGGGCATCCCCGAGGCGATCAGTTCAGCCCGGTGTTCTTTTCCCTCCGTCGATGCGGCCTGTCAGGCCGTCATGATGACGATCCAATACGGCATCCCCGTGGCCCGGATCGAATTGCTGGACGAGTTGTCGGTCAAGGCGGCCAATGCCTATTCCGGCCTGGCTCTCCCTGAAACACCGCTCTTGTTGCTCGAGTTTCACGGGTCCGAATCCGGTGCCATCGAACAGGCCGAAACCTTCGGACACATCGCGGATGAGTTTGGCGGTACCGATTTCGCCGCAACCTCGACCACGGAAGAACGTAATAGGCTTTGGCAGGCCCGCCACGACATGTACTGGGCGTGTCTGCAATTGCGACCCGGCACAAGTGGTATTTCGACCGATGTCTGCGTCCCGATCTCGCGTCTCTCCGAATGTGTGACTGCCACCCAGGCCAAAGCGGCCGAGCTGGGCCTGGTCGCGCCGATGGTAGGGCATGTCGGGGACGGCAACTTCCACACTCTGTTGTTGATCGACATGGACAATGCAGCCGAGGTGTCCAATGCTGAACAATTCGTCGGCTGGCTGAATGATCTGGCCATCTCAATGGACGGAACTTGCACGGGTGAACATGGCATCGGGCAAGGCAAGCGACCCTACCTTCATCGAGAGCTCGGGGCCGCGTTGGATTACATGGCCGCAATCAAATCTGCTTTGGATCCGGACAATATCATGAACCCGGGCAAGATATTGTGAGCGGCCCTGCCGCTTCATCTTTTCCCAAATACTCAAATTCAACGATCTTCAGCTGACCGAACTTCTGTTGTTCGTGCACTAAGGTCGGTTTTGTCCGTTTTTGCGTCGGATGGACTTTGCGATCAGATGCGCCATTCGTCATAAACCATGCCAAACAGATTCATTCCGGAGAGCGGGCATATGAAAACCCAAGTCAAAGCACTGGTCGTAGGCGGCGGCGCCGTCGGCACCTCGATTGCGTATCATCTGGCCAAGGCGGGCTGGGACGATGTGATGCTGATCGAGCGGGACGAACTGACGTCCGGATCGACATGGCACGCCGCCGGTCTGCTGCCGCTGTTCAACATGTCCTATGCGACAACTCACATCCACAAATACTCGGTCGACTTCTACAAGACGCTCGAGGAGGAAACCGGCCTGAACGCAGGTTTCGCCGTGGTCGGCAACCTGCGCATGGCGCAAACGCAAGAGCGTATGGACGAATACATGCTCTATGCGTCCACAGCCGAAACCTGCGACGTCGCCTACGAGTGGCTGACACCCGAGCAGATCAAGGAACGCTGGCCGCTGATCGAGACCTCGGACCTGAAGGGCGCGATCTATCACACCGAAGACGGCTATATTAACCCTGCGGACGTAACGCAGGCGATGGCCAAGGGGGCCCGTCAGCGAGGCGTCGATATCGTGCGCAAGATGCAGGCTGACGCGTTCCACTGGAACGGCACCCATTGGGAAGTCACTTGTACCAAAATGGTGGAAAAGGGTGGCAACCTTGTCGAAAGCGAAGAGAAGGTCGTGATCACAGCCGAGCATGTCGTGACCGCATCGGGCAACCACGCACAGCGCACTGCCAAGATGCTGGGCATCAAAATGCCCGCGATTCCGGTCGAACACACCTTCATCGTCATGGACAAGGACCCCGAACTGGTCAAATGGCGCGAAGCAGGCAACCCGGAACACCCCGTTGTGCGTGACGCCGACAACGAATCCTACGCGCGTGAAGAGCGTGGCGGCTGGATTCTGGGGATCTATGAACATGGTGCCCCTGCGCGCTTTGAACATGGCGTGCCGGACAGCTTCCGTGCCGACCTGTTCCCGCTGGATCTGGACCGGATCGCGGATCAGTATATGGCAATGGCCGAACGCGTGCCGTCTTGTGCCGAATCCGGTCTGAAGGACGATTTCAACGGCCCGATTTGCTACACCCCTGACGGCAATCCGCTGGTCGGTCCGGCACCGGGCTTGCGCAACATGTGGCTGGCCGAAGGTTTCTCGTTCGGTATCACTGCCGCTGGCGGCACCGGTTACTACCTCGCACAGATGATGGTCGACGGTGAAGCTGAGATCGACATGGCGTCGCTGGATCCCAAACGCTACAGCAGCAACTGGATGACCACCGAGTTCGCAGCGCGCAAGAACGAAGAGTGTTATGAGCACGTTTACATCCTGCACCACCCGGATGAAGAGCGTGAAGCCTGCCGTCCGCTGCGTACCGTTCCGGCCTATGATCGGCAGAAAGCACGTGGCGCACAGTTCGGATGGGTCAATGGCTGGGAACGTCCGAACTATTTCGGCCCGTTGGACGCGCCGGACAACTTCGACAAGGAAAGCCGGTCGTTCCGCCGTGGTGGCTGGTGGCAATATGCCGTCGAAGAAGCCAAGGCGATCCGTGAAGGCGTTGGCCTGATCGACGCGTCGGCCTTTACCAAACATGTGATCAAAGGCCCCGGCGCGACCCAGTTCCTGGACTGGTTCACCTGCAACAAGCTGCCCAAGGTCGGTCGTATCAACCTGACCTACGCGCTGACCTCGCACGGTACCACCCGCACCGAATACACCATCGTCCGCAACGGCGAGAACAACTACTACATCGTCTCTGCCGGCGCATGGACCGAGTACGACGCCGACTATCTGCGTAAGGCGGCCGAGGACAAGATGGAGGAGTTTGGCTACATCGAGATCCAGGACGTGACCACCCAGTGGGGCGTCTTCGCCATCGCGGGACCCAAGTCGCGTGACGTTCTGAAAGAAGTCATCAAGGACGCCGATCCGGAAACCGCACTGTCCAACAAGCGCTTCCCGTGGTTGTCGGCCCGTCAGATCGAATTGGGTATGTGCCCGGTCAACGCAATCCGTGTGGCCTATACCGGTGAGCTGGGTTGGGAATTGCACCATCCGATCGAGATGCAGAACTACCTGTTCGACCTGCTGGAAAAAGCCGGTGAGAAACATGGCATGAAGCTGGTCGGAGCCCGTGCCCAGAACTGGCTGCGTCAGGAGAAATCCTATCGCGCCTTCGGCACTGAGCTGGGCCGCGACGCGACCCCGCTGGAAGCTGACCTGCCGCGCTTTGTCGACCTGTCGAAAGACTTCTACGGCAAGGCCAAGCTGGAAGAGACCGGCGTGCGCGTGAAGTGCTGCACGCTGCTGATCGACGGACCGGATGATGCCGACCCATGGGGCCGCGAGGCGCTGTACACTCCGGAAGGTGAGCGCGTGGGTCGTCTGACCTCTGGCGGGTATTCTGTGGCCTTCGAGAAGTCCATCGGCATGGGCTATGTGAAGCCCGAACTGGCAGTCGAAGGCACCAAGCTGCAGGTCAAGATTCAGGATAAATTGTGGGACGCGGTCGTCACCTGCGACAGCCCCTACGATCCGAAGAACGAAACCATCCGCAAGGACGGTTAAGTTAGGACCATGGGCGGTGCACTTGAAGTGCGCCGCCTTTTGCGCTGGGATTATAGGGTAACTTATTGTTACTTATTGGAAAGTTCGTCGAAACATTCCAATGCCTTGGCCGCGTACATCATGGATGGTCCACCGCCCATCTGGATGGCCATTGAAAGCACGTCCGAGACTTCGTCGCGAGAAGCCCCGGCCTTCACAAGGGCTTCTGTGTGCAATGAGATGCAGGGTTCACAGCGCGCGGCGATCGACATCCCAAGCGCGATGAATTCCTTGATCTTGTAGTCTAACGCACCGCCTTCTTTGACGGACTTTCCCAACGCGCCGAAGGCGCGAGCCGTGTCGGGAATCGCCCCATTCAGGTTGCGCAAACCGCTTCGGGTTTCAGACAGTTTTGTCGTCCAGGTCATTGACGTTCTCCGTTATATACAAAAAACGGAATATATCGAAGGTCACCACTAGACTTTGATCTTGATCAGTTGCCGCGTTTATCCGCAATGAAGGCTAGATTATTTGCAGGCAACTCCACTCTTTCGACAACACTCAATCCTTGCCCTTCCATAAATTCAGCGATGTCATCATCGTTTTTGTACCCGATTTCAGGATCTTGCTGGAAAAGGGCGTCGTGAAAGCGTTGGTCGCCGTCGCTGATCAGGATACCGGAACGCTTGAACGGGCCATAAAGGACAAAACGCCCATTTACGCAAAGCGCCCGGGCGATTTCCGTCAGAAGCGTCTTTGTTTCGTCCCAACTGATAAGGTGAAGCAGGTTGATCAGGACCACAAGGTCGAGCTCTGCAAACTGCTTGTGCCAGCCCTCGGTTGTGGCATCCAGATGCGCGGCCTTCGATACGTTGGCCAGGGCCGTTGTATAGGCGTCGATGCTGGCGCGGCGAACAGGATCAAATTCGGTCGGTTGCCAATTGACTTCGGGCAGGACGTTCGCAAAGGCACTGACATGCTGGCCTGTGCCACTGGCAATCTCAAGCGCGGAACCTGAACGCGGTGCCCATTGCAGCAACAGGTCGCAAAGAACACCGCTGTTCCGGCCTGCGGCCGGAGCAACCAATTTTCCGCCGGCCTCCGGCGTCGCAACGCTCGCGTTCGAGGGCAACTTGCGGCGGGTCATGCGTTAAACCTTGCCGGGCTCAAAGCGGCGACTGTTTCCTGATCCAGTTCGGGGGCGGCGCCTGTTGTCAGATCCGCGACAAGCTGTGATGCAGCGGGTGCGGTCTGAAACCCGTAACCGCCCTGACCGACGGACCAGACGAACGAGGGGTCGCCGGGATCAGGCCCCAGAACCAGAGTTCCGTCCGGGGCAAAGCTGCGCAATCCCGCCCAGTTCGCCAAAACCCGGTTGACAGGTTCCGTGACCATCGCTTCATACCGGGCCAACCCTTCAGCCAGAACCATGTCATCGGCATAGGCATCGTGGGGGGCGACGGGATCAGTCTCGCTAGGGGACACGATCAGATTTCCCGCGTCCGGCTTTGCATACCAGCTGTCGCCGGCACCCAGCATCATGGGCCAGCCGCGCACGTCATATCCGCCCGGCGCAGGAATGCGGGCCATCGATCTGCGATACGGCGTGATGCCGAGCGGTGCGATCCCGGCCAGTTCCGCGATTTCATTAGCCCATGCGCCAGCGGCATTGACCAGCATCCGGGCTTGATAAACCTGATCTGCCTTTATTTCCCAGTGCCGGGGCTTGCTGATTGCATTGACCTTGCGCCTGGTCAGAATTTGGCCGCCGTTCTTTCGTATGGTTCGGGCAAAATCCTGCAACAACCGGTCCGTGTCGATGTCAAACGCGGCATGACCAACTGCCGCGAAGGCCAGCGTGTCCGGGTCCAGGATCGGGACACGGGCCAAGGCGTCTTCCGTGGAAATCGGCGCCACGCTCAGGTTTTCGGCATCTTTCCTGAATTCTTCGGCCTGATGGGGTGCCGCAACCAGCATGATCCCCCGAGGTGTCAGATATCCGCCGTTATCGGATTGCAGAAACTGCGCACCGGCCCTGTTCAACGCGACCACCGACGGTGGCCCATAGCTTTCTTCGAACAGGGCAGCCGACCGACCCGAAGCGTGATACCCCAGCGCGTCTTCTGCTTCCAGCACGGTGACAGAGCCAAATTGCGACAGGCGTGCGCCTGCGCTCAGACCGGCGATGCCGCCGCCAATGATCAGAAAATCAATCAACTCGTTTTATCCGTCTGAATCGATGTTTATGGAACACAACCCGTGAAGCGGGGTCAGGTCATTCAAGCAGGCTTGAATTTGCGCTTCAACCCATTCAAACAGTGGGCAATCAGATAAAGGGAGGGCAGGGTGAACGCCGCAGATTTACACCCGATGGCCACGGGACATATTCCGTCCTACGTGACACAGGCAGACGGAAGCGATTTTCTTTTCACTTTCATGCTGTTTTTTACTGTTGTCGTGATTGTTTTGCTTGGGGTCGCATATTTCACCCTGCATTCGATCCCCGAGAAAATTGCACACCAGTCCAACCATCCGCAATTTCAGCTGGTGGGTATTCTGGCGCTGCTGGCGTTGTTCACTCATAACGGTCTGTTCTGGGTCGCGGCGATCCTTGTGGCCGGGTTCCAGTTCCCGGATTTTGCTGCACCCCTGCGTGGAATTGCCGATGCCATCCGGTCCCTGGCGCCGCAACGCGCGCCGGAACCATCTGCGCCACAACCGGCACAAGAACCGCAGCAGGAGCACTAAGTCATGCTTGAAACATTGATGTGTGCGCTGGTCACGGTGCTGCCGGATTATCTGTTTCGACGCTATGTTCAGGGCAAGCGGATCGGTCACGAGATCACTCTGTTCACAATGTGGTACGAACTGCGCTGGGGTCTGACCACCTGTGCCATTCTGGCGCTGACCGTGATCACCACGCTGTTTTATTTTCATCCCGCCAGCAGCACGGCGGCGTCCTATTTCCGCACTGTCACCATCCTGCCGCAATTGGGCGGGCGCGTGTCCGAGGTTTACGTTCGTAACAACGAACAGGTCACGGCCGGGCAACCGATCTTCCGGATCGAGGATCTGGCCCAGACCGCGCAGGTCGAGGCGGCGCATGCTGAAATCGCGCAGGTTCAGGCCTCGCTGAAAGTCGCGCAAACCGATCTGGCCGAGGCGGAAGCCGGGATTGCCGGCGCAAAGGCCGCGCTTGATCAGGCGCTGGAGGATCTTGAGCGCAATACAACCCTGCGCGACGAAGGATCAAGCGCTGTGCGTCTGGCCGAAATCGACCGCCTTGAAAACCTGGTGGCCGAGCGTGAAGCCCAAGTGACAGCAGCCCAATCCCGGCGCGCTGCGGTCGTTCAGCAGATCGAAGAGTTGATTCCCGCGCAACTGGCCAGTGCCAATGCACAACTGGACGCTGCCCTGACCGAGCTGGACAAAACCGTCATCAATGCGGGGGTCACGGGCCGCGTCGAACAGTTCGGATTGCAGGTCGGCGACTATGTCAGCCCGCTGCTGCGCCCGGCTGGTATTCTGGTTCCGTCCTCGTCCGGTCATGACCGGTTCCAGGCGGCCTTCAATCAGCTGTCCGCACAGGTCATCAAGCCCGGCATGATCGGAGAACTTGGCTGCATGACCAAACCGTTTACGGTGATCCCGATGGTTGTGGTCGAGGTGCAGGACGTGATCCCCTCGGGTCAGATCCGCCCCTCGGACGAATTGCGCGATGTGCAGACCAATACGGTGCCCGGGTCGATCCTTGTCTATCTCGAACCGCTGTACAAAGGCATGGCGGACGACATTCCGGCGGGCAGCAATTGTCTGGCCAATGTCTATACAGACAACCACGAGCGGTTGGAGCATGAAGACCTGGGTTTCTGGGAGGCTGCGTTTCTGCATGTCGTCGACACGATCGGTGTCGTCCACGCGGCTGGCCTGCGCCTGCGCCTGATCCTGATGCCGGTCAACACGCTGGTTCTGAGCGGGCATTGAGCAATCTGCTTGCCGGTTAACACGCAACGGCCGGTCTTGCGGCAGCGGTTCGCAAGCACGCTGGCGAACGACAGCCAGTATGGATAGGTCTTTGCTTGGGGCGATGGGGAACAGTCGCCAACTGAAATCAGGTCCTGCTGTATTCTGGCGATCTGCCGTGCCGTAGCTGCCACGGAAACAAAAAAGGGTTGGCCCGAGGGCCAACCCCAATGTTTCAATGTTACAGTGTTTACTGCGGAATCTCGCCTTCCAGACCTTCGACATAGAAGTTCATACCGGCCAGTGTACCGTCATCGGCAACTTCACCTTCGGCCAGCCAGTCGCTGCCGTCCTGCTTTTTCAGCGGGCCGGTGAACGGGTGGTAGCTGCCGTCAGCAATGGCTGCCTTCATGGCCAGCGCTTCCTCTTTCACGTCGGCAGGCACTGCGTCCGAGATTTCGCCAATCTCAACCATACCTTCCTTGATGCCATCCCAGGTGTTCACGGTTTCCCACGATCCATCCATAACGGCCTGGGTGCGCGCGATGTAGTAAGGCGCCCAGTTGTCGATGATCGAGGATACGCGCGGCTTCGGGGCGTATTCGCTCATGTCCGAGGCCTGACCGAACGTGATGACATTGCCTGCCTCTTGCGCGGCCGCCTGCGGCGCGGTCGAGTCGGTATGCTGCAGGATCACGTCCGCGCCCTGTTCGATCAGAACAGTGGCCGCGTCGGCCTCTTTCGCCGGGTCGAACCAAGTGTAGGCCCAGACGATTTTGAAATCGACATCCGGGTTCACCTTCTTAGCGTGGATGTAGGCTGAGTTGATGCCGCGGATCACTTCGGGGATCGGGTACGAGCCGATGTAACCGACGATGTTCGACTGGGTCATTTTCCCTGCGATGTGGCCCTGAACGGCGCGGCCTTCATAAAAGCGTGCCGAATAGACCGAGACGTTGTCGGCAGTCTTATAGCCGGTTGCGTGCTCGAACTTCACGTTCGGGAATTTCTTGGCCACGTTGATGGTCGGGTCCATGTAGCCGAACGAGGTGGTAAAGATCAGGTCAGCACCTTCCAGCGCCATCTGAGTCATCACACGTTCGGCGTCCGGGCCTTCGGGCACCGATTCAACAAATACGGTTTCGACCTTGTCACCGAAATGCTCTTCAACGGCCAGACGGCCCTTGTTGTGTTCATAGGTCCAGCCGCCGTCGCCCACGGGGCCGACATAAACAAACCCGACCTTGGTTTTGTCTTCGGCCATGGCGCTTGTCGCCAGACCCAGGGCCATGGCGGCGCTTGTCAGAAGTGTTGTGAATTTCATTTAGTTACTCCCCAAGTTGGTTCAGTTGGCCCCGTCTAGTGCGAGGCATGGAAGGTCCGGCCCAGTGAGGCAGGTGCGCTGCTCTTGTCGGCCGAAAGGATCACAAGCACAAGGATCGTGATGATGTATGGCGACATTGCCAGATACTCGACTGGAATGGCAACGCCCGCTGCCTGCAGATTAAGCTGCAACACTGTGATTCCGCCAAACAAATAAGCACCCAACAATGCACGCCACGGCTTCCAGCTTGCGAACACGACCAGAGCCAGAGCAATCCAGCCAACACCGGCGGTCATGCCCTCGGTCCACTGCGGAACACGGATCAGGCTGATGTACGCGCCGCCAAGTCCGGCACAGGCTCCGCCGAACAGGATCGCTATGATGCGGATCTTGATGACCTTGTAGCCCAGGGCGTGCGCCGCATCGTGGTTTTCACCCACCGCGCGCAGGATCAGACCAACACGGGTGTATTTCAGCGTGGCCCAGACGGCGGCCGTCAGAGCGATCCCGACATATAGGATCGGATCGTGCTGGAACAGGATCGGGCCAATGACCGGGATATCGCTCAGCACAGGGATATGGATGTCGCCCATGCTGGGCGGTTTGATCCCTACATAGCTCTGCCCCATCAATGCACTGAACCCAAGACCGAACAGCGTCAGCGCGAGGCCACTGGCGACCTGATTGGCCAGCGCCACTTGCGTCAGCAGGACGAACAGAAGGGACAGAACGGCGCCACCGATGGCAGCCGCGATGAACCCCAGCCAAGGCGAGCCGGTTTCGACCGAGATTGCAAAACCGCTGATCGCGCCCACAATCATCATGCCTTCGACGCCAAGGTTCAGAACGCCAGCCTTTTCGACGACAAGCTCTCCGATCGCGGCCAGAAGCAGGGGGGTTGCGGCCACCATCAGCGAGGCGACCAGAAGTACGGGATTGATTTCACCAAGGTCCATGGGTCACGCCACCTCGCTACGGGCCGCACGGATGCGGTAGTTTGTCAGAAGATCGAAAGCCAGCAGGAAGAACAGAAGCATCCCCTGGAACACCTGAATGGCTGCGGCCGGCAGGCCCATCTGAGACTGGGCGATTTCGCCGCCAATGTAGGTCAGCGCCATCAGGCCACCGGCCAGCAGGATGCCCACCGGGTGCAGGCGGCCCAGAAAGGCCACGATGATCGCAGTAAAGCCGTAGCCCACGTTGAAATCGATGCTGACGACACCGGCCGGTCCCGAGACTTCGAACATGCCTGCCAACCCGGCCAGCATGCCGGACAGGCCCAGGCAGAACAGGATCAGACGAGCAGGGTTTACGCCCGCGAATTTCGCCGCGCGGGGCGCCTCACCGGTCAGTCGGATATGGAAACCCAGCATGTGACGGTTCAGCAGCACATAGGCAAAGATCACCGCGATCAAGGCGGTCACGACACCCCAGTGCATCCCCGATCCCGCAATCAGTTCGGCATTATGCGCGCTTTCATAGGATTGCAGGTTGCGCGAGCCGGGAAAGCCGAACCCTTCGGGATTCTTCAGCAGGCCAAGAGAAACCGAGGCCAGCATCTGCTCGGCCACATAGACCAGCATCAGCGAAACAAGGATTTCGTTGGTGCCAAAGCGCACTTTCAAAAAGGCCGGGATCATCGCCCACAGCCAGCCACCAAACGCACCGGCGATCACCATTATCGGGAAGATGTACCAGCCCTCCAATGGGTAGAACGCAAGTCCCGCAGCAGCGCCGAATATGGCGCCCATGATATACTGACCCTCGGCACCGATATTCCAGATGCCGGCCCGGAAACCCAGCGAAAGGCCAATCGCGATCAGCACCAGCGGCGCGCCTTTCACCAGCAGTTGCGGCCGGTAGTAAAAGGAAAACTCACCGAACAATGGCTCCCAAAAGATGGTGCCGATTGCCTGCAGCGGGTTCTTGCCCAGAATAGCGAACAAAAGCCCGCCAAACACCATCGTTGCCAGCACGGCCACCAGAGGGGTCGCATAAGACCACGCCTTGGACGGCTGCGGCCGTTTCTCCAACACAATCACCTGCTCATCCCTCCAAGTTCTTCATCTTTTTGAAAATACTCCCGCCGGAGGCGGTCAATCTGTCTACACATGCGCCACCTCCATGCCATGCGCGCCGCCCATCATCAGGCCGATCTCATCCACGGTCAGACCTGTGGTCGTGCGTGGCGCGCTCAGGCGTCCTTCATTCAACGCGGCAAAACTGTCCGATATCTCCATCAGCTCATCCAGATCCTGGCTGATGCAAATGACGGCAGTGCCCTTGGCGGCAAGATCCAGAATGGCCTGCCGGATCGCGGCCGCCGCGGCCGCATCCACACCCCATGTCGGCTGGTTCACCACCAGAACGTCGGGGTTCTGCAACACTTCGCGTCCGATAACGAATTTCTGCAGGTTGCCGCCGGACAGAGACCGGGCCGCATTTTCCGGCCCGGGCGTGCGGACATCAAAGGCCTTGATGATCTTTTCGGCGAAACTCTTTGTCTCGGCCCATTTCAGAAACCCGTTGTTCTCCAGCCCTTCACGGACCGATCCGGTCAGCAGGGCATTTTCGGTAAGGCTCATATCCGGAGCGGCCGCATGACCCAACCGCTCCTCGGGGGCGGTCAGAACACCCAGCTTTCGCCGTGCGGTCGGACCCAATTTGCCAATCGGTTGTCCATTGAACTTGATCGCGTCGGCTGTTGTCTGAATTTCTCCGGACAGCACGCCAAGCAATTCGTCCTGCCCATTGCCCGCAACACCCCCGATGCCCAGAACCTCGCTCTTTCGGACGGTCATATGCACATTCTTCAGCGCGGTCCCGAACTCAGAAGGCGAGGGCACCGACAATCCGCTGACATCCAGCGCAACGTCCCCGAACTCTCGCCCCGATCGTTCCGGCGTTTGCAGGGTCGAACCGACCATCATCTCGGCCATGTCCCGCGCCGAGGTCTCGGACGGAACGCATTCGCCCACATTCTTGCCCAGACGCAGGATCGTGGCGTGATCACACAGCGTGCGAATTTCTTCCAGCTTGTGCGAGATATAAAGGATCGAGGTTCCTTCGGACCGCAATTTGTTCAGCGTCTCGAACAGGATATCGACCTCCTGCGGCGTCAGAACCGAGGTCGGCTCATCCATGATCAAGAGCTTGGGCTCCTGCAACAGACAGCGGATGATCTCGACCCTCTGACGTTCGCCCGCAGACAGATCACCAACCGTGCGATACGGGTCCAGCGGCAGACCGTAGGTTTCGGACACTTGCCGGATACGCGAGGCCAGATCGCCCATGGGTGGCGGGTTCTCCATCCCCAATGCGATGTTCTCGGCCACATTCAGTGCGTCGAACAGCGAGAAATGCTGGAACACCATCGCGATCCCGTCGGCCCGTGCGGCACGGGGCTCCGGCGGCGCAAAGGATTGGCCGCGCAACAGCATCGTGCCGCTGTCGGGCTTCACCAGCCCGTAGATCATCTTTACCAGCGTGGATTTGCCGGCGCCGTTTTCACCCAGCAGGGCGTGAACTTCGCCTTCGCCGATGTCAAAGGACACCTGATCATTGGCCACGACGCCGGGATAGGCTTTGGTCAGCCCCTGCAAGCTTAACAATGGAGTGGTCACGCGCTCAGGTCCTTTTTCAACTCGTTCTGCCGGGCAGGGCGCAAAAGCTGCGCCGCGACGCCAACGGCAATCATCTGCGGGTGTTTGCCCAGGCCGGTGTCACCGATTGGACAGGTGATCCGGCTGATCCGTTCGGGCGAATGCCCAAGGGCTGCCAGCCGCGATCGGAATCGCGCCCATTTCGTAGCCGAGCCGATCAGCCCGGCAAAGCGGAAATCGTGCAAAAGCAGCCTGTTGCAAAGCTCCAGGTCCAGATTGTGCGAGTAGGTCAGGACCAAATGCTCTGCATCTCGCGGTGCATGGCGAACCAGTTCCGCTGGCTTGGCGGCCGGAACAGCGGTTACACCCGGCGGCACCGTTTCTGGGAACCGCTCAGGCCCGGTATCGACCCAGGTGATTGCCAGATCGGGCAGAGGGGACAGGACATCGACCAGGGCACGGCCCACATGGCCGGCGCCCCAGATCCACAGATTGCGGGCCGGTGTGTGAACTGGCTCGACCATCCAGCCGTCTAACAACTGAGCTTCGGGTTCGACACCCTGACCCCGGGCTTGCGCCAGCATCCGTTTGACCGACAGCGGCATCGCGCCTGTCGAAACCGGGCGAGCGATGATATTGTCATCCAGCCCTTCCACCGCAACAAGATCATAGATCTCGCTGAGCAGCATCACAGCACCACCGCAGCACTGGCCCAGATCGGGGCCAAGCGCATGTTGCGTCAGGCGGGACGAAACGGCTTGTGTTCTTGCGGCTTCCGCCGCCTGAAATTCCAAAGTGCCGCCTCCGATCGTGCCGGACTGCCCGTCTTTCCAGACAAGCATTGCGGCCCCGACCTCGCGCGGGGACGACCCCTTGATCCCGGCGATAACCACCCGGACCACCTTGCCGTGGGTATTGACCGCCTCCCTCAAAGCCTCCCGATCAAATCCCATCAGATGCCTCCCTTCATCCTTTGGACGCCGCGCCAGACCTCTTCGGCCGTGGCGGGCGCATCCAATGCCGGATAGCTGTCCCCGCAAGCCGCCACTGCATTTGACAGTGCCAGCCAGGCGGAAATGCCCAGCATGAACGGCGGCTCTCCGACCGCTTTGGACCGATAGATCGTGCCCTCGCGGTTTTCGCCATCCCAGAGCGCGACATTGAATATGTCGGGCCGGTCGGAACATGCCGGAATCTTGTACGTCGACGGCGCATGGGTGCGCAGATTGCCCTTGCCGTCCCAAACCAGTTCCTCGGTTGTCAGCCAGCCTGCGCCCTGAACATACCCGCCTTCGACCTGCCCGATGTCCAACGCCGGGTTCAGCGACGCACCAGCGTCGTGCAGGATATCCGTGCGCAGGATGCGGTTTTCACCGGTCAGCGTGTCGACAGCGACCTCGGTGATCGAGGCCCCGTAGGCAAAGTAAAAGAACGGACGGCCACGGCCCTTGATCCGGTCCCACTCGATCTTGGGTGTTTTGTAGAACCCGGTCGCCGACAGGCTGATGCGGCCCTGATAAGCCAGCGCGGCAGCTTCGGCGAAGGTATAGCGTTCCTCTCCGACCGAGACATGGCCGTCCGAGAACGTCACCGCCGACGGATTGGCCTGATGGCGTTCGGCCAGATAATCGGCCATCCGGTCACGGATAGTGTCGCAGGCGGCTTTCACCGCCATACCGTTCAGATCGCTGCCCGACGAGGCTGCCGTCGCCGAGGTGTTGGGTACCTTCGCGGTATCGGTGGCGGTGATCTTCACCATCTCGAGCGGAATGCCAAAGCGCGAGGCCGCAACTTGCGCGACCTTCTGAAACAGGCCTTGACCCATTTCGGTGCCGCCATGGTTCAGGTGGACAGAGCCGTCCTGATACACATGCACCAGCGCACCCGCCTGGTTCAGGTGGGTCAGGGTGAAGGAAATACCGAACTTGACCGGGGCAAAAGCGATGCCCTTCTTGATCACTCTATTCTCGGCGTTCCACTTCTCGATGGCCGCCTTGCGTGACGCGTAATCGCTGGTTTTCAGCAGCTTTTCGGTCATTCCGTGCAGTTCGAAATCGCTGACTTCCATCCCGTAGGGCGTGGTGTTGCCGCCTGCGGGCAAGGGGCGCACGGGGGCGTCCACCATCTCGACAGCGCCGCGGCTGGTTAGGTCTTCGTGCGGATCGGGATGGCCCAGAGGTTTTTCCGCAGGCTCAGCGTCCGCGACAGCATGAGCCGGTTCGTAATAATTCCGGCGGCGCAGTTCGACCGGGTCCAAGCCCAATTCATAGGCTGCGTGATCCATGACGCGTTCGATACCAACCATACCCTGCGGCCCGCCAAAGCCCCGATAAGCGGTGGCGGATTGGGTGTTGGTTTTCAGCCGGTGGCTTTCGATCCGCGCATTGGGCAACAGATAGGCGTTGTCGGAATGCAGCATCGCACGGTCGGCGACAGGCAGGGACAGGTCCTGCGCCCAGCCGCAAATGGCATATTGCAGGAAGGAAACACCCTGAATGTGCCCGTTTTCATCGAAACCGGCCTTGTATGCGATACGGAAGGCGTGGCGTTTGCCGGTGATGATCATGTCATCGTCGCGGTCATAGCGCATCTTGCAGGCCTTGCCGGTGGCGCGGGCGGCCACGGCACAGGATACGGCCAGAGCGTTGCCCTGACTTTCCTTGCCGCCAAAACCTCCGCCCATACGGCGGGTCTCAACACGAACGGCATGCATGGGAACACCCAAGGCATCCGCCACTTTGTGCTGAATCTCGGTCGGGTGCTGGGTCGAGCTGTGCACCAGCATATCTGCGCCTTCGTTCGGCACGGCCAGCGCGGCCTGGCCTTCCAGATAGAAATGCTCCTGCCCGCCGATCTCGAACGTGCCTTCGATGACATGCGCGGCCCCGGCGATGGCGGCATCAGCGTCACCTTTGGCATAAATACGGGGACCATCTTCAAACCGGCTGTCCGCGGCCAAAGCCTCTTCGACCGTCAGGATCGGGGTTTCTTCGGCGTAGTCGATCTTGCCCAGCCGGGCTGCCTTGCGCGCGGCCAGATGGCTGGTGGCGATCACAAGGAAAACGGGCTGGCCAATGTAGTGGATCGTGCCATCCGACAGCAAGGGCTCGTCATGGATCGACGGAGAGACGTCATTTGCAAAAGGCAGATCATCGGCGGTCATGACCATGACGACCCCATCGGCAGCTTTCACCGCTGACAGATCCATCGACGTGATCGTACCCTTGGCAATCGGGCTCAATCCAAAGGCCAGATGCAGAGAACCTTTTGGTGTGGGAATGTCATCCACATAGCGCGCGGTTCCAGAGACATGCAGCGGCGCCGCGTCATGGGGGAGGGGTTTGGTCACGCTCATGCCGACACCTCCAAAACGTTTGTCACTTCACCCTGATCTTCGAGGAAGTACCTCTCAAGCATCGCTTTTGCGGTCTCCAACCGGTAGGTGGCCGAGGCGCGCATATCCGTCATCGGCGTGAAGTCGTTGGCAAAGGTTGGGATGGCGGCTTGAACAGTCTCATGTGTCCAGAGTTTGCCTGTCAGGGCCGCTTCGACATTCGAAGCGCGCTTGGGAATGCCAGCCATGCCGCCGAACGCGATACGCGCATCAGCGACGACACCGTCTGCCACAATGATGTTGAAACACCCGCACACGGCCGAGATATCCTGATCGAACCGTTTGCTGAGCTTGTAGGCTTTCAAGCGATCATCCTGGCGCGGGAAACTGACCGCCTCGACGAATTCGCCCGGTGCGCGGTCCTGCTTGCCGTAGTCGATGAAGAACTCTTCCAGCGGGATCGACCGGCGTGTATTACCCTTGCGCAGATGCAGTGTTGCACCCAAGGCAATCAGGGCAGGCGGGTTGTCCCCGATGGGCGAGCCGTTGGCGATGTTGCCACCGACGGTGGCCGCGTGGCGCACCTGAACACTGGCGTAACGGCGGATCATCTCGGCGTAAGAGGGATGCAGGTCGGCCAATGCCTCACCCATGCGGTTCATGTCGACCATGGCACCGAAGCGGATTTCGTCATCCGTGATGGTGATTTCCTTCAGGTCATCGCAACGGTTCAGGAATATCACCGGATCGAGATCCCGCAGTTGTTTCGTGACCCAAAGCCCAACATCGGTTGCGCCGGCAACCAGGGTGGCGTCAGGATGCTGAGCATAAACTGCCGCCAGCTCATCCGTTGACCCCGGCAGCATGGGCGAAGTCACCCGCGTTGCCACCGGCTTGTCCTTGACCCAAACCGGAACCGGTTGCGCCTCGGCCGCTGCAGCCGCGCGAATGATCGGGGCGTATCCCGTGCACCGGCACAGGTTTCCGGCAAGCTGTGTGTCGTGATCCGTGGCACCATTGGCGTGGCTTGCCACCATCGACATGACGAAACCGGGGGTGCAAAAGCCGCACTGCGACCCGTGCAGATCAACCATCGCCTGCTGAACAGGATGGGACTCGCCATTCGGGCCGCTGGCACCTTCGACGGTGCGGACTGCTTTGCCATGCAATTGCGGTAGGAACAGGATGCAGGAATTCAGCGCCTTGTGGCCACCCTCATCCGTCACCATGACGGTGCAGGCCCCGCAATCGCCTTCGTTGCAGCCCTCCTTGGTGCCGGTCAGGCCACGATCTTCGCGCAACCAGTCCAGCAGGGTCGCTGTCGGATTGACGTCCGCCAGCTCCACTGTCTCTCCGTTCAGAAGAAACGTGATATTCATACGAGAAACCCGTCGCGTTACCCAGTTGCGCCCGTTAGGCCCTCCTTCGATGCGACGTAGAAAGAGTGGCGGGCGGATAGCTTGCCGTCAGATGTTAGAAACAGCGCGCCTTGTCTGGCAAGAAAAACTGCCTGTATGATACACCATTAGGCACCCGCGACTTGTGAATGTCGCTTTTTCATAACGGTCAGTCGGTTGTTATTAAAGCGCTTTTTGGTAGAAGGGGCCTGCCATCCCCGAAGCACCTTCTGAAAAAGCCGAATAATCGCCGCCGATTTTTCCGGCATTTCAAAGCTGCGGTTCCTGCTTTTGCAACTCCGCAGGGTGGGATAGCGTAGGCAGCATGAGCAGTTCCCCTCGATTCATTCACCTCCGCGTTCACACAGAATATTCTCTTCTCGAAGGCGCCGTGCGGCTGAAAAAGCTGCCCGCCCTGTGCGAGAAGATGGAGATGCCTGCCGTTGCCGTGACGGACACCAATTCCATGTTCTCCGCGCTCGAGTTTTCGGTAACGGCCAGCGGTGCCGGTGTGCAGCCGATCATGGGCTGTCAGGTCGATCTTACCTATGTGCAGTCGCAACCCGGCGAAAAACCCAAGGCGCCCGCGCCGCTGGTGCTGCTGGCGCAGTCCGAGGTTGGATATGAGAACCTGATGAAGCTCAGTTCCTGCCTTTATGTGGACAAGGGCGGGCAGCTTCCGCAGGTGACCTTGGATGAACTGGCCGACCGCTCAGACGGTCTGATCTGCCTGTCCGGCGGTCCCGACGGGCCGGTCGGGCGGTTGCTGCAACAGGGGCAGCGCCCGGCGGCAGAGGCTTTGGTTGACCGATTGGCCGCGATGTTTCCGGACCGGCTTTATATTGAACTGCAACGCCACCCGGGCGAGGACGGCCAGCCCGAAGCGGAACGTCTGACCGAGCGTGGCCATGTCGAGATGGCCTATGCCAAGAACCTGCCGCTGGTCGCCACCAATGACGTCTATTTCCCGACCTCGGATATGTATGAGGCGCATGATGCGCTGATCTGTATCTCGGAAGGGGCTTATGTCGACCAGCAGGAAGGCCGCCGCCGCCTGACCGCGCAGCATTATTTCAAGTCGCAGCAGGAAATGGTGACGCTGTTTGCCGATCTGCCCGAGGCGATCGAGAACACGGTCGAGATCGCGCAACGCTGTGCCTTCATGGCCTATCGCCGCGATCCGATCCTGCCGAAATTCGCAGATGACGAGGTTGCCGAACTGCGTCGCATCGCAAATGAGGGCTTGCAGAAACGTCTGGCCGTGATCCCGCATGCGGTGACGCCTGAGGAGTATCAGGAACGGCTGGATTTCGAACTGGGCATCATCGAAGGGATGGGTTTCCCTGGTTACTTCCTGATCGTTGCCGACTTTATTCAATGGGCCAAGGACCACGACATTCCGGTTGGGCCGGGGCGGGGGTCGGGCGCGGGATCGCTGGTGGCCTATGCGCTGACGATTACCGACCTTGACCCGCTACGCTATTCACTTCTGTTCGAACGCTTTCTGAACCCCGAGCGGGTATCGATGCCCGACTTCGATATCGACTTCTGCATGGACCGCCGTGAAGAGGTGATCCGCTACGTGCAGCAGAAATACGGGCGCGACAAGGTGGGGCAGATCATCACCTTCGGCGCGTTGCTGTCCAAGGCCGCTGTGCGCGATATCGGGCGGGTGTTGCAGATGCCCTACGGCCAGGTGGACCGCCTGTCCAAGATGATCCCGGTCGAGGGCGTTAAACCCGTTTCCATAGAAAAGGCGTTGAAAGACGAACCGCGCCTGCGCGAAGAAGCGCGCAACGAAGAGGTCGTGGACCGTCTTCTGACCTACGGCCAGCAGGTCGAAGGGCTGCTGCGGAACGCCTCGACCCACGCGGCGGGTGTTGTGATCGGGGACCGCCCGCTAGACGCGCTGGTGCCGCTTTATCAGGATCCGCGGTCCGACATGCCGGCAACCCAGTTCAACATGAAATGGGTCGAACAGGCCGGGCTGGTGAAGTTCGACTTTCTGGGTCTGAAGACGCTGACCGTGATCCAGAACGCGATGGATCTCATCTTCAAATCCGGGCGGCCCCTGCATGTGGCGGCGGATGGTACGGAACTCTATGAACCCGCCGAAGGGGCGGAAAACCAGATCAACGCTATCCCGCTGGATGACGAGGCGACGTACAAGCTCTACTCGGCGGCCAAGACAGTGGCGGTGTTCCAGGTGGAATCCTCGGGCATGATGGATGCGCTGAAGCGCATGAAGCCGACCTGCATCGAGGACATCGTGGCCCTTGTGGCACTGTACCGTCCGGGCCCGATGGAAAACATCCCGACCTATTGCGAGGTCAAGAACGGGCTGTGCGAGATCACGTCTGTTCATCCTCTGATCGACCATATTCTTGAGGAAACGCAGGGCATCATCGTTTATCAGGAACAGGTGATGCAGATCGCGCAGGTGATGGCGGGGTACAGCCTAGGTGGCGCCGACCTGCTGCGCCGCGCGATGGGTAAGAAGATCAAAGAGGCGATGGATGCCGAACGCCCCAAATTCGAAAAGGGCGCGGGCGAGAATGGCGTGGATGCCAAGAAAGCATCCGAAGTCTTCGACCTGCTCGAGAAATTCGCGAACTACGGCTTCAACAAATCCCACGCCGCCGCCTATGCGGTGGTCAGCTACCAGACCGGCTGGCTGAAGGCGAACCACCCGGTCGAGTTCATGGCGGGCGTCATGAACTGCGATATCCACCTGACCGACAAGCTGGCCGTCTATTTCGAAGAAGTCCGCAAAGGGCTTGAGCTTCCTTATGTGCCGCCCTGTGTAAACCGCTCGCTGGCGACGTTCGACGTTGTGAACGGAGAGCTGGTTTACGCGCTGGGCGCGCTCAAGAACGTAGGCGTCGAGGCGATGAACCTTGTTGTCGAAGGGCGTGGGGACAAGCCGTTTGTGAACCTCTTTGACTTTGCCCGCCGGGTCGATCTGAAGAAGGTCGGTAAACGTCCGCTGGAAATGATGGCGCGGGCCGGGGCCTTTGATCAGCTCGACAAGAACCGCCGCCGTGTCTTCGAAAGTCTTGAACAACTGGTGCAGTATTCGGCGGCGATCCACGACCAGAAGAACTCGAACCAGGTGTCGCTGTTCGGTGAGGCCGGGGATGATCTGCCCGAACCGCGGCTTTCCGCGACACCCGACTGGTTGCCGGCAGAACGCTTGAGCGAAGAGTTCAAGGCAATCGGCTTCTATCTTTCAGGCCACCCACTGGACGATTACATGCCTGCGCTGAAGCGCAAGCAGGTTTTGACCCTGGACGAAGTGACCGAAAAGGCGCGTTCCGGCCCTTTGATCGCCAAGATGGCCGGTGTCGTCGCAGGACGACAGGAGCGCAAGTCAGCGCGCGGTAACCGCTTTGCCTTTGCACAGCTTTCTGATCCGACCGGAGCTTATGAGGTCACGCTGTTCTCGGATACGTTGGAGAAATGCCGGGAATTTCTTGAAACCGGCGCACAGGTGGTTCTCACCGCCGAGGCGACCATGGAGTCGGATCAGTTGAAACTGCTCGGGCGATCCGTTGGACCAGTGGACTCGGTGGTGGCCGAGGCGGGCGCAACCGGGCTGCGCATCTTCGTGGATCAGCCGCAGGTTCTGCCCACCGTCGCCAGGGTTTTGGAAGACGCTGCCGGTGCAGCCAAGGGCGCGGCGAAGGGGCCGATCCATCTGTGTCTGCTTGACCCGGGCTTGCCGGGGGATGTGGAAATGGATCTGGGGCAGGATTTTCCGATCAACCCGCAGATCAAAGGCGCGATCAAATCGCTGGATGGCGTGATGTCGGTCGAGGAAATCTGATATCCAACGGCTTGTTGCCAGAAGATTGCCACCAAGCTAGGCTGGAATTCTACCTATATTCATTTGGGTTAAGTCATGGGAGGACGCCAAATGGGGATTTCAGGAAGACGTCTGGGAATACTGGTCGCTGCTGCTGTGGCGTCACTGGCATTGTTGCCCGCAACTCAAGCTTTGGCGGATAAGGACAAGCAGGAAGACGCGCTCAAAGGCGCTTTGATTGGCGCGGGCGTTGGTGCTTTGGTCGGCGATGGCAAGGGGGCCGCTGCCGGGGCTGTTGTCGGGGCCATCATCGGCGCCAATAAAAAGTGACCACCGATCCCAAAATAGGATCGATGCCCAATTTGAGAGGACTTGCCATGCGTTTTCACGGGTTCAAACTGATTTCGATGGTCGCTTTTATCGCCGCGCCGGGAATTGCGCTGGCCGATGACGAAGCGGACCAGATGATGCAGGAAGCGCTGCCACTGATGTACCATACCTGCGCATCAGTGATCGAAGAAGCAGACGGGAATGACGAGTACGTCCTGGACGTGGTCGGAAAGATGACGGCCCTGTCTCTGTACAATCGCCAGATCGACATCGAACAATACGCCGCGTCCGAGGACGATAAAGCCAAGTTGCGCGAAACCTTCCTGGCCGCGCTGACCGAAGGATGCACCGGGGACGAGGATGCGCTGCTGGGCGGTGTTGTGGACAGTGCGGTGAAATCGACGCTGGGACTGTAACCCTTTAGTAATGCGGCGGGCGCTCGTCGCCGAATACGACACCGCCGGACCCTTCCTGCGCGCGCTCAGCCTCACGTTGCAACAGCATCTCAACTCTGCGGGTCAGGCGTTCAATCTCGGTTTGTTGCCGCGTGACAACCGCGTTCAGGTCTTCGACTGTACGGGTCAGGTGGGCGATCTGTTCTTCCAGATGCTGCATGGGTGACTCCTGTCTCTGGGGCAGGTCATAGCGACCCTGTGACGCCGTGGCCAGAGAAAGCGCGCCTTGCCCCGAAACAGACCATGGGATAGACCGCGCGCGGAACAAGAAAACTCCCAAGGACGCCCCACATGGCCAAGCCCAAGAAACAGCCCCGCCCCAAGGCCGAGACGCCGAAAGGGTTCCGCGACTATTTCGGCCAGGAAGTCACGCAGCGCACCGAGATGCTGCGGGCTATTGCGGACGTCTATCATCGGTACGGGTTTGACGCTCTGGAAAGCAGCGCGGTTGAGACGGTCGAGGCGCTGGGCAAATTCCTGCCCGACGTGGATCGCCCGAACGAAGGCGTGTTTGCGTGGCAGGAAGTGGACGAGAACGACAAGGGCGACTGGATGGCCCTGCGTTACGACCTGACCGCACCACTGGCGCGGGTCTACGCACAGCACCGCAACGATCTGCCGACGCCCTATCGCCGTTATGCAATGGGGCCGGTCTGGCGGAACGAAAAGCCGGGGCCGGGGCGGTATCGTCAGTTCTATCAATGCGATGCGGATACGGTCGGTACGGCTTCAATGGCCGCCGATGCCGAGATCTGCGCCATGCTGTCGGACACGCTGGAGACTGTGGGAATTCCGCGCGGCGACTATCTGGTGCGCGTCAACAACCGCAAGGTTCTGAATGGCGTGCTTGAGGCGATGGGTCTGGGTGAAGACGCAGCTGCCCGCGACAACGTTCTGCGCACCATCGACAAATTTGACAAGGTGGGCGAGCAGGGCGTGCGTGAGTTGCTGACCAAAGGTCGCCTGGACGCCTCGGGAGCGTTCATCGACGGTGTGGGGCTGAGCGATGATCAGGCCGAGCCCGTGATTGCGTTCCTGACCTCGAAAGCGGCGGATACCGTCGGCACGCTGGCCAACCTGCGTACCGCTGTAGGTAACAGCAAGATCGGCGCGGACGGAATTGCCGAACTGGAGCAGATCGGCGCTCTGCTCGATGCAGGTGGGTACCGATCGGATCGGATCGAGATCGATCCTTCGGTCGTGCGCGGTTTGGGCTACTATACCGGTCCGGTTTACGAGGCCGAACTGACCTTCGAGATTTTCGACGAGAAAGGCCGCAAGCGGCAGTTCGGGTCAGTCTCTGGTGGTGGACGTTATGACGATCTGGTCAAACGCTTCACCGGGCAGGAAGTGCCCGCAACTGGGATCTCCATCGGTGTCGACCGTCTGCTGGTCGCCTTGCGCGAAAAGGGCCGGATCGCCGCGCAGGCCACCGGCCCTGTGGTTGTCACCGTCATGGATCGTGACCGGATGGCAGACTACCAGGCGATGGTGGCCGAGCTGCGCAACGCAGGCTTCCGGGCTGAGGTCTATTTGGGCAACCCCAAAAACTTTGGCAATCAGCTGAAATATGCGGACAAACGGAACTCTCCGATTGCAGTGATCGAAGGCGGTGACGAAAAGGCGGGTGGCATCGTGCAGATCAAGGACCTTATCCTGGGCGCGAAGATTGCCGAAAGCGCCACGCTCGAGGAATGGAAAGAACGCCCCAGCCAGTTCGAAGTGCCGCGTGGTGATCTGGTCGCCAAGGTGCGCGAAATTCTGAACAGTCAGGACTGACGCATGCCCAACCGCTCTCAGATTCAGGCCCGCGCCGCGATGATGCGCGTCCGGTTCGAGGCCGCCGGGGCGCAGGTGGTCGATCCGCCTTTGCTGCAATCGGCAGACTTGCTGCTGGATCTCTACGGCGAGGACATCCGGGCCCGGGCCTATGTGACCTCGGACGCGCTGCGCGGCGAACAGATGCTGCGCCCGGATTTCACCCTGCCCGTGGTGCAGATGCACATGAGCGAAGGTGCCGAACCCGCGCGCTACACCTATTCGGGCGAGGTTTTCCGGCGTCAGGAACACGATCTTGACCGCGCAAACGAGTACATTCAGGTCGGGTACGAGGTTTTTGATCGCGACGATCCCGCCGGAGCGGACGCCGAGGTGTTCTCGCTTTTTGCGCTGCAGCTTCGTGGTCTGCCCCTGCGCGCAGCCACCGGCGATATCGGTATCCTGACCGCAGCCGTTCAGGGCCTGAGCACGACTGAACGGCGTAAGGCCGCGTTGATGCGGCACCTGTGGCGACCCCGCCGATTCCGTGTTCTTCTGGACCGGTTTGCCGGACGTAAACCCGCTCCGGCGGGCCGGGACGCTTTATTGGACGCGTCCGATCCGATGACATTTGAATCCCCCATGATCGGCAAGCGGCGCTCATCGGAAATCGAAGCCCGCATCGCGGCACTGCGCGAAGACCGCGAGACGCCTCCGATTTCGGACAGCGAACTGGCCGGTCTGGAGACGCTGCTGAATGTCCGCGAAACGATGCCTTTCGCGCTTGAGCGCTTGCGCGATGTGGCCGTTGATCTGCCGCAGATCACCCCTGCGCTGGATCGGCTCGAGGCGCGGATTGCCTCGCTTCAGGCGCGTGGGGTCGACGTGGAACGGCTGGATTTCGAAGCCGCCTATGGCCGGACATCCATGGAGTATTACGACGGGTTCGTATTTGGCTTCTACGCCGAAGGTCGTCCCGATCTGCCGCCCATCGCAACCGGCGGACGCTACGACGCGCTGACCCGGCAACTGGGCAACGGCGCGGAAATTCCCGCAGTGGGTGGTGTCCTGCGCCCCGACCTGATGCTCGAGATCGAGGAGGGTGCAAGATGAGCCTGAAACTGGGCGTTCCCTCGAAGGGCCGGCTGATGGAAAAGACCTTCGCCTGGTTTGAAAAGCGTGGCATCACCCTGTCGCGCAGTGGATCAGACCGCGAGTATTCGGGTAAGGTCGAGGGGATCGACAACGTATCTCTGATCCTGCTGTCGGCGGGGGAGATTCCGCGGGAACTTGCAGCAGGGCGGATCCATCTGGGCGTGACGGGAACGGACCTTGTCCACGAAAAACTGCCCCGCTGGGAACAACAGGTCGAAGAGATCGCGCCATTGGGGTTCGGAAATGCCGATCTGATCATTGCGACACCTGCCTGTTGGGTCGATGTGGACACGTTGGACGATCTGGATGCCGCTGCGGCGGCGTTCCGCAAGGTGCACGGCCACCGGCTGCGCATTGCCACCAAATATCATCGGTTGGTGCGCGAATTCCTGACCGAGGCGGGCGTGGCCGACTATACTCTGGTCGACAGCCAGGGCGCGACCGAAGGCACGGTGGTGAATGAAACCGCCGAGGCAATCGCGGACATAACGTCAACCGGGGAAACCCTGAGAGCCAACCATCTGAAAATCCTGTCGGATGGCCTGATACTGCAGTCGCAGGCGACACTTTGGTGCAGCCGCGTCGCGAGCTATGACGCTGACGACAAGGCCGTTCTGTCCGATCTGCTGGACCGGCTGGGCTAATTACAGCACACCAATCTCTGCCAGCGCGCGGTTCAGATCATCGGGCAGGGCATCGTCCTGCTCGCGTCCCTGTGGCAGATCGGCCGGAGTATCCTCGGGTTTCAGATAGCGCCAGCCCTGAAACGGGCGTTTCAGCGCGGTCTGCGTACGGTGTATCTCGGGGTCCAGCACGATGGCACAGCGGCGGATACCGTCTTCTCCGCGTACCTCGTCCAGCCGCAGGATGCGTTGGCGACACTGGATAACGCCCTTGATCACCCAATAGATTGATCCGCCGTTCAGAATTTCTTCCTCACGCTTGGGCCACATACGGGTGACGTGGCGCGGGCAGCCGTCCTCATAAAGCGCTATGCGGCCGTCCTGCCACGCCATCAGCGTGTCGACGCTTTCCGAGCCGACGGATAGTTTTATGAGGTTTACGTACTTATCCACAGCTTTCCCACAGAGTCGTCCCGAAGTGCATCTTTATATTGTAGCTCGTAAGGCGCAGTCATCAAGGTGTTGTGGCAGGGGCAGGGTTTGGGGTAGTCTGGATACCTCTTTCAGTACAGGGAATCACCAATGAGCCGCTTTGCCGCCCCCATCGCCGAGCAGATCTGGGATATGAAATACCGCTTTAAAAAGGCGGATGGCACGCCCATCGACCAGACGGTCGAGGATTCCTGGCGGCGCATCGCCCGCGATCTGGCGCAGGTCGAAAAGGACCCGGCGCATTGGGAGCAGAAGTTTTTCGAGGCGCTGGAAGACTTCAAATACCTGCCAGCCGGCCGCATCACCGCAGGCGCAGGGACAGCGCGGCGTGTGACCCTGTTCAACTGCTTTGTCATGGGAACGGTTCCTGACAGCATGGGGGGCATTTTCGATATGCTGAAAGAGGCCGCGCTGACGATGCAGCAGGGTGGGGGGATCGGCTATGATTTCTCGACCATCCGACCGCGGGGCGCGGATGTGCACGGGGTCGCGGCGGACGCATCCGGTCCGCTGTCGTTCATGGATGTGTGGGACGCGATGTGCCGAACCATCATGTCCGCCGGATCGCGCCGGGGCGCGATGATGGCAACCATGCGGTGTGACCATCCGGATATCGAGCAGTTCATCACCGCCAAATCCGACCCGGCCCGTCTGCGCATGTTCAACATGTCGGTGCTGGTGACGGATGCCTTCATGGAAGCGGTCAAGGCGGACGGCCCGTGGGAGCTGGTGTTCGGCGACAAGATTTATCACACCGTTCAGGCGCGCGATCTGTGGAACAAGATCATTCAGGCGACCTATGACTATGCCGAACCGGGTGTGATCTTCATCGACCGGATCAACCAGGCCAACAACCTTAGCTACGTGGAAACCATCGCGGCCACGAACCCTTGTGGAGAACAACCGCTGCCGCCCTACGGCGCTTGCCTGCTGGGGTCGATCAACCTGGCGCGACTGGTGGCAGAACCGTTCGAACAAGGTGCCCATCTGGACGAGGCGGCGATGCAGGAACTGGTCGCCACGGCGGTTCGGATGATGGACAATGTGGTCGATGCGTCAAAATTCCCGTTGCCTGAACAAGCCGCCGAAGCACAGGCCAAGCGCCGTATCGGCCTGGGTGTGACCGGGCTGGCGGATGCTTTGCTGATGCTGGGCCTGCGTTATGGCTCGGACGAGGCGGCGCGTCAGACCGAGCGCTGGTTGCACGCAATCGCCCGCGCCGCGTATCTGGCGTCGGTGGGTTTGGCGAAGGAAAAAGGCGCATTCCCCCTGTTCGATGCCGAGAAATACCTGGCCAGCGGCACGATGCAGAAGATGGATGACGATGTGCGCGACGCAATCCGCGAACACGGTATCCGCAACGCTTTGCTGACGTCGATTGCACCAACCGGAACGATTTCCCTGTACGCCGGGAACGTGTCGTCAGGGATCGAGCCGGTCTTTGCCTATGCCTACACGCGCAAGGTGTTGCAGAAAGACGGATCGCGAACCGAGGAAGAGGTCGTGGATTACGCCGTGCAAATGTGGCGCGACAAGTTCGGTGACGAGGCGTTGCCAGACTATTTCGTAAACGCACAAACCCTGACACCGCTGGATCATGTGAAGATGCAGGCTGCCGCGCAGAAGTGGATCGACAGCTCGATCTCCAAGACCATCAACTGCCCCGAAGACATCTGCTTTGATGCCTTCAAGGACGTGTACATGCAGGCCTGGGATCAGGGCTGCAAGGGCTGTACCACCTATCGCCCGAACGATGTGACCGGATCGGTTCTGACCGTCTCGGAAAGCTCGGACAAGGCGCCCGGCGAAAGCGCCGACGCCCCACATGAAGCCGATGGCGGCGATGTTATCTACATGTCCGAACCGCTGGACCGCCCCCAATCGCTGGAAGGTTCAACCTACAAGCTGAAATGGCCGGACAGCGAGCACGCGATCTATCTGACGATCAATGACATCGTGATCGCGGGCCGTCGTCGACCGTTCGAGGTATTCATCAACTCGAAGAACATGGAGCATTACGCCTGGACGCTGGCCCTGACCCGCATGATCTCGGCCGTGTTCCGGCGCGGTGGAGACGTGTCCTTCGTGGTCGAGGAGCTGAAAGCGGTGTTCGATCCGCGCGGCGGCGCCTGGGTCAAGGGCAAATACATCCCCTCGATTCTGGCGGCGATCGGCGGAGTCATCGAGCAGCACTTGATCAACATCGGCTTTCTTGAGGGCGAAGGCATGGGCTTGAAGTCCGACCCGCAGGCACAGGTGGTGAACATGGACGCACCTCGCGGAAAGGCCTGCCCTTCATGTGGCCAATTCGACATGGTGATGATCGAAGGTTGCATGACATGCCGGAGCTGCGGGCATTCCAAATGTGACGGATGATGCTTGAGCTGGCTTGTGAACCGCCAGGCAATACGAACCCATTTCGGCGGTTTTGGCACCCATTAACAAGGTCAGTAGCGCCTATTATTCGTAAATCTGAGGCCAAAAAGGGAAATAAGACGCCGGGTCATTAATCGCCGGCGCCTTGGTTTTGTTGGTTCGAGTTTGCTAGTGCGCGCCGAAGCCAGACGATAATTGAAGGCAACAGGCGTCAGAAAGCGAAATCTACTGCGCCTGCCGTCAATGTTTGAGTTGCGCGGAACGAACTTTTTAACGTGCAGACGAACCCAAAACCCAATTTCGGAGGCAGCAGCGGTTGTCCGGGGCAGTTTCACGCAACATGGGCAATAATAATTCTCGCTGAGGTTGCAACAGGCAACACGGCGGAGCTTGAAGCCGCCTCAGCAGGTGTCACGAACTGGTTTTGCGCGCCGTCGGTTGTTTCTGAACAAATGGCGTTCTGATGAAAAAGAGGATTCGACACATCTCGTGTGTTTGCCTGTGTGGCGGGTTTGCAAGGAAGCATTTGCCGTGTTTCGAAATTTTGTCACACGACCGCACGCAAGAGACCGTTGTTCATGATGGCCAGCACCTGGTACATCTCTTCCCGAAGCTGCTCATTGCGCCGCTTGTCTTGGAAGCGTTCGACAGAAAGAAACCCTTCTATATCGAATTCCGGATCAATCGTGGCCAATCGTCGAATGGCGCGATTCAACCGCTCTGGGTCGCCTAAATGCAGGGCGGCTGCGGCTCGATATGCGGCTGCGCGCCGGGTCCTTCGTGGGAATGCTGTTGCTGCCTGAAAACAGGCTTCCCAGTCCCCCAAAACATAATGCGCAATGACGCCCACTTCCCGGCAATACTCTGGAAGGAACGGGTCAAGAGCTTCGGCGCGCCTTTGGAAGACCAACCCCTTTTCTCCGTCGCCCAGATAATTGTGAACATTGCCCGCGTGCGCCACTATGTACGCGTGGTTTGGCGTAATCTCGAGCGCGCGCGTATAATGATAAAGCGCATTGTCAAAGTCCTCTTTGTACAGGGACAGTGACCCCATGATCCGATGCACTTCAGCATCATTACAGTCCAGTTCCAAAGCGCGCCGCCCCATTTCCCAGTAGCGGTCTTCGTCCTTTATCCCAAGCCATTCGTCCCGCGTTGCTACAGCACAGGCCAGCCATGCCTGAGCGCGACCGAACGCCGGGTCTTTTTCCAAGGCTCTATTAAGCCACTTAATTGCGGATTCGGCATTCTCGCGTGTGACCCCGCCAATGCGGTGATGGTGAAGCCCTCGCTTCAAGCAATCATAAGCCGCCATGTCTTCCGTAGGTTTTTCCCGGGCAGATTTTTCCGCTTGCCGCTCGACGCGACCCGCGACAGCGGCCGAGATTTTGGCAACCATATCGTCCTGAACATCGAACAATTCGTGCACGTCGCAGTCGTAGTTTTCGGACCAAACCTGCGCACCACGAGCCGCATCAAAAAGATGCGCGGAAATCCTCACGCGGTTTCCCAAAACCCTTACGCCCCCCTCAACCGCATACCGAACACCCGTTTCGTTACATATCGTTTCTGGCGCGCAATCGCGTCCTTCCAACGAGAAGCTGGCATTTCGTGAAATCACGAACAACTCGGTGAAGCGGGAAAGCTCTGTGATAACGTCTTCTGTAAAACCTTCCGCAAAGTACTGCTGCTCTGGATCGATATTGCGGTTCTGGAAGGGAAGAACAATAACACCGTTATCACGTTGCTGAGGCTTGGCAGCCTGTGATTGAGGCAAACCTTTCGTAAGCATGCAACTGTGCAGTCCGAGATCTCCCTCGATCGCATAAAGTTCGATTGCATCTTCAATATTTTTGAAACGCCGGTGACCCATTGGCATGAACCGCACCTGCGCCCCACGTTTGGCTTGTTCGAATACTGCGCTTGAAACCAGAACTCCGCCCGGCTCAGCCTCCGCCTGAATGCGCGCGGCGATATTCACACCGTCTCCCAGAAGATCTTTCCCATCAACAATCACATCGGCAAGATGTATGCCGATCCGCAACTGGAGGCCGATTTCCTGTGCGTTATGAGGGGCCGATAGTTCACGCTGCAATTCAAAGGCCCCTCGGACCGCTGAAACCGGACTGGTGAACTCCGCCAACGCTCCATCACCAGCCCAGCTTATGACCCGAGCACCATGACGCTCCGCCAAATCGCTGACGATATCCCGCAATCGCTTAAGGCGCTTAACTGTGTCCGCTTCAGAGCGTTGCATCAACGCGGAGTATCCGACAACGTCCGTCGCAAGCACTGTGGCAAGACGCCGTTCCATTCTGATCTCCCGGCTAACAAGCTTTAGCAGTATATCATTTTGAAAGACTTAAATCGATTGTTCCCAGTGGGGGCCGGAGGAAAATCAGAAAGAATGCTGAATGCCAAAGCGACAGCAAGCAGAATGAAGGCCAATGGCAAAACTTGTTGCTCCAGCTTGTAGGCAAGCTTTGAAAAAGCCTCCGCAAGGGATCTGGCTGTTCGACTTCGTTGAGCCTCGCCTTGCATACCAATCACGCTGCGTCGGTGGCCTCCAAAGCGATTGGCAAACGTCTGTGTCCTAGTTCACAGACCTCTCCTGTGATGGCGGTTAACGTAAGGTCAGACACAGGAGATCGATATGCTTCGTCAGACCTCAAACGCCACGTTTGCACAGACCGCACACACAGCAGGTTTCGTTCGCCCATTGGTTCGTATCCTGCGTCTTTGTACCCAGATGCAGCAGCAAGTGAACCGCTACCATTAACATTCCAGTGAACTCGGAATTGGAACGAAGGTTCTTTGGCAAGTATTCGGGCTGGGGTGGACCCGTACTGATCCCAACACTTCGCTGAATGCGAACTATTTGCCGAAGTCGTGAGTTTTTATCAGCTTGCCTAGATAATCGCGTGTCTCAGCATCCCAAGTGCTCGGATCTTCTCCGTGCGCGATCACCGCGTGAAGTTCCATCAATTTCCATACTTCATCTTCTGTAGAAGCCACGACCTTGCCGGGGCAGGTTTCCATGCCGTCGCAGTCTTTGCAGGCGTACGAAAACGCAGTACTCATTGTGTTTTCCTCCAGTGTAACTCCGCGGTTCGTCTAAAACTCCTCAAACGTAGGAAGGCCGTCATTGAGCTTGATCCACGGTTGTTTGTGAGAAACGAAAATATGGGCCTTGGGCTCTGCAGCGGATGGATCGTCCAAGGTGGAAGCGGCAAACCAAGCGTCCTTACTCCAGTCCTGACCTTCGATCTCCCCCTCGGCTGCATAGGTCAGAGTGGTGCCGCACTGCGGGCAAAAGCCGCGCGTGACACCTGGTGTTTTTTGAACTGTTCGGATTTCGCCCTTTGTTACAGCAAAATCCTCGGACGCCACTTTTGCCCAAGTGACAAAAGCCCCGCCAAGTGCCATTTGACATGATCTGCAATGGCAATGGCCAGACCAGACTGGGGCCGTGTTAATCCGGTAACGAACTGCACCGCAGTAGCAACCACCTTCAAAACCTTGCATTTGGATAGCTCCTTTTGTTCGAGAGTTGGCGCGACACGGACGATAGTTTTTTCGCTAAGTCGGCGTGATAGAGTTCGACTGTCTTCACCCAAGCATTGCCAATTCGTCGCCGTTATGCGAGTCAATTGTTCTACCCATATATTAGAAAAACTATCATATGAATTGGTTGAACCTGCCGTCTTTGAACGCCCTCCGCGCCTTTTCTGCCGTGGCAGAAGTGGGCAGCTACACCTTGGCCGCAGAATGCTTGAACGTAACGCAAGCTGCAGTCAGTCAGCAGGTAAAGTCCCTGGAAAAGCACCTGGGCATACCTTTGGTTGAAAAACGTGGCCGAGGTATTTCGTTGACCTCTCAGGGGGAACGTTTGGCTCGTGAGCTCAGTATAGGCTTTGAAATTGTTGGCCGAGGCGTGGAGCGCGTAACAGAGGCAGCAACAAACCGGCCAGTACAGGTCACGATGTCACCAGCCTTCGCCGTGGAGTGGTTACTTCCGCGTATGGCCGAATTTCAACGCGCACACCCGGAAATTACACTTATGCTTAATCCAACGTCACAGTTGGTTGAACCTCGTCCGGGTGGGATCGACATAGCAATTCGATATCATGACAAACGTAGGCCAAGGCCGGATGAAGACCCGGTTCTGATTTCTGACATGATTGTCGTCGCTACGCCGGAATTGGTTGAAGGTAAGGACCTGAACAGTCCGGAATCATTAACGCAGTTTTTGTGGTTGCAAGAATTGGGAACAAACGAAGCGAGCGACTGGTTTACCTTCCACGGTGTCGTTCCAGAGCAGCCTCTCTCAGTCAATCACATGCCGGGTAACCTGATCATGGCTGCCGTTCGTAGGGGCGACGGCATTGCCTACACAGCGCGTGCTTTTTTTCAGGATGATCTTCAGGCAGGCAGAATGGTGGAGTTGTTTTCTGAGCCATTATTTGGCGTCTACTACATCCACACTCTGCCGGATCATCATCGACCTGAGGTAATGCTGTTTCTCAAGTGGCTCCGATCGAAGTCAGAAGTCGTGTCAACAGAGGCGGGTGTTTAGCGGGAAGTGCCAAAAGAAACCAAATGCTCGCCGAAGCTGGTCGTTTGGGCCCTTTTGGAGAGTTCCGCGCCCGCCGCGTATATCCGAATAAGACCAAGAGTATTGGGAACAGGTCCGTATTCCTGCATTGTGATTGAGACAGCATCCGGGAGTGGGCTGTCGCAGCTTCATGTGCGCGGCATGAAAGAGTTTGTCGTGTCCAGCGCATTTGGGATTCTCATTCCAAGCCACGATCACACTGTTGAAGCGGGAATTCGCAAGGGCAAGCCGAATAGATTGCGGCCACCCTAAAAAGCGGTGTCAGACACCTGGATGCTTTTTTGTGACCGGGCGCAGAAGGTTTTGATGGCTTCGGTAAATAACCTCATGCGGCGGTTCATACGTCTGTTTTCAGCCTGCACCAGAAAAATGCCCCAGTTTCCGATTTTCACTTCAGGTAGCACCTGAGCAATGTCGTCTGAGTCTTGCAGATCTCCAAGGATGAAATTGGGAAGGCGGGCTATTCCTAATCCTTGCTTCATGGCGTTCAGCAAGAACGTCCCGCTGTTGGAGTTGAGGTATGGTTGGAACTCAAAGTCTTCCGTCTTTCCGGGTGTTGAAAGAAACTCCCATGTTGCGCGGTGGGCTGATCCAAAGAACAACAACTGATGGTCATGGAGATTTCGCAGTTCTTTTGGGGCAGGATGAGTCTCCAGATACTCTCGGCTGCAAAACAGTCCATGCCAAACAGAGCCGACACGCGTTGCGAGTAGCTTGGCCTCGGGTTCGTTCGTTATCCGGATAGCCAGATCGAAATTCTCTCGGGACAGATCCACCTGGCGTTCGTCGAAGTTTACGGTGAGCCGGATTTGCGGGTATTTCCGCTTAAAGTCAAAAAGTGCGGGCTGAAGGAATGAAACACCAAACTCCAGCGGAACACTCACGCTTAACGGCCCTTCGACCACGGCGGAAGTGCTTGTGAAATCATCCGTGATTTCATCCATATCCTGTACCAGTCGGATTGCTCTCTGAAACAGTTCGCGACCGGTCTCGGTTATTTCCCAGTTTCCACGCTGCCGGTCGATCAGAACAGTTTCATAGCGACCCTCCAGCAGAGAAACCCTTCGGCTGACAGCGGATTTTGCAATTCCAAGGCTCTGGGCAGCCCGCGTTATGCTGCCCGCTTCTATGACTGCAACGAACAGTCGCATGTCTTCCATCTGGCCCACGGCATCGTTCTCCAAATTAGAACAAAGTGGGCTAATATTAGTCTCTGGGTTGAAGAAAATGAACCAGTTAGTCTGAAGCGAAACGATGCGGCACGTCTTAACACGTGGCACGGTTTGCGGCTTGGAAAGGACAGCTCATGGGACTTCTGCAGGAAGGACGCTGGGTAAATCAATGGTACAAGACCTCGGATACCGCAGGTCGGTTCGTGCGGCGGGCACCACAGTTCAGGAATTGGGTCACAGCAGACGGCGCGCCCGGACCAAGCGGCGAAGGCGGGTTCAAGGCCGAAGCCGGGCGTTACCATCTTTATGTTTCTCTGGCGTGTCCTTGGGCGCACAGAACGCTGATCTTTCGCACACTCAAGGGACTGGAGAAAATGATCTCGATCTCGGTCGTGCATTGGTACATGGCAGAGAACGGTTGGACATTTCGACCCGGTCCAGGTGCCGTGCCGGATACAATCAACGGCGCAGATTTTCTGCACCAGGTCTATACCGCTGCAAAACCGGACTATTCCGGGCGGGTGACAGTACCGGTTCTCTGGGACAAAAAGACCAAGACCATTGTTTCGAACGAGTCCCCCGAAATAATCCGGATGTTCAACACGGCGTTCGACGGGATCGGAGCAAAGCCGGGGGACTACTATCCAAAGGAGCTGCGCCCCGAGATTGATGCCCTGAATGACCGGATTTACGACACCGTGAACAACGGGGTCTACAAGGCGGGGTTTGCCACCACGCAAGATGCCTATGAAGAGGCGGTCGTCCCTTTGTTCGAAACCCTGGACTGGCTGGACGAGCGTTTGGGCAAACAGCGTTACCTGACCGGAAACAAGACTACCGAGGCAGACTGGCGCCTGTTCACGACGCTTGTGCGTTTTGACCCGGTTTATGTGGGTCATTTCAAATGCAACATCCGCCGGATCGCGGATTATCCTAGTCTGTCGGAATATGTACAGGATCTGTACCAACAGCCCGGCGTCGCAGCGACCGTCAACATGGCGCATATCAAGGACCACTATTATGCCAGTCATGAAACGGTGAACCCGTCGCAGGTCATCCCGATAGGTCCCTGTATTGATTACTCCTTACCCCATGATCGCGACAGATTGGATTAAGACATGACAACCACACCACCCATCATCGCCGCTAAGACCCCGGAACGTGTCGAGCTTGAGAAAGGTAAAACCTATTTCTGGTGCCGGTGCGGGCGCTCACAAAAACAGCCCTTCTGCGACGGCAGCCACACCGGAACCGGGATTGCCCCGCTGAAGTTCATGGCAGAAAAGGACGGCCCGGCTGTTTTGTGCCGCTGTAAAGCCAGCGCCAATGCTCCGTTCTGCGACGGCAGCCACACCAGACTGGGTGGCCTGTCCGAGGGCGACCCGGCACCCGAACCGGTGAGCAATGTGCCCAAGGCGACGCCGACCCCCGAAGAGCCAACGGTTGCCCGCATTCATGAACTGGCAAGGGACGGCCTTTCCAAGTTGGGTCACCACGGGGAAATGGGCGCCATGGGCGTGCCGCGCAAAGATTTGCCGCATTGGGACGACATCCAGATTCTGCCCGCGCAGATGGCGCGAAAGCCACTGCTGGATGGCGCCTTGGTATCGACCTCGGTCACAATCGGCCCACGGGCCACCAAGCCGCTGAAACTGGATATCCCGCTATTTGTCTCCGACATGAGCTTTGGGGCCCTGTCTGAGGAGGCAAAGACCGCATTGGCACGTGGCGCCGAACTGGCCGGGACCGGCATCTGTTCCGGAGAGGGTGGCATGTTGCCGGAAGAGCAGGCGGAAAACTCTCGCTACTTCTACGAACTCGCCTCGGCCAGGTTTGGCTGGCGGCCGGAGTTGGTGGAACGCGTACAAGCCTTCCATTTCAAAGGGGGACAGGGCGCGAAAACCGGGACCGGTGGCCACCTGCCTGGCGAAAAGGTGCAGGGAAAAATTGCCGAGGTGCGCGGGCTGGAGCCGGGCCAAAACGCGATTTCGCCTGCGACCTTCACAGATCTGGAAAGCCCGGAAGACTTCCGCAAACTGGCGGATGAGGTGCGGGAACGCTCTGGCGGTATTCCGATTGGCTTCAAATTGTCCGCAAATCACATCGAGGACGACATCGACTTTGCGCTGGCGGCCAGCGCCGATTACATCATTCTGGATGGTCGGGGCGGTGGCACTGGCGCCGCTCCGCTGATTTTCCGTGATCATATTTCGGTACCCACGATCCCGGCGCTTGCACGTGCCCGGGCGCATCTGGATCAAAAAACAGGCCACGAAGTTACACTGGTTGTCACCGGCGGGCTGCGCGTGGCCGAGGATTTCACCAAGGCAATGGCTTTGGGCGCTGATGCAATTGCGGTCAGCAATTCGGCCATGCAGGCCGTTGGCTGTATTGCGGCTCGCATGTGTAATTCCAACAATTGCCCGGTTGGCGTAGCGACGCAGAAACCCGAGCTGCGGAAAAGGTTGGATGTACAAGTCAGCGCGGAGAGGCTTGCGCGCTACTTCGGTGCGAGTGTCGAACTGATGCAAGTATTGGCAAGAGCCTGCGGTCACCCATCGCTGAGCGATTTCAGTCTGCGCGATATCACGACATGGAAACGCAGTGTCTCGGATTTGAGCGGAATTCGCTTTGCCGGTGTGCGGACATAGACAGCGGTTGTGCAGCCGTGGGTCTAACGGTCGGAACATTTGGGCCACACATCCTTGCGGAAAGGAGTAAGCTCATGCTTGATGACCACTATATCCGCACCGAAAACATGCCGGGCGAGATGCAGATCTTGCTCGAGACATATCCGCGCGACAGTTGGGACTCCCATCCTGGCTTCAAAGAGAAAACGCGCCACTGGCTGGGTGCCCATCAGATGTTTCGCCGTCTTGCCGAATTGGTTCGGACCGATGCCGAGCATTTTCTGGACCGAACGGTGTCACCCGACGCGTACGCCGCCCGTTTGTCCTATTATGGCAACGCGCTTGTCGGCAATCTGCACGGCCATCACGGCTGGGAAGACCGCAGTTATTTCCCCGAACTCTCTGCGGCGGACCCACGTTTTGATGCTGGCCTGGAGGTATTGGAAAAGGATCATGCTGATCTTGATCTGGTCCTTGATCAATACACCCGAACAGCCAATCGGGCGATCAAGCTGATCCATCTGGATGAGCCCCAGGCACGTTCAGAGGTCGGAGCGCTGCGCGATACGTCGGAAGTGATCGAGGCCTTTCTGAAACGCCATCTAAGTGATGAAGAAGAGCTTGCGGTGCCTATCATTCTGCACCACCGTCTGAGAGGGTGAAGCTTGAACAATGACGGACCATTCTAAACAGGAAGACCAGTCAAATGCCGAACTGCGCCGCGCCCGAGGGGAATTCGTGCGCGGCGTCAGCGGTTTCCGGCATGCCATCGGTGATACTGATTTTCCCGCAGAACCGGGCAGGTATCACCTGTTTGTCGCGCTCAACTGCCCGTGGTGCCATCGGGTTACACTGGCCCGCAACGTGTTGGGCCTGCAGGGCAGTATTTCGATGGATGTGGTGTTTCCCAACCGAACAGACGAAGAAGACCCTGAAGGCCCGAACCACTGGCAATTCGCACCTGACCTCGTGGCTTCGCTGACTGGAACAACACTTCCGGAATGCACCGCCGAAACCGGCACTGGCCAGGGTTTCAGGCTGGTGCGCGACATATATCTGGCGGAAAGTTCTGAAGAAAAATCGGTTCCAATCCTGTACGACAAAAAGTCAAAGCGCATCGTCAATAACGAAAGCGCCGAGATCATTCGCATGCTGGATCGCAATGCGGTCGAACTGGGCAGTTCGCGTGGCAATGATGAACGGCCAGTTCTTTACCCGGATGATCCGGCCATTCGGACAGAAATCGACGAGCTGAACGAGCTGATTTACGTCAATATCAACAACGGTGCCTACAAAGCCGGATTTTCGTCTGATCAAAGCGTATATGCGGCGGCTTTCACCGCCTATTTTGACACTCTGTCACAGCTTGACACCCGCCTTGCCAGCGACGGTCGCATGTTTCTGACCGGCAATCATTTCACCGAAGCAGACCTTCGCCTGTTTCCGACGCTGTATCGACACGACCCGGTCTATTACCTGCGTATGAAGCTCAACGGTGCCCAGATCCTTGACTACCGGAACCTATGGCGCTGGCTTTGCCGCGCGCATTCCGTGCCGGGCGTGGAAAACAGCGGTTCAATTGAACACTGCCGCCAAGGGTATTTTGGTCGAAGCTGGAATGGTGTTGTACCCCTTGGCCCCTCGAAACCAATGACATACCCCGAGGCCTACAAACATCCGGAACTGGCGGACCATCGCCAAGCGAAGTGATCTTCATTTTGGGCGCGCATGTAACGTTTCAACATCGACGGACCCAAAGTTGCCGCCCCATATGCGATACTAACTGCAGCAGTCATCCCCCAACTGGATTGGCGGACATGGGACCGTTGCGTAAGAGCAGAATACACAGCAATCGCCCTCCAGCGGCTTCAAAACGGCCTTGCATGACTTGCATTCATAGAACCACTGGCAGGAGTCTGTTGGCATTTTCTCGGTTTCGACGTGCCCACATTCAGGGCAAGTCAGAGTACTGTCGAGCACCACGGTTTGTTTCGTCATTGTCTCACATCTTCATGATTAGATAGTCGTTGATCTGAGCCTCTTTGAACACGATGACCCATGCCAGTACGGTGATCAACGAGCTTCCTGCTAGCCACCACTTCAACTGGCCCAAAGCCCTGTTTCGATGAGATAGAAACCACGCAATCGCGACCAGTGCTGTTGAGATGGAGAGAACGTAATAACTTCCCGCAGCAATTTTTCCGAATACCGCCAACCAGCTGCCTCCAAAGCCCAGCAACATCACGGCCATTGGAAGAACACAGCATGTTGCGACGCCCAGAGCGGAAACCGATCCAAGGTAGCTTAGGATCACGTATTTCTTCATCTTTCACTCCGTGGGTATTCAATGTGATCGAGTTGAGGCACCAACTGTCAGATTGTATAACTCCTGTAGCGACTACAGGATCAATAGGGGTCACTTCACATGATTTCGATAGGAGAGGCTTCCCGGCAAAGCGGTGTCGGAATAGAAACCATCCGCTATTACGAACGCGAAGGTATCGTACCAAGACCCGCGCGAGCTCTGAACAATCGTCGCCTCTATTCACCGAACGATGTCGGAAGACTTCACTTTCTGAAGAAGTGCCGTGACCTGGGGTTTCCGCTTTCAGACGCCAAGGCGCTTTTGGAATTGTCAGAGGGAAGTACCGATGACTGCCAATCAGTCAAAGAATTAGCCGAGGCTCACATTGTCAGTGTTCGTAGCAAGATTGATGAACTCAATCGCCTGGAGCGCGCCTTGAGCGAGCTTACAGCCAATTGTGATAGTGGCAACGTTCACTGCCCGATGCTGCAAAGACTGAGAAAGATGGAAGACACCTGACTTGGCTTCTGGGTCAGAACCTGGGTTTCGAGTAGCCGACAGTTCACGTCAGACCAAGGTCTGTGGTGCGTTAAGAGATTGTAGTTCATAGTCGATTTCACAATGAGAGGAAAAATAGCTGACCTGACAATTGGCAATTGGTCGCTGTCGCGAGTTTTTCTTGCGGCCAGTATTGCCGTGATGGGCACTGCGACCGCGATAGTCGGGGTCTGGGTGTCAAATCGAATTCAGAATGCTGTCGTCCAGAACTCTGCCAACTCTGCCGCGCTTTATATGGAAAGCATCGTTTCCCCCCTCAGTCAGGAATTGGCGCACGGCGACCGAATTTCAGAGCAGGCAAGCCGGGCACTGGACGAGATATTCATGACCCAGCCAATGCGCGACCGCGTTGTCTCCTACAAATTCTGGAAACAAGGAGGTGTCATCGCCCACGCCTCGGATACTGCGATAATTGGCAGCCGATTCAGTCCAACCGACGATCTGAAGCAAGCTTGGGGCGGAAAAATCTCCGGCTCTTTCGAAGAGCTTGATCATGCCGAAAGCGCCGCCGAAGCGGCCCTTGGGATACCTTTGCTTGAAGTGTACAGCCCCATTCGCGAGCTTTGGTCCGGTGAAATCATTGCGGTTGCCGAGTTCTACGAAAGGGCTGATCAACTGGAACTGGACCTTGCCAAGGCAAGAAGAACAAGCTGGTTGGTTGTCGGCTCGGCATTTGTGGCCAGCACGATCGTGTTGTTTTCGATTGTTGCAATTGGCGACAACACAATTCAGCGACAGGGGCGTCTTCTGGAAAAGCGCCTTGCAGAAAGCGAACAGATGGCCGAGCAGAACGCCCAGTTGCGGTCGCGTGTCGTCGAAGCGTCGGAAAGATACGCCACGCAAACGGATCGGTTTCTCAAGAAGCTTGGTGCCGAACTGCATGATGGTCCCGCTCAGTACCTGTCCCTGGCCGCCCTTCGATTGGAGGCAGCGTTTCCGGAAGGGTCTGCAAGGCCCAAAGAGGCTGAAGAAATTCATCAATCTTTGCAGAAGTCCCTTACAGAAATTCGTGCATTGTCGCGGGGGCTGTCGGCTCCGGACATCGACAACCTTACGCTCATTGATGTCGTGAAGAGGGCTGTAGAAGATCACTCGGAACATAGCCCGTTGCGGCCGGAGATTTCGTTTCAGGGTCGCGAGTCGCCGGAATTGTCACTGTCCGACAAGTTGTGTGTTTTTCGGTTTTTGCAGGAAACACTCTCCAATGCAGCAAGATATGCCCCGGATTCCCGATGCACGGTCACCAGTGAAGTGCAAATTGACCGCATCGTCATTCAGGTCAGCGACGACGGACCCGGGTTTGACACTTCGGACGAAACCGTTTTGCGCGACGATGGTGGGCAGGGATTATTGGGCTTGCGAGATCGGGTCGAGAGCATTGGTGGCAGGTTCAGTGTATCGTCGCGCCCCGGCAACGGCACCACAATAGCAATGACATTATTTCCCAGAAAGATGAGTGCATTATGACCACATCTGTCGTTATAGCCGATGATCATCCGATTTTCAGGGACGGCCTGCAGCGTACCTTGGATGAGGCCGACGGGTTCGAGGTTCTCGCCGCCGGTTCAAGTGCGGAAGAGGCGATAGCACTCGTCGGAATGCATCAGCCAGACATTGCCATTCTTGACCTCTCGATGCCGGGAGGCGGGATAAGCGCAACACGCAAGATTGCGGCAATGACAAACCCACCCTTCATTGCGATCCTGACGGTCTCGGAAAACAGCAGTGACGTTGCGGATGCACTGGAAGCCGGAGCCACAGGGTACATTGTCAAGGGCGTGACAGCGAGCGAGCTGACAGCTTCTCTGCGCAGCATTGCTGCGGGCGAAGGGTTTGTCTCGCCGGGTCTGGCTTCACGCGTGCTGCTTAAGATCAACAGCGAAAACGGTGCCCGCAAAAACAGAGACATCCTGAATGATCTCACGCATCGCGAGGAGGAAATCCTGCGCCATGTGGCCAAGGGGTTGAGCAACAGGGAAATCGCCGTAGGGCTGGGTCTTCAGGAGAAAACCGTGAAGCATTACATGACGGCGATCTTGTCCAAGCTTCACGCGCGAAATCGGGTGGAGGCCGCTTTGATAGCGCACGATGCTTGGAACAGAGGAGACTAATCGCCGTGTCTTCGATGAATAAGGCGGTCTCTGCTTATGAGAGACCGCCTGGGGTACTTCTGCCAGGAGCGCCGTTTAATTTGCGATTGCCTGCAATCTGCGTCGATCCGAGGCGGTTGCGTTTCTTTCAACAACAGTCCGGTTGAACGGATCTTTCAGTTCATAGCGCCCAAACTCGATCTCTTCTTTCCACCCATTGGCGTAGTTCACTTCGATGTTGTCGCCTTGGCGTTCAATTTTCGTGGGTCGACTGCCAGATGCGCCGCCTTGGCCACTTGAGCGTACGTTGTTGATAGAGATGCCGTTCGCCAAAGACCGCAGTCGTGAGACGTCGGCACCAGTCGCGGGACGCTCCTCGACGGTTCGGTTCTGCGCATTCTTTCTTTCATAGCGGCCGTTTTCGATCTCTTCCTTGGTTCCGTCGGCGTAACGAACTTCGATGCCGCTCGCATTTGTCTCAACCTTCGTTATCCCGGCCGAACCTATTGGTCTGCCGCCGGTCTGAGACCGATCCTTTTTACCGCTGCCCCTGTTGGAGCGCTTTGAGTCATCATCGTCGTCGTCATCACGACCGCTTTTGCCCGATCCTGAATTGTCGTCACGATCATCATCCCGGTCGTCGTCTCGATCGTCATCCCTGTCATTGTCGCGATCATCATCCCGGTCGTCGTCACGACCATCGTCGCGGTCACCCCCACGGCCGCTATTACCCGATCCCGAGTTGTCATCCCGGTCATCGTCGCGATCATCCCCGTCTTTGCCCTTGCCGCTTTTGGCGAACGCGTAGACCGGTTCAAACTGAAGGCGACCGTCGGCGTCAAACTTTGGCACGTAAGGCGTCGCTGCAATCAACGAAGCCAATGCCACTGTGCTTAGAAGTTGACCTAACTTTTTCCGGGCTTTCATTTCCGCCTCCAATGCCGTTTGACGCGATTTTTGATACTGAAGACAGGCTACCCTTGGTCGGGCCTTCCCACATCGGGCTTAGGTCTGACGATTTTCAAGCCGAACGTCTTAGCCAAGATCCTGTGGCCTTTTGAACCACCGTCAGTTTCGGGGCGCATCACAGGGACGGTTTCCCGATACCAACGCCCCATTTCCTCGAACGGCAATTACTCCGGCACAGGCGCAGCGGACGGCAGGGAAACGGCTTTGAGATAGGCAGCAATCGCCAAGCGGTCGTCATCTGTAAGCTGTGATGTGTTCTCGATGACTTCCGCCATTTCACCACCCGCGCTGTCATAGTCCGGTGTGAAACCGGATCTCAGGTATTCCGCTATATCAGCTTCAGACCAATCAAGCTGGTCGGCGGTCAGACCGGGGATGCGACCCTTGCCGCTTGGATTTGGCGCGCCTGCCAGCCACAGATCACGTTGCAGACCACCGAAGGCATTTCGCGGCGTGTGGCATTCAGCGCAGTGTCCCAACGCCTCGACCAGATATCGGCCTCGGGCTTGTTGGTCCGTCAGATCGCCTTCAACCACCCAGCCTGGCTGCAGGTACAAAAGCTTCCATCCGCCCAGCCCGCGTCGAATGCTGAATGGAAAGCCGACCTCATGCGCGTTACTTTCCACGGCGACAGCTGGCAGGGTGCCGAGGAAGGCATGGAGAGAGGCAACATCCTCCAAGGTCATGTTGGCATAAGACGTATAAGGAAAAGCCGGGTAATAGTGTTGCCCCTCGGGACCCGTGCCATGAAGCAGGGCGTTGGCCAGATCCAGCGCAGACCAGGACCCAATTCCGGCTTCCCGATCACTGGAAATGTTGGGGGCTATGAATGTGCCAAAACCCGTTTCAAACCGACGCCCTCCGGCGAGTTTAAGCTTCTCCTCTCCGGTGGCATCCGGCGCCGCGTGACAGGATGCACATCCGCCTGCATAGAAAACAGCCTCACCTCTGACGAGATCGGCGGTGACATCATTCAGTTGCGCCGGATCCACTCTTTGCGGTCGAGTCAGCAGAACACCGGCCAACCCGACCAAAACGACGACACCAGCGGCCAATCGAAAGAAACGCCGCACCTTCAGTGCCTCATCAGCTTTCTGGCGCTCTGTATGCCTTGTGACATGCCGTACAGGCTCCGCCCAATTGTCCCATCGCCGCTTTCACGGCTTCTACATCTTGTCCTGCCGCGGCCTGCATCGCAACGGCGGCTTCAGCCATCGCTTGCCCTTTGGCTCCGACGTCGGGGAAGTTTTCCCAGATGGCGGGCAGGGCACGGGTGGCGGGGTCGGACGCATTGTCGGAACCAGCCGGCCACATTGCGGATTGATCGATCTGCGTCAGAACCACAATGTTGTTGGCGGCCCGAGTTGCCGCCTCGGCATCGTATTCCACCTCTCCCTTTATCATTCCGCCGAGTGTTTCCAGATTAAAGGCATAAAGCTTCATGATTGAGGTCCGAGCTTTTACAGCCGGGTTCTGACTTTCCTGGGCGATGGCTGTTCCTATTGCGGCTACCGACAAAAGACCTGCCGCGACAATCGTAATTTTCTTCTTCATGGTATTTCTCCCTGTTCAATACACCGAATGTTAGCTTGAACGAATTTTCTTGTAATTGTTTGTTATTCGTCGTCCCCTGTTAATTTATGAACAACGACAATTGGGATGATATCCGATACGCGCTTGCCGTCTCCAAATACGGATCGTTGAATGCAGCGGCGTCTGCCTTGGGTGTCACACATGCAACGGTCCTGCGCAGAGTGGCCGCGTTCGAACAGCGAAATGGCTGCACTATCTTTCAGAAAAGCCCGTCGGGATATTGCGCGCTCCCCGAGGCCCGAGCAGTTCTTTCTGCCATGGAAGGCGTTGAAGACGCGGTCCTTTCGGTGGAGCGGGCAATTGTGGGTGCAAACCGGTCCCCTGTCGGTCGCGTGCGCATTGCATCCACTGACAGCCTCTGCCAGCTTGTGCTGCCAAAAATACTGACTGATATTTCAAATCTTTACCCCGGCTTGGAACTGACTTTGTTGAGTGGAAACAGCCACCATGATCTGCCCCGGTTGACTGCAGACATTGCCGTGCGCCCATCGGTTCAGCTTGGCGAGGGTCTGGTTGGGGAACGCTCGGGTACATTGTCGTTCGGAGTTTATTATGATGGTTCCCCAGATCAAAAATGGATGAGGCTTGATGGCGCATTAAGCCGCTCTCTCCCGGCTAAATGGATGGCGGAACACGTGAATGCTGACGAAATGACCAACGGAGCAGACAGTTTTCTGGTCCTCCAGCAGATGGCGGCTTCGGGCGTGGGCAAGACCTTTCTGCCCACATTCATTGGCGACGCGGACGCCCGGCTTCGCAGGTCGGACGACGCGGTTCCGGATTTTGAGGTTCCGCTCTGGGTCGCGACACTTGAGGAAATCGCGCACACCCCGAGGTTTGCCGTTGTTCAGCGGGCGTTGGCTGGACGGTTACCCAAAGCTCTGGCACGTTGACATCATACCGAAAAGAAGTACTGCGGCCATCTATTCGGCAGAACGGCCATACAAAGAACCACCTCGGTTACGCGGGGCCAACGCGCGCCTGTGTGTGAAACTATCATCTCGATAGAACCATGTCCGGTGATGAAATGGACCAGTTAGATTGGCAGGGTGGGCAACGTTGAAACCCGGTCAGAGTTTACGGAACACAAGGAAGCTCGAGCGTAAGGCTTGCGCCACGCGCGGCTTTGTTGATTGAAACCTGCCCACCGTGACGCTGTGAGACGGCGGCAACGATGGACAGGCCCAGCCCGCTGCCTTCGGAGTGCTCCAGTTGTGAAAATCGCCCAAAAGCTGCTTCGCTCTGGTCGGGGTCTAGGCCTTTTCCGTCATCGGCCACAGTCAGCTTCACGACCTTGTCATCGCGGTGCAGTGTAACCGAAATCCGGGTGAGAAGACCGCCGCCGTGCTTCAGCGCGTTGTCCAGAAGGTTTTTGACAGCCTCGTTCAGAAAAACCTGATCGCCCGAAACCATTACGGCTGTATCCGGCATGGCAACTTCGAATTCGATCCCATTCGCCAGGATGTGGACACCCATTTCTGCGCAGGCCTCCTCGACAACCGAACGAAAGTCGAATTCTGCTACCTGTTCCAGATGTGCCGGATATCGGAGCCTTTCGAGGGACAGCAACTGTTCGGCCACAGTGGCCGAGTTTTTGGCAGCGGTCATGAGTTCCTGAATGCGCTGTTCCTTGTCGTCCTCCGTTTTTGCATCCCGCAGGGCCTCGGCCATGGACTGGACCGCAGCTGCTGGGTTCCTTAGCTGATGCGCGGCTTCGGAAATGAATGTCTGATGGGCGTTGATGCTGCGTTCAACCTGACCAAAAAGCCGGTTCAGGGTTTTGACGACACCCAGCACTTCGACCGGAACGGGGCGTTTGATTTCACTTAGGTCATCCGGCGATCGCAGGTCGATTGCGTCCTGCAAATCCAGCAAGGGCCTCAGACCGCGCGCCACACCGAACCAGACGACGATTGCCAGAGTGGCGAGCAGGATACCCATTAGGATCCCGGCCCGGATCGACAGCTGATTGGCAAAGGCGTTGCGGTCGGCCATGAGCTGCCAGACCGTAACAGTTGCGTCACCAGCGAGGTTCTCCAAAGTGACGCGTTCCGTCATCCGCAGGACGCGGACCGGTTCATCGCGATAAACAGCTTCGAAGAAAAATGGTTCATAAGGATCCTGATCGCCTGCGTCGGTTGAGGTCGGCGGATAGGCATAACCCGTAACGTAAATGCCGCCGGGCCCTGTCACGTGATAGAAAACCTCTCCGCCCGACGAGTCGCGGATCATGCTGCGCGTTGAGGGGAGCAAAGCGTCCCCCCCTGAAATGGCGACATCGCGCGAGATTGCGAGACCGGCAGACAGCAGGCTGTCATCAAACAATTCCTGGGCCGTTTTCTGGGCGACCGTAAAGCGCCAGAACCCAAGCAGAACGGCAAGCAAGACCAGAGGTGTCAGGATCAGAAGAAACAATCGCAGCCTGAGCGATCCGTGCCCAATCACTGTTGCACCTCAAGCAGATACCCAAGGCCACGGGCAGTCTTGATCCTTATCCCCAATGGCTGAAGCCGCTTGCGCAGGCGCGACACGTGGGGTTCAACCGCCGAATCCTCGACATCTGCACCGACACCATAAACGTAGTCGTTCAGCTGGCTTTTGGGGACAATTCTGCCGCGTCGTTCCAGCAGGCATTCCAGAACCGCCAATTCCCTGCGCGGAATGTCCATTACCTCTCCCCGCGCACTGGCTTGTCTTGCGGCACGATCGAATTCCAGGCCTCCGATGGTCTCTTTCGCGCCATAGTCAAGCTGCTTGCGGCGTGACAATGCCCGGATTCGGGCCTCCAGTTCGTCCATTTCAAACGGCTTCACCAGATAATCGTCAGCCCCCATGTCCAGGCCAGACACGCGGTCGCTGGTTTCGGAACGCGCCGTCAGCAGTATGACCGGCACGCCATCGCCTCGGTTGCGAAGGGTTCGCAGGATTTCCAGCCCGGACTGCCCCGGTAGATTGATGTCCAGTACCACCAAATCTGCGCCCTCCTGCTCAAGGAAAAGGTCGGCTGCGTCGCCGTCGGTCAGAATATCTGCCGCGTGACCACGATCGCGCAGCCGGTAGGCAATGGCGTTGGCCAGCGTTTCGTTGTCCTCGACAATGACGATCCGCATCGGGTCTCCTGCAAGTTTCGCGCAAGGTTGGCCCCTCATGATTGCCAGATGGGAGGGGGAATCAACCCCGCAGTTCTATTTGCAATCACGGTGGCGCGAGAGCCGTTGGCGTGGTTGTCTGGTCAACAGGGAGGAACCAATGACCATTTCCAGCTTTACCCGTCGCGCCGTCGTGGGGCTGATCGCCGCTGCCGGTATCGCGGCACCCGCCACTGCCGAGGTCGATTTCTCGGGCAAGACCATTGAATGGGTTATACCGTTTTCGGAAACGGGCGGTTCGGCTAAATGGGCCAACTTTTTCGCTCCGCTTCTGTCCGAGGCACTGCCGGGTCAGCCGACTGTGGTTGTGAAATTCATGCCGGGCGCAGGGTCGACCAAGGGCGCGAATTGGTTTCAGGAGCAAAAGCATGATGACGGCACGCTGCTGTTCGGTACGTCGGGATCGACGCAGTTTCCTTATCTGCTGAGCGATCCGCGCGTGCGCTATGAATACAATGATTGGATTCCGGTCATGGCGTCGGGAACCGGTGGTGTTGCCTATCTGAACGCTGAAGATGGCGCCAAGTTTGACGGTTCCGCCAATGCGCTGAAAGATATCAACTTCATCTACGGATCGCAGGGCGCCACCCGGCTGGACCTGGTGCCGCTGCTGGCATGGCAGATGCTGGGCATGAATGTTGAGCCTGTCTTTGGCATCAAGGGTCGCGGTGACGGTCGCCTGATGTTTGAACGTGGCGAGGCCAATATCGACTACCAGACATCGTCCGGCTATCTGGGTGGCTCGGCCCCGTTGGTCGAATCCGGTCAGGCCGTGCCGATGATGACATGGGGTGCCCTGGATGCGGATGGCAACATCGTGCGTGACCCGACTTTCCCGGACATGCCGACCTTCAAGGAGGTCTGCGAAGCAACCGAAGGATGCGAAACCAGCGGCGAGGCATGGGATGCCTGGAAAGCCTTCTTTGTAGCCGGTTTTCCGGTTCAGAAGCTTGCGTTTTTGCCCGGTGATACACCTCAGGACGTTGTCGACGCATATACTGCGGCCTTTAAGGCTGTGACCGAGCGCGGCGACTTCGCGGAAATCTCCTCGAAACGCGTTGGCAAATACCCGGTGTTTGTTGGTGACGGCTCAAAAGCGGCCCTGCAAACCGCGACAAGCGTTGACGACAACGCTAAGCAATATGTCCTGAACTGGCTCAAGGAAGCCTACGGCGTCGAGCTCAACTAAGCCGGCCCAATTCAGCGCGCGCCCTCACTACGAGGCGCGCGCTTTCTGAGTTCCATCAAAATCATATGAAAGGCGGCCGCTATGGAGGTTTTCGCCACCGCTCTTCCTGCGCTTGGTGACGCGTGGGGTCTGATCCTGCAACCCATCGTTCTGGGCTACCTGGTGCTTGGTGTCGTCATGGGATTGGCCGTTGGGGTGTTCCCGGGACTTGGCGGAATCGCTGGGCTGTCGCTGCTGTTGCCTTTCATGTTCGGAATGGACCCGATCCTGGGTTTGGCGCTGATGATAGGGATGGTCGCCGTTGTCCCGACATCTGACACTTTTGCGTCGGTTCTTATGGGAATACCCGGCAGTTCCGCATCTCAGGCGACGGTGCTCGATGGTTTTCCGATGGCCAAGAAGGGCGAAGCGGCGCGGGCGCTTTCCGCCGCCTTTGCCTCGTCCCTATTTGGTGGTCTGGTCGGGGCGACCTTCCTGACCATGTTCATTCTGGTTGCACGACCGATCGTTCTGGCTTTTGGCCTGCCCGAAATGTTGATGATTACCATCCTCGGCCTGTCTATGGTTGCCATTCTGGCCGGTCGCATACCGCTAAAGGGCGTTGCTGCGGCCGGACTTGGCCTGATGGTCGGAACTATTGGTGAGGCCGACGCGGGCGGGTCTCTGCGCATGGCGACTTATGACATCCCGTATCTGACCGACGGTCTGAAACTGGTCATCGTCGGCTTGGGTATCTTTGCGGTACCCGAGATTGTCTCGCTCTTGCGGCAGGACCGGTCGATTGCCGAAGGGGCTTCGCTGGGTGCCGGATGGCTGGACGGTGTCAAGGATTGGTTCGCCAATATCTGGCTGTCGATCCGCTGTTCGATCATCGGTGTGGTTGTCGGCATCATCCCCGGTCTGGGAGGGTCGGTCGTTGACTGGATCGCCTATGGTCATTCGGTGCAATCGACGCCGGACAAAAGCAACTTCGGCAAGGGCGAAGTGCGCGGGGTCATAGGCCCGGAAAGCTCGAACAATGCAAAAGAGGGCGGCGGTCTGGTTCCGACCTTATTGTTCGGTATTCCGGGTTCCGGCTCCATGGCGATCTTCATCGGCGCGGTCGCTCTGCTGGGGTCCGGCGATATCGAAGTCGGTCCGAGCATGCTCAAAGACAATCTCGACATCACCTATTCGATCGTCTGGCTGCTGGCGTTGGCCAATGTTGTGGGGACGATCCTCTGCATCGCGGCCTCGGGCGGGATCGCAAAGCTGACCACGATCCGCTTTACCTATCTTGCACCGTTCCTGTTCATGCTGATCAGCTTTGCGGCCTTTCAGTCCGGTCAGAATTTCGAAGACCTGCTGGCCCTGTTCGTGATAGGTCTGATCGGCATTTTCCTGCGCCGCTTCGACTGGTCGCGCCCGGCCTTCCTGATCGGTTTCGTGCTTTCGAACCCGGTTGAGAAATTCACCAATCAGGCTTTCCAGATCGCCTCGTTCCGCTTCCGCAAGAGCTTAGGTGAGGGCATGGAGTATGTTTTCAGCCCCATCGTGATCGTCCTGATCGTGGTCACAGTCGTTTCGGTCATTCTGGGCATCCGACAGGCCAAGATGATCATGGCCGAGGGCGATGTTCAGGCGGGCACCAAGCGCGCGCCGCTGGTCTTCCTGCTGGTGATCATGGCCTATCTGATCTTTGCACTGGTCAATGCCAACATGATCCCCGACTACAACATGACCGACAAGATCATCCCGCTGGTGATCGGCAGCGTTTCACTGTTCTGCTGCGTGATCCTTTTGCTCCAGATGATGCGTCGGCCCGAGGGGGATGCGATTTTCGCGGACAAAGAAGTAGCGGGTGAGGACGCCAGCGCCCCACACGGTCTGTGGTCCACACTGGCCTGGTTTGCCAGCCTGATCGCGGCAACATGGGTTGTGGGCTTTATTCTTGCCCTGATCGGCTTTCTGATCGCGTTCCTACGTGTGCGCGCCGGGTCAAGCTGGCCGATGACTTTGATCCTGACCGCCTGCGGTGTCGGCTTCATGTGCTTTATGGCGGGCGCTCTGAACCGCGACTTTCCGCCTGGTCTGCTGCAGGACATGCTTGATCTGCCATGGCCGCTGAAATGAGCCGCGCGATGCCCCAGACAGCGATCCCATTTGTCTTCATGCGCGGCGGCACCTCGCGCGGCCCGTATTTCCGGCGTTCTGACCTGCCCGAGAATCTGGATTTGCTGGCCGAGGTTCTGATTGCCGCCCTCGGTGCCGGGCACCCGCTGAATATCGACGGCATAGGCGGCGGCGCGGCAGTTACGACCAAGGTCGCCATGCTGTCGGCCAGCGACGATGACTGGGCGGATGTCGACTATTTCTTTGCCCAGGTGTCGGTTGACGAAAGGCTGGTCGATTTTAGACCCACTTGCGGGAATATCCTGTCAGGGGTCGGCCCGGCGGCGATTGAGATGGGATTGATCACGCCGAAAGGTGGTGAAACCGAAATCCGCATCCGCGCCGTCAATACCGGGGCGCGGGTGGTGGCAAAGGTGCAAACGCCGGCGGGCCATCTGACCTATGATGGCGCAGTTGAAATAGCCGGTGTCCCGGGGTCCGCAGCGCCGATACAGCTTGGTTTCATGGGGGTCGTCGGATCATCCACCGGCGCGTTCCTGCCCACCGGTAACCTGCGTGATACGGTCCAGGGGATCGAACTGACCTGCATGGATGTCGCGATGCCGATGGCCATCGCCCGGGCTGCGGATTTTGGTTTGACCGGATATGAAAACGCAGAAGAACTGGACGCAAACCGCGCGTTCTTTGAACGGATGGAGGCCATTCGGATCGAAGCGGGTCAGAGGATGGGAATGGGCGATGTGTCGAAATCCGTGACGCCCAAGTTTGGTATCTTGGCCCCTGCGAAAGATGGGGGTACGATCGCGGTCAGGTACTTCATGCCCTGGAAGACTCATCCAACAATGGCCGTTACGGGCGCGCAATGCATGGCCTCCTGTGCATTGACGCCGGAAACGGTTGCAGCCGGGTTAGTCGAGCAAATGGAAACCAGTCCGGCCGAGGTGGTATTGGAGCACGCTTCGGGCAAGATCGACGTCCTTGTGGATTTCTCCAACGAGGGCGGATTTGCCCTGAACTCAGCTGGATTGGTGCGCACCGCACGCAAACTGGCGGATGGTCATGTCTATGTTCCTAGCAGTGTTTGGGATGGGAGTTGATCGGGTAAATCTAAATTGGTATACTTTGGTATACAATTAGAAGGTGTCACGATGGACCACTATTCCGAATGCCTCGACATTGCTCGACAGGAACTCAAACTGGCGCAAGCCGCGCTGCGACGGGACATGACCGAGTATCCGACACCGATTGCGGGCTGCGATGAACAGTTCAATCACCTGCTTGATCAGAGCGAGCGCGTTCGCAACGCATTGGCAGCGCTTGAGGCAGCGCATTTTGTCCCAACTCCAAGAAAGCTCGAAGCCGAGCAGGGTATTGATAGCCGATGAAAGTCCATGTTCTCGATGATTGGTTCGACACATTGCGCGGCTTGCCCTGCTTTTCAAAGCTGGCCGACCATGAGGTCACGGTCTGGACAGATCACGTCGAAGATACGGATACCCTGGCCGCGCGCCTGCAGGACGCCGAAGCGCTGGTCCTGTTCCGGGAGCGCACCAGGGTAACCCGTGAGTTGCTTGAGAAACTTCCCAACTTGCGCCTGATCAGCCAGCGCAGCGTCTATCCGCATGTGGACGTTCAGGCATGTACTGACAACATAGTGCTGTTCTGTTCGAACATGCACGCGGGCACGCCGTCTTACGCTGCTGCTGAACTGACCTGGGCGCTGACCATGGCCGGAATGCGGAACCTGCCGGCGCAAATGGAATCGGTCAAGGCGGGGCGCTGGCAAGCCGGGGTCGGCAAGACACTGCGCGGGCGACAATTGGGCCTTTATGGCTATGGGCGTATTGCCCGGGCCGTTGCGGGCTATGCCGAGGCGTTTGGCATGAGCGTTGTTTGGTGGTCGTCTGAAGATGGCCGCGCCCGCGCAGCCGCCGATGGTGCGGCGGTCGCATCCAGCCGACAGGCGTTTTTTTCCGGCAGCGATGTCGTTTCGATCCATGTGCGCCTGAAACCGGAAACCCGCGGTATCATCACGGCAGCCGACTTGCGGGCGATGCAGCCCGGTTCGCTGTTTGTGAACACGTCGCGGGCCGGTCTGATCGAACCCGGCGCGCTGTTGAAGGCGCTCAATAACGGCCGCCCCGGAAATGCGGCAATTGACGTGTTTGACACCGAACCGCTGACCGATCCTGACGACCCGTTGCTGTCGCATCCCAACCTGATCGCAACGCCGCATATCGGTTTTGTGACCGAAGATGAGTTTGACCTGCAATTTGCGGATATCTTTGATCAGGTGAACGCCTTTGCCGAAGGCGCTCCGATCCATATGATCAATCCCGAGGTCTGGACCAGCGCAAAATAAGATTGGCCGCGATGGGCGCGCCAATGATCACCAGCACAATCCGCGTCAGGTGATGTGTGATCACGAACCCCAAATCCGCGCCTGAAACGATGGCCAGAACCGTCATCTCGGCCTGACCTCCGGGTGCAAAAGCAAGGAACGCCTCGACAGGGCGACCCAGCCCGAGTGCGGTGACAACAGCCGTAAAACCCGCAGCCAAGATTGCAAGAACAACGACATAGGCAACACCGGCGGCAACGACGCGGCGCAATTCGCCCCATGTGACGCCAACGAATTTCACTCCGATCCCGCACCCGATGAAGAACTGCGCAGCCAGAATAGCTTCACGCGGAGGACGGGAGTGGATGAAATCCCCCAAGGACAGAGCAGCGGTCAGGATCATCGGCCCGAGGATGGATGCGCCGAACAGCCCAATTCGCTCTCCGCCTTTCCAGCCGACAAAGGCGGCCAGAACCATGAGCAGAATTTCGTGCACCGGCAGATTGCTTGCGGGCTGCCCGATGGGGTTGGTCAGCTCAGCATCGTAGAACACTGTCAGAAACAGCGGTGCCAAAGTGACAATAATCAGAACGCGCGTGCCGTGAATCAGCGACAGGGTGCGTGGATCGGCGCCGGCTTCGGTCCCGAAGATGATCATGTCCTGCAATCCGCCCGGCATTGCGGCGTAGAATGCGGTTTTCTCATCGAACCCCCACACCTTGCGGAAGAACGGAACGCCGACCAGCGCGATCAGAATGATGAAGAAAGGGATTAGCATGATCGATGCCGCCATCTTGGGCAGTTCGGCGAACAGGGCAGGCGTGATCGAGGCACCAACAGCGACACCCAGAATGGTCCGGGCTGCGACAGAAACCTGACCAAACCCTTCCATTGGTGCGTGAGCCAGTGCCGCAATCAGGCAAGCGGTCATTGGACCGAACAAAAACGGCAGCGGCAGGTCCAGCGCCCAGAAGATCGCAGTGCCGAACACCGCGAGGCCAAGGGTCATCGACCGCTTCACGAAGAGCGAAGTCTGGTTTCCTGGGGTGGACAAAGGTTGGTTTCCGACGCTGTTGACTCACTATGTATCCAAATGTATACAAGTGGACGCAATATGCAAGTGTGAGTGTTATGACTATTCAGGACGACCCATTACAGCCCGGCCCGCAAGGCAGCTCTGCCTATCAGAGATTGCTGGACGAGATCCGCGAAGGGTCGTTGTTGCCTGGTGAACGACTGCGGGAGATTGAGCTGTCCGATCGGCTGGGCGTCAGCCGAACGCCGGTCCGCGAAGCCATCCGTCAACTTGAGGCCGACGGGTTGGTCACGCATGTCCCACGATTGGGCGCGACGGTCCGCAGCCTGGATTACGCCGAGGTCATGGAACTGTACGAGATGCGCGCCGTGCTTGAAGGCACTGCAGCGCGCCTTGCTGCGCGGGCCGCGTCGGACGTGGAACTGGACGAGCTTGAGGTTTTGAATGAGCGTCTGGCCGAGGCGGGAACAGGTCCGGATGCGGCGCGGATCAACCGGATTTTTCACGCAACGCTACTGGATGCGGCCAAGAACCGGTTTCTGGCAAAATCCATGCTGTCCTTGCAAAAGGCTTTGTTGATCCTTGGCCCATCGCAACTGCTGGACAGCGATCGGGCTGGGGCTGCCGTGGCCGAACATCGCCGTATCATGGCCGCCCTCAAAACACGTGACGGGGCGGCAGCCGAGACGGAAATGCGAGCGCATATCCAGGCTGCGCAACGCATGCGCATTCGCGCATTGCAGGAACGAGATCGCACCAGCGATCAAGGCCAATAGGACAACCGGAAATGGCACCTCAAACCGAAGCTTATGATATTGCAGTGATCGGCGGGGGAAATGCCGCCCTCTGCGCCGCGATGACGGCAGCCGAGGCGGGCGCCCGTGTTCTGATCCTGGAGGCTGCGCCGAAACCCTATCGCGGTGGAAACTCGCGCCACACCCGCAACTTTCGCTGTATGCATTCGGGCCCTCTGGGTCCGCTTGTCGAAGCGTATGGCGAGGACGAATACCTGTCCGATCTTTTGAAGGTGACCGACGGACAAACTGACGAGCGTCTCGCACGACTGGCGATCCGCACTTCCGAGGAATGCCTGCCATGGATGGAAGAACACGGGGTCCGGTTCCAGCCGTCGCTTTCGGGGACCCTGTCGCTGGCGCGAACAAATGCGTTTTTCATGGGTGGTGGCAAGTCTCTGGTCAATGCGTATTACAGGACAGCGGCAGGGCTGGGTGTTGAAGTGCTGTACGAGGCTGCCGTCACCCATCTGGAACTGAATAGCGACAGGGTCGAATGGGTCGACTATACCCACGAGGGGCAGTCCCACCGCATCGCACCGAAGGCCGTCATTGTCGCCTCGGGCGGGTTTCAGGCCGACACCGATTGGCTGACCCGTGCCTGGGGACCGGCGGCGCAAAACTTCCTGATCCGTGGAACGCCCTATAATCGCGGTGTGGTGCTGGCCGATCTGTTGGATCAGGGTGTCGAGAATGTCGGCGACCCGACCCAATGCCACGCCGTTGCGATCGACGGACGCGCGCCCAAGTTTGACGGTGGCATTGTCACCCGTCTTGACTGCGTGCCGTTCTCCATCGTCGTGAACAAGAACGCCGAGCGGTTCTATGACGAGGGCGAGGATGTCTGGCCCAAGCGTTACGCGATCTGGGGTCGTCTGGTGGCAGCTCAGCCGGAACAGGTGGGCTACGTGATCATCGACGCCAAATCGCTGAACCTGTTCATGCCGTCTGTTTTCCCGCCGCTACAGGCTGATACTCTTGATGAACTGGCCGACATAATGGACTTGCCTGCCGAAAAGCTGAAGGCGACGGTCGCCGAATTCAATGCCGCCTGTGGCGACGGCAGCGGCTTCCATCCAACCGAGCTGGACGGAGTTTCCACATCCGGCCTGACACCACCAAAGACAAACTGGGCCCGCCCAATCTCGGAACCGCCGTTCTATGGCTACTCGCTGCGCACCGGTGTGACCTTCACCTATCTGGGGCTCAAGGTCGACGAGACGGCACAGTGTTCAACCCCTAACGGAAAGATCAGGAACCTTTGGGCAGCCGGGGAAACCATGGCCGGCTCGATCCTGGGGCAGGGGTATCTGGCCGGGTTCGGCATGACCATTGGAACGGTTTTCGGACGTATCGCAGGACGTGAGGCCGCCGCTTATGCAAACTGAACTGATACAGGAAGCCCGCCGTCAGGCCGAGATTTGCAATGCCTGCCGGTATTGCGAGGGTTACTGCTCGGTTTTCCCGTCATTGCACGCCGAGCGCGCGTTCTCGGATGGCGACATCACCCAACTCGCCAACCTCTGTCACAATTGCAGGGGATGCTATTATGCCTGTCAGTACACCGCACCGCACGAGTTTGATCTGAACCTGCCTGCTGCTTTGGCCGAAGTGCGCCGGGACAGTTGGGAAAGCTTCGCCTGGCCCCAGCCTTTGGCGCGTCGCTTCCACACCCAAGGAGGGGCAATTGCGCTTGCGCTGGTCCTCGGTTTTGCCACGCTGTTTTGGACGATCCGGGCAATCGGGTCTTCTGGCGGCGACGGTTTCTATGCGGTTCTTTCCCACAATGCGATGGTGGCGATCTTTATGCCCGCCTTCCTGCTGCCGCTGTTCAGCATCGCCATCAGCTTGCGCCGCTATTGGCGTGCGGCTGACGGAAAGTCAGTCCAATGGGCCGATCTGACAGCGGCGTTCAAACGCGCCGGGACGATGCAGGATCTTGCCGCCGGCCACGGCGAAGGCTGCAATTTCGAAGATGAAGACCGGTTCAGCCACGCCCGCCGACACATGCATCAGGCGATCATGTATGGGTTCCTGCTTTGCTTTGCCTCAACCTCGGTTGCGACAGCGATGCATTACGGCCTTGGCCTGCATGCACCCTACGGATTCTGGTCATTACCCAAACTGCTTGGCGTCTCAGGCGGTATCCTGTTGACCATCGGCTGTGGCGGCATGGTCATGTTGAAGCAGAAATCGGATCGTGACCTTGGCGACACCTCCGCGTGGGGCGGAGAAATGGGCTTTATCCTGCTGCTGGGGTTTGTTGGCCTCAGCGGCATTGTCCTCTACGTGCTCGGCTCGACCACAGTGATGCCCGCACTTCTGGCCATCCATCTGGGATCGGTTCTGACCTTCTTCCTGCTGATGCCCTATACCAAGATGGCACATGGGTTCTATCGCCTCGCCGCACTTGTCAGAGATGCACAGAGGAAGCGCGGCACATAAATGGTTCGCACCAGCCGCTGCTTGCGCCCTGGATGGAAGGTGGAAAGGGTCCGGTCAGCGGGCTCTGGTCCTGAACAGGAGCAGGAACACGAACGCCGATCCGATTGAGGTTGTCACGATCCCGACAGGCAATTCCTGCGGGGCCAGCAACAAACGGCTGATAATATCCGAGCCCGTCAGCAATGCCGCGCCGACGAGAGCTGCGGTCGGCAGCAGATGGCCATGCAGCGGCCCCGCGATTCCGCGGGCGATGTGAGGGACCATCAGACCGACGAAACCGATGACACCGGCGACCGAGACGAACACCGCCGTTGCCAGCGCCGCAACAAAGAACATGCTGAACCGCAGTCCGCGCACGGGTACGCCGAGGGTAGAGGCAGTAAGATCGCCGGTCAGCAGCGCGTCGAGCCAGCGGCTGCGGTAGAGAGAAAAGCTCAGGATCAGAAGCAGGCCTGCGCAGACCAGCGGAAACGTCTCCCAGCGGGCCAGGCCCAGACCGCCCAGCATCCAGAAAATCACGGAATGCGCGGCGCGGCTGTCGCCTGCAAAAATCAGGTAGTTGGTGATGGCCGAGAACAGGAACGAAACCGCAAGACCTGCCAGGATCAGTTTTTCGGGCGCGCTTGTGCGTAAACCGTGAACCAGCGCCAGCACGATGCCCGACGCCACAAGCCCGCCGCAGAACGCGGCCAACGGCAGGGTCCAGAAGCCCAGCACGTCGCCGGTCACGGTGATCACAAACACGGCGCCGGCCGCCGCACCCGAGGACAGGCCGAACAGGAACGGATCAGCAAGATCGTTGCGCGTTGTGGTTTGCAGGACCACGCCGACGATGCCCAACCCGGCGCCGATTACGGCCGCGAACAGGGCGCGCGGCAGGCGCAAATCAAACACGATCCGGTGCAACGGCGACATGTCCCCGTCACTCAGACCGGTTCCCAGCAAGACAGCGGTGAACGTGTCGGAAACCGGAATGGATGTGGTTCCGTAGATGGTTGAGATCAGCAAAAGGGCGGCCAGAACGACCGCCCCCAGCAGAAGTGTCAGGCCAAGTCGGCCCATATCAGTTGAGATCCGGATGCATGGCCTGCGCCATTTTCAGGATCGCCTCGATATTTGCCGGTCCCGGGGTCAGTTCCTCGTACCGCAGGCCAATCCAGGCCTCGTTCTTGACGGCATCGGTCTGGGACATCACCGGATGCTCCTGCAGAAATTTGAAGGTATCCTCGGCGCCGTTGCCGGTCTGGTAATCCAGCAGCACCAGAAATTCGGGGTTGGCGGCCGCCACCGTTTCCCACGAGGTGCGGCCCCAGCTTGTATCCATGTCATGGGTCACGTTTTCACCGCCCGCTGCGGAAATCATCGCATCGGGAATGGCAAACTTGCCCGCGGTGAAGGGCGCATCAGCCGGACCATCTAGAAGGAAAACGCGCGGTTTGGGCAGATCGGCGGTCCGGGTTTCGATCTCGGTCAGTTCTTCTTTCCAACCATCAACCAGTTCCTTCGCCTTGTCTTCGACCTGCATGACCTGGCCCAGGCGCAGAACGTCATCAAACAGCAGGTTCATGCTGGCTTCGGGGCGGTCCTTGTCCAGATGCACGCAGCTTTCGGACAGGATCAAGGTCTTGATGCCAAAGGGTTCCAGCGTGTCAGGGGTCACGTCTCCGCCCGGCTTCATCCCGTAATACCAGCCCGCGAAGAACATATCGGGTTCGGCGGCCACAAGGTTCTCGACCGTTGGGTATTTGGGCGCAAGCTCGGGAATGTCGCCGCGCAGCGTATCGAATTCCGGGCTGGTCTTGTACCATCCGGTGATGCCGGTCAGCCCGACGATCTTGTCCTGCAGATCCAGCGCAAAGGCCATGTCGGTCATGTTCATATCGTGCACGACAATCCGCTCAGGCGCAGTTTCAAAAACCAGCGGCTTGCCGCAATTGTCGACGGTAATGTCTTGTGCCGACGCACCGCCTGCCAAGGCTGTGGTCAGGACCACCGACCAGATCTGTTTCATTCAAAGATGCTCCTAGGGTTAGTTTGAGACCGAGGTTTTTCGGATATCCAGCGCCGGAATCACGCGGCCCTCATGGTGAAAGTACAGGTAGTCGACGCCAAAGGTTTCCCGGACCTGGTCCGAGGTCAGCACATCGGCCACGGGACCAAAGCCCGTGAGCCGCGCGGATTTCATCATGGCCACATGGGTGGCAAATTCAGGGATCATGACGAGGTCGTGGACGATCATGACCACCGTGATGCCCAACTCGGCAACCAGCGACAGCATCCGCCCCTTGGCGTCGGGGTCCAGATGGTTTGTCGGTTCGTCCAGAAACAAAAGCGAAGGGTTCTGTGCCAGAGCGCGCGCAATATGCGCACGTTGACGTTCACCCCCGGAAAGTACGCCCATTCGTTTGTCCGCCAGATCACTCAGACCTGTCAGGTTCAAAATCCTGTCCAGTTCGGCGGCGTGGCCCTCTTTCGACCGATCAGCCCGGATCGGGATTTGCCCCAAGGCCACATATTCCCGCAAAGACAGTCTGCTATCCGGCAGTTCGTGCTGACTGACAACAGCGATCATTCGGGCGCGCTGGTTGGCGGGCATGTGTTTCAGGCTGCGCCCATTGATCAAAACGTCGCCCAGCACCAGTTCGGCCGTGCCGCACAACAGGTTCAGAAGTGTCGTCTTCCCGGCCCCGTTCGGCCCGGCAATTGCAAGGATTGCGCCTTCTTCCAGTTCAAAAGACGCCGCTTGCAGCAGAACATCACCATTCAGCGCATAGTATTCGACGTCACGCACGGCAAGAAATGCAGAGGTCGTCATGAAGGCTCCTCCAAAATCATTCGGGGCAAACGGGAAAGGGTTTTGTCAAAAAGCGCGCTCGGCCTGTCGGACGCGCAGGTCCATCCATCGGCACTGTTCTGATATTGCAACGCGAATTCGGCCAAGGCCGCGATGTCATGCGGGGTCCGGATGTCGCCGAACAGGTATTGGGCTTTGCCGGCGGCCTGAAACCCAACAGTTGTCGGCTGCGCACACCCGGCCATGCAATCGACCGTGCGAATGGCAAACGCGGACGGCAGCGCATCTGACAAAGAAGAGCGTATTTTGTCCGCAGACAAATCACCGTTGCATGTCGAACAGATCAGAAGAACATGATCAGTGGCGTCTGACATGGTCCGCTCCACTTGTTGCCAAGCGCGGACAGAAGGTGCTGATCATGTAAACACGTGACTGACGTGCCATCTAAGCCTCCTTCCAGGGCGCCCCGCCCCGGGTTGGTTGAACATTGATGGCAGGTCTCCTGACTCGCGGGTCCTTGCTTGGCCTTCCTTCCCGGCCCATTCGGCCAGTGGGTGTTTGGCGTCGCTCACCGCTTACAGTTGCGGGGGCAGTTACGGACTTGGCCCACTGGGCCGCACCGTATTCCCTTTTCATCCCTCGGGTCTTCCTTCGGGAACCATCTTCTAGCTAAGTGCCTCAGACCCGAGCATGCGTCAATACAGAATTGTTGCCAGGACACTCTGTTCGGCGGCGGAGCGGCATCCATCGTTAACTGCCCGGGTGCCTCGCGTTCAGCGTGCCGGTTCAATTCTCCAGCAGTTTCAGAACCTGTTCGCGCTCGGACAAGACCAGCAACAGGGCAAGATCGCCCGGTTCGATCTGATCCAGTATTGTCCTGCTCGCCTCGACCGGGGAAGGCGCGCTCAGGATCTGCTCATCCCGAAGACCGTTGTTCATTGCCGCCTGCTTAATCAGCTTTGGAATCTCACCAAGGTTGCGTCCCCGCAGATAACCCTCAAGCTCGGCAGCGACGATCACATCCGGCTGGAACCGCAAGGCCGTTTGCGTGACATCGATGATGTCCTGATCGGACCGGTCCCCGGCATGGCTTAGCAGTATGAAGCGGCGCTTTGCCGGAAGTCCGGACAAAGCCTCGCACACCGCTGCGACCGAATGTGGGTTATGCGCAAAATCGACAAAGACGCGGGCGCCGCTATGGGAAAACTCGTTGCACCGGCCCGGATTATCTTTGGCGTCTGGCTTGAAACCGGACAATCCCGTGCGAATGGCCTGCATCGGGATATCCAGTGCGCAGGCCAGACACAGCGCAGTTATTGCGTTGAGGATATTGTACCTGGCAGCCCCACCCATAGCGAGCGGTACATCGTGAACCGAAATCACCGGTTGTTCCGTGGAGCCATCGAAGAACACGATCATCTCGTCCCGCAGGAAGGCACAACAATGTCCTTGCTCGCGGGATTGTTGGATCAGTGCGTTTTTCTGGTCCAGCGAGAACCACCAGATCCTGCAGGACGTGTTCAGCGCCTCATCCCGGACAAAGGGGTCATCCGCGTTCAGGGCCAGAACGCCATCTTTCTTAAGGGTGCGATGCACGGCGAACTTGGCCTGCGCCAACTCCGGAACCGTGTTGACGCCGTACTGACCCAGATGATCATTGGCGACATTTGTGACAGCCGCAGCCGAGGCGGCATGGGTTGGAAGACCCCGGCGCAGGATTCCGCCACGGGCAACCTCCAGACAGGCGACTTCAAGCCGCCGGTCGCGCAGCAGCATGCGCGCTCCGCCGGGGCCGGAATAATCACCACGGTCGAGGATGTCGTCGCCGACGCGGACAAACTCGGTCGAGGTCAGCCCGGCAACCTTGCCCGCCGCCCGGGCGATCGCCTCAAGCAGCCGGGTCGTTGTGGTCTTGCCATTGGTTCCGGTGATGAAGGCGACGGGGATGTTGTGCAAGGCGTCCCATTCGACTTCATCAGGCGCAGGCAGAGCGTTCCAGGCCCAGGTCTGGCTTCCGACCCCGTGGCCGATCGAAATCTCGTCGTCGTCACACAGGATATCGACGCCCCGCGCCGAGGCCGCCTGGATCAGGGCGATCAGGGCCGGATTTGCCTCTTTGGCCATGACGTCGCGGACGTCGGCGATCATCTTGTCGAAATCGCCGGGTGTTTCCCCGACCAGCGCCGCGGCACAGAAATGCCATGCGGTCTGGACCGCAAAGATCGCTGAATACAGCTGATCCATCGGCGCTGAAATCGCAAGGTTCACGCCGCCGGTGAATACCCGATATGTCAGCTTTTCTTGGCACCAGCCGAGCGCATCCAGCACACGACGTGCATGATGCTGCCACAGCTCAATGACACGCGAAGACTGCTCTTGGTCAAAAAAGACGTCCATGATTGCGCCCGGGTGATCCCAGAGCAACCCGGGCCCGGTCAGCCGGCGCGCATCGTCTACCCGAAACGCGCCACTGGTCGCGCTGGGGATGGTCAGCGCGGTCTCAAGCTCTTCAATCCTGTCCATTCCGGTGCCCTCGGCTCAATCCGCGTCTTCGCTGATTTCGCGGGCCAGACGCACGCCGCGCTCGTCCCGGATCAGGGCCTGATCGCTGTCGAACATGTCCTCGAAAGAGGTCTCAACAGGGGCAGGCTTGCCGATTGCTTCAGCTTCAGGTGCGTCGCCATCCGAATTGAAGTAGATGATCTGTTTCCAGCAGCGGGTGGTGTCGTCGCCGAATATCACCAGCAGATCGCCGGGAGCTGCCATTTCCAGACCCGCCGTCACCGCTTCGACCTCATCAGGGATGATTGTGATCGCCTCATCCGGCGTGCCGCCTGCAATCAACGCCTGCCGCAGCATCTGAGGAATTTCGTCATGCCCGCGTCCGCGACGGCGGTCGTCAGCCTTGCAGATGAAGTGGTCAAAATGACCGGCCAGCGCCGCGCCCGCGTCCTCGACGTCCTCGTCACGACGGTCACCGGGCATCGATACGACGCACAGCCTGCGGCCCTTGATCTCCAGCTGGTCGGCCAGCGCCGCCATTGCCTTCAGGGCGGCGGGGTTGTGGCCATAATCCAGGATTACCTTGAACGGATGTTCGTCATAAACGTTCATCCGCCCCGGTGCCTGGAAATAGCTGGTGTCAAAGGTCCGCAGCCCGTGGCGGATATTGTCCAGATCAACGCCAAAACTATAGGCCATGGCGGCTGCAAACATGGCGTTCTGCACGTTGAATATCGCCTTGCCTTCCAGTGTCGCCGGGATCAGGTGCGACCAGAGCACGGGGATATGCAGACCGTTGTCGTAGATGGTCAGCATGTCACCGTTCATGCCTTTTTCCAGCACGATGGCCTTGCCGCCTTCCTTGATATGTTCTTTCACAAGACTGTGGCCGGGATTGGTCGTGACATAGAAGATCTGACTTGCCCCGGCATAATCCGCCATCTTCAGGCAGTTGATGTCGTCGGCATTCAGAACGGCCGTATCCGTGGCGCTTTCCACCACGACGCGTTTGACCACGGCAAGCTCTTCGACCGTGTTGATGCCACCCAGCCCCAGATGGTCGGCCGATACGTTCAGACAGGCGGCAACGTTCGAGCGTTGATAGCCCAGGCCCGAACGCACCAGCCCGCCACGCGCGGTCTCCATCACGGCGAAATCGACCATCGGATCGCGCAGCACGATCTGGGCCGACTTGGGCCCGGTCATGTCGCCCTTGACGCTCAGCTTGCCATCCACATAAACCCCGTCGGTCGAGGTCATGCCAACGGTCTTGCCGCTGGTTTTCATGATATGGTTCAACATCCGCGATGTTGTGGTTTTCCCGTTGGTTCCCGTGATTGCCGCAATGGGGATGCGTGTCTTGTCCCCGACCGGGAACAGCATGTCGATCACCCGACCGGCAACATCGCGCGGTTGGCCTTCGGACGGAGCTACGTGCATCCGGAATCCGGGGGCTGCGTTCACCTCGACAATCGCGCCGCCGATATCCTTGTAGGACTTGGTGATGTCGTCGATCAGAAAATCGACACCGCCCACATCCAGCCCAACCGCCATGATGGCGCGTTCAGCCATGTCGCGGTTGTCGGGATGAACCACATCGGTCAGGTCGATGGCCGTGCCGCCTGTGGACAGGTTCGCGGTAGAGCGCAAATAGAAAACCTCGCCCTCCGGCAAAACGGTTTCTTCGGTCACACCGGCGTTTTCCATCAGGCGTTTGGCCTGATTGTCGATCTCCAGCATGGTCAGCACTTTTTCGTGCCCGATGCCCCGGCGCGGATCCTGGTTAACGATAGCGACCAGTTCCGCAATCGTATGCTTGCCATCCCCCATCACATGACCCGGAACCCGTTTGGCGACTGCGACGAGCTTGTTGTTGACCACCAGCATCCGGTGATCAAATCCTGTAATGAAGCTTTCAACCAGAATGGCGCGGCTTCGCGAGTGTTCCTTGGCCTCGGCAAAACCGGCCTCGACCTCGGATTCCGAGTTCAGATTGATCGATACTCCGCGGCCGTGATTGGCATTCAGCGGTTTGACCACCACCGGAAATCCGATCCGGCCAGCTGCTTTTGCGGCTTCGCGGGCCGAATAGACCATGCGCTGTTGCGGCACCGGCAGGCCCAGATCGTTCAGCAGATTGTGGGTATCTTCCTTGTCGCAGGAAATCTCGACCGAGATATGTTTGGTCTCGGACGTGATGGTCGCCTGAATGCGTCGCTGATACTTGCCATGCCCGAACTGAACCAGCGATCCTTCGTTCAGGCGGATCCATGGAATGTCACGTTCTTCGGCGGCCTTGACCAACGACCCGGTCGAGGGACCGAATTCCTTGCGTTGGGCACGCAGAACAAAGCTGCGCAACTCGTCGTCCCAATCGAAATCGGGATCGAAATCATAGTCCAGGGCTTCCTTGAGGTTTTGCGGCAGCAGGTGCATCAGCAGGCGCATGGCCAGTTTCCCGGCATCAAGTCCCACGTCGCGCTGGCGGTATTCGTAGACCATATTGTACTGGCCGGGTTCGCCCGTGCCCCGCGTCCGGCCAAATGTCACATCCGTGCCGGCCACGTTCTGAACCTCGATGGCGCAATGTTCCAGCACGTGACCCAGCCAGGTGCCTTCATCCTCGCGCAGACGGCGGATAAAGCCGCCGGGCTCGCGGTAGGAACAGCCATGCTCGGCAAGGCCGGGGAGGGCCGCGACCAATGCGTCGATGAATTCGGGGCCTATTCGGGCCGAGGGCCAATCTTCCAACAATCCCAGATCAATGACGTGTCGAATAACCGGAAAACTTGCCCAGACGTTGGGACCGACGAAGACATTGGTAGAGATTATTTTCATAAGGCTCCTCGTTTATTAATTGTTCATTTCCCCCCGGAGGCGTCCTCGTCGCCGGACAAATCGGGCAAGGTGCAGAACGCCATATGCTCATCTGGCGGAAAAGCCTGGCGAGCCATCAGGTCATAACGGCACCCTTCGCCCAGAACGTCAAGCCGAAGACCCAAAAGGCTCAGTGCTTCGCCCCGGCGTGCATCCCACATCGACGAATGCGTCAGATGGCTGGCATCCACGACCGTGACCGTGCCGCTGCCAACAACCTCAAGGACGTTGTCGGGGCCGATAAAGGCGGCGGTGTCCTCGTCAATTCCAAGGCCGATCAGAAAAGGGTTGAAAGATGAGGCGGTTAGAAGGCGCCCCAGCCGGTTGCGCTGGGTAAAATGCTGGTCGATGATCACTGCGTTGGTCAGGCCCATGCCCGGTGCAAGCGTGATGTTGCCTTCGGCGGGGGCCGAGTTGCTGCTGCCTCCGGCGACCATATGTTCGGACATGATCGACGCCCCGGCAGAGGTTCCGGCAACCGGCACGCCCGCCGCATTCCGGCGGCGGATTTTCTGCGCTACCAGCGTTCCGCCGAGAATCGCGGACAGGCGCAACTGGTTGCCACCAGTCATGAAAATGCCGGTCGCCCGGTCCAGCATTCCGGCGTAATCGGGGTTGTCACAGTCGGCGCGGCGCGAGATGGGCAGGAATTCGACCTGACCCGCGCCAAGCTCGGAAAAGATGCGGTTATAGTCCGGCCCCGTTTCTTCCAGCATCGAGGCGGTCGGGATCACAACGATGTCGGCATCTGCGCCGCCTGACAGCTCCACGAACTTGCGGTGGATCTGCATTTCCTTCACGCGGTCTTCGCCGCCACCAATCGGAATGATGAACCCGCGAGGGGTGTCTGCATCAACGGGTGCAGGGCACATGTCAAGATTACCTTTTTCGTCCTGATGCGGTGCAGCCGCCGGGGCCGCACAGGCGCTTATATCTGTTCATACATGCCGCGCCGGGCTATCTGGGCGCTGCGGACATGCCATTCCCCCCGCGCCATCACATGCCGTATGCCAAGGTTTTCGTCAAGAACCACCAGATCGGCGTCTTTTCCGGCGCTCAACCGGCCTTTTCCATGCAATTTCAGCAGGTCGGCGACATTTGATGTCAACGGGCGCAGAGCCTCATCCAGAGGTACGCCCATGCCCACCATCTCGGCCAGCGTTTCGGGCAATGTGTCAGACAGTCCAACGCCAAAACGGGTCAGATTGCCATCGTGGTCGAACGCGGGCAGGCAGCCGCCACCATCGGAGCTGATGGTGAAGCGGTCTGTCCGCCCGCCGGCATCACGAAACTGAACATAGGCTTCGGCAGCGGAAATGCCCGGATCGACATGCGCGCAAGGAAAGGCCGTGGCATCAATGAAACAGCCAAGACGGGCAAGGGCGACGGCCTGTTCGAACAGCGGCTTGTTGCGGTTGACATGGGTCGGATTGAAGACCCGGGCCGGAATTTCGCTGGTCTCGATCGCCTGTTCCAGCATCGAAAGCCCGCGCACGCCATCCCCCATATGGCAATGAACGATCCCGGCCTTGCCTGTCATCAACCCTGCAACATGCGCCTCGCTGGCAATGCGCAGGAACTCGTCCAGTGTCGGCTGGCTGGAGCGATGATCGCTGATCGCCAGTTCGCCGACTCCGATGACAGGGTCAAGGAACACGATGTCGCCACGGGCGGACCCGGTCAGCGTGGTCAGCGGGACGTGATAACCGCCCGTGTGGCACCAGGCCGAAAGTCCTTCTGCGCGAAGACCGTAGGCCTGCTGCACCAGTGTCTGCGTATTGCGGGTCAGATCGTCGGTCCCCAAAACCCCAACGACCGAGGTGACGCCCGCCCGCGTGAACGAGGACAATACCATCGGCGGCACCCGGCTGGCAGGCCCGGTTTCGCCGCCCCCACCCGTGATGTGGGCATGGCCGTCGATCAGACCGGGCACAACCGGCGCGCCTTCGGCATCCAACACGTCAACCTGCAACGGCCTGCCCAGATCAGGCAGGTACCGGCCCAGATAAACGATCTGTCCGGCAGCGACCAAAAGATGACCGATCCCAAAGTGCTCGGGTGTAAAAAGATTGGCATTCCTGATCAGGGTCAGCATATCTGCGGTCCGTCATATACAAAACGAACGTTCTTTATTTGACCCTTTCGCAAAGCTCAAACAGTTCCGTGCGATTGCCTGAGGATCATGTTCCGCCAGATTCAGTTCAGGAAGGTTTCGATTTTGTCCAGGGTGGCAACATTGACAGCCACCCCATCGGTCTTTGCCGCAGCACGCTTCGCGCCGCGACCGTCCCCCGGAAGGTGGGCGCCCGACTGCGCCCTGATTGCATCTACCAGCGCGCCTATCCCAGTGGCGAAACTGTCGCCCGATGTGGCGGCGGGATCGATCGCAATAAAGAACTGGCCTGTCTTGGGTGGGCCGCCGGCGGTACCCGAAAACGGCGATGCATGGATGCCTAAGGTGGCTCCGGTCAGCGCGGCGGCCATGACCTCGGTCAGCAATGCAACGCCCACGCCCTTGTAGCCGCCGGACGGCGCCATCGAGCCTTTGAGGCCGACATTGGGGTCGGTTGTCGGGTTGCCATCGGGGTCCAGCGCCCAGCCGACAGGAATGGCCTTGTCTTCGCGCGCGTGTTTCATCACTTCGCTTTTGGCGATGGTGCTGGCGCTCTGATCAATCAGCAGCGATGGCTGCCCGTCCGGGCCGGGAACCGCAACCGAGAACGGGTTGGTGCCAACCACAGGTTTCGATCCTCCGGATGGTGCGATCGAAGCGGGGGCGTTGGTAAAGCCCAGACCCACCAGACCGGCCTGCGCCAGCCGATATGTATGATATCCCAGAACGCCACAATTGTAGCTGTTGCGGATTGCAAGCACTGCCACGCCCTGCTCGCGGGCAGCTTTTGTCAGTGCCTCGAACCCGAGATCAATGGCGGAATGTGCAAAACCCGTCGCCGCGTCGACGTTGATGACACCGGGGCGCGGGCGGGTCAGAACAGGCTCGGCCTGACCATCCACCTTGCCGCACTGCACATGCTCGCAATAAATCGGGATATAGGCGAGGCCGTGGCTGGCAACGCCATCCGCTTCGGTTGCAGCGGTGGCCACTGCCAGCGGGCGGGCGTTGGCCTCGGTGGTGCCCGCAGCGACAAGCGCGCGAAAGGCCAGATCTTCGATTTCTGCGAGAGTCAGGGTGCGGGTCTCGATCATGGGTTTCTCTTCAGTCATTGTCGGAAAGCCCGGCACCAGCACCCAGAAGGCGGGAGGCTTCGGTGGCGGGGGCGTAGGTGCGGTAGGCAAACCTGTTCAGGGTCTCCCAATCCCCTGGGTTGGGGGTGGCGCGGGATCGCTGTGGCGCGATGCTGGTCAAATCGCCGCTTGGACGGATTTCAACGCGATCGGCACGATTGGGCAGCGCATCGGAGGTTGAAACAACGGCTCCGTCAGTAACAATCTCAGCGCCATCGCAGGTGATTTCAACACAAGAATCCAGTCGACGTGCTGCATAGGCCGCAAACGGCACCAGAAGGAGTGGGCACTCGACTTGCCGCAATACTATAGGGTCCGACTTCAGAATATGCGCGCTGTCGGATAGATATGCGCCGTTTGAAAGGGGACACGGACCGCGTTCGCCTGAACGGATCGTTTCTTGTTGCAGCAGCCGCGCCATCGCTTCGATACCGTCCAACCCCTGCGCGCAAAGCCAGCGTGTTGCCTTGCCGGCTTCCTCGGCCAGTCCCCAACTGTAGCCCGCGCCGCGTGCGGCCCGTTTGGCTGTGGCTTCAACCTCGTTCAGGGAATAGCTCATTCCACAGCCTCCGGGTAAACCCACAGATCCGCCGTTTGAGGCGTCAATTCCTCGGGGTAGGGCGCGCCTGAATACATGCAGATGCGAACCCATCGGTCTGACCGCGGATCGAAATGGGTTGCTCCGAAAAACGAGAGTTTGGCACGCAACATGTCGATGGGGAGAACTTCTGCACTGATCGTATTGTCACGGATTTCACCGTAGGGCGCGACGCATGACATCTGAGCCCGTCGAACCGTATGCCGGTGTTCCGGGTGTTGCAGCAGAAACTTAGCGATGGGTGCGTTGTCCTGCCAACAGGCAAGCTGCTGGCAGGCAAGCGCCGCATCACGTGCTGGTGCCAGAGGTTGCTCATAGTCCGAGATCGGCTCCTCGAACCGCTCACCCAATCTGGGTTCCAGCTTTTCTTCCGAGACATACCAGGCCCGGGCGCAATTCTGCGGGTTGGTCCAATCAACATCCAATGCCCAGTCGAAGCTTTCGCGGATCAGCGAACGGACCTGTTTCACCGTCATCGCGCCGTCGATCAGATGCGCCTGCGTGTTGCTGTCGGCCATGCAGCTTGCCAATCCATCCACAAGCTCGGGGTAGGGTTCCATGATCAGCGAGACGACCAGTTCCTGACCTTCTTCGCTGAGCGTGTTCTCTGACCAGCGCACAAGCCGGTCCCAGGGTTGGTTCTGCGTCAGGTCATCCTGTTCCAGATAGTCCGAGATGGCCTTCAGATCAGCGTTCAGATTCGCCAGTTTTTCCATCTGTATCGGGTGATCCGACCGCCACCATGAGGTCGACAGCATGCTGCGGTCAAAGATGTTCAGGAATTTTTGAACTTCGTCGCTGGATGCAGTTTCGATGCCGCGCACGCGGGCGATGGCCTCTTCCCGTGCCATGATCCAGTTGTTGAACAGGATCGGATGGTTGACGATAAACGGCGCCATTCCCAACCCTGTGGAATTGCCGATGCCCAGCCAGCGTGCGATTTGCGGGTCAAGCACCGCAGCCTGTCCATTGCCTTTGACATTCGCCATATGCTGTACCAGATCGCGCACAAAAACCCGGGTCAGGTAGACTGACAGCATCTCGATCTGGAACGGACCGCTGACTTCGGAACGATCTGCCGTTATCTCGCGATCCGCCGCGCCGAACTTACCGGAACCGTAAACCGCCGTGGTCCGCATCAGATAGCCGACCTTGTAAATCTGCTCCAGCTCGGGCTGTTGTCCGGCGGCAAGACTGTCGACAACATGGGCCCACAAGCGAACGGACCGGTTGGCCCGGGACAAGGACAGTTCGCTTTCGCTGACGCGCCCCGCCTCTTGCAGCGGGACATTCCTTGACAGTCGCGCGATATCCTCGGACGTCGGAACCCCGTCAAACAGTGTGAAAGTGGCATCCCACGCCTCGGCAATTACCCGGTCCGAGCGTTGTTCGGGCGGCAGGTCATGGGCAAACGCGACCAGAGAATACGCGCGCTCGGGACCGCAAGCGGTATAAACCGCATGGCCGACACCGTTGTCATCAATCTCAAAGACCGGGCGAGAGAAAACCCAGGCCTCCTCCGCCATGCGCCGCGTCAGTTGCCGCATGAAGCTGAGGCGACATTGATGCAGCGAGCCCAGGCGGGAAAGGCGCATCACCTTCGCAGGATCACGTCGCGCGATATCAGAGGCCGGGGGTGTCATGCGTGTTGAGGTCCGAAGCTTTCATTAAAGAACCGATACCAGTTAACGCCCATGATACCGGCAATTTCGTCTTCGCTCATGCCGACGGTACGCAATCCGGCCTCGATGTTGCCGAAATCGCGATTGTCGCGGAACCAGTCCGGCATCGGCGGAAAGCCGGGATTGCTGGCCGAGCCTTCGCCGTAATCGATCTCTTTCGTCCAGCGCCCTACACGCATCCATTCGACCACACTGTCGGGCTGGTCCTGGCACAGATCGGTGCCGATCCCCAGATGCTGAACGCCGTATGTGTCGGCGGTACGCGCGATCATCTCACAGAAACTTTCAATCGTGCATGCGGATTTGTCTTTCATGTGATGAGGGTAGACCGAAAAGCCGAGCATCCCACCATTTTCCGTCACCGCACGAATAACCTCCGCGCGCTTGTTGCGCAGGGCCGGAGACCATTCGTGCGGATTGGCGTGAGTGATGGCAATGGGACGCTCGGACAGTTCGGCGGCCTCGATGGTCGACCGGTCTGCCGAATGGCTCATGTCGACCACAAGGCCTACGCGGTTCATCTCTTTGATGACCTGTTTGCCCATGCGGGTAATACCGGTGTCTTCGGCCTCGTAACAGCCGGTCGCCAGAAGGGACTGGTTGTTGTACGTCAGTTGCATGAACCGCGCACCAAGGTCATGCAGGATTTCCACCAGCCCGATATCGTCCTCGATGGGGCTGGGGTTCTGAAATCCGAAGAACACTGCCGTCCGGCCGGTATCGCGGGCTGTGTCGATGTCGCTGGCCCAACGGCCTTTCATGATCAGGTCCGGATACTGCTCGAACCAGCGGTTCCACTTTTCAAAGTTCAGAACCGTTTCGCGAAAGTTCTCGTGATACGAAATGGTGACGTGGATCGCGTCCACACCACCTTCGCGCAGTTGGCGAAAAATCTTTTCCGACCAGTTGGCGTATTGCAGCCCGTCAATCCGCATCAGACGGGACCCGCGCTGATATAGGCTGTTTTGACGGTGGTGTAGAATTCGGCCGCCGCCTTGCCCTGTTCACGCGGGCCATACGAGCTGTCGCCGCGCCCGCCAAAAGGCACGTGATAGTCGGTTCCGGCGGTGGGCAGGTTGACCGTGACAACACCGGTACGTGCATTGCGGCGGAAGTGTGTGGCGCGGGCCAGCGACTTGGTGACAATGCCCGAGGTCAGGCCAAAATTGGTGTCGTTCACCACGCTAAGCGCTTCGTCATAGCTGCCAACTTTGATGACGCTGGTCAGGGGCGCGAACATTTCCTCTCGGTTGATGCGCAAATCGTTGGTCGTGTTCAGGAACACGCCGGGGGACATGTAGAACCCGTCATGCGGCATATCGAGCAACTGGCCACCACAGGCAAGCTCGGCGCCTTCGGATTTGCCAAGCTCCACATAGCTCAGGTTTTCCTTGAGCTGCTGCTGACTGACAACCGGCCCCATCTGCACCCCATCCTGCAGGGCATGGCCGACCTTCAAGGCCTTCGCACCGGCCACGAGCTTTTCGACAAACGCATCATGCACACCGGCATGAACGACCAGACGCGAAGACGCAGTGCATTTCTGGCCGGTGCCCCCAAAAGCGCCGCCAAGCGCCAGTGTGACGGCCAGATCCAGATCAGCGTCATCCATCACCGCCAGAGCGTTCTTGGACCCCATCTCCATCTGCACCTTGGTCAGGTTCTGGATGGCGGCAGCAGCGATGCCTTTTCCGACCGGAACCGAACCGGTGAACGAGATAGCGTTGACCTTTGGGCTTTCCACCAGCCGTTGGCCAATGGATCGGCCTGAGCCCATGACAAGGCTGAACAGACCCTTGGGGACGTCCTGCCGTTCGATGATTTCGGTCAGGGCCACAGCCGAGGCCGGTGTGATGTTCGCGGGCTTCCAGACAACCGCGTTGCCATAACACAGCGCCGGGGCAATCTTCCACGAAGCGGTCGCGGTTGGGAAATTCCACGGGCTGATGATCGCCACAACACCAACAGCTTCGCGGCGTACGTCAATCTCGACACCCGGTCGGACACTGTCTGCATTTTCACCGATCTGACGCAGGCATTCTGCGGCGTAATAGGTAAAGAACTGGCCTGCGCGATAGACCTCGCCCTTGCCCTCGGCAAGCGGTTTGCCTTCCTCTCGTGATAGCAGCGTGCCCAACTCTTCAGCGCGCGACATCAGCTCATTCCCGATATTCATCACAACGGCTTGCTTGCGCTCCGGCAGATAGGCCTCCCATTCGGCCTGCGCAACGCGCGCCTGATCCAGTGTCGCGTCCAACTGGTCCGGGCTGGCCTGCGCGAACATGCCGACCAGATCGCTCAGGTCCGAAGGGTTGCGGTTTTCAATTTCGCTTTCTCCCGCCAGCCATTCGCCGGCGATCAGGTTCAGTTTGGTCACAATGCGCCCCAGAGTCGAAAAACAGGATTTCTGACAGGATGGCTTTTTGCAGCAACATCAGTCAAACTCAAATAAGTGAAGAAAACTTCAGGAATCTTGAACCATGGCAATCAAGATCGAAACTTTGCGGTGTTTTTGCGCCGTAGCCCAAACCGGTCAGCTGAATGAAGCCGCCGACAGGCTTGGGCGGACGCAATCCGCCGTGTCGATGACATTGAAGCAATTTGAGGAACACCTCGGCAAAAAACTGTTCGAGGGCGAGCGCAAGAACCGTCTTTCACCTTTGGGGCAGCAGGTGTTCGAGCTTGCACTGAAACAGGTTCGTCAATTCGATCAAACCGTGCAGAACATTGAGGCGGCAGCGGATGCCGAACACGGCCTGTTGCGGATCGTTTCGGTCCCGTCGGTTGCGGCGCTGGTTTTCCCGGCGGCGCTGGCGCATATGACGCAGCGGTTTCCCGGCCTCAAAATCGAGCTGCGCGATACGGATACTCAGCAAGTGCTTGATGCGCTGGTCGAGGGCAAGGCTGATATCGGAATTGCCTCGGGCCACCACGCTCTGAACGGGTTCCGGGCGATTGCCCTGTTCGAAGACCTGTTCGGATTGGTTTGCGCGTCGGATCATCCGTTGATCAAAGCTGAAGCCGCACCAACAATCGATGATGTCGCATCGGCTCCGTTCATCCGGAACGCATTGTGCGGCCTGATCCGCTCGCAGCGATTTGTGCAGGCCATCGAAAGTGCGGATGTCACCATCCACAACACACACTCGCTTGTAACGATGGTGCGCACAGGCAGATGGGTGACGGTCCTTCCGCAAACCGTTGCCCGGTTCATCCCCGAGGCGACGGCCTTCCGGCCCATTTCGGACCTTGCAGACAAAAGGCAGGTCTATCTTTATGTCAGCGAACGGTCACGGTTTCAGGACATGACTGATGAAATCAGTGCCTTCATTCAGGGCCTTGATCTGGGAGGCGGGCAATAATGACACGGAAGACATGATGACTACAAACGCACCACAGTCTTGAAATGGAGACCCCCGCCGATGCCTGCCTGCAGGACCGGCGGAAGTCTCCAATAATACTCAGGACTTATAGGGGTCAGACAAAGCCGGCAGAACGGTTCCGACGCAATCACCGAACCCGATGACATACCCATCCCCTTTGGCCGCACCTTTCAGAGTCAGTGTATCACCGTCCTCGATGAAACTGCGTGTCTCTCCGCCGTCCAGCGTAAGTGGTTCCTTCCCACCCCAGCTGAGTTCCAGCAAGGATCCACGTTCGGGTTTTGTCGCGCCCGAAATGGTCCCCGACCCAAGCAGATCACCCGCATTCATCGGACAACCCGATGTGGAGTGATGGGCCAACTGTTGCGCAGCGGAATAGTACATCTCGTTGTAGTTCGTTCGCGCGATGGTGGTTGCTTCTTTGCCCTCGGGGGCCATCGTGACCTCCAGCTCGATGTTGTAGAGCATCGGGCCGCAATCCTTGAGGTGATCCAGCAATTCGAACTCACGCTCCGGTGTGTCACACCGGAAGGGTTCAAGCGCTGCCTTGGTGACGATCCAGGGGCTGATCGAGGTCGCGGTGGCCTTGGCCTGAAACGGGCCCAGCGGCTGGTATTCCCATGCCTGAATATCGCGCGCGGACCAGTCATTCAGCAGGACATAGCCGAAAATGTGGTCATCTGCCGCTTGAACCGAGATCGGACCATCGGACGGAGTGCCGACAATTGCCCCCATTTCAAGTTCGATATCGAACCGGCGGCTGGGCAAAAATGCGGGCAGATCCTGATCGGGCGATTTGAGCTGCCCCCAGGGGCGGCGAATATCGGTGCCCGAAACCACCACGGAGGAGGCGCGCCCGTTATAACCGATCGGGATATGAAGCCAGTTCGGCGGCAACGCGTTTTCGGGGCCACGGAACATTGTCCCGACGTTGAAGGCGTGATTCCGGCCCGCGTAGAAATCGGTGTATTCGCTGACCGCAAAGGGCATGTGCAACTCGGCCTCATCCTGTCGCACCAGCAGTGGCTCGACCTTTGCCTGTTCGTCCGACCCGTCGGCCAGCAGGGCGGTCAGCCGATCGCGCAATGCGCCCCAGACGGCCGGGCCTTCCTCCATCAGCGGGTTCCAAAAGGGCAAATCGAAAAGCGGCTCGTCACCCAAGTTGATCAGACCTTCGGCCTCGGCAGAGGTGACGTCCAGGATCATGTCTCCGATGGCGACGCCGCAACGGGGTTCTTCACCCTCGGTCGAAAAGACCCCATAGGGCAGGTTGTTCAGCGGAAACGGGTGCGTCGCGTCATTGGCCGAAGCCACCCAGGATTTTTTCAAAGGCATGGTCTGTCCTTTTTGTGTCTTGTGGCGTGATGCCGCCGTTATGCTGTCGGGCGGAGGGATTTCAACCCAAGCAGGATTGCCGCCAGTATCATGAAAATGCCGCCCGCCCGGTCAAGCCAAAGCCGCGCCTGTCCCCTGAGCCGTCTGGCCAGCCAGCTTGCGCTGCCGCCATAGGCCGAAAGGAACAGGCCGTCCATGACCAGATAGGTCGCCGACAAAACGGCAAACTGCGGCCAGAACGGGTAGGCGCCGTCGATGAACAACGGGAAAAGGGCGGCAAAGAAAACCACGGCCTTCGGGTTTGCCGCAGACGTGATAAACCCTTGCGCCCAAAGTGATTTCCGGCTGGTTCTGACGGCTTTCTGAAGCGTCTTGCGTTCAGCCCGCAGGATGGATCGTGCGCCAAGAAAAACCAGATACGCCACGCCGAGCCATTTGATCACGGTCAGTGCAATGCCCGATGTGGCAATCAGCGTCGCCAGCCCAAGACCCGCCGCCAGCATTTGCAGCAGATTTGCCGTCAGATCCCCCGCTGCCGTGAACAGACCCCGGGAAAAGCCGTTGGCCGCCGAGTTTGACAGCATCAGCAACTGGCTCGGCCCCGGAGTGCTCATCAACAGCAGGACGGTTCCGACATAGGTGATCCAGATGTCCAGGCTCATGGCTGACTACTTCTTTCCAGGCGTTCCATCGAACTTTTTCTCAAGCGAAGTCCAGCAATCGATGTAGTCATCCTGCAAGGGCGCCTTGTTGGCTGCGAAGGGTGTCAGATGCTGCGGGAACCGCGTTTCGAACATGAAGGACATGGTGTTGTCCAGCTTGTCCGGACCCAGGTTGGAATTCGATGCTTTTTCAAAGGCATCCTTGTCGGGTCCATGTGGCAGCATCATGTTGTGCAAGCTCATGCCGCCCGGAACAAAGCCCTGCGGTTTGGCGTCGTACTGACCGTAGATATTGCCCATCAGTTCGGACATGATGTTCTTGTGATACCAGGGCGGGCGGAACGTATCCTCCATCACCATCCAGCGTTCGCGGAACAGAACAAAGTCGATATTGGCCGTGCCGGGTTGCCCGGACGGGGCGGTCAGGACGGTAAAGATCGACGGATCGGGATGGTCGAACAGGATTGCGCCGACAGGGCAGTAATTGCGCAGATCGTATTTGTAGGGCGCGTAGTTTCCATGCCAGGCCACGACGTCCAGCGGGCTGTGCCCGATCTTTGTCGTGTGGAACTGTCCGCACCATTTGATGGTCACCGTCGATGCCGTCTCGCGATCTTCAAAAGCCGCAACAGGTGCCTTGAAATCGCGGGGATTGGCCATGCAGTTCGCGCCGATGGGGCCGCGGCCGGGAAGTTCGAACTTCTGCCCGTAATTTTCGCAGACAAAGCCGCGCGCCGGGCCTTCCAGCACTTCGACCCGATAAACCAGACCGCGCGGCAGGATGGCGATCTCTTTCGGCTCCAGGTCGATGATGCCCAACTCGGTCGCAAAGCGCAGGCGGCCTTCCTGCGGCACGACCAGCAATTCGGAATCGGCGGAATAGAAATAGTCATCCACCATGGACTCGGTGACCAGATAGATATGGCTCGCCATTCCGACTTGCGTGTTTACGTCGCCTGCTGTCGTCATGGTGCGCATTCCGGTCAGCCAGGTCAGCTTTTCCTGAGAGTGCGGGACCGCGTCCCAGCGATACTGGCCCAGGCTGATCACATCCGGATCAACACAGGGCGCAGATTTCCAGTGCGGCAGGTCGATCTTTTCGTAACGGTGTGAATGCTTGACCGAAGGACGGATGCGATAACACCAGGTCCGTTCGGGCGGGTTGGCGGTAAAGGCTGTGCCGCTTAACTGTTCGCCATAAAGGCCATAGTTGCATTTCTGTGGGCTGTTCATGCCCTGCGGCAGCGCACCCGGCAAAGCCTCGGTTTCGAAGTCGTTGCCAAAGCCGGGCATGTAGCCCGCGTGGGTCCCGACCGGAGTGCTGGCCTGGGTCAGTTTGTGTGGATCAGTCGGACGGTTCATCCTGTGTTCCTCCATTTGCTGCTTGTCGGGTAATAGTTGATTTTGTAACTAACAAGTATGGCAAAGCCCGATTCACACAAAAAAGATGACTTTGATCTGCAGGAATTCCTGCCGTTTCTTCTTAACATGGCTGCGGAAGAGGTTTCGCTTGAGTTCCAGCGCATTTACAAAGGTCGGCACGGCATGCTGCGCACCGAATGGCGCGTGCTGTTCCATCTTGGCAACTTCGGGGAAATGACCGCTAAGGAGATCGGCCAAAGGGCCAAGGTGCACAAGACCAAGATCAGCCGGGCGGTTCAGCGGCTGGAACAGCGCCGTTACCTGGCGCGCACCCAAAGCGACACGGACCGCCGGGTCGAGCATCTCAGGCTGACGGACGCCGGCACGCGCGTATATCGCGAACTGCGCGACATTGCCGAGCAATATGACGCAAAGCTTGCCAATGCGTTTTCCGATGACGAGGTTATCCTGTTGCGGCAAATGCTTCGGAAGCTGGCGGGAATGGTCTGAGCACTGGTAATTTGCCGTCCCTTACCCCAGATGATCAAGAGACTTCATATAGGACTTGAATATGACGGCCCCCGACACCGAAACGGCAAAAGCGGACTCTCTGATCGAATGGCTGGTCGACCGGGGGCTGGAAGGGGCCGGAAAAGAAGAGTTGCTGGACGGGTACTGCGCGCGACTGGTTGATCTGGGCGTGCCCCTCATGCGGTTTCACGCGGCGCAATCCGCCCTGCACCCGGTGTATGGCGGCACAGGATACAGCTGGTATCACGGGCATGGCGGTGACTATCAGAAGTTCGAGTATTCCGAAGAACCCAGCCCGCAATGGCAGCAAAGCCCGCTTTATGCGTTGATGACAGAGGACATGCAGGACCTGCGTGAACGGCTGGTCGATCAGAACACGCCCAGCCGTTTTCCGTTGCTCAATGAACTGCGCGAGCAGGGCGCCACGGACTATTACGCAACAGGCGTGTCTTTCGAGCGTCCCATGCGCGAGGCCCTGAAAGAACCGGACACCTCGGTTGACGGAGTACTGATGTCCTGGACCAGCGACGCGCCCGAGGGGTTCCGCGATCATGATCTGAACCTGATTAATTCCGTCTTGCCCCATCTGGGACTTGCGCTCAAATCGGCGTCCAATAGCCGGATGGCCAGGGATCTGATGCGCGCCTATCTGGGCCGGGACGCGGGGCGCCGGGTGCTGTCAGGGGAAATTCGCCGCGGTTCGCTACAGCAGATCGACGCCGTGATCTGGAACTTCGATCTTGAAGATTTCACCAGCCTGTCCGAGCAATTGCCCGGCCCGGAAATCATCGAAATGCTGAATGACTATCTGGCGGTTGTGGTGGCGGTCGTGCACGAATGCGGTGGCAATATCCTGAAATTCATGGGCGACGGGCTGATGGCCATGTTCGATGTCGGGGAAATCGACGAAGACGCGCGCGCCGCGCTGGCTGCCGTAGCGCTGTTGCAGGATCGAATGGCCGCAAGGAACGCGCAGCGGCAGGCAGAGGGTCTGCGCGTAGTTGGTTACACCCTGGCGCTGCACGCAGGTGAAATCCTCTATGGCAATATCGGGGCGGAAAACCGGCTGGATTTCACTGTGATCGGACCTGCGGTCAATCAGGCCGCCCGTATCTCCGGCATGCACCGGTCTCTGGGGCAGCGAATCCTGATATCAGACGACGTCGCCCGGGCCGCCGAGCCTTGCAGTCACGAGCTTGTATCGTTGGGCCGCTACATGCTGCGCGGTGTGACCGAGCCGAAAGAGCTGTTTACTGTCTACAGGGCCGCCGAATAACGGCGGCCCGTGGGATTGCGCCGGTCGTAGGATGTCATCCTTGTCCGGTCAGGTCCTGCGCCAACATCATGGCGTTGCCGTCCAAGTCGTAGAATGTGGCGGTGCTGACCATCCCCTCGATGGTTTCTGTGTCGCCGTCGAATTTGACCCCGGCCGTTTCCAGCGCGCCCCTTGCCGTTTTGATGTCGCTTACTCCAAATACAGGGACGGTGTTACCGGGCGCGGGTTCGGTCTGCTCGCCCAGCCCCAAGGTTACGCCGTCGGTCTTTGTCTGCATTTCGCTCCAGCCGGCCTCGTCAATGTGATGGATCAGCTCAAATCCAAGCATGTCGCTGTACCATTTGGCGCTGGCGTGACGGTCGCGGACTGAGATCGCAAGCGTGATCGTGTTTTCCAAAGAAACTGGCAGCATCGGTCTTTCCTACTATCTAATAATAAAGTAACTATACTTTATGGACACAAAGTCACTTGTCAAGCTTACGTCGCGGGCATGGTCGCTGAGCATTCTGGCAAAGCTGCACGCGGGCGTTCCGGGGCGGCAGGCACCGTTGATTGCGGCGACGGGGGCAAGTCGCAGTTCGTTTACCCAGAGCCTTGGGCACCTGATCGAGTTAAGGCTTCTTGAGAAAAACCCCGGCCACGGTCATCCACTGCGCCCCGAATTCCGGCTAACGCAGAGCGGTAAAGAAATGGCCGAGGTTGCAAGCAGAATTGTTAAGGCCGTGCCCGACGAAGACGACTTTGCCCTTCTGAGGCGAAGTTGGACCGTGCCGATTCTGGCCGTGACGCAAAAACCCCAGCGCTTTTCTGTCATAAAATCAGATCTGTCCACGATCACCGACCGCGCGCTGTCGAAGTCGCTCTATCTTTTGGAAACGCATGACTGGCTTAGGCGCGACATCGATGTCTCAGGCCGATCGCCCTTTCCGACCTACCTTGCCATCAATCGTGGCATCGAAGTCAACAAGGCGATCGCCCTGGCAAAATGATCAGGATGTTCAAGGCAGCGGTGAAGATGTGCCCCGTCAGAAGTCGATCTCGACCCCCGGCAGGTTCAGTTCTTTCATCATGTCGCGCAGCTCTTGTCGCGCGGCTATGTTCGAGATGTTCAGCTGTTTGACCCCGATATCCTTGAGGTCCAGCAGGGTCAGGCCGCGCGGAAACAGCTCGCGGAAAATCACCCGTTCGGAAAAGCCGGATGCAACCCTGAAACCGATCCTCTGAGACAGCATCTCGATCGCGCGCTGCATCTTTTCTTTGTTTACCATGCGCTGTGTGCCGACCCGGTTGCGGACCACAACCCAGTCGATGGGTTTCAGCCCGGCCTGCGCCCGCAGCTGACGCGCATTCCACACCATTTCCGAATAGACCGACGGCCCGAGGATCTTTTCACCCTTCGAGTCGATCCGTGCCAACAAGTCGAAGTCGATGAAGCTGTCGTTCAGCGGTGTGATCAACGTGTCGGCCAACGAATGCGCCACCTGGCTGAGGCGCGTGTGCGAGCCGGGGCAGTCGATCAGGATGAAATCGCTGTCGCTTTCCAGTTCAGCAACGGCGGCGGACAGGCGGTGGTCATAGATATTCTCGCCCGGCTTCAGCGTGGCCGCATCGATTTCGGGCAGGTCGTGATGACGCGGGCTGGGCAGGCTCAGGTCCGAACTTCTGAGAAAGTTCAGGCGGTTTTCGAAGTAACGCCCAAGGCTGCGCTGCCGCAGGTCCAGATCCAGTGTGCTGACCTTGTGCCCCAGCCGCGCCAACGCTGTCGCCACATGCATCGAAACGGTCGATTTGCCTGCGCCGCCCTTTTCGTTCCCGACCACAATGATATGTGCCATGCTTGTATTCCCAAGTCCCGCCGTGTTTGCCCACACGTTGTTTGTGGCCACTATATGTTGTGTTTGGTGGGAAGGAAAGAACCTCAAGCGGTGTATTGGCCTATTATTGGCGAGGAAACCGGAAAACAGCGCGGCGCGGGCGGGTTACGCCGTGCAACATGACGGGCGGCTTGTGCCGTTTCTCAGATTTGCCAAGGAAACGATGGGCCAAACACGCAAAAACAGCGCGTGGTTGCGAAGGCCGTGACCTGCACTTTCCCAGTGGGCTTTCAAGGTCAGTCGATGCCGGTTTCGTGACTTGTATACCTGTGGCACCTGACGGACAGTGCGTCGCAAACAGCTAAGCAATCAGCAAAGGACATCCTGAATGATCGGATATGTTACCATTGGTGTTTCCAACATGGACAAGGCCAAGGAGTTCTATACTGCGCTTTTCGCGGACAAAGGCGCGCAGGTTCTGATCGATGCCGGTCGGATTGCGTTCATCGGCAACGATCCGACTGCACCCATGCTGGCGGTTTGCGAACCCTATGACGGCGAAACCTGCGCGTCAGGAAATGGCAACATGCTGGCCTTTGCCGCCGAATCCAAAAATGCGGTCACCACCATGTATGACAGGGCCATCAGCCTTGGCGCGACGGACGAGGGCGAGCCGGGCCAGCGTGTGCCCGACCGCTTTTACGGCGCATATGTGCGGGACCCGGACGGCAACAAGCTGTGCTTTTACGTGTTCGGATAAAGCCCAACGCGCTCCACAAAAAAAGGCCGCCCAATGGGCGGCCTTCTGCATTCGGAACCGGTCAGGCCTAGAAGCCCAGACCTTCGTATTTTTTCTTGAACTTCGACACGCGGCCGCCGGCGTCCATCAGGCGCGACGAGCCACCGGTCCACGCGGGGTGCGAGGAGGGGTCGATTTCCAGAGCCAGCTGGTCGCCTTCGGCGCCCCAGGTGGATTTCATCTGAACCACGGTGCCATCGGTCATTTTGACGTTGATGACGTGATAATCGGGATGGATGTCTTTTTTCATCTTTCCGCTCCTTACGCCTCGGCGCCAGCCTTGGGCTTGTAGTTGGTGACTTCTGCGATACGCGCGGACTTACCACGGCGCGAGCGCAGATAGTACAGTTTGGCGCGACGGACGCGGCCACGGCGGACAACGGTGATGCTGTCGATGTTGGTCGAATGCAGCGGGAAAACACGCTCCACGCCTTCGCCAAACGAGATTTTGCGAACGGTGAACGAACCGGCGATGCCGCTGCCACCTTTGCGCGCGATGCAGACGCCTTCGTAGTTCTGCACACGGGTACGCGACCCTTCGGTCACTTTAAAGCCGACACGGATCGTGTCTCCGGCTTTGAAATCGGGGATGTCTTTCCCCAGGGCGGCAATCTGTTCCGCCTCAAGCTGTGCGATCAGGTCCATCGCAGGTACTCCTATCTGCTCGTGGTTGGTCCACGAAGTTTGGGCACGGCCTGAGAGCTCTTGGTCTTCACCGGGTCCTGCGCACAGCCCGCCAGAGGTCAGATCGAATGTTCCTTTGGTCTGGCTTGCCGCATCGCGTCCGGGCCGAAGAAAGCGGGACGTCACGCTGCGAAACAAACCAAAACACCGGAGTCGCATGACGCGGCACCGGATTGCGCTGCTTTAGGCGTTTTGGTGCCCGGGATCAAGCATGAATTGTCAATTTCTGAAAGTGTCCGGTGTGCAAGCGGTAAGTTTCCGCCGTCACGCAATTGTAGCGTTGTCTTATCACGCAGATTTGTCATTCTGAACCCAACAATACGAGCAGATATTTCAGGCAGGTTAGAATAATGCGCTTAGTGGTCTTACTGGCACTTATCGGGCTGACACTTGTATCATGCGGGCGGCGTCCTCCGCCACCACAGGTGGTCGAGCATTTCGAGGTAACGGACCCGAAACCGCCATTGGTTATTCACCCTCGCTTTGGCGATGCGGACCCTCATGAGTGGGAGGGGCGGCAACCCGGAAGCTACCCGGTCCATGGGCTGGACGTGTCGCGCTGGCAGGACTCGATCGATTGGCGCACTGCCCGCTCTGCCGGGGTCAGCTTTGTGTTCATCAAGGCCACTGAAGGGGGCGATTTCGCAGACCCGCGCTTCAACGAGCACCGGCAGGGCGCGCAGGCAGCGGGTGTGCCGTGGGGTGCCTATCACTATTATTACTTTTGCCGTCCTGCTGCCGAACAGGCCCGCTGGTTTATCCGCAACGTGCCCAAGGGTGCCGATCTGCCCCATGTTCTCGACATGGAATGGACGCCACATTCCAAGACCTGCACTTTGCGGCCCGATGGCAAAACAGTGCGGGCCGAGGCCGAGAAATTCCTGAATATTCTCGAGCGTCACTACGGGCGCAGACCGATCGTCTACACCACGGTGGATTTTTATCAGGACACCAATATCAGCCGCCTGCCCAAAACCGAGTTCTGGTTGCGTTCGGTTGCCGGGCACCCTCGCGACGTTTATCCGAATACGATCTGGCGTTTCTGGCAATACACTGGCACCGGGCTGGTCCCGGGGGTCCAGGGCAAGGTTGATATCAACACATTCAACGGAGAGCCGGAAATCTGGGCCCGCTGGAAGGCTGGAGGCAACTGAGTTTTCTTGGGGGGTGAGATCCGGACGTTTGCTTTTCCGAATTCCGGGTAACAGCAAAAGCACGGATGATCCGGTCAGGCTTGCCCATCTGGGCAGGCCTGTTTTGGTAGGTGTTTCAGCTATTTTCGTGCGAACTGCTTTCGCCTTCTGAAAGCACCAGAAAAGCGCCGAGCCCAAGTAAGACGGCGGGAACAATTGACAAAAAGCTCAGGCCGAAGGCCCATAAAATTCCGACAGCGGACAGGCCCATCAGGCCAGCTCCAACCTGCGCGTTCCTGCCGGCGATGCCTCCGCCCAGAAGGCCGGCGACCGGCAACACCAGCGACATGATGCTGTAGAACTGCGCGGATGACGCGCCTTGTTCATACCCGATGCCGCTGGACAACGAACCGAGGGCGGATGAGGCGCTGTAGCCCACCGCACCGACCAATAAGGCGATAACACCGCCGATAATTCCAAGTATCATTCCAGTTTTCATTGTAATCTCCTGCTTGAAATTGTTGGGCCTGAGACCCTGTTCAAACGCTAAGAGACCAACCGTCTGGCGGGCAATGATTTCGCAATGACAACTTTTGTAATCCGGTCAGATATCGTGTACCGATCGGGCAGGATATCCGTACTTGCAATGACTTGCCACGCGCATGCCGAGGCGGAGACGTTCCCCGCCACGGATGCCGTCAGGCAAGTGCACCCATCAATTCAAAGTCGGTTTGTAGCTTTCAACGGTACCGCCGCCGATAAGGTGGCTTAACCTGTTCTCGCGTTCCGTGCCGTAACTGTCGCCCAGCCAGAAGACTTCACCATCCGTCAGGTCACGGCGCTCAAAGCCGTGCTTGGCCAGGCAGCGGTCGACGCCGTCGATCTTGCCGTTTTCATAAATGGTGTCCTGATTCATCCCGACAATCGCCGGACCCAGAACGACGCCAACCAGAATGACACCAGTTGCATAGCCACCGACAACGGCACTGGTGCCGCCTGCTTCGGCATTGGCCGAGCAGCCTTGAACCGCCCTACGGGCAAAGGCAAGATCGTAGCCGGGCTTTACTGGGATAGACGGTCCGGGATTGGCGGCACAAGCACTCAAAACAAGCAATGCACCAAGCAATAACTTTTTCATTTTACAAACTTATTCACTCTTGGGAGGTCGATTCCGACCTGTATTCTCCAAGCTGAGTACCTGCATTTTCTAGCAACCTCAAAGTGAATTGGTTCATTGCTGCTTTCTGCGACTTTCTGGTCACAATCGCGCGGATGAGACGGCCAAGGAGGGGGGGCGATCGCATTCTAAAATGTCAGGGGATCGGTTGTCGAAACCCTGTGAAAAGTCCGGAAGTGTCGTTTTGAAATGGCAAAAGCACAACATTCCTGTGAATGCTGCAATTCGGTCTTTTTTCCGACCAATTCTTAATAGATAAATACGCATCGGTAACGTGTAGTTTGTTGAAAGGTCGGGCGGGCAGATGAGAACCGGACAAAACGGTCGCAAAGCTATCTTGTGGACACAAACTGAAATCGACGGGCTTGAGGCTGCGCCTCTGGAATCGTTGACGGTAGGTGCGGCATGGTCCTGGCGCGGCGTGGCACGTCGGCTGGACGTGGCTGCCGAGATGATGCTGGGCAAGGCAGAAAGCGTCGGCAGCAGGGTTGTTGCTGAAAGCGTATATTCCTCTTCGGAGATACCGGGTGATGCGTTCGGCACTGTTGTTCTGACCAACGGTGCACAGCAATATCGAGCGGAGTTGATTGTCCCCGAAGGTGAAGACGCGCCGACTCTGGTTTTTGAACAGGATTTCCCCGAGCGGGATCAGGATTACTGGGTCAGCGAAATCCGGGAAATCGGCCTGCCACTGGACGCCATCAATCACAACAACAGCACAGTTATCGCATTTCCGGCACGGAACGGTATACGGTAATATTCCCCACAATTGGTGCAACGGGCCGGCTGTTTCCCCGCTGGTTGAAAAATCAAAGACCCGAGACCTGTTGACTCTCCGAAATTCACGGATATAAGCGCGGCTTCATTGGTGTTGGTGGCCCCCGCAAGGGGATGCCTGTCATGGGGGAAACCTCAAGAGGACAACGCCCTTCATAGTGGCCTGAATGGGCCTCGACCTGAACGAAGGAGATCAGCCGTGACCAAACGCACGTCTGCCAAGTACAAAATCGACCGCCGGATGGGCGAAAACATCTGGGGTCGTCCGAAATCCCCGGTCAACCGTCGCGAATACGGCCCCGGCCAGCACGGCCAGCGCCGCAAGGGCAAACTGTCGGACTTCGGTCTGCAGCTGCGCGCCAAGCAGAAGCTAAAAGGCTATTATGGCGACCTGACCGAGAAGCAGTTCCGCCGCATCTACGCCGAAGCCGAGCGTGTCAAAGGCGATACCGGTGAAAACCTGATCGGCCTGCTGGAGCGTCGCCTGGACGCTGTAGTCTATCGCGCCAAGTTCGTGGCAACCGTGTTTGCTGCACGTCAGTTCGTGAACCACGGCCACGTCAAGGTAAACGGCCAGCGCGTCAACATCCCGTCCTACCGAGTCAAGGAAGGCGACGTGATCGAAGTGCGTGACAAGTCCAAGCAACTGGCCGTTGTTCTGGAAGCCGCTGCTCTGGCCGAGCGTGATGTGCCTGACTACATCGACGCCGACCATTCGAAAATGACCGCGACCTTCGTGCGCGCGCCGGGCCTGAGCGATGTGCCTTACCCGGTCGTCATGGAGCCGAACCTGGTCGTCGAATTCTACGCGAAGAACTGATCTTCGCCGATCCCAAGTTTCAAAGGCCGCGCTGTTCTGCGCGGCCTTTTTTTGTTGGGGGCTCTGCCCCCATCGCGGCAGGCCGCGCTTCCCCCGGGATATTTTTGGCCAGATGAAGTGCGGATCAGAGCGGTAGCGGACGCCCCTCGGCAATCGCTTCCATGGCGAAATACGAAGTCACGCTGTCCAGTTCCACCTTTTCGATCAGGCGCTGATAGACCTTGTCGTAAGATGCCATGTCCTGGGTCACCACCTTGAGCTGATAGTCATAGTCGCCGCCGATCCGGTGGAAATCCACCACTTCAGGGATGGTCAGGACGTGGCTGCGAAAAGCCTGCAGCCATTCCGTCGAATGGTGCCGGGTGCGCAGCATGACAAAGACAACTAGGCTGAGCCCCAGCTTTTCACGCGCGATCCGGGCACTGGAGCCTTGCAGCACGCCATCGTCGGTCAACGCCTTGAGGCGGCGCCAGCACGCATTCTGCGACAGGCCGACCCGGTCGGCCAACTCGCGTTGCGACAACGAAGCATCCCGTTGCAGCTCTTTCAGAATGCGTGTGTCTATTTGATCTAATTTTGAGGCCATTCCTGATCATATGACACAAAAAAAGAGAAAATGAAGCAAAAATAGGTGAAGTTTTTAGAGCAGGGTTCAATCACATTGGTTCCAAAGGAATGGAGCAGATGCAATGACCTTGTCCGAATTTCGAGCAAACCTTCAGACCGCCGCTCAAGATTCATCCCTGCGTGAAGGGCTGATCGGAGAGAACGTGCTGATCCCAGGTCTGCTTCGGGACGTACCGCTTGTCTATGCGGATTACGTGGCCTCCGGCCGTGCGTTGCGGCAGGTCGAAAACTTTGTGGCCGGGCATGTGTTGCCGTTCTATGCCAACAGCCATACTGAGGCCTCTTTTTGCGGATCCTATATGACACGTTTGCGCCGCGAAGCACGCGCAGAGATCGCCCGCATTGTTGGCGCAAGGGGAGAAGACGCGGTGATTTTTGCCGGGTCGGGCGCCACTGCGGGTCTCAACCGGCTGGTCAGTTTGCTGGGGATAGAGCAAGCTGACCAGCCGGTTGTCCTGATCGGGCCGTATGAACATCATTCGAATATTCTGCCATGGCGGGAAAGCAAGGCGCGTGTGATCGAAATTCCCGAAGCGCCGGAGGGTGGCCTTGATCTGGATGCACTGAAAGAGGCGCTGGTTGCAAACCAGGATGCGGATCTGCTGATTGGTTCGTTTTCGGCGGCATCAAACGTGACGGGCATCATCACCAATCCCGACCCGGTCACACGGTTGCTGAAGGAGCATGGTGCTGTGTCGGTCTGGGACTATGCCGGTGGCGGACCTTACCTGCCGATGGACATGGGGCCGGCGGACGCGCGCAAGGATGCGATAGTCGTGTCACCACACAAATTTCCGGGCGGGCCGGGGGCGTCGGGCGTTCTGATCGTGAACAGTCATGCGGTTCAGCGCACCTGCCCCAGCTGGCCCGGTGGCGGAACGGTCAGTTTCGTGTCGCCTTGGCGCCATGATTACAGCGAAGATCTTGCCACCCGGGAAGAGGCCGGAACGCCAAACGTCATCGGAGATATCCGCGCCGCGCTGGCCTTCATCGTCAAGGATGTCGTTGGCGCCGAGGAGATCGCAAAGCGCGAGGCGCTTTACAATCAAATGGCGCTGGACGGCTGGCGTGGCAATCCAAACCTGACATTGCTGGGCGTGGACAACTCGCACCGCCTGCCCATCTTTTCGTTTCTCGTCCGCGACAATTCTGGCCAGCCAGTGCACCAGCAGTTGTTCACCCGAATGCTGAGCGATGTCTATGGCATTCAGGCTCGGGGCGGATGTGCGTGCGCCGGGCCTTATGCGCACCGACTGCTGGGTATAGACCGCGCGACATCCGAGGCATTGCATGCCGAATTGTCCGCAGGGAAAGAGATGAAGAAACCCGGTTGGGTGCGGTTGAACTTCTCGTACCTGATGACCGAAGAGACGGTTCAGTTCATCATCGACAGTGTTAATGACCTGTCGCACCGGACCGAAGAATTCGTGCCATTCTACGACGCTGATCCGGCAACGGCCCGCTTCCGGGCGGCATAAGGGAATTGCCGCTTTTCTCAATCCGTTGAGACGGGTATGAGGGGCTCGGAAAACGGAGCCCCTCATGACCAAGATTACCCCGCAACCCGGCATCATGGACATCGCGCTGTATCAGGGCGGCCAGTCGCATATCAAAGGCGTGGCGGATGTCATCAAGCTGAGTTCCAACGAAAACCCCTTTGGTCCGGGCCGAAAGGCGATTGAGGCCGTTCGGGAAACTGCTGCCATGCTGCATCGCTATCCCAGCACGGATCATGCCAGTCTGCGCAGTGCAATCGGCGAGCGGAACGGGCTGGATGCGGCGCGGATCATCTGTGGCGTCGGCAGCGACGAAGTTCTTCAGTTCGTGGCGCAGGCCTATGCGGGACCGGGCGATGAGGTGATCCATACCGAGCATGGATTTTCCATGTACCCGATCATCGCCCGTATGGTCGGCGCGGACCCGGTCATGGTGGCCGAAACGGATCGCACGGTCGATGTGGATGCCATTCTGGCGGCGGTCACCGAACGCACACGGATCGTTTTTGTCACCAATCCAGGCAATCCGACTTCGACCATGATTTCCGAGGCCGAACTGACGAGATTGGCGGAAAACCTGCCCGAAAGCTGCCTGATGGTGGTTGATGGCGCCTACGCCGAGTTTGTCGATGGGTTTGATGGCGGCGCGGCATTGGTGGACCGTTTTGAAAATGTGATCATGACGCGGACCTTTTCCAAGATCTACGGTCTGGGCGGGCTGCGTGTCGGCTGGGGGTACGCGCAGCAGCCGATCATCGATGTGCTCAACCGAGTACGCCAGCCCTTCAACCTGTCGCAGACTGCGCTGGCCGCGGCAGAAGCGGCGGTGCGGGACACCGATTACATGACGTTTTGCCAGACCGAGAACGCCCGCCTGCGCGTTTGGTTGTCGGGTGAGCTGGCGAAGATCGGCGTTCCGTCAGACCGGTCTTGCACCAATTTCATCCTGGCGCGCTTTGCTGATCAGGCCGAAGCCGAGGCCTGCGACGACTACCTGAAAACCCAGGGTTTGATTGTTCGGCGGGTTGCAGGCTACAACCTGCCGAACGCGCTGCGGATCACCGTTGGCGATGAAGAGGCCTGCCGCCGTGTCGTGGCAGCAATCACCGCGTTCAAAGGGGGCGCAGCATGAGCCAGATATATGACCGTGTGGCGCTGATCGGGCTGGGTCTGATCGCTTCCTCGATGTTCTGGGCCATCAAGCGCGCCGGTCTGGCCGGCGAAGTCACGGGCTATGCACGGTCCGAAGCCACCCGTGATACGGCGCGGCGCATCGGGTTGTGCGACCGCGTGTGCGACACGGCGCGCGAGGCCGTTGAAGGGGCCGATCTGGTGGTGCTGTGCGTTCCCGTTGGTGCGATGGAAGCTGTTGCGCAGGACATCGCACCTGTCTTGAAACCGGGCGCCACCGTGACGGATGTCGGTTCGGTCAAGCGCCACGTTATTCAGGCCGTGTCACCGCACATTCCCGATGGCGTGCATTTCATTCCCGCCCACCCATTGGCCGGAACCGAGCATTCAGGCCCCGAAGCCGGGTTTGCGGAACTGTTCGACAATCGCTGGTGCCTATTGGTGCCGGTGGAAGACGCTGACCCTGAAGCCGTTACCCGGCTGCGTGCCCTGTGGGAGGGGATGGGCTCGAACGTCGATGAAATGGATGCCGACCATCACGATCTGGTTCTGGCGGTGACCTCTCATGCGCCGCACCTGATTGCCTATACGATGGTGGGCGTCGCGGACGATCTGCGGCGGGTCACAGATAGCGAGGTTATCAAGTACTCGGCAGCCGGTTTCCGGGATTTCACCCGGATTGCAGCGTCTGATCCGACCATGTGGCGCGATGTGTTTCTGACCAACAAGGACGCGACGCTGGAAATTCTCGGGCGCTTTACCGAAGAACTTTTTGCCCTGCAACGTGCGATCCGCACCGGGGATGGCGAGCATCTGTTCGATTACTTCACCCGCACCCGCGCGATCCGACGCGGCATCATCGACGCGGGTCAGGATACGGACGCGCCCGACTTTGGACGTGGCAAGGCCCATTCATGACAAAGATCTGGGGGCGCATACTGGTCGGAACTGCGGTTTTGATCGCCACCGCAACCACGGCTGCGCCACCGGAACAATCGCTGTTTCCATTGACACGCCCGGCGGCTTTTTCAGGAAGCGCAGTGATTTCCAAGGCGGCAGCAACCGTTGCGGCGCTGTCAGAGATGCGGCCCCAAACACGTCCGGAATCGCCTCAGGTTTTGGCCGCTGCTGCGCGACCTTCGGATCTGCCGCTGCTGGGACCGGACACGTCACTGATGCCGTACCTGCGCCCCAAAGAGTTGGAGCAACAGGCTTTTCTGAAGAAACGCAAACTGCGCAAGGGGTCAGTTTGCGGTGACATCGCCATTCAGGGCAAAGCGGTGGGCAGGGTGTCGGGCAAGATCAAGGCCTGCGGGATCAAGGATGCGGTCCAGATCACATCAGTGTCGGGCGTTGCGCTCAGCCGCCCGTCGACGATGGATTGCGGCACGGCGACCGCGCTCAACAAATGGGTCGACAAGGCCGTCATTCCCACCTTCAAAAGACGTGGCCCGGTGGTCGAGTTGCAGGTGGCGGCCCATTACGCCTGCCGCACGCGCAACAGCCAAAAAGGTGCCCGGATTTCAGAACACGGCAAGGGGCGTGCCATCGACATCTCGGGTTTCACAATGGCCGATGGTGAGGTTGTGACGGTTTTGAACGGGTGGCGAAAAAACCCCTCGCAAAAGCAGCTGATCAAGGTCTGGCGCGGTGCCTGTGGCCCGTTCGGAACCGTGCTGGGACCAAACTCGGACAGGTATCACCGCGATCATTTCCACCTGGACACGGCGCGGTACCGCAGCGGTACGTTCTGCCGCTAGTTCCGGCGCGCTTGCGATTTCAGGTTCATTGCCAGCAGATCGGTCTGTGCGTGGATGTGATTGAAACTCTCACGGGTCAGAACCGTTTGACCGTTCGCAAAATCAACGACGTGATCATAGGCCTCAAACAGAATATCCCGCAGCTTTTCGTTTTCGGAGGCATCCTTTTTGGGGGTGTATTCCAGATAGACAGGGGGTTTGACTTCGCCCAGGGTTCGCAGCGCGCCTTGTAGGACCTGCAATTCATGCCCTTCGACGTCGATCCAGATTAAACGAAGATCCTGAAGCGATTGGGCTTGGGTCTCGAGAAGTGAATCTACGGTGGTCACATCCACCATGATCGCATTATCCTGCGCCTCTCCGATTTTCGAACCGCCCCGGTTCAGTTCACTTGTGACGAAGGGCAACTGCCCGCTTTTGTCAGATGCGCCAACGCGCAGAATGGTCACTTTATCGTTCAGGTCGTTGATCTGAACGTTCCGGCACAGCAATTTGTGGTTTTCGGGGTCGGGTTCGATTGCAACGACCGAGTTGCAGTGCAGATCCCTGAAGAAATAAACTGTGTGTGTACCGATATTTGCACCGACCTCCAGCACGGAACCGCCTTCCGGGGGCTGGCCCGAACGGGTCAGATATTCGGCCAGCTCACGCACCGGTTCGCGACTGAATTCGCCGAATTTCGTCAGGTGTTCTCCAATGACATCATGAGGGTAATAAACCAGGCTGTGATCGTCGAAATTGCGAAAGAACAGAACGTCGTCTTTCCACAACTGCCGCAGCAGTTCGCGCCTGATCTTCTTGTGTCCCAGCGCCCAGTTCGAAATCCGATTGGAAATGAGTGTTCTTAGTCCCATTGACCGTTCCCGTAAGCGCTGAATTCTGTTTCGTGTCTGCTCAAGGTATCGCCGGGCATCACCGCAATATCAACCGGGGTGCAGGTCCCAGGGGCAAGGGGCCCAGTGCCACGAAACCGTCGCGGAAATTGAGCTGTAGGTCCAGCGCATTCGGATTTCCGCCCAAACCGGCCATAAAGTTCAGCGCCCGCGTGACCGGATCAACCGCCTGATCCGGCAAGGCACCGGCGGCGTTGGCCATGGCGATCATGTCGCGCCAGTTTTCCGCCTTGATGGCGATTTCGCCGGTTGGAATGCCCTGCGCGTCAACATCCAGCTCGCCAGCAGCAAACAGGCGCAACTCACCCCATCTGATTTCCGCCAGCCTCAGATCGATGGCTACCGGCTGCGGCCTGCTTTCCTCAAGCGCAGAACGGTCCCAGGGCTTGTCAAAGGTGACGGTCATGTCCATCGCCAGCGTTTCAAATGCCTGCGGCAGCGATGTGGCCGACCGCATGAGGTCGCGCAGGTCCATGCCGGGACGAAAACCATCGATCCGGGCGCTGACCTTGTATGCTTCGGGCTGGCCGGACTGTTCCATGATCAGATCCAGGGTTTCACCACCGGCCACCGCAGCAGCTTCGCCAGCGACAATCCACTTGTCTGCAGTCAGGGCCATCTTTTCCAGAACAAGTGCGACACCCGGCTGCAATTGCAGTTCTGCCTGCAAATCCGTTGCCTGAACGGTCGCCGTCTGGTCGAAATAGGACAGCCGCTGGGGCGTATCTGCAAACCGCAGGACCTGCCGACCGGGCCAGATCGCAGGGCTTTCGAACTCGATCCAGTCGGCGCTCCAGGCGGTGCCGTTAACCGGATCGGCCAGCCCCGGGTTGTTCAGCCGGGTCACGTGATGCGTCGGGTAACCCGCTGTTGCGACTTCGGAAAAATCGGCCTGCCAACCCAGTTCCTGTTGCTTGTCGAACCAGGCGGTGATCGCACTGCGCAGCCCATAACCGGCGATGAACCAATAGGCACTCCAGGCAACGGCAACAAATATGAGTACTCGTATCAGACGGCGCATGACAAATGGCCCTTTTTCCTGCGTCGGATTTGATGTTTATAGGCGCAAACGGGCAAGGACCAGTGTAATGACGATGTGGGTTTTCGGATATGGATCGCTGCTGTGGAATCCTGGGTTTCCGGTGGCGCGCAGCGAACGCGCAACCTTGCACGGATACGCACGCTCTTTCTGCATGAGTTCCATCCACCACCGCGGCACCGAGGACAACCCGGGTCTGGTGCTGGCGCTGGACGAGCAGACCGACGCCCATTGCAAGGGTCTGGCACTGGCGGTCGAAACGGGACACGAGGAACGCACCCTGCACGAACTGCGCGAGCGCGAGCTGATTTCCTCGGCCTATGTCGAGAAGATGCTGGATGTGCATCTGGACTGCGGTACGGTGGTGAATGCCGTGACCTATGTGATCGACGAAGCCCATGTGCAGTATTGCGGTGGCATGCCCTTGGAAGAACAGGCTCAGATTATCGCCCATGCCGTCGGCGGGCGCGGTCCGAACACCGAATATCTGTACAATACGACCGAACATCTGGCCGAGATCGGTCTGCGCGATCCCGATCTTGAGTGGTTGTCGCAACGGGTGCGCAGCATTACCGCATAAACCCTTGGCGTCACCGGCGGAAGTTCGCTAGATTCAGCGCAGAGCAGGCAAAAACCGGGAATGACGCGCATGGCGCAGGCACATCAGGGCGCGAGACCCCATTTCTCGCATCCCATCCGACAGATCGTGATGATGTTGATCGCGATTGGCCTGTCAGGGCTGGGTGTGTTCATGGCGCTGCCATACGTGCTGCCGGTGTTTCAGGCGAACCCCTATCTGAACGGGTTCATTCTGCTTGTTTTCGTCATCGGCGTTCTGGCCTGTTTCTATCAGGTTGGGCAGCTGATTGGGTCAGTCCGCTGGATCGAGGCATTTGTCGGCGGTGTTGTGCGCGAGGATGCCCGGACACCGCAGCTTTTGGCACCGCTGGCCTCGCTGCTGCGCGAACGCGGTGCGCGGTCGCAGATCAGTTCCAGTTCAACCCGGTCAATTCTGGATTCCGTCGCCGAACGGGTCGAGGAAGAGCGTGAGATCACACGCTATATCACCAACGTCCTAATTTACCTTGGCCTTCTGGGTACATTCTTTGGCCTTGCCACCACCGTTCCGGCCATAGTCGACACCATCCGCAGCCTGAACCCGCAGGAAGGCGAAGAAGGGTTGGCGGTGTTCAACCGGCTGATGACCGGGCTCGAGGCGCAGTTGCAGGGTATGGGCGTCGCATTTGGATCCTCGCTGCTTGGGTTGGCTGGCTCCTTGATCGTTGGCCTGCTGGAACTCTTTGCCGGGCACGGCCAAAACCGGTTCTATCGCGAGCTTGAGGAATGGCTGTCATCGATCACCCGCGTCGGGTTCGCGGCAAGTGAAGAAGGCGGCGCAGAAATCGCGGTTCTGACGCCGGTTCTGGATGCAATGTCCGAACAGATGAATGCGCTGCAGGATCTGTTTTCCGCGCAGGAAGCTGACCGCGCCGACCTTTCGACCAAGATGGGTCAGCTGGTTCGAACCATCGGGGACATGAACCAGCGGCAGTCTGAAACCGAAGGTGTGACATCTGCTTTGGAACGCGTGGCCCTTGGTCAGGACGCGCTGCTGGATCACATGCGCGAACATGGCGCCGGCGACGGGATCGACGCCGAAAGCCGGATGCGCCTGCGGTCGATGGACGTGCAGCTGCTGCGTATCCTCGAGGAAATTTCGGCTGGCCGTCAGGAAAGCATGAACGAGATGCGCAAGGATATCGAATTGCTGGTCAGGGCGCTGACCCTGCCCAAGGGCGCCGTGCGCAGCACACCGGAAGGCGAGTAAACCATGGCTCTGTCCCGCCGCACAGGTCAACGTTTCCAGGGTTCGGTCTGGCCCGGCTTTGTGGATGCGATGACCGGGCTGCTGATGGTTCTGACCTTCGTTCTGACCATCTTCATGGTGGTGCAATTCGTCCTGCGCGAGACCATTTCGGGGCAGGAGGATGAGCTGACGGCCCTGTCCGACGAAGTCGCCGCGTTGGCAGGCGCACTGGGGCTGGAAGAGCGTGAAAACAGCCGTTTGCAGGCCCGTCTGGGGGCGCTGAACGCGACCTTGACGCAGGCCGAAGATGACCTGTCACAGGCACAGACCCGGATCACGGATTTCGAGGCTCAGGTCGCGGCTCTGCTGGTTGATCAGGAAGAGGCGCGCGGGGCGATTGCCGATCTTCAATCCCAGCGCGAGGAATTGCTGAGCGAACAGGAGGCCCTGAACCTTGCGCTTGCCCAGCGCCGGGCAGAAATCGACGCGCAGGCCGAGGCTGCCCGTTTGGCTGCCGCCCGCCGTGAAGCGTTGGAAGCGCTCGTTGCTGACCTAGAGGCGAACGAGGCAACCCAAAGCAGCCGGATCGCTGAGCTTGAAGAAACACTGAGCGCGGAAGAGGCTGCGAAATTGGCCGAAGCCGCCGCCGCCGAAAACCTGCGCAACCGTCTTCAGGACGCCGATGCGGAGCTGACGGCGATGACCCTAGCACTTGAGGCGCAGCGCAAGGACGCCGAGGATACTCTGACCCTGCTCGCCGCGGCGCAGGCGGCCAAGGCCGAGCTGGAGCGTCGCTTTGGCGATCTGGATCCGGAAGAATTGAAGGCGCAACTCAAGGCTGCCCTGGCCGCGCAGACCCAGGCGCAAGCGGATGCCGAGGCACAGAAGACACTGGCAGAAGAGCGGGCAACACTGCTGGCGGTGGCACGCAACACGATTGCGGATGAAAAAGAAATCTCTGCAGAAGCGCAGCGGCAAACGGCGCTTTTGAATCAACAGATGGCTGCACTGCGCGGGCAGCTTGGATCGTTGCAGGCCCTGCTGGATGACTACGAAGAGCGTAACGCATCGGCCAACATTCGCATCCAGACACTAGGGCAGGACCTGAACGCTGCCCTGGCGCGGGCGGCCTCGGAAGAACGCCGTCGCCGCTTGCTGGAAGAGGCCGAGCGGATACGGCTTGAGGCCGAAGCCGAAGCGCTGTCGGGTCAGAACCAGCAACTGGCGGCGCAGGCCGAAGATCTGCAACGGTACCGGTCCGAGTTTTTCGGGCGCCTGCGCGAGGTTCTTGGGGATCAGGAAGGCGTACGGATCGAAGGCGACCGGTTCGTGTTTTCATCCGAGGTTCTGTTCGACACCGGCTCGGCCGTCCTTTCCCCGGAAGGGCAATTGGAGGTCGCCAAGGTGGCCAATATCCTGCGCAGCGTGGCGGCGGAAATTCCTGAAGGTTTGAATTGGGTCATCCGGGTGGACGGGCACACCGACAACGTGCCGTTGGCCGGGACAGGGCGGTATCAGGACAACTGGGAACTCAGCCAGGGGCGCGCCTTGTCCGTTGTTCGCTACATGGTCGACGCGCTGGGCATCCCGCCAGACCGGCTTGCCGCAAACGGCTTTGGTGAATTCCAGCCCGTCAATCCGTCAGATACGCCCGAAGCCCGCGCCCAGAACCGGCGGATCGAGCTGAAACTGACCGAGCGCTGATCCCTTTACATCACGTCAGCCCATGAACGCGGGCAAACGGATCGCGGGTCTTGTCCTTGTGCCAGGTATACTCACACCACACCGACACCTTTTCGGCTACATCCATTCCTTGCATCCGGGCAATGGCACCCAGGGCCATATCCATTCCGGCGGAAACGCCGGATGAGGTCAGGAATGGCCCGTCTTCAACCCATCTGGCCCGGGGAACCCACTCGACGTCGGGCCCTTGGGCGCAGACCCACGAAAAGGCCGCCTTGTTGGTCGTTGCGCGCCGGTTGTCCAATACCCCGGCCCCGGCAAGAAGGGCGCTGCCAGTGCATACGCTCAAGGTGAATTCCGCCTTATCCGAACTGTCCGCAATCCAATCCAACAAGCGTGAGTTGTTGACTTCCTTGCGGGTGCCGGCTCCGCCCGGCACAAAAAGAATGTCATAGCCCTGCGCTGCGTCGATCGTCGTGTCGGCAAAAGCCTTCAGTTTTTGATTGCTTTCAACCGGTCCACTGGTTTCCGCCACAAGCTCCAGGGTGAAGTCATCGGTGAGCAGGCCGAACATCTCCATCGGGCCGAATACATCCAGCAACTCAAACCCGGGAAAAATCAAAGCGCCGATTTTGCGCATCCCTGTCTCCTGTCCTTTGAACGAAAATCGCCTGCCAATTTGGGTTGGCAGGCGATGGCTGTCGTTTCATTCTTCGGGTCAATCTGCCGTCAGCAGCGGAGGTTTGTCGCCCGGAATACGCGGCTGATCGGGGCCGAGGATTTCCATATCCAGCTCGCCGTCCTTGACGGATACGCGGACCACACCGCCCTTGGCGAGTTTTCCGAACAGCAATTCCTCGGCCAGCGGTTTCTTGATGTGCTCCTGAATAACCCGGCCCAACGGGCGGGCCCCCATCTTGTCGTCATAACCCTTGTCGGCCAGCCATTCGGCTGCGTTGGGGGTCAGATCGATCGAGACGCCGCGATCCAAAAGCTGCGCCTCAAGCTGCAGGACGAACTTCTCGACCACCTGCAGGATGACCTCTTTCGGCAGTGGCGCGAACGAGATCACCGCATCCAGACGGTTGCGGAATTCCGGCGTGAACATGCGCTCGATTGCGGCTGTGTCCTCGCCCTCGCGGCGATCACGGGCAAAACCGATGGCGGCCTTGGCCTGTTCCTGCGCGCCCGCGTTCGAGGTCATGATCAAGACCACGTTGCGAAAGTTCACTGTGCGGCCGTTGTGATCGGTCAGTTCACCGTGGTCCATCACCTGCAACAGGATGTTGAACACGTCCGGGTGCGCTTTCTCGATCTCATCCAGCAGCAGGACGCAATGCGGATGCTGGTCGACGCCGTCGGTCAACAGACCGCCCTGGTCGAACCCGACATAGCCCGGAGGCGCACCGATCAGACGGGAAACCGCATGTTTCTCCATGTATTCGGACATGTCGAAGCGCAGCAGTTCCACACCCAGCGTATCGGCCAGCTGTTTCGCAACCTCGGTTTTACCCACACCGGTCGGGCCGGCGAACAGGTAATTGCCGATTGGCTTTTCAGGCTCACGCAAACCCGCGCGTGCCAGTTTGATCGCGCTGGACAGCGCCTCGATGGCTTCGTCCTGACCAAACACCACCCGTTTCAGCGAAGCCTCCAGGTCTTTGAGAACCTCGGCATCATCCTTGGTGACGTTCTTGGGCGGAATGCGGGCGATCTTGGCGACCACCGCTTCGATCTCTTTCACACCGATGGTCTTGCGGCGTTTGCTTTCCGCGACCAGATGCTGGGCCGCGCCGGCCTCGTCGATCACGTCGATCGCCTTGTCGGGCAGTTTGCGGTCATTGATATAGCGCGCCGACAGTTCCACAGCGGTTTTGATCGCATCAGCGGTATATTTGATCTCGTGATGCTTTTCGAAATAGGGTTTCAGACCACGCAGAATTTTCACGCTGTCCTCGACCGAAGGCTCATTCACGTCGATCTTCTGGAACCGGCGGCTGAGCGCACGGTCCTTCTCGAAATGCTGACGGAACTCTTTGTACGTGGTCGAGCCCATGGTACGCAGCTTGCCGCCCTGCAGTGCAGGTTTCAGCAGGTTCGACGCATCCATCGCGCCGCCCGAAGTGGCGCCGGCACCGATCACGGTGTGAATCTCGTCGATGAACAAGACCGCGTCAGGATGGTCTTCCAACTCGGTCACGACCGCCTTAAGACGCTCCTCGAAATCACCGCGGTATCGGGTTCCGGCCAGCAACGCACCCATGTCGAGCGAGTAGATCGTGGTGTTGGCCAGAACATCCGGCGCTTCACCCGCGACGATCTTATGCGCCAAACCCTCGGCGATGGCGGTTTTGCCTACACCCGGATCACCCACCAGCAGCGGGTTGTTCTTGCGACGGCGGCACAGCACCTGGATGCAGCGCTCGACCTCATCTGCGCGCCCGATCAGCGGATCGACATCTCCGGCCCGCGATTTGGCATTCAGATCGATGCAATACTTGCCCAGCGCGCTTTCCTTTTGTTCGCCTTCACCGGCGCTAGACTGAACCTCTTCCTCAACCTGATCTGCGCCGGAAACGGGGCGGTTTTCACCATAGGCAGGATCCTTGGCCACGCCATGTGCGATGAAGTTCACCGCGTCATAGCGGGTCATGTCCTGCTCCTGCAGGAAATAGGCCGCGTTGCTTTCGCGTTCGGCGAAGATGGCGACCAGAACGTTGGCCCCGGTGACTTCGGTCCGGCCAGAGCTTTGAACGTGAATCGCCGCGCGCTGGATGACACGCTGGAAGGCTGCGGTCGGCACCGCCTCGGATCCGTCAATATCCGTCACCAGATTTGACAGATCCTCGTCGATGAACTCGACAAGGGTGCTGCGCAACTCATCCAGATCGACGCTGCACGCCTTCATCACGCGCACCGCATCGGGTTCTTCCAGCAGCGCTAGCAGCAGATGCTCCAGCGTTGCGAATTCATGTCGCCGTTCGTTCGCCGCAGCCAGGGCCGCGTGAATGGCTTGTTCTAATGTGCTCGAGAATGAAGGCACGCGGGTGCTCCTCTGTCTTGGGTCAGAAGGGGGCGCGTTAAAGGTCGGATCCCCATCCCAACCATGTCCTCATACTATTAGAGTTTGGTTGATCGTGGCGCGGCTTCAAGGGTTTTCTTACTCTTGACAGTCACATTTCGTGTGACCGTGACCGTGACGTGGGGCAAATAGGTCCTAAAACCGGTCTTTTCTAGCCCGAATTTCGGCAAATACCGATACAGGATCGGCATTTTCCATCCCCAGTTGAGTCTTGATCCCAGGATCCGTGGCCCGCAGAAACGGATTTGTGGCCTTCTCAAGCGCCAGAGTCGACGGAACGGTTGGCTCGCCGGCAGCCCTTGCACGGTCGATATCCTGCATGCGCTGCTGCAGCGCCGCGTTGTCCGGATCGACAGTGATCGCGAACTTTGCATTGGATTGTGTGTATTCGTGACCGGAACAGACGATCGTCTCGTCGGGCAGGGCGGCCAGTTTGCCAAGCGAAGCCCACATTTGCGCAGGTGTGCCTTCAAACAGACGGCCGCAGCCCAAGGCCATCAGGCTGTCTGCGGTGAACACAGCCGCACTTTCCGGCATATAAAACGCGATATGTCCGACAGTATGGCCCGAGACGTCCAGCACATGAACCGGTTCGCCGCCGATTTCGAAAGTATCGCCTTCGCGCACCTGCAAATCCAGATGCGGCAGGCGATGGGCGTCAGCGGCGGCTCCGATCACTTTGGCAGAGTGATGTTCGAGGATTCCGGCCAGACCATCCACATGATCCCAGTGGTGATGGGTCAGCAGGACATGAGACAGTTTCCAGTTGCGGGCGTCAAGCGCGGCCAGGATCGGTCCAGGTTCAGGCGCATCGATCAATGCGGTCTGGCCACTGACCGCATCATGCGCCAGAAAGGCGTAATTGTCGCTGAGGCATGGGATGGTGACGATCTCAAGAGGCATGGCCTTTTGCCCTTTCGTTGCTAGACTGCCGACAGCTAAGCCGATTGACCGGGTGTCCGCAATGCATCTTGATGTGCAGGATCTGAGGAATTTCTACTACCGCAGCACTTTGGGACGTGCCGCGCAGGCGGCGATCCGTGGTCGAATGGTCGAGCTGTGGCCCGAAGCCAAAGGGCAGACTGTTGTCGGGTTCGGATTCGCCGTGCCCTTGCTGCGCCCCTATCTGAAGGATGCACGGCGCGTGATCGGGCTGATGCCCGGCCCGCAGGGTGTGATGCCCTGGCCTGCAGGAATGCCCAACGTTTCGGTCCTGACCGAAGAAACGCTTTGGCCCATCGAAACCGGTCATGTGGACAAGCTGGTGGTGATGCACGGTCTGGAAACCTCTGAGCGTCCCACCCAGTTGCTGGAGGAATGCTGGCGCGTGTTGGGGCCGGGGGGGCGTATCCTGTTTGTCGTGCCCAACAGGGCGGGTCTGTGGTCGCGATCCGACCGGACACCGTTTGGATTTGGTCGCCCGTATTCCGCGTCGCAGCTGGAATCCCAGCTCAAGGCCCATCACTTCGTTCCGGAAACCCATTGCTCGGCTCTTTACATGCCGCCATCCTATCGACGGTTCTGGTTGAAATCCGGCAATCTGATCGAAAAGACAGGGCAACGTCTGCCGACAATTATGGCGGGCGGCGTTCTCATGGTCGAGGCGACCAAGCTTATCCGGCCGCCAAGTGGCACCGTGACCAAAGATGCGGTCAAACGCCCGATCAAGGCGCTGGACGGCCTACTCAAGCCGGCCTGACAGAACGGGTGATGGACACCCATGTTTGGTGCCCAAATCTGAGGGAAATAGGCCACAGGAATCGCCAAAAGCTGCAATTTGGTAACATTTTTCACCCCTTCAGACGTGTCCAAAGGGTCGCACTTTGCGTAAGTGCATGAAATAAAACAATTTGTGGATAACATCGTAATCACTATACTATATTGCGGGGTTGGAACACCTCTGCTACATCCCCGGTGATTTTGATCCCCGCCCTACAAGGACGGGGTTTCTTCACGCCCCCGGGGTAGCTGCCGCACGCGAATTCGGGGCCCAAAATATCGGAAGGGTGGACGTGTCCGAACCAGCTTCGATTTCCACAGGCATCGCCGAGCGCTATGCCACCGCAATCTTCGAGATTGCCAAAGAGAATAATGACCTCGCAGGTCTGGAAACCGGCATCAATGATCTGGCAGCAGCTTTGGGCGAAAGCGCAGATTTGCGCGACCTGATCGCCTCGCCTCTGGTTTCACGCGCCGAACAGGAAGGCGCAATTACCGCAATCGCCGCCAAGATGGGGCTGAACTCCATCCTGCAAAACACGCTGGGCCTGATGGCGCAAAAGCGTCGCCTGTTCGTTGTGCCGCAGCTGGTGCAGGTTCTGCGCGACATGCTGGCGGACGAGCGCTGCGAAGTGACCGCCGATGTCGCCTCGGCCAAGGCGCTGACCAAGACGCAAATGGATAAACTGTCCAAGACGCTGTCCGAGCGTGTGGGCAAGACTGTGACAATCAATGCGACCGTTGATGAAAGCCTCATCGGCGGTCTTGTCGTTAAAGTGGGCTCGAAGATGATCGACAGTTCGATCCGTTCGAAGCTGAACTCCCTACAGAATGCAATGAAAGAGGTCGGATAAATGGGAATCCAAGCTGCAGAGATTTCTGCAATCCTGAAGGACCAGATCAAGAATTTTGGTCAGGAAGCCGAAGTGGCCGAGATCGGCCGCGTGCTGAGCGTCGGTGACGGGATTGCCCGTGTATACGGCCTGGACAACGTGCAAGCCGGTGAGATGGTCGAATTCCCCGGTGGCATCATGGGCATGGCGCTGAACCTGGAAAGCGACAACGTCGGTGTCGTTATCTTCGGTTCCGACCGTGACATCAAAGAAGGTGACACCGTCAAGCGCACCAACTCGATCGTGGACGTTCCGATCGGTGACGAACTGCTGGGTCGCGTTGTTGATGGTCTGGGCAACCCGCTGGACGGCAAGGGCCCGATCAACGCTTCCAAGCGTGGCGTTGCAGACGTGAAAGCCCCAGGCATCATCCCGCGTAAATCGGTGCACGAGCCGATGGCAACCGGCCTGAAATCGGTTGACGCGATGATCCCGATCGGCCGCGGCCAGCGTGAGCTGATCATTGGTGACCGTCAGACCGGCAAAACCGCCGTTGCTCTGGACACCATCCTGAACCAGAAAGTCTACAACGACGCAGCAGGCGACGACGAGTCGAAGAAGCTGTACTGCGTATACGTTGCGATCGGCCAAAAGCGTTCGACCGTTGCGCAGCTGGTGAAGAAACTGGAAGAGTCCGGCGCCATCGAATACTCGATCGTTGTGGCCGCAACCGCGTCCGACCCGGCACCGATGCAGTTCCTGGCGCCTTACGCCGCGACCGCGATGGCCGAGTACTTCCGTGACAACGGCCGCCACGCGTTGATCATCTATGATGACCTGTCGAAACAGGCCGTGTCCTATCGTCAGATGTCGCTGCTGCTGCGCCGTCCGCCCGGACGTGAAGCGTATCCGGGTGACGTTTTCTACCTCCACTCCCGCCTGCTGGAACGTTCGGCGAAGCTGAACGAAGACTTCGGTGCAGGCTCTCTGACCGCTCTGCCGGTTATCGAAACCCAGGGTGGTGACGTTTCAGCGTTTATTCCGACCAACGTGATTTCGATCACCGACGGTCAGATCTTCCTTGAAACCGAATTGTTCTACCAAGGCATCCGTCCTGCCGTGAACACCGGTCTGTCGGTTTCGCGTGTGGGCTCGTCGGCCCAGACCAACGCGATGAAGTCGGTCGCCGGTCCGGTTAAACTGGAACTGGCCCAGTACCGCGAAATGGCTGCGTTCGCGCAGTTCGGTTCCGACCTTGACGCCGCGACCCAACAGCTGCTGAACCGTGGTGCGCGTCTGACCGAACTGATGAAGCAGCCGCAGTACTCGCCGCTGACCAACGCGGAAATCGTCTGCGTCATCTTCGCAGGCACCAACGGCTACCTCGACAAGATCGACGTATCGGATGTTGGCCGCTACGAGGCCGGTCTTCTGGCGCACCTGCGCGGCAAGCACGCCGACCTGCTGAAGTGGATCACCGACGAAGATCCGAAGGTCAAAGGCGACGCGTCCGACAAGATCAAGGCAGCGATCGACGAATACGCCGCAACCTTCGCTTGATAGGGGGTTCCGATGCCTAGTCTGAAGGACCTTAAAAACAGGATCGAGTCGGTCAAATCGACCCGCAAGATCACCAAGGCCATGCAGATGGTCGCGGCAGCAAAACTGCGCCGCGCCCAGGAATCTGCCGAAGCCTCGCGCCCCTATGCCGAGCGGTTCAATGCCGTGATGGCGGGGCTGGCGGCTTCGGTCGGGGGCAGCGACAGCGCCCCCAAGCTGCTCCGGGGTACGGGCAGTGATGATGTCCATCTGCTGGTTGTGATGACAGCTGAACGCGGCCTGTGTGGCGGCTTCAACTCGAACATCGCCAAGCTGGCCCGTCAAAAGGCGGAAGAGCTGCGCCTGAATGGCAAGACGGTCAAAGTTCTGACCGTCGGCAAGAAAGGCCGCGACGCGCTAAAGCGTGATTTTGGCGATCTGTTCGTTGGACATATCGACCTGAGCGAGGTCAAGCGTCTGGGGTATTCCAACGCGCAAGACATCGCCAAGGACGTCCTGTCTCGTTTCGACGGGGGAGAGTTCGACGTTGCCACGATCTTCTACTCGAAGTTCGTCAACGTTGTGACCCAGATCCCGACGGCACAGCAGGTCATTCCCGCCTCGTTCGAGGACGAAGCGGCAGGTGACGACAGCGGTGCCATTTTCGACTACGAGCCCAGCGAAGAGGCCATTCTGGCCGACTTGCTGCCCAAGGGGGTTGCGACCGCGATCTTCTCGGCTCTGCTCGAAAACGGAGCGTCCGAACAGGGTGCACGGATGTCCGCGATGGACAACGCGACACGTAACGCGGGTGAAATGATCGACAAGCTGACGATCCAGTTCAACCGCTCGCGTCAGGCCGTGATCACCAACGAGCTGATTGAAATTATTTCCGGCGCCGAAGCGCTGTAAGAAAACCGGAGACGAAACATGGCGAATGCAAAAGGCAAAGTCACACAGATCATCGGGGCCGTCGTCGACGTGCACTTCGACGATCAGCTGCCTGAAATTCTGAACGCGCTGGAAACCACCAACAACGGCAAGCGCCTGGTGTTGGAAGTTGCTCAGCACCTGGGTGAAAACACTGTCCGCACCATCGCGATGGACGCGACCGAAGGTTTGGTCCGTGGCGAAGAAGTGACCGACACCGGCGCACCGATCTCGGTTCCTGTCGGCAACGCCACTCTGGGCCGCATCCTGAACGTGGTCGGCGAGCCGATCGACGAAAAAGGCCCGGTTGAGGCGACAGAAGCGCGCGCGATCCACCAGCCCGCACCGACCTTCGCGGAACAGTCGACCGAGTCGGAAGTTCTGGTCACCGGCATCAAGGTTGTTGACCTGCTGGCCCCCTACGCAAAAGGCGGTAAGATCGGCCTGTTCGGCGGCGCCGGCGTTGGTAAAACCGTTCTGATCATGGAACTGATCAACAACATCGCAAAAGTGCACTCGGGCTTCTCGGTGTTCGCGGGTGTTGGTGAACGGACCCGTGAAGGGAACGACCTGTACCACGAGATGATCGAATCGAACGTTATCAAGCCGGACAACCTGTCGGAATCGCAGGTGGCCCTGGTTTACGGTCAGATGAACGAACCTCCGGGAGCCCGTGCACGTGTTGCTCTGACCGGTCTGACCCTGGCCGAGCAGTTCCGCGACCAGTCCGGTACCGACGTTCTGTTCTTCGTCGACAACATCTTCCGCTTCACGCAGGCGGGCTCCGAGGTTTCGGCTCTGCTGGGTCGTATTCCTTCGGCGGTGGGCTATCAGCCGACACTGGCGACCGACATGGGTGCCCTGCAGGAACGCATCACCTCGACCAAAGCTGGTTCGATCACCTCGGTTCAGGCGATCTACGTGCCTGCGGACGACCTTACCGACCCCGCGCCGGCAACTTCGTTTGCGCACCTGGACGCGACTACCGTTCTTAACCGTGCGATCTCGGAAAAGGGTATCTACCCGGCGGTTGACCCGCTCGACTCGACCTCGCGTCTGCTCGACCCGGCCATCGTTGGCGAAGAGCACTACAAGGTTGCGACCGACGTTCAGCAGATTCTCCAGCGCTACAAGTCGCTGCAGGACATCATCGCCATCCTCGGCATGGACGAACTGTCGGAAGAAGACAAACTGACCGTGGCCCGTGCCCGTAAGATCGAACGCTTCCTGTCGCAGCCGTTCGACGTGGCCGAAGTCTTCACTGGTTCTCCGGGTGTTCAGGTTCCTCTGGATGTCACCATCTCGTCGTTCAAGGCCGTTGTGGCCGGCGAATACGATCACCTGCCCGAAGCGGCCTTCCTGATGGTTGGCGGTATCGAAGACGTGATCGCCAAGGCCGAGAAGATGGCTGCAGCGGCTGCCTAAGGAGAAACCCTGATGGCAAACACGATGCAATTCGACCTCGTCAGCCCTGAGCGGAGCCTTGCTTCGCTCGCGGTGACGGCGGTCCAGATTCCCGGCGCGGACGGAGACATGACGGCAATGCCCGATCATGCCCCCACCATCACCACACTGCGCCCCGGTCTGCTGAAGGTTGAGGCACCCGAAGGGTCCAGTGAATATCTGGTCACCGGCGGGTTTGCCCAGATCAACGGCGACAGCTTGTCGGTTCTGGCCGAAAAGGCCATTCCGGTTTCAGAAGTGACCCGTGCGCATATCGACGATCTGATCGCCGAGGCCCGCGAGTCGCACGAAGCGGCCAAAGGTGGCGACGATCAGACCATCGTCGACGACGCCGCCAAACTGCTGGCCGACATGGAAGCGCTTGGAACGCATATGAGCCTGTAACGCGGGCTTGATCGTTTATGAATTAGAACGGCCTCGCGTTTGCGGGGCCGTTTTTTTGTCGTGCTTTTGCCCGATTGCCGGAATAAGTTGCGGGAATTCAAGAACAACGACGACAGAATGAAAACTTTTCAAACCCATCCGATTGGTATTGACCAAGGCGAAGCCCTGCTGTTTTCCGATTTTGCCAATGGCGGTGAAATGTGGACAGGTGAGGGGGCGCGGGAACGCCGGACGACCGTCGCATTCAGCCAACCGTTTCGCTCGGCGCCGATGGTACAGATCGGCATTTCGCTGTGGGATGTGGACACGTCCTCGGCGCTGCGCGCCGAAATCAAGGCCGAGAACATTACGCCCGAAGGGTTCTGCGCCGTCTTCCGCACCTGGTCGGATACGCGCGTTGCCCGCATCCGCGCCTCGTGGACCGCGATTGGCGAGGTGCCGCACGAGGATGACTGGCATATATCCTGAGCGCACCTTCAGAACGGAAGCCGCGCTCTTGTCGTCAACTGCTCACCTGAAGCCCGTTTCTTACGCGTCGGTGCCTTCGATCATGTCCACGCGTGTTGCGTGGCGGCCACCTTCGAACGCGGCCCCCAAAAACGCGTCCACGATATCCAGCGCCTGACCTTCGCCAATGACGCGCGCGCCCATGGACAGCATGTTGGCATCATTGTGCTGCCGGATCATCCGGGCTGAGAATGTGTCGGAACACACACCGCAACGGATGCCCGGCACCTTGTTGGCTGCCATCATGATGCCCTGACCGGTGCCACACAACAGGATGCCAAGCGCACAATCGCCCGAGGCGACGCGCTCGGCAGCGGCCTTGCCATGCAGGGGATAGTGTGTGCTTTCCGGAGTGGTCGGGCCGATATCCAGGACCTCCCACCCGGCGTACGCGATATGTGCGGCGATTGCCCGGCGCAGTCCGATGGCGGCATGGTCACTGGAAAGGACGACGCGTTTGTTGTCAGTCATGAAAAGGCTGTCCGTTCTGAGATGCGCGTGTAAGAAAGGTGGGCCCTGTCCAGGCGCCCCTTTCCGGTCAGTTCATCTGATACAGGGATTCGTAGATTGGTGTCAGTGTCTTGTCTTCGAACAGCGAAGAGACGCTTGTGCCGTTCCAGATGTTCAGGATCGCCTGGGTAAAGATCGGTGCCGTCGGTACGATCCGGATGTTCTTGGCCTTGGCGATTGCGTCGGTGGGCTGGATCGTGTCGGTCAGAACCAGCGATTTCATGACCGAGTTGGTCACACGTTCGACCGCCGGTCCGCTCATGACGCCGTGGGTGATGTACGAGTGAACCTCTTTCGCACCATTATCCAGCAGCACTTGCGCCGCTTTGCAGAGCGTGCCGGCGGTATCGCACATGTCGTCCACGATCAGGCAGATCTTGTCCTTGACGTCGCCGATTACGGTCATCTCGGCCACTTCACCGGCTTTCTCGCGGCGTTTGTCCACGATCGACAGGGGGGCGTTGATCCGTTTGGCCAGTTCGCGCGCACGGGCCACGCCGCCGACGTCGGGCGACACCACCATGATCTCATCCAGGCTGTCTTTGAACTGGTGCTTCACATCCAGGGCAAAGATCGGCGAGGCATAGAGGTTGTCCACCGGGATATCGAAGAAGCCCTGAATCTGGGCCGCGTGCAGGTCCATGGTCAGGACCCGCTCGATTCCGGCGCCGGTCAGCATGTTGGCGACCAGCTTGGCAGAGATCGGCGTACGCGCCTTTGTGCGGCGGTCCTGACGGGCATAACCGAAATAGGGGATCACGGCAGTGATCCGCTGGGCCGACGACCGACGCAGGGCGTCAGCGATGATCAGAAGTTCCATCAGGTTGTCATTGGCCGGGTTCGAGGTCGGCTGGATGATGAACATGTCCTCGCCGCGCACATTCTCGAACACCTCGACGAAGATCTCGCCATCGTTGAACCGTTCGACCCGCGCATCGACCAGCCCCTGATCGACGCCGCGGTAAAGGCTCATGCGGCGGGCTATGGTTTTGGCAAGCGGAAGGTTGGCGTTCCCAGCGATTAGCTTGGGTTCGTGAAGTGTCGGCATCGGCTGAGGTCCCCGGGCAGCAATGGCAATGTGACAGATTCGTGATGTTGACACCGCTTAGCATGGCCTTACCGTCCCGCAAAGGTAACGCAGCGGAGAAAGTGCACATGACCCAGATTGACTACTATTTTGCGACACTCTCGCCCTATTCCTATCTGGCCGGAACCCGGTTGGAAGAGATCGCGGCAAAGCACGGTGCGACGATCAACTACAAGCCGTTGGACATTATCGCTCTGTTCTCGCGCACTGGTGGGGTTCCGCCGAAGGATCGGCACATCTCTCGCATCGAATACCGGGCTCAGGAATTGCTGCGCCAATCCAGAAACCTGGGAATGGAATTCAACCTGCAACCCGCGCACTGGCCAACGAATATGGCCCCCTCATCCTACGCCGTGATCGCCGCCATTCAGGATGGGTCCGGCGATGTCGGGCAGCTTTGCCATTCGATCCTGCGTGCCTGCTGGGCCGAGGAAAAGGACATCGCCCAGGACGAAGTTATCCGGGATTGCCTGTCACAGGCCGGGTTTGATCCCGGACTTGCCGACAGCGGCCTGCTTGTGGGTGCGGAAACCTACGCCGCCAATCTTGAAGAGGCCGTCGATCGCGGCGTGTTCGGCGCGCCATTCTATATCACCCCGGATGACCAGAGGTTCTGGGGGCAGGACAGGCTGGACGATCTGGACCGGCACCTGGCGACGCTGTAGGCATGACAGGCCGTACCCTGCCGCAAGAAGTCTTTGTGCGAACACTGGGCAAGGGCGCGCACCAGATGCTCGCCCTGCACTGCACCATTGCCCATTCCGGCGCCTGGTCGGGCCTTGCAACTGCGCTGAGCGGGCCGGCAAGCCTGATTGCGCCGGACATGCTGTCACACGGCCGCAGCCCCGATTGGGACGGGCGCGGCGACTTTTTTGATCGGATGACCGAACTGGCGGCCAGCCAGCTGCAAAATCCGATGGATGTGATCGGCCACTCCTTTGGTGCAATGATTGCGTTGCGTCTGGCGGTCGAACACCCCGACCTCGTGCGCCGCGCTATCCTGATCGAGCCGGTCTTTTTTGCCCTGGCAAAGCTGGACGCCCCGGACCTCTACGCTCAGCATGAGCGAGATGCAGAACCCTTTGTCTCCGCGCTCGCCGCAGGCAACGCATCGCAGGCAGCCCGCCTGTTCAACCGCATGTGGAGCACACAGGACAGCCCCCGCTGGGCGGATCTGCCGGACCGTACCCGCGCCGCAATGATCCGCGGGGTGCATGTAGTCCCGGCCTCCAACAATGCCCTATACGAGGACGGTGCGGGCCTGTTGCAACCGGGAAAACTGGAACGCGCCCAGATGCCGGTCCGGATCCTCAGCGGATCGCTGACGCACCCGGTCATCCCCGCAATATGCAACAGCCTGCAACGCCGTCTGCCTGCGGCAACCACCGAAATCATCCCGGAGGCAGGGCACATGCTGCCGATTTCCCATCCAAAAGAGACGGCGCGCAGCCTGTCGGAGTTCTTCCGAATTCCGTTGGCTTCTTCTGTTTGAATTTGCTGCGGCGGGGGCGACGCCCCCGACAACCGTCAGAAAAGGGCCAGAAACCGGTCGATCTGTTCCGCACTGATGGACCAGTCGCAGACAAGGCGGCAGGCCAGCATTTCGTCTTCGTCCGCCCCGTCCAGTTCATCACCCCACATGTGATAGACCGCGCCTTTTTCGTGCAATCGACGATGCAGGTGCCTCGGGAAACGGGCGAAAACGATATTGGCTTGCGGCTCGTGCAGGAAATCCGCACCGGCCGCCCGCAATCCTGCCGCCAGCCTTGCGCAATTCGCGTTCGCCTGCCGGGCTGCGCGCAGCCACAGATCATCCCGCAGATAGGCCGCCATCTGCGCGGACAGATAGCGGTGTTTGGAAAACAGATGCGCGCCCCGCTTGCGGCGCAACTCAAATTCCCAGGCTTTGCTTTCGTCAAAGAAAACGACAGCCTCGACACCCATTAGCCCGTTCTTGGTGCCGCCAAAGCTTACGGCGTCCACCCCGGCTTTCCACGTCATTTCGGCAGGGGAACAGTTCAGCGCGACCAGAGCATTGGCGAACCGTGCCCCGTCCAGATGCACCGGCAGGCCGTATTCCCGTGCCACACCGCACAGCCCCTGCAATTCGGCGAGCGAATAGACAGACCCGCGCTCGGTCACCTGAGTGATTGATACAGGGCCGCGCTGCGGACCATGTACGCCGCGGGTCTCCTCGCTCAGAATGCTGCTGCGCAATGCCTCTGGCTGCATCTTGTCGCCGCCGGGCACCAGCGTCAGCTTGGCGCCGCTGTAGAACTCGGGCGCGTTGCACTCATCCTCGTGAATGTGCGCGACAGGCGAGCAAAAGACGGTGTCCCAAGGGTTCGCCAGTGTCGCCAGCGCCAGCGAGTTTGCAGCCGTGCCTGTCGCCACCAGGTATACCGCCGCGCCCGGCGCCTCGAAGACGCCCCGGATCCGGTCGCGCACCTCGTTCATCAGCGTGTCGGCGCCATAGGCCATCTGATAGCCCTGATTGGCTTCACTAAGCGCGGTCAGCACTTCGGGATGGACTGGTCCGGAATTGTCAGAGGCGAAAAACATCAGACGGGCTCCTCGATAATATGGTCTTCCCACTCTTCCAGAGGGGTCTCGAATTCGGAAACGGTGCGCCCCTGAACGGAAACCCCGGCCGCATGAACGCTGTCCGGCGTCCCCGATATCAAGGGGTGCCAGTCATACAAGGGCTTGCCTTCCCACAGCAGCCGGTAGGCACAGGTCTGCGGCAGCCAATAGGCGTGATCGTCAATATTGTCCGGGGTCATCACGATGCACTCCGGCACGAACTGATGGCGGATTTCATATTGCGTGCAGCGGCAGCTTTCGTCGTCCAGCAGACGGCAGGCGACGCAGGTCAGGGCGACCTCGCCCGTGTCTTCATCTTCCAGCTTGTTCAGGCAGCATTTGCCGCAGCCATCACACAGGGCCTCCCATTCGCGCTGATTCAGGCGACGCAGGGGCTTACGCTCCCAAAAACGATGCGGCAGGCCGCCGCGTTCGATCGGGTCTTTTTTCATTGGCCCGCCAGAATCTCGCGGGCACGGGCACAATCCGCATTCATCTGCGCGACCAACCCGTCCAGCCCCTCAAACGTCATTTCCGGGCGCAGATAGTCCACCAGCCCCACCGACAATGTGGCCCCGTAAAGATCGCCCGAGAAGTCGAACAGAAAGGTCTCAATATTCGGCACTGCGCCATTGAACATCGGGCGTGTCCCAACGGATGCGGCACCGCGATAGCTGCCCTGATTGGGTCCATCCAGAACGTCAACCAGCACCGCGTAGACGCCGAATTTCGGTGGGTGCAGCCCTTCGATGGACATGTTGGCCGTCGGAAAACCCAGTTCGCGTCCGCGTTGTTCCCCGCCGATGACCTCGCCTTCGATCCGGTGCCAGTGACCCAGCATCGAGGCCGCGTCGCGCGAGCGTCCGTCACTCAGCGCCTGTCGGATCGCGGTGGATGAGACCACATGCTCGGACCGTTCCATCAGCGGCGCGATGGTGACACCAAACCCCATATCCCGGCCAAACCGGACCATGTCATCGGCTGTGCCGCTGCGTCCCTTGCCAAAACAGAAATCGGCCCCCACCACCACATGCGCCAGACCCAAGCCTTTGCAAATGACATCGCGCGCGAATTCCTCGGGGGTCAGGCCGGCCAGCGCACTGTTGAAGGGCAGCTCATACAACTTCTGCACCCCCAGCTTTTGCAGCCGATGCGCTCTGCTGTTGCCGCGCATCAGCCGAAAGGGGGGGCTGTCCGGCGCGAAAAACTCGCGCGGATGCGGCTCGAACGTCATGACACCCAAGGGCGCATCCGGCGCGGCTTTGCGCGCCAGTTCGATGACCGACTGATGGCCGATATGAACGCCGTCAAAATTCCCGATCGCCACGCTGGCGCCCCGGTCCTGAGGCTCGACAAACTGAAAATCCCGGATGATGCGCATGGCGTCTGCCTAGCGGGACTGAGAGGCGGGTTCAAGACCTGCCGATACCGGACCAGTCAGAGTTCGCCTCAGTCGAATTTCCGCGAGGGGGCCAGAACCATGGCTTCGCCAACCAGAACCTTTTTGCCTTCGACAGAACAATGGCAGTCCAGCTTGACGCGCCGCTTCGAAAAGTCGATGTCGATGACCTTGACCTCGGCATAGACCATGTCCCCGGGACGGACCGGAGCCAGAAACTTCAGCGACTGCCCCATGTATACGGTACCGTGACCGGGCAGCTGCTCACCGATTACCGCCGAAATCAGGCCGGCCGTCAGCATCCCATGCGCGATGCGCCCTTCGAAAATCGTGTCGCGGGCATAATCGTCGTCCAGATGAACCGGGTTCCGGTCGGTCGACACCTGGGCAAACATCTCGATGTCCTCGTCCGTCACCACTTTGCGCAGGTGGCGGCTCATGCCCATTTCAATGTCTTCGATACAGATCGTTCCGCGCGGAAGATTGTCCAACATGTTGCCCTCACTTGCAGTTGGCGGAGAAATAAAAAACCGCCCGTAGCCATCGATTGGCAACTTTATTACTTCGCAAGTGCAGAAAATCAAGCCCTATTTTTATTACCTCAGACGGCCGATCGAATAGGTTGGGTTTATTTTTTCTTTTTCAATATAGCTGTTTAGCGCATCCGGGTCAGGCTGGTATGACGTTTTTGTCTCGGATGCAGCCAGACCGCCGGATATGAACAGGGAATCAATCCCTTCCCCCATGCCGCCGGCGATGTCCGTATGTGGACCGTCACCGATTGCCAGAATATCGGCATCGGCAATGTCTGCGCCCAGTTCCTGCAGCCTGCGCCGGGCCAGATCGTAAATCGGCGGATGAGGCTTGCCAAAATACAGGCTCTCACCGCCCATTTCGGTGTAAAGGCGGGCCAGAGCCCCTGCACACCATTCCCGCACTTCACCACGATCCACGACAATATCGGGGTTTGCGCAGAGCAGCTTCAGCCCTTTTTGTTTGGCGTACAGAAAATCGGCCCGGTTGACCGCCGGGTCCGCCATGGGGTCGAACGGGCCGCAGCAAACGATCCCTTCGGCCTCATCCAACGGCACCCGTTCGATCTGGATTGGGTGATGCAACAGCTTGAGCGGTTCAAAGAACCCTTCGTCGCGCTCCCATTCGCCCATGAAAAAGACTTTCTGACCAACCGTTCCGCGGAACATGGCCGACCGGGCCGAGTCGCCACTGGTGGCGATGGTGTCATAGGCGTCGGCCGGTACGTTGAACTGCGTCAGTTGCACTGCCACACCGGCACGGGGTTTTGGTGAGTTTGTGACCAGAACCACCAAACCACCCGACGCGCGGTAAGATTGCAGCGCAGCAACCGCTTCGGGGAAGGCTGTAATGCCATTGTGCACGCAGCCCCACAGGTCGACGAAAAGAGCTTTGTAGCGGTCGGAAACCACGGCAAGCGATTGGATGATCTGTGTCATGTCAGGCCCCTGTTGACGCGGTGGGAAAGTCATCAAAGCCTATGGCAGAGGAATACCGGTTTGGCCAGTAGGGGCTTTGCCACCGCCGCCCTTCGGGCGTCTCCCCCCGGATACTTTCAGCCAGATGAAGCAGGGGATCCAAACTTCATCTGGCCAAAAATATCCCGGAGCGCGAGGCAGAGCCTCGCAAAAAAACAGGCGCCCGATAAAGGCGCCTGACTTTCTGTAAAGAGTTCGGTGTCAGACCTTGAGGTTCGGGATGATCTGTTTCTTGCGGCTCATGATGCCGGGCAAAACCACGGCATCGCCGTCGACCGAGGCACCAAAGCTTTTTTCGGCGACGGATTTGACCAGATCGTTCGGAACCAACAAGGTGGCTTCTTCGTTCAGGATGTCCACAACGAACAGCAGAACCTGATCCACACCATCTTCCTTGGCGACTTCCGCCATCGAACCTGCCAGGCTGTCCTTGCGGTCCAGAACCACACCGGGCGCGGTGGTTTCAAGAACTGAGACGCGGAATTTGGTGCCGTCGACCTCGTATTCCTTGCTGTCCATGCGGATCAGTTCCGCGTCGGAAAAGGATGAAACGTCCGACTTCGCGGCGAACATGTCGGCAGCGTATTCCGTAATATCCAGCTCAAGCTCGGCGGCGAGCTTTTCCGCGACCGCACGATCGCGCGGTGTTGTGGTCGGCGAGCGGAACTCCAGCGTATCGGACAGGATGCAAGTCAGCGCCGCGCCTTTGATGGCGTCAGGCATCTTGGCCGCGTCATCCCCGATCAGGTCGATCATGATGGTTGCGGTGCAGGCCAGCGGGCGAACGGTAATGTCGATCGGGCCTTTGGTTTCCAGGCCGCCGACCAGCTTGTGGTGGTCGATGATGGCGCGGATATCGGCGCCGTTGATACCGGCAGGCAGCTCGGCGGGGTTGTTGGTGTCGACGATGACGACCGGAGCGCCCTCACTCACGTCATCGATGATCCGCGGTTTCGGCAGATCCCAGTGGCGCAGCATGAAGGCGGCTTCGGTATTGGGCTCGCCCAGCAGCACGGGCTCGGCTTTCTCGCCCTGGATTTCGTTCAGATACCAGGCCCACAGAATGGGCGAGCCGGTCGAGTCAGTGTCGGGGGACTTGTGGCCGAAAACCTGGATTGTCATGTCAGTGTCCTGCAGAAATGGGATTTTGCGGGCCTTATAGGGTGGACAGACAGGCTTGTCACCCGGCTGTGCGCCAGATGCGACTGTTCGTCAAACCTGACTGTCAGATCAAAAGGGCGCGCGGGTCAGTGTGAAGCCCGCAAGCTTTAATTGATGCAGCAACCCCTGCTGACCTGCCAGATGCCCCGCACCCACGGCGATGACGGCCGTTTGGTTCTTCAGTTCCAGAATGTGCTTCAGCCAGTTGTCGTTGCGCTGGATCAGCAATTGCTGCTCGAACGCCTTCCATTCGGCATCAAATTCTTCCTGCGTCAGACCTGATGCGTCGAACCCCTGCAGCAAGGAAAGCTGGATGATTTCGGCATGTTTTTCTTCCAGATAGGCGTTGGTCATCGTGGCCAACTGGTCTTCGCTGGCCTCCAGCGCGCCGGCAAGCCGGGCCAGTGACTGGGCCTGTTCTTCGATCGGATGGCTTTCGAACATCGCAATGACATCTTCGACCTGTTCCAGCGAATGCTGCGGGATACCGTGAGTATCGGCGAGTTCGGACAGGCGTGCATCCATGCCGCGGTCTCCGTCCGGGGTCTGGGCGACGCAGGATGGCACGCCCAATGTCAGGCTCAAAAACCAGGGGCGCAACTTGGCGGCTGTCCAGGCGGGAATGCCGCGTTTGGCCAAGGTGGCTGACAGGGCGGCCCAATCCTCGGCCGACATCAGATCAATCAGAGTCGGCCCCGATGTGATCAGCAAAGGGCTGGGGTCCTTGGCCAGAGCCTGCTCGAACGCTTTCATCTCGGCCTGCGAGGTTTCAAAGAAAAAGGCGTCGGCGTCTTTCAGGAGCGGTTCCAACCGCTCGACCACGGCGGACATGCGCGGGTCATTGACGTGCAGGGTTCCGATCAGATGCATTACCGTGTCGCCCCTCACGGCAACCCAGTGGTTGCCTTCGGGAAAGGGGATGCCGTCCAAGGCGTGTTCAAGGCGGGTCGCCATCTCGGGTGTCATGTCCGCCCTCAGGTCGCGGCCTTCGCAAGCGGCGTGAAGGCTGGCAGGCAAGATCAGGCACAACAGAAATATAAGAAGGCGCATCGTTTTCCCTGCTTTGACGGTCATCCTACCGGGCGCGACATTGCCTTTCCTTTCGGCGATGCGCAAGCTGAAGGGACTGGCAACGTCTGGCAATCCCGGCCGAATAGCCTAGCATGGTGAGATGAAGCGCGAACAGGACCTATACCCGCCGATCAAGGCGTTGCTTGAGCGTCAGGGATACACTGTCAAGGGCGAGGTCGGCGCAGCCGATATCGTTGCCGCGCGCGACGGCGATGATCCGGTCATTGTCGAGCTGAAGCTGGGGTTTTCGCTGGCCCTGTTTCATCAGGCGATCGCGCGCCTGAAAGTAACCGATCAGGTCTATGTCGGTGTGCGCAAACCGAAGGGCCGGACCGCAAGGCGGGCGCTGAGGGATAATCTGTCCTTATGCCGCAGGCTGGGTTTGGGCCTGATTACCGTCCGGGAAGATGGCCGGGCCGAGGTGCATTGCGACCCGGGGCCGTACGCGCCTCGCAAGAACAAGGTAAGGGCCGCGCGGTTGTTGCGGGAATTCGACCGGCTGCAAGGAGACCCGAATGCGGGCGGGGCCACGCGGCACGGAATCGTGACCGGGTACCGCCAAGACGCCCTGAAATGTGCGGCCCATCTGGCGGAATGCGGCGCGACCAAGGGATCTGACGTGGCCAGCGCAACCGGAGTTACCGGGGCGACGCGCATCATGCGCGACAATCACTATGGCTGGTTCGAAAAAGTCGAAAAGGGGGTCTACCAATTGTCGGCCTGTGGATCCGAGGGGCTGAAGCACTGGGCCTACAGCTGGGAACAGCAGGACTGAAGCCCGAAACGGCCCCGCTGGAATCCCGGACGCAAAAAGTTTCTCACATCTTGTTGACTCGGCCTTTCCAACTCCCTAGCTATGCGTCGTTATCACTCGGATGACCCGAGTGCTAACGCCTCGCCGTTAGGTGAGGGGAGGATAAACAAACTTTGAGCCCAAGGAGCTGCAAAGATGGCATTGAAACCGCTTCATGACCGTGTGCTGGTCCGTCGCGTTGAAAGCGAAGAGAAAACAGCAGGCGGCCTGATCATTCCTGACAGCGCAAAAGAAAAGCCCAGCGAAGGCGAAGTCGTTGCAACCGGCGAAGGCGCACGCAAGGACAGCGGCGAACTGATCGCAATGGCCGTAAAAGCCGGCGACAAGATCCTGTTCGGCAAATGGTCGGGCACCGAGGTCAACGTCGGCGGCGAAGAGCTGCTGATGATGAAAGAAAGCGACATCATGGGGATCATCGAGTAAGCCCACGCGCTTTCTCTGATCTTCATTTCCAACATATTTCTCAAGGAGAAACGACATGGCTGCAAAGGACGTCAAGTTCGACACCGATGCCCGCAACCGTATGCTGAAGGGTGTGAACATCCTGGCTGACGCGGTTAAAGTGACCCTGGGCCCCAAAGGCCGCAACGTGGTTCTGGACAAATCCTTCGGCGCGCCGCGCATCACCAAAGACGGTGTTTCGGTTGCCAAGGAAATCGAACTGGAAGACAAGTTCGAAAACATGGGCGCGCAGATGGTGAAAGAAGTCGCCAGCCGCACCAATGATGAAGCCGGTGACGGCACCACCACTGCAACCGTTCTGGCACAGGCCATCGTTAAAGAAGGTCTGAAGCAGGTTGCAGCGGGCCTGAACCCGATGGACCTGAAGCGCGGCATCGACCTGGCAACCGCCAAGGTTGTTGAAGGCATCAAGGCCGCTTCGCGCGAAGTCAAAGACTCGGCAGAAGTTGCTCAGGTTGGCACCATCTCGGCCAACGGCGAAGCCGAAATCGGTCAGCAGATCGCAGACGCGATGCAGAAGGTTGGCAACGAAGGCGTTATCACCGTCGAAGAAAACAAAGGTCTGGAAACCGAGACCGACGTTGTCGAAGGTATGCAGTTCGACCGTGGCTACCTGTCGCCCTACTTCGTCACCAACGCAGACAAGATGATCGCAGAACTCGACGACTGCATGATCCTGCTGCACGAAAAGAAACTGTCCTCGCTGCAGCCGATGGTTCCGCTGCTCGAGCAGGTGATCCAGTCGCAAAAGCCGCTGCTGATCATTGCCGAGGACGTTGAAGGCGAAGCGCTGGCAACTCTGGTTGTCAACAAACTGCGCGGCGGCCTGAAAATTGCTGCTGTCAAAGCACCGGGCTTCGGCGACCGCCGCAAAGCCATGCTGCAGGACATCGCAATCCTGACCGGCGGTCAGGTCATCAGCGAAGATCTGGGCATGAAGCTCGAGTCTGTCACAATGGACATGCTGGGCACCGCCAAGAAGATCGAAATCACCAAAGACGAAACCACCATCGTCGACGGTGCTGGCGAGAAAGCCGAGATCGAAGCACGTGTTGCCCAGATCCGCACTCAGATCGAAGAAACCTCGTCGGATTACGACCGCGAGAAGCTGCAAGAGCGCGTTGCCAAACTGGCAGGCGGTGTTGCTGTTATCCGCGTCGGCGGCATGACCGAAGTTGAAGTGAAAGAGCGTAAGGACCGTGTGGACGATGCTCTGAACGCAACACGCGCTGCCGTTCAGGAAGGCGTCGTTGTGGGCGGTGGTGTTGCTCTGGTTCAGGCCGGTAAAGCACTGGAAGCTCTGAAGGGTGCAAACGCTGATCAGGATGCAGGCATCAACATCGTTCGCAAAGCTATCGAAGCGCCGCTGCGCCAGATCGCCGAGAACGCAGGTGTCGACGGTGCGGTTGTTGCAGGCAAAGTTCGCGAATCCTCGGACGCTGCCTTCGGCTTCAACGCTCAGACCGAAGAATATGGCGACATGTTCTCGTTCGGCGTGATCGACCCGGCCAAAGTTGTCCGTACCGCTCTGGAAGACGCGGCATCGGTTGCCGGTCTGCTGGTCACCACCGAAGCGATGGTTGCAGACAAGCCGCAGAAAGACGCACCTGCCGCCGGCGGCATGCCCGACATGGGCGGCATGGGCGGCATGATGTAAGACGTCGAATTCGCTCCGGCGAATTCTGACGGCCCCGACAGGTGCCAGGCCCCATGGCCAGGCGGCTTCAAGGGGGCGCACAGTGCAAAGGAACGGGGTCGTCTTCGGGCGGCCCCGTTTCGGTTTCGATGGCAGCGATGCGGCCATGCCTCCGGCGGGAGTATTTGGGAAAAGATGAAGCGCCGGGTGTTTGCGGAAAGGACTGTCCAGTTCGCGGCGAACCGGCTATGCGGTTGATATGAGACTGTTCCTGCTGACCACCCTGACCATGTGCGCCTTCGCGGCGAACTCGATCCTGAACCGGCTGGCAATCGACAGCGGGGCCGCCGATCCGGCGGGATTTGCCGTGGTGCGGGTTTTGTCTGGGGCCTTGATGCTGGTGGTGCTGGTCCGGCAACAAGGCGGGCATCTGCCGGTATTTCACAAGCGCAGGGTTATCGGGGCAGGGTCACTGTCGCTTTACATGATCGGGTTTTCGATGGCGTACCTGACGCTTGATGCGGGATTGGGGGCGTTGATCCTGTTCGGGGTTGTACAGATTTCCATGTTTGCCTTTGGCGCCGTGTCAGGTTCGGGTCCCACCGCGCGCCAGCTGGCCGGAGCGGGGATTGCGCTTTTCGGACTTGGGTATGTGTTGTGGCCATCTGGTGCTGTTCAGGTCGACTTGTCCGGCGCCGCGCTGATGACAGCGGCGGGTGTGGGCTGGGCCGCTTATTCGCTGGCAGGCCGGTCCGAGCCCGACGCGTTGCAAGGGACAGCTGCCAATTTCGTGGTGGCCCTGCCGGTCACGGCCGTTGCGCTGTTTTTGTTGGGCGGAGTTTGGCAGATGGCACCCGCGGGGTATGCGCTGGCGATTTTGTCCGGCGCCGTGACTTCGGGGCTGGGTTATGCGCTGTGGTATCGGGTTCTGCCGCAGCTTTTGCCTGCGACTGCGGCCGTGGTGCAACTGAGCGTTCCGATCATCGCCATCGCGGCTGGAATTGCCCTGCTGGGGGAAACGGCAGGCCTGCGTTTGGCTGTTGGCACCGTCGCGGTTTTGGGCGGCATTGCGATGGCCGTATCGCGACGGAAGACCGGGTAGGGGTTTTCACGATCCACGATAAGCCTTATCTGGCGGCTATGAGATTTCTGGTCGTATTGCTTCTTTGCCTCGCTCCATCTTTTGCCAGCGCGAAATGCGTTGTTTTGCTGCATGGGCTTGCGCGCACCAAGGCTTCGTTTTCGGTGATGGAGCAATTGTTTAGCGCCCACGGCTACAAAGTCGTGCGTCCGGATTACCCGTCAACGGATCTGCCCATACCCGAACTGGCCCGGCAAACCGTGCCGGGCGCCCTTGCCGCCTGCGGGGACGAGACCGCAAATGTCGTGGCCCATTCGATGGGCGGAATTCTTCTGCGGTACTGGCTGCAGGACAATACACCGGACAACCTGGGCCGCGTGGTCATGCTGGGCCCGCCAAACCAGGGCAGCCAACTGGTTGATGAACTAGGCTCATGGGAGGTTTTCGGTATGCTCAACGGTCCCGCCGGGTTGGCGCTGGGAACGGGACCGGAGGGTATTCCGGGCCAGTTGCCGCCGGTCGAATTCGATCTTGGCGTAATCGCGGGAGAGAACTCGCTGAACCCTTTGTTTTCGTCGATGATCGAGGGGCGGGATGATGGAAAGGTGTCAGTGCGAACCACCCGTGTCGCAGGCATGGCCGATCACATCGTATTGCCGGTGACCCATACCTTCATGATGAACAACCCCCGGGTCATGGCGCAGGCGCTGCATTTTATCGAATTTGGCCGCTTTGATCCGCAGATCACCTGGCTCGACGGTGTCATGAATGTCATTGACGAGATCTGTATCGGAGAGGACTGTTCAGAACCTCCGTCGGAGCCGACGCGATGACCGCACTTGAACTGACCTTCACCCGGGCGGATGTTCTTGTGTCGGGTCACGAAGTGACGCGAACCGAACTGGCCGTGGCGGACGGGATCATTCAGTCCTCGGGGGCCGGACGGCAGATCGATCTGTCGGGATACACCATCCTGCCGGGGATCGTCGATCTGCACGGGGACGGGTTCGAGCGTCATCTTGCGCCGCGTCGCGGCGCGATGAAGCAAATGGCCGAAGGTCTGGTGTCGGCCGAGGCGGAACTGGCCGCCAATGGTATTACCACAGCCGTGCTGGCCCAGTTCCATAGCTGGGAGGGCGGCGTGCGCGGCCCGGGATTTGCGGGCCAGGTCTTTGACGCGATTGCCGGGGTCAGGGATATCGTCGTGACGGATCTGTTGCCCCAATTGCGGTTCGAAACCCACATGCTGGACGACTATGCGGACCTGCCCGAGCGTATTGCCCGGTGGCAGGTGCCCTATGTGGTGTTCAATGACCATCTGCCGCATGACCGCCTGGCGCAAGGACGCACACCGCCGCGTCTGACCGGGCAGGCGCTCAAGGCCGGGCGCAGCCCCGAAGCGCATCTCGAAATGCTGCAAGAAATGCATGCCCGGTCAGGGGAAGTACCGGCAGCGCTGGAACGGCTATGCGCCACGCTGTCCGATCGCGGTGTCCGGTTGGGCAGTCATGACGACGCCACGGCCCGGGCCCGGGCAGACTGGCGCGCGCGTGGGGCCCGGATATCAGAATTTCCCGAAACGCTGGAAGCCGCCGAGGCGGCCCGTGCTGCCGGTGATCACGTCATACTGGGGTCTCCGAACGTGGTGCGGGGCGGCTCGCACAAAGGCAATGCCAGCGCGCTTGACCTGATCACGATGGGGCTGTGCGACGCGCTGGCGTCGGATTACCATTACCCCAGCCCGCGCCGCGCGGCCCTGATGCTGGCCAAAAGCGGTCTGCTGGATCTGGCCGGGGCCTGGGCGCTGGTCTCGTCAGGGCCTGCGCAGGTGCTGGGTCTGAGGGATCGCGGCACGCTTGCACCGGGCAAACGGGCCGATCTGGTGATCCTGGAAACCGCCACCAACCGTGTCGCGGCCACTCTGGCAGGCGGGCGCGTCAGCTACATGTCCGGGGACATCGCGGCGCGCCTGGTGGCATAAGCGCGCTGCGTTTTCTATCGTTCAGGAATAGCTTCGACTGAGGCATCGCACGTCGGCCCGATAACCTTCAGCGGATGACCCGGTTGAAATGGCCCATCTTGCGGCCTGCCTTGACGTCGGCCTTGCCGTAGAGATGCAGCGCCACATCCCGTTCGCGGGCCAGATCGGGCACACGGTCCATATCGGCGCCGATCAGGTTCTCCATGACCACGTCGGAGTGCCTCTGACCATCCCCCAGAGGCCACCCTGCGACAGCGCGGATGTGCTGTTCGAACTGATCCGCGGCGCATCCATTCTGGGTCCAATGTCCCGAGTTGTGAACACGCGGGGCGATTTCGTTGACGATAAGACCCTCGGCCGTGACAAACAGTTCAACGCCCATCACCCCGACATAATCCAGCGCGTTCAGAATATTGGCCGCCAGCAGCACGGCATCCGTTCGCTGCGACGGCGACAGCCGTGCCGGTACGGTCGTTGTATGCAGGATACCGTCACGGTGGACGTTTTCACCGGGATCGAAACAGGCAACCTGACCGTCCAGACCACGGGCGGCGATGACGGACACCTCGTGCGAGAAATCCACGAAGCCTTCCAAAATAGCAGGCGCGCCCGCCATATCGGCCAGCGCGGATTCGGCGTCGCCGGGCGCGCGCAGCCGGGCTTGACCTTTGCCGTCATAGCCGAACCGGCGGGTTTTCAGAATGGCGGGTGTGCCGATCTCATCAATCGCTGCGCGCAGGCTGTCCAGATCTGTGATGTCGGCGAAGGGTGCCGTTTTAAGGCCCAGTCCCTGCAGAAAGCTCTTCTCGGTCAGCCGGTCCTGACTGACCCGCAGGGCTTCGCGGCCCGGGCGAATGGGGCGATGCGCTTCCAGCAGATCCAGTGCCTCAGTCGGGATGTTCTCGAACTCATAGGTGATGACATCCACGTCTTCGGCAAAGGCACGCAGGGCGTCGGCATCGTCATAGGCGGCAGTGGTCACGCGGTCGGCGACGTGGCCAGCAGGCGGGTTCGCGCCCGGCTCAAATATATGCGTGACAAACCCCAGTCGGGCCGCTGCGACCGACAGCATCCGGCCCAGCTGGCCACCGCCCAGGATTCCGATCCGAGCCCCGGTTTGCAATGCTTCAGTCATCGGCAGGCTCCTCGGGGATAGAGGCCGACAGGGCCTCGCGCCAGGCATCCAGCCGTCCGGCCAGTTCGGCATCCTGCAGGGCCAGGATACCAGCAGCCATCAACCCGGCATTGGCACCACCCGCCGATCCGATGGCCATGGTCGCCACAGGAAACCCTTTCGGCATCTGAACGATGGAATAGAGGGAATCGACACCCGACAGGGCCCGCGTCTGAACCGGCACCCCGATCACCGGAACCCGTGTCTTCGAAGCCATCATGCCCGGAAGATGTGCGGCCCCGCCGGCACCCGCAATGATCACCTGCAAGCCGCGCGACACAGCGGTTTTTCCGTAGTCCCACAGGCGATCCGGTGTGCGGTGGGCCGACACGATGCGCGCCTCGTAGGCAACACCCAGTTCGTCCAGAATATCCGCGGCTTCCTTCATCGTGGGCCAGTCCGACTGGCTGCCCATGATGATGCCTACCTTGATCTCACCCATCCGCATTTTCCCCGGCTTTTCAAAGAGCGCGCACTATAGCCAAATCCACCTGTCTGGCAATGCGTCAGGCGATGATGTCGGGGGTCAGGCGGTCCTCGATCAGCCGGATGATGTCCTTCAGCCGCAGTTTCTGCTTTTTCAGACGTTTGATGGTCAGCTGGTCCGAGGTACCCGTTGCCTGCAGCGCCTCGATCGCTTCGTCCAGATCGCGGTGCTGACGTCGGAACACCTCAAGTTCAACCCGCAAAACCTCATCAGTTTTCATGGAAAGATCGGTAGGCGCATTCATAGGCGACTCAGTCGTAGTTGTGGTGCTTTCCACACAAGATAGTGTGTCAGGGTTTATCGGGCCAGACCTTGTGGACATCCCTGCATATTCCCATATTCTATTACACGCGGTTGCCGCAACGGGGCCGCACCACCCGTCGCTTTGACATAAAAGGACGAGAAAACGTGTCAAAACTTACTCTTGGCTCATACCCGCATCTTTTGGGGTTCGAGCAGTTGGAACGACTTCTGGAACGGTCTGCAAAGGCTGGCAACGAAGGATACCCGCCCTATAACATCGAACAGACATCGGATTTTTCGTATCGCATCACCCTGGCCGTGGCTGGGTTCGCGGAAGAAGATCTGTCGATCACCATCGAGGATCGCCAGCTGGTGATCCGGGGCCGTCAACGCGACGACAGCGAGGGGCGTATCTTTTTGCACCGAGGCATTGCGGCGCGTCAGTTTCAACGCATGTTTGTGCTGGCTGATGGGGTCGAGGTTGGCGAGGCGATCATGGAAAACGGTCTGCTGCACGTGGATCTGACCCGCGCCGTGCCGGAAACCGTGGTGCAGACGATCAACATAAAGAAGGGGTAAGAGCAATGAATACACCGATTGAGATTAACACCGAAGGCGACCGGATCGTGTATGTCAAAGCGGTCGATGTTGCCGATCTTCCCTTGGAAGTGCGTGAGCAGGCTGGTGATCTGGATCAGCTTTATGCGGTTCACGATTCCGACGGGCAGCAATTGGCGCTGGTCGCCGACCGGAAACTGGCCTTTGTCCTGGCCCGTGAACATGACTTTTCACCGGTGGCCGTTCACTGAACGGCCCCGCCTCCGGCTGTTTTTAGCGTGACAATGACCGCCATAGCGGCGACATATGCGAACCGGTAGGGCCGGATGCGCCCGTAATTCATATGGTTCGGGGAAAGTGACGCATGAGCTGGTTCGATTTTGACTGGGTAGACGCCTTCAGCGACCGGGCATTTGGCGGAAACGGTTGTGCCGTGGTCCACGGTGGTGCTGTACTGTCGCAGGAAGTGTGCATGGCCTACGTCCGCGAAACCTCGCTTGTGGAATGCACCTTCACCGGCCCTTCGGAAGTCGCGGATGTGCATGTGCGTTACTTCCTGGCCAGTCGCGAAATCCCATTTGCCGGGCATCCCACCATCGCCACCGTAGCAGCCATGCGGTCGCGCGGGTTGTTCGAAGGTGACTGCCTGATGCTGGAAACCGGGGCAGGGATCGTATCGATCCGCTTGAGCGGCGATGAAATTGAGATGACGCAGGTTGCCCCCCAATTTGGCCAGCACGTGCCGGCGGAACTTGTTGCCGCCGCGATCGGCCTTTCGGAAAGCGCCATCATCTCCCCGCCCCAGTTCGTGTCGACCGGATTGCCGTTCTGCATCACCGTGTTGCGCGATCATGATGCCCTGCGGGCCGCAAAACTGTCCGAAGAGCCTCTGCGCAAGGTGGCCGAGAAGGCAGGTTTTTCGGGCTCAGATATGGCCGAACCCTTCCTTGTGACGCTGAAGGGTGCAACGTCTGAAGGTGACACATTCTCGCGCCTGCTGCTGGCGCCACCCAGCCCGCCAGAGGATCCGTTCACCGGCTCGGCCACGGGCGCCATGGCGGCTTACCTGTGGAAATACGGCCTGATGCCGAAGGACACCTTTGTGGCCGAGCAGGGGCACGACATGGGCCGCCCCGGACAGGCGACTGTCACGCGAATTGGCCCCCCGGACGCGATGACCGGGATCAGGGTTGCCGGTCGCGGCCATGTCCTGATGCGTGGTCAGGTCGACCTGCCAGAGACATTGCAATGACCCGTCCCGCGATTGCCATTTTGCCATACGGCCACCGTCTTGGGCCGAAACTGGGGGCAGTTCCCCTGTCCGATCTCATCTGGCCCGAGGGCTGCCCAGAGCGCCTGACCGGCAAGACCATCGGCGATCTCGAGCGCACCGATCACCTGATCATGTACCCCAACTCTACCGTACATCTGCGCCTGCGCCGCGGCACACGCGCGCGCATTTCGTTGATGATGGGGGAACCTTCGGCCATTCACGCCAAGCACGACCGGATGCTGCGCTGGACCCATCGCCGCTTTTTCCGGGTGTTCACCTTTCACGACATCCTTCTGCAGACCATCCCGAACGCCGTGTTCCTGCCCTACGGCGATACGCAGGTGTTGGACTGGCAGGATCTGAAAACTGAAAAAAAACGCTCCTGTTCCCTCATCGCGTCGGCCAAACGGGATCAGGTTGGGCATGAATTGCGGCACGAACTGATTGACTGGGTCCGGGAAAGTGGCGCGGATGTCGATGTAATGGGCCGGGGTTACAAACCGTTTGAAAACAAGTCCGATGGTCTGGCCCCATACCGGTACTCGGTGGTTATCGAGAACGTCCGGGAACGGAACTACTTCTCGGAAAAGCTGATCGATGCGATCCTGTGTTCGACCGTGCCGATCTACTGGGGATGCCCGAATATCGGCGATTTCATGGACACTTCGGGCATGATCCTGTGCGAATCCAAGGTTGAGATTCAGCAGGCGATTGCGGATGCATCGCCAGAGGATTTCACCGCCCGTCTGCCGCATGTGCAGGCCATTCAAGCCAAAGCCGCCGAATTTGGCGCCTTCGAGCGCCGCGCAGTCGAGGCGCTGCGCGCGGAACTGAATTCCGGAAGTTGAGAGAAAAAACCCCCGGCATAGACCGGGGGCTTCCGTGTTCAGGTTCTGAAACCGGCTCAGGTCGCGGCAATCAGGCCCATGCTTTCCAGTTTCAGAAGTACCTGGTGGGCGCAGTTGTCGACCTCGACATTCTCGGTTTCGACGCGCAGTTCCGGGTTCTGCGGTACGTCGTAAGGATCCGAGATGCCGGTGAATTCCTTGATCTTGCCTTCCCGCGCCAGCTTGTACAGGCCCTTGCGGTCGCGGCGCTCGCATTCCTCAATCGTAGTGGCCACGTGAACTTCGCAGAACGCGCCGAATTGTTCGATCTCCTCGCGAACCGCGCGGCGGGTTGTGGCGTAGGGCGCGATCGGCGCGCAGATGGCGATGCCACCGTTCTTGGTGATTTCGGACGCGACATAGCCGATGCGGCGGATGTTCAGATCCCGGTGTTCCTTCGAGAAGCCCAGTTCCGATGACAGGTTCTTACGCACAATGTCACCGTCCAGCAGAGTCACCGGGCGGCCGCCCATTTCCATCAGCTTAACCATAAGCGCGTTGGCGATGGTGGATTTGCCCGAGCCCGAGAAACCGGTGAAGAACACGGTAAAGCCCTGCTGACTGCGCGGCGGCTTGGTCTTGCGCAGTTCTGCAACGACTTCGGGGAAGCTGAACCATTCGGGGATTTCCAGACCTTCGGCCAGACGGCGGCGCAGTTCGGTACCCGAGATGTTCAGGATCGTGACCTTGTCCTTGTCCAGGATCTCGTCATTCGGCTCGTACTGAGCACGCTCCTGTACATAGACCATGTGTTTGAAGTCGACCATCTCGACGCCGATTTCGTCCTGAAACTGGCGGAACAGATCCTGCGCGTCGTAGGGGCCATAGAAATCCTCGCCCTGGCTGTTCTTGCCGGGGCCGGCATGGTCGCGGCCCACGATGAAATGGGTGCAGCCGTGGTTGGCGCGGATCAGGCCGTGCCAGACCGCCTCGCGCGGGCCGGCCATGCGCATCGCCAGGTTCAGCAGCGACATCGATGTGGTGGATGCGGGATACTTGTCCAGTACCGCCTCGTAGCAGCGGACACGGGTAAAGTGATCGACATCACCCGGCTTGGTCATGCCGACAACCGGATGGATCAGCAGGTTGGCCTGCGCCTCCTTGGCGGCGCGGAAGGTCAGTTCCTGATGCGCTCGGTGCAGCGGGTTGCGGGTCTGGAACGCCACGATGCGGCGCCAGCCCAGCTTGCGGAAATAGGCGCGCAGCTCGTTTGGGGTGTCGCGGCGGGCGCGGAAATCGTAGTGGACCGGTTGCTGAATGCCGACCACGGGGCCGCCCAGATATACCTTGCCGGCCACGTTGTGCAGATAGTTCACGGCCGGGTGCGCGTCGTCGTCCGCGCCAAAGACTTTCTCGGCCTCACGCGCCTTGTCCGGTGTCCAACGGTCGGTCACGGTCATGGTGCCCAGAATGACGCCTTCCTGGTCGCGCAGGGCAATGTCCTGACCCAGTTCGATGTTCTCGGCAAAATCTTCGCTGACATCCAGCGTAATCGGCATCGGCCACAGGGTGCCGTCAGCCAGGCGCATGTTTTCCACGACGTTGTCGTAGTCGGCCTCGGACAGGAAACCCTTGAGCGGGTTGAACCCGCCATTCATCAGCAGCTCCAGATCGCAGATCTGGCGCGGGCTCAGATCCCAGCTTGTCAGATCGGCGGCTTCGACCTTCAGTTTCTGGGCCGAGTCATAGGATACGTACAGTTCAGGGATCGGTGCCAGATTGCTTAACATCGTCATCAGAATACTCTTATTACAGTGTGGTGTTGCCTGTCGTCGCGGCGCATGTGCCCCGATGCAAGTCCGGAGTCCATATACCTTCATGAAACAAAGGACGATATGCGTCGAATTTTCCCGGATTGGAAGGATTTTCCATGTTTGGAATGCATTTGCGATCACGGTTCTTCAAATTGGCAACAATTCCGCCGCTTTCAGCGCATGTGTTCCTATGCTGCGACGCTCAGCTCGAGTTCCGATGCACGTTTGACGGTCAGGGCAGGCACCGGGTGGCTCACGCCGCGCAACTCGAAAAAGTGGATGTCTGAAACGCTGTAATCAAACTCTGCCGCCTGCAAAAGCGTCTCGGACACCAGCAGTTCCGCACCCAGTGCCTTGGTTTCGGCTTCCAACCGGCTGGCCACGTTCACGGCATCCCCGATAATGGTACGCGAAGCCGAACCGGCAGCGCCGATCTCGCCCAAAACCAGATCGCCCAGATGCAACCCCATGCCGATCCGAACACCCGGTGCGCCTTCGCCCTCAAGCTGACGGTTGAACTGCTGCAGCGCCTGACTGATTTCAGCGGCGGCCTTCAGCCCGGCCCGGGCCGAGCTTGCGGTATCCGGTGTTTCAAACACGGCCAGCAGCCCGTCGCCCATGTATTTGTCGACAACACCGCCCTGGGCAGAGATGGGCGGCACGATCGCGTCAAAGAACCGGTTCAGGAGGAACACGATGTCGTACGGCAACTGGCCGGTCGTGCGCGCGGTGAACCCGCGCATGTCCAGAAACAGCACGGCAAGCTGGCGTTCTTTTCCCTGACTGGCATGCGCGCGCCCGCGGCGGCCTTCAGGGCGGAACATGCGGAACACGGTTGCGGGTTCGGTCGGGCGAATCTGACAGGCCAGGCGCGCGCCCTGCGGCGCATTTACAGCGCTCAGACTACGTGCCTCGACTGCACTGGGGGACGGAAGATCGTCGGCGCCTTTCTCGACAATCACGCGGCAGGTGGTGCAACGCCCCTTGCCGCCGCACAATGCGGTGTGCGGGATGCCGTTGGCCTGAGAAATCTCAAGCAGGGTCATGCCTTTCTCTGCCACTACCTCGGGGCCGTCCACATACCGGACACGCACCGAATGCCTGCGCCGCCACATCTTGCGCCCGAAATAGATCAGCAGCGTCGCCCCAAGGGCAATCCAAAACACCAGTAGCGAGGTGTTCTTGACACCGAACATGGTTTGGAAAGCTTCGGGGGAGGGCCAGTTGTAGTGCTCGATATACTGCTCGCGCAGGTCGTCATCAGCGAAATCCAACCACAGTCGCCGACCCTCGGTCAGCAGCCCCGCAAGCGCAAAAGTCGGGATGAATACGGCCAATCCAATCAGATAGGGTACGGCCCGTGACCACCAACGGGTCAGGCGCAGCCACATATGCAAACCGATGCAGCCATGTATCCAGACCAACAACAGCAACAGGCTTTGCATCCAGATCGCGATGCTGGGCCACATCAGGATGATGATATAGCCCATCTCGTCATTCACATCGAAAATCTCGTGCGCATACCGTGTATGAACAATGTGAGAGATCAGCTGCAGCGGGATCAGCAACCCCAGAACAACCTGCAATCCTGTGCTGAACGGCATTCGCAGGGTTCTGCGCTGGGCGATGGAATAAAGCGCGAGACCGGCATGGGTGAACAACGCCGCATACAGAAGGATTGCCCCGGCATCGTGCCGGGTTACAGCCTGACGCCCATCCTGCATGCCATGCAGGTAATCCGTGTGAAACAGGCCCAGGCCGATGTTGATGAAATGAAAGAAGGCAAAGGTAAACAGGACAAGGCCGCTGCCGATCCGAAGACGGGTAGCCCATCCGCCGCGCCACAGAACGTTACTCAAAGATGCCACCCATATCCGGCCTTTCGTGCCCCCAAAGTCTGATACGGGGTAGGGCGGCGGTCAAGACGGCCATCGGGCGAACGACTGAATTCACCGGGCGTCGCTGGTGAATTCAGCCAATTGCTTATTCCTGTTCGGCCAGGAAACGCTCGGCGTCCAGTGCGGCCATGCAGCCCATACCGGCGCTGGTGACGGCCTGGCGATAGATATGGTCCGTCAGGTCACCCGCAGCGAAAACACCGGGAACCGAGGTTTCGCTGGACCCCGGTTTGGTCACGACATAGCCACCCATATGGGTTTCCAGCGTGTCCTTGACCAATTCGTTGGCCGGAGCGTGACCGATGGCCACGAATACGCCCTTGCAGGGAATTTCCGTGATCTCGCCGGTTTTCACGTTCTTCACGCGCACGCCTTCCACGCCCAGCGGGGCATCGGTTCCGATCACCTCGTCCAGTTCATGGAACCACAGCGCCTCGATCTTTTCGTTTTTGAACAGGCGGTCCTGCAGAATCTTTTCTGCCCGCAGTTCATCCCTGCGGTGGATCAGAGTGACCTTGCTGGCAAAATTGGTCAGGAACAGTGCCTCTTCGACGGCGGTATTGCCGCCACCGATCACCACGATCTCCTGTCCACGATAGAAGAACCCGTCGCAGGTGGCGCAGGCAGATACGCCAAAGCCCTTGAACTTGTCTTCCGAGGGCAGGCCAAGCCATTTGGCGCGGGCGCCAGTGGCAAGAATGACCGCGTCTGCCGTATAAACCGTGCCGCTGTCACCCTTCGCGGTGAACGGGCGCTTGCTGATATCCAGATCGCTGATGATGTCTCCGATGATCTCGCAGCCCATCGCTGCTGCGTGTTCCTGCATCTTGATCATCAGGTCGGGGCCCTGCACCTCGGTAAAACCGGGATAGTTCTCGACATCGGTTGTGGTGGTCAGCTGGCCGCCGGGCTCGATGCCCTGTACCAGGATCGGCTCCAGCATTGCCCGGCTGGCATAAACGCCGGCCGTGTATCCGGCCGGTCCCGACCCGATGATCAGAACCTTGGTGTGTTTTGTGTCGGCCATGGTACCCCCAACTCGATCTGCCTGATGTGGGCGCTCGGCCCGTTGAGGATGGATATAGCGACCGCTTGATCGGGCTTAAAGCCCCTTCCTGACGGTTCCTGTACGGCAGGCAGTTCAGGCGATGCCGATCAATTTTGCATTACAAATAAACAATATTGCGCGGCGGTGAAATAATATTGCGCATTAGCTGGGCGCTGATATAACAACTGAAAATTCAGGAGCATTCCATGGTCGCCACACGGCTGGATGAGATTGACCGCAAAATTCTGGCGGAATTGCAGGCAGACGGTCGCATGACCAATGTAGAACTGGCCAAACGCGTGGGAATATCGGCCCCGCCGTGTCTGCGCCGGGTGCGCACGCTCGAGGAATCAGGCCTGATCCACGGCTACCACGCCGACGTCAACGCCCGCGAACTTGGGTTCGAAGTGCAGGTCTTTGCCATGGTCGGGCTCGAAAGCCAGGCCGAATCCGAACTCAGCGCGTTCGAAAATCGGTGCCGGGAATGGCCACTGGTCCGCGAATGCCACATGCTGAACGGCGAAGTCGATTTCATCCTGAAATGCGTTGCGCCAGATCTCAGCAGCTTTCAGCAGTTTCTGACAGGCGACTTGCTGACCACGCCGAACGTGGCCAGCGTCAAGACGTCGCTTGTCATCCGCGGCGCAAAAGACGAGCCCGGCGTGCCCTTCGACGTTCTGGAAGAACGAATGAACCGGACGGCGTAACCCCCGCGCGTTTTGGATGTGCCGTAACCGGCGGCAGCATTGCGGCGACCGCCAAAGATAAGATCCAACTGAGTATTAGCTGCATTATGCCCCCACTATGCAGTAATCGTTAACATTTCACGCTGATATCGCGTCCACCTCTCCATCTCCGGCGCGCGGCATCAGCAGCGGGCCAAAATCGTTGAGCGACTCGATATGAGCAAACAGGTTCAAATAGATCGACCGCAAAGAGTGGCTGATCATCCGAACAGCATTAACACCTGGATGATAAGACTCAAAAGATAACCCATCAACACTTATCACCGAATGCCGTTTGAGGCAGATATGAAACAGTTCGACCGGAGTGGGCGGCAATGTTTCGATAACGCCCATTCCGTCCTGGAACTCCCGAACCGGTGCCAGAATCGGCGCGCCGCCATGCAGGTGGCGCAAATGGGCCGGGCAGCCCAGCAGCCGGGCCGCTGGTCCGGCGATGACACCGGACATCGGTTTCTGCATCCCGAACGTGTCGGCCATGATCCGGGTCAATGGCCGCGTCCGGCCGCGAGAATCTTCGCGTCCTGGAATCAGCGTGACGGATCCTTTCCACAGCACGGTTTCCGAGGTGCCATCCTGTGTCAGGACCGTATCCCCCGGCATCAGATCTTCGATTGCAATCGGTCCGTGTTCGGTATCGACCAGCGAACCGCGCGTGAAAGCGCAGAACGCGTCCTCGAACATGGGCAGCGCCGGTGCGATGTGGCGGGTTTGCGAAACTTCACCGTTTTTCAGCAACGTGCTGACTTCGTAGCGCCGCAGCTGCGCCTTTGCCTTTACTGGCGGTTGTTGGGCTTCGCGCAGCATCGCCGACGTTTCGACGGCATTTCTGGCGGCGCGCGCCAATGAATTTGGAATAGTCATATTTATTCCGTCCCCTCTAAATACCGGTCATGCAGGCCGAACCCTAGGGCAGACCCACCAGATCGGTGTCGTTCTTTGTCTTGAATGAAACGAGAGACCACAGGACGGCAGTCGGAATTCCCGCGCGTCGCGACGCAATATCGCATAACTTTGGTCAACACATTGACCCCCCAGACAAACTCACACAAACGCAAACTGAAATTGTTCACGCACACACGCCCCGTATCAGCGCCACGCAGTATGGTCGTGGCAGCTCGTGCATCGGGCCGGAGCACCCTCCCGTTGCACGTATTAGCCCTTGGAACCGGCAGCATGGTTCCTCGGGCGTTCATGATCAGCGCCGCGCCGCCAGACGGCGTGCAACTCTGACAGATCTGCCGGAAACTCGCTTCCATGGCATGTCAGGGTTTTGATCCCTGATCGCCGCGAAAACAGCGCTTAGAAAGCGTGATCTCGTCTTCATAACTTTGTCCTGCTCAATTATTGGGGCTTAGGCCCGTTTTCCCTTGTGTGAACCATTTGTGACGCTGATTTGCGGCACCGATAAGGCTGATCCGGGATCAATTGAGGACAAATTGAAGGTAAGCGGTTCCCTTTTGTTAACATTGCCGCGCCAATCAAAGGTCAAAACGTATAACTGTTTGACAGCGGACAATAATTTCCGTTCGATTCTGATTGGAATAAACACCACAAATGTGGCGGAAAAGCGGCAAAATTGCCTTAATCTTGCCTAAAACTACAATCTGATCGCGGAAATCAGGCGCCCGTAGTCCGCCTCTTTGGCGTGTGTCGACCGGCGGTAGGAATAGAACCTTTCGGGGTCGGAATAGGTGCAATGCCGTGTCCATTCAGCCTGCCCGATACCCGCCGCCCGCAGCCGGTGCAGGCCAAAGGCGGGCAGATCGAAATGAAGCCGATCGCCTTGCCCATTTGCGAAAAACCGCATGTTATCGGGCGAGTCCGCGGCAAAGTCATCCAAAAACTCCGGCCCGACCTCATATGCGCGTTGCGAGATCGTGGGGCCGATCACCGCAATGGTGTCTTCGCGGCGCGCGCCCAAGGCCACCATGGCCTCCAACGTGGCTTCCAGCACACCATCCAGGGCACCGCGCCACCCGGCATGTGCGGCCCCGATCACATTTGCGTTTGGATCAGCAAACAGCACTGGCTGGCAGTCGGCCGTCAGGATCGTCAGGACCAGCCCGGGCGTTGCGGTCACAACCGCGTCCGCCTTTGGCTTCTCTCCGGTAATCGGGGCATCGACCGTCAGGACGGTCGGGGAATGCACCTGATGCACACCGATCAGCGCGTCGGGGGCAACTGCCATCGCATCGGCCACCCGGCTGCGGTTCACGGTTACAACGTCGGTCTGGTCAGACGACCCGTACCCGCAGTTCAGCCCCGAGAAGATTCCGGATGACGCCCCGCCGCGGCGGCTGAAAAACCCATGTCGGACAGGGGACAGAAGATCAGATGTCAGAATCTCGAGCGTCATGGTTCCAGTCCCGGTGGTGGAGAAGCGTTTGCCGGATAGAGGCCCAGCACTTTGAACAGGTTTCCCATTTCCTCGGGATGCGTCAACCGGCGATGTGCCGAGACCAGCGAATCCAGCGCCGGACCGGTTAATGATTGAGCCAGTCTTTGCGCGCGTGCCGTTATGCCCAGCCGCTCAAGGAAAACGCCCTGTGGGGTCAGGCGCGTGTGGGCACAGCCCGCTGTCCGGCTGGCCGCTGCAAGGGGTTCGAAATCAACATGAGCCGTCAGGTCGGCCTGGCCCGGATCCGTCAGCACGTCTGACCGCTGATGCCCGCGCAGCGCCTGCAACGTGTCGCCCAGCGATCGCCAGTCGCCATAATCCACGATCAGGCCAACTCCTCCATACGCCGCTATGCGACCGGCAATTTCGGTGAGATAAGGCGCCGCAGCTGCGCAAAGCTCGACCAAATCGCCATCCATTGTATCCTCAAGCCGGTCTTGCAGGGCAATTTGCGACCCCAATGGCCCCAGACCAAAATGCAGCGCACCCTGATCCGCGCCGATCAGACGCTCACGCCAACCCTCGCCGTCACGCAGGAATTGCCGGATGGGCAGGGCATCAAAGAACTCATTAGCTACAAGATAAGTGGGAAGGCTTGGCAATTCATCGATCGCGTCGATCCAAACGGGTGCGTAGTCCTTCAGAGTCTCCGCCTGCATGGCGCGCAGTGTGGGTGATGCCTCCAGCAACACCACCCGCGCCGCGTCATGAAAGCCGGGAACCTCCCGCGTCGCGCGCAGGATATCGGCCATCAGGGTTCCGCGACCGGGACCGAGTTCTACCAATGCAATCCGCGACGGACTTCCCTGTTCCAGCCAGCTTTGCGCCAGGCACAAGCCGAGCATTTCTCCGAACATCTGGCTTATTTCGGGTGCGGTAATGAAATCGCCCTGCACGCCCAGCGGGTCGCGGGTTGTGTAGTATCCCAAATCAGGATGCAGCAGGCATTCGCTCATGTAATCGGCAATCGTCATCGGGCCGTCCTGCCCGATCCGTGCCAGCAGGTGATCGGTCAGGGTCATTTCGCCGCCCGGGCACGCAGGGCAAACCACAGGCCAAGAGCGATCATCGGCAGAGACAACAACTGTCCCATCGTCAGCCCATAGCCGCCCACATGCCACGCAAGACCCAACGGGTTGCCGGGAGAAACAAACTGCGCATCCGGCTGGCGGAAGAACTCGACTATAAAACGCGACGCGCCGTATCCGGCCAGAAACACGCCCATGATCAGGCCGGGTTTGCGGAACGCCCCGCGCCGATAGGCCAGCCACAGCAGCAGCGCGCCAAGCAGGATGCCTTCAAGTGCAGCCTCATACAATTGTGAAGGGTGGCGCGCACACATGCCCGCCATAACGCCGGTGCAGTCCTGCGCGGCCATGCCGGGAAAGATCACGGCCCATGGCGCATCGCTTGGCCGCCCCCAGAGTTCCGCATTGATGAAATTGGCCAGCCGCCCCAGCAACAATCCCGGCGGCACGGTGTGGGCGATCAGATCGGCCAGCGACAGCGCCGGTATTTTGTGCCGCCGTGCATAAAGATATGCGGCGATAACCACGCCCAGCAATCCGCCGTGAAAGGCCATACCCCCCTGCCAGACTTTCAGGATATCCAGCGGATGCGACAGGTAGTATCCGGGCTGATAGAACAGCACGAACCCCAGCCGTCCGCCCAGAATGACGCCAAGGATGATCCAAGTGACCAGATCCTCCAATTGCTCCTTGCGCAAAGGCGGCGCCTCGCCGGGCCACAGGGCAGGGCGACGCAACGCGGACAGCGCCATCCGCCACGCGATCAGAATGCCGGCGATATAAGCCAGTGCGTACCATCGCAGCGCGAACTCCATCCCGAACAGCGAGATCGAGAACAATTCGGGCGACAGATCGGGAAAATTCAGAACAGCCTGCATGTGCGTCTCATTGCCCGGGCTTTGCAGGACAAGTCAACCTTGAGTCCGGCTCATTCTTTACCCATATAGGGACCAACCGCGAAACCGGAGTTAGAGACATGCAAACCCGCAACAAAATCCTGGACGACGTATCCCAGCTGATGACCAACGCGATGGGCGTGGCGCAGGGCGCGCGGGAAGAGGCCGAAAACGCGATGAAGTCGATAATCGACCGCTGGCTGGCCGACCGCGATTTCGTCACCCGCGAAGAATTCGATGCCGTCCGTGCCATGGCCCAGAAAGCGCGCGAAGAAAATGCGGCGCTCGAAGCGCGGATTGCAGCGCTTGAGGCGAAACTGGACAAGTAACGTTCCATTCGCGCCGCGTTGACCAAGTTTTCAGGACAAAATTTTCTGCCGCGCAATCCGAATTAACGGGTTGTGCGATGCGGTGTATTTTGACGCGTCGCAGAATTTAATCAAGAAAAAGCTGGGCAAAGTGCCAATATTTTGGATGCCGTTGCAGGCTGTCCACAACTTATTGCTGTTATCCCCAAGAATGGGGGTTGTCAGAATATCAACCACATCGCACCATATTTAGTACAGGCCCAAGGGGGAAGCCCGGCTTGTAGAGCAGGCAACTAGCAATGGGGCGCTGCCAGCCCCGAAATGCTAGAGAAGGAGCGAGGTGGCATTATGGCCCTTTCCGAACAGTTTCTAGAAGAAGACCTTCATCCGATTGATATTGTTGAACATCTGGCCGAACACCACGACTGGGATTTTGACCGCATCGGCGATGACCAGATTGCCATGGCCGTCGAAGGCCAGTGGCGGACCTATTCGATCACGCTGGCCTGGTCCAACTATGACGAAACACTGCGTATGGTCTGTTCGTTCGAAATGGAACCGCCGGCCGAACGGGAAATGCAGCTTTACGAGCTGCTCAACAAGATGAATGATCAGTGCTGGGCTGGGGCCTTTACCTACTGGTCCAACCAGAAACTGATGGTCTACCGCTATGGTCTGGTGCTGGCGGGCGGCCAGATGGCCAGCGCCGAGCAGATCGATACGATGATCAACGCCGCCGTACTCAGCGCCGAGCGGTATTACCCGGCGATACAACTGGTCACGTGGGGCAACCGTACCCCGGAAGAGGCCATTCAGGTCGCCATTGCAGAGGCCTACGGCCGCGCGTAAAGCTTTGCCCTGAATCGTTACGTTACGAGAGGGGCAATCATGGATATGTCACGCGTCGCCGATCAGGGGCTTGTGCTTTTGGGATGTGGCAAGATGGGGTCCGCCATGCTCGCCGGATGGCTTGAGTATGGTCTTCCCGCATCTTCGGTCTGGGTTATCGACCCTTACCCTTCCGACTGGCTCAAGGCGCAGGGCGTGAACATCAACACACCGTTGCCCGAAGCGCCCGCCGTGGTGCTTGTTGCCGTCAAACCGCAGATGATGGGCGACGCGCTGCCCGCGATCAAGGCGCTGGGCGGTGGCACCAGCCTGTTCATCTCTGTTGCGGCCGGAACCTCTCTGGCGACGTTCGAGGACGTTCTGGGGCAGGGCACCCCGATTATCCGCGCCATGCCGAACACGCCCGCCGCGATCCGCCAGGGCATTACCGCGCTGATCGGCAACGCCAACGCCACAGACGCCGATGCGGATCTGGCCGAATCCCTGCTCTCGGCCATCGGACAGACGGTCCGGCTGGAGAGTGAGGACCAGATGGATGCCGTAACCGGCCTCAGCGGGTCGGGTCCGGCCTATGTGTTCCACCTGATCGAAGCGCTCGCCAAGGCGGGCGAGGCGCATGGCTTGCCGCACGAACTGGCGATGAAGCTGGCCAAATCCACCGTGGCCGGGGCCGGTGCGCTGGCCATGGCAGCCGAGGAAGACCCCGCACAACTGCGCATCAATGTCACCTCGCCCAACGGGACAACGCAGGCCGCGCTTGAGGTTCTGATGCACGAGGAAACCGGGTTCCCGGATCTTCTGCACCGCGCCGTCGGCGCTGCAACCAACCGGTCAAGGGAGCTGTCGCGTGAGTGAGATTTCCTTCGACGACTTTCTCAAGGTCGATATTCGCGTGGGTCAGGTGGTGCGCGCGGAACCATATCCCGAGGCCCGCAAACCCGCGATCAAGATGTGGATCGACTTCGGCGACGAGATCGGCGAGCGCAAAACCTCGGCTCAGGTCACGGCCCATTACGACCCGGCCGGGCTTGTCGGCAAACAGGTGATGGCCGTGATCAACTTTCCGCCGCGCCAGATCGGACGTTTCATGTCCGAAGTTCTGGTGCTTGGCCTGCCGGACGAGAATGGCGAAATCGTTCTGATCGGCCCTGACGGCAAGGTCCCGCTGGGCGGGCGGATGCACTGATGAAGCTCTGGATCACCCGACCGATGACGCCCGCCGTCGAAGCCCGCGCCCGCGCCGAGTTCGACGTCCAGATCAGGGCTGAAACCACTCCGCTTGACCGCGCCGAAATGCATCGAGCCTTGACCGAGTTCGATCTGGTGGTGCCGACGCTGGGCGATCAGTTCTCGGCACAGATCATCGGTGAGGTGCCCGCACCGCGATGCAAGCTGCTGGCCAATTTCGGCGTGGGTTACAACCATATCGACGTGGATGCGGCACGGTCGGCAGGTATCGCCGTTACCAACACGCCTGGCGCTGTCACGGACGCCACCGCTGACATCGCCATGACCCTTCTGCTGTCCACTGCTCGCCGTGCGGGCGAGGGTGAGCGGCTGGTCCGATCGGCTGGCTGGCGGGGGTGGCACCCGACCCAGATGCTGGGCCACCACGTGACCGGCAAGCGGGTCGGCATCGTGGGCATGGGCCGTATCGGGCAGGCCATCGCACGGCGCTGTCATTTCGGGTTCGGTATGCAGGTTGCCTATCAGTCCCGCAGCCCAAAGGACGTCGATTTTCCCGCGGACTACATCCCCAAACTGACCGACCTTGCTGCGTCTGTCGATTTCCTGGTGCTTGCCGTCCCCGGCGGCGCGCAAACGAGGCATCTGGTCAACACGCAGGTTCTTGAGGCGATGAAGCCGTCCGGCCTGCTGATCAACATCGCGCGGGGCGAGGTTGTGGACGAGGCCGCCCTGATCGCGGCCCTGCAAGACGGCCGAATCGCTGGCGCGGGTCTGGACGTATACGAATTCGAACCGACCGTCCCTCAGGCCCTTCGTAATATGGAAAACGTGACATTGTTGCCGCATCTGGGCACGGCCACCGAAGAGGTGCGTACCGATATGGGGCAGATGGCGCTGGACAATGTCGCGGCCTTTGTTGCGGGGCGTCCGTTGCCCAACCCGGTTTAGACGCCCACCGCCTCGCGCCAGTGTTTGCGGCACAGCGAAACATAGGTTTCGTTGCCGCCGATCTGCACCTGTGCGCCTTCGGTGATGGCCTGGCCGTTTTCGTCCTGCCGGATCACCATGGTCGCCTTGCGTCCGCATCTGCAGATGGTGCGCACCTCGCGCATCTCGTCGGCCAAAGCCAGCAGGGCGGCCGAGCCCGGGAACAGCTTTCCCAGAAAATCGACCCGCAACCCATACGCCAGCACGGGAACATCCAGATCGTCCACCGCGCGGGCCAGTTGCCATACCTGATCCTCGGTCAGAAACTGCGCCTCATCGACGAAGACGCAGGCGATTTTGCCTTTGTTCCGGCGATCTTGGATCATCTGAAAAACGTTGTCTTCCGTTGCGAACACATCCGCTTCGGCGGAAATGCCGATGCGAGAAGCGATGCGACCGACGCCGGCCCGTCCGTCCAGCGCGGCGGTCATCAGATAGGTATCCATGCCCCGCTCGCGATAGTTGTGCGACGCCTGCAGCAACACGGTCGATTTGCCCGCGTTCATGGTGGAATAGTTGAAATACAGTTTTGCCATGGGCCGGGTCTAAATCGGGTGAACCAAGGGGGCAAGTCATCAATGGCATTGAGGAAGCGACGTCGCCGTTGCGGTTGCATGGGCCGAGCAGATGCTCTCTGGGGATGGAACCCGCGCGCCCACAACAACGACGCCGTCGGCCAACATATGGCCTAAACAGAGCGGAGCCAAAAATCAGCTCCGCGATCACTCATTACCGGCTTGAAATGCCGCCACTCACTCACAAAATCCCCGCATATCTGAGGGATAGCCAATATATGACATTTCAATTATGAATCGAATATGGGAAATTTCCCCACCCTTTCCCCCAAATGCGGTCGGCTGAAGGGTGATTACAGGTAACAAAGGTAAAACAATGGCAGATATCGGGGCCTATCTGAAAAAGCATACCGAAGCACTGGTCAAAGATGTGGGAATCGAATCTGCCTGTAAGATAACGGGCAAGTCCAAAGCGACACTTGGGCGGTACTATTCAGACAACGCCGAACACAGCGACCGGTTCATGCCGGTGGACGCCGTAGCGCGGCTTGAGACGGTGGCAGGCTTTCCCCACGTTACTTCTGCGCTGGCCGATCTCAATAACATCACATTGTCGTATGACGGCCGGAATTCCGACTCCCCGCGCACCGGCGGCGTGAACTCGGACGTCATCGCCCTGAGCCAGCGTTTTGCGATGCTGATGACCGAATACCAGGCTGCCATCGAAGACGGTATCATCACCGTGAACGAGGCAAAGCGGCTGCTGAGAGAAACCAGTCTGTTGCAGCAGGTTCTGATCGAAATGAAGCTGCATCTGGAAGAAGAAAGCGTCAGCTGAACCGCCGGAACTCGGGTCCGAGATGCGATTTTCGTGAACAGCCGCTTGCCCGAATGATTGTGAACTCAGCCTCTCCGCCTCACAATCACAGAGCCGACCGAATAACCGGCCCCGAAGGAACAGATCAGGCCGATCTGGCCATCTTCCAGATCGTCCGAGTATTTCGAGAATGCAATGATCGACCCGGCGGATGAGGTGTTAGCGTAATCCTGCAGGATATTGGGCTGCTCACCCGGACCGGGCACGCGGCCCAGAACCTTTTTGCCGATGAAATCGTTCATGGTCTTGTTGGCCTGATGCAGCCACAGCCGTTTCAGATCGTCACTGCCCAACCCCTCGGCCTCCATGTGATCGGTGATGTGCTGGCTGACCATCGGCAGCACCTCCTTGAACACCTTGCGCCCGTTTTGCATGAACTGCATATCGCGCCGATCTTCCATCCCGGCCGGTCGGGCGCGGCGCAAAAAGCCGTTGTTGTTGCGGATGTTGTTGGAAAATGCCGTGGCGCAGCGGGTCGAGAGAATCTCGAAATGGGCGCCCGTGGCGTCCTCCTGCCGCTCGATCAGCGTGGCGGTTGCAACATCGCCGAAAATGAAGTGGCAATCGCGGTCGCGCCATTCCAGATGGCCCGAGCAGATCTCGGGGTTGACCACAAGCGCTGCCCGGACAGACCCCGACCGCACCATATCCGCGGCCGCCTGAATCCCGAACGTGGCCGAGGAACAGGCGACATTCATGTCAAACCCGAAGCCCGAGATACCAAGCGCCTGCTGTATCTCGATCGCAATGGCAGGATAAGCGCGCTCGTGGTTCGAGGCGGCGCAGATCACCAGATCAATGTCATCCGCCGTGCGACCGGCCTGCGCCATCGCCTTTTTGCAGGCATCCACCGCCATTTCGGTCATGATCCCCGGCTCATCATCGCCGCGCTGCCGCAGAAGCGGGTGCATCACGTCCGGATCCAGAACGCCGGATTTGTCCATCACATAGCGGTTTTCGATCCCTGACGCCTTCAGAATGAACTCTTCCGACGAATGCTGCATCGCCTCCATGCGCCCATCCGCGATGGCCTGCGCGTTCGCGGCGTTCTGTTTGTCGGCATAGGCGTTGAACGCTTCGACAAGCTCGGCATTGGTGATGACATTTTCGGGTGTGAAAACCCCGGAGCCGGTGATGGCAGGCGTATACATGGTCGGTCCTGATTGGTCTGGATCAGCACAAAATGCCGATGCAAGGCGGGCAGATCAAGGTTGGGTGACCTAAGGGAATGCGCGGGAACACGCCGGGTGATGTAACCTCCGGCGTGATTGCTCTGGCTTACCCGACTATGTGAACAACCTGCCCGAGACAGAAAAAACCCTCGGATTGCTCCGAGGGTTTCGCGTGACATTTTGGGGCGCTGAACCGTGTCAGCCCTGCAACGACCTGACCTCGACATCACCCTCGGCTTGCGCCTTGATTGCCAGAGCGGCAGCATGGCTGGCCGCGGCTGTGGTGAAATACGGGATCTTGTCATAAAGCGCGATCGAGCGGATGGCCTTGCTGTCCTCGACCGCCTGCGCGCCTTCGGTGGTGTTCATCAGCAACTGAACCTGACCGTCTTTCAGCATGTCGACCACGTCCGGGCGGCCTTCATAAACCTTGTTGACCACGTCGCAGGGCACGCCCTGTTCAGCCAGCCAGCTTTGCGTGCCCCGGGTCGCGACAAGTGTAAAGCCCTGCGCCACCAGCACCTGCGCCGCTTCAAGCATCGTCCGGCCCTTGTCCGCGTCCTTGATCGAGATGAACGCGCGCCCCGAAGACGGCAGGACCATCCCGGCGCCCATCTGCGCCTTCAGGAAGGCGCGCGGGAAGCTGCGATCCCAGCCCATCACTTCCCCGGTCGAGCGCATTTCGGGGCCTAGGATCGTGTCGACGCCGGGGAAGCGGGCAAAGGGCAGCACCGCCTCTTTGACCGAAAACCACGGCATGTCCGGGTCGGCCAGTGTCATCTGATCGGCGATCTTGGTGTCGTCCACGGTCTTGTAGGCCGGACGCATCGGAAAGTTCGAAAGCTTTTCACCCGCCATCACCCGCGCCGCGATCGAGGCAATCGCGCTGTCGGTCGCCTTGGCGACAAACGGCACCGTGCGGCTGGCGCGCGGGTTGACCTCGATCAGGAAAATCTCGTCGCCCTTGATCGCGAACTGCACGTTCATCAGGCCAACAACGTTCAGCGCCTTTGCCAGTTTGAACGCCTGTTCCTTGATCTGGCCGATGATCTCTTTCGACAACGAATATGGCGGCAGCGAACAGGCCGAGTCGCCCGAATGCACACCTGCTTCCTCGATATGCTGCATGATGCCGGCCACATGCACGTCAGTGCCGTCGCACAGGGCATCCACGTCCAGTTCGACCGCACCGGCCAGATAGCTGTCCAGCAGAACCGGGCTGTCGCCTGAAACCACCACGGCCTCGTTGATATAGCGTTTCAGCTGATCCATATCGCGCACGATTTCCATCGCGCGGCCACCCAACACGTAGGACGGGCGGATCACCAGCGGGAAACCGATCTTTTCGGCGATCTCAAGCGCCTGTTCGCCGGTCGAGGCGATACCGTTCTTGGGCTGCTTAAGACCCAGATCGTTGACCAGCGCCTGGAACCGTTCGCGGTCTTCGGCCAGGTCGATGGCATCCGGTGTGGTGCCGAGGATCGGAATGCCTTCGGCCTCCAGCGCGTTGGCCAGTTTCAGCGGGGTCTGACCGCCGAACTGAACGATGACACCGTGCAGCGTGCCGTTTTCCTGTTCCTTCGTCAGGATTTCCATGACGTGTTCAAAGGTCAGCGGCTCGAAATACAGGCGGTCCGAGGTGTCATAGTCGGTCGAGACCGTCTCGGGGTTGCAGTTGACCATAATGGTCTCATACCCAGCTTCGGTCAGCGCGAAACAGGCGTGACAGCAGCAATAGTCGAACTCGATGCCCTGACCGATCCGGTTCGGGCCACCACCGAGGATGACAACCTTCTTGCGGTCCGACGGACGCGCCTCGCATTCAACCTCGCCCATCATCGGGGCTTCGTAGGTCGAGTACATATAGGGCGTCTGTGCTTCGAATTCGGCGGCACAGGTGTCGATGCGTTTGAACACGGCATTCACACCCAGATTGCGGCGGGCGCGACGGACGTTGGCTTCGTCGCGGCCAGACAAATTGCCCAGACGCGCATCGGTGAAGCCCAGCATCTTCAGTTTGCGAATACCGTCCTCGGTAACCGGCAGGCCGTCTTTGCGGACAGTGCGCTCGGCCTCGATGATCTCGCGGATACGGGCCAGGAACCACGGGTCAAACTTGGTAACGCCGAAGATCTCGTCATCGGTCAGGCCGTGACGCATGGCCTGCGCGATGGTGCGAAGGCGGTCGGGCGTCTGCTGACTGATCGCCTTGATGACGGCGGCCTTGTCGTCGGCTTCGTCCCAGAGGCCCACATTCAGGCCGGGGATTTCGATCTCGTCAAATCCGGTCAGGCCGGATTCCATTGAGGCCAGCGCCTTCTGCATTGATTCGTGGATCGTGCGGCCGATGGACATTGCCTCACCCACCGACTTCATCGCGGTGGTCAGGTAGGGTTCGCTGCCCGGGAATTTCTCGAAGGCGAATTTCGGGATCTTGGTGACGACATAGTCGATGGTCGGCTCGAACGACGCGGGCGTGACCTTGGTGATGTCGTTGTCCAGTTCGTCCAGTGTATAGCCCACAGCAAGCTTGGCGGCGATCTTGGCAATCGGGAAACCGGTCGCTTTCGAGGCCAGCGCCGAAGAGCGCGACACGCGCGGGTTCATCTCGATCACGACCATGCGGCCATCGTCGGGGTTGATCGCCCACTGCACGTTCGACCCACCTGTTTCGACGCCAATCTCACGCAGAACGGCGATCGAGCCGTTGCGCATGATCTGGTATTCCTTGTCGGTCAGCGTCAGGGCAGGGGCCACGGTGATCGAGTCGCCGGTGTGCACGCCCATCGGGTCCACGTTTTCGATGGAACAGACGATGATGGCGTTGTCGGCGGTGTCGCGCACCACCTCCATCTCGTATTCCTTCCAGCCCAGCAGGCTTTCGTCGACGAGGATCTGGTTAACCGGCGAGGCATCCATGCCCGAGCGGCAAAAATGGATATAATCCTCGCGGTTATAAGCAACACCACCGCCGGTTCCGCCCAGTGTAAAGGCGGGGCGGATGATCGCAGGCAGGCCAATTTCTTCCAGTTCGTCCAACGCCATCTGTACGCCGGCATCCAGATCGGTGGAGCCGTTCTCGCGCTTGGGAGCGGTAACGATGGTTGCCTTGGGGTTTTCAAGACCCAGCCGATCCATCGCCTCGCGGAACAGGGCGCGGTCCTCGGCCATTTCGATGGCATCGCGCTTGGCGCCAATCATCTCAACCCCGAACTTCTCGAGCACACCCATCTCTTCCAAAGCCAGCGAGGTGTTCAACCCGGTCTGCCCGCCCATCGTGGGCAGCAGGGCGTCGGGGCGCTCTTTCTCGATGATCTTGGCAACCACTTCGGGCGTGATCGGCTCGATATAGGTGGCATCCGCAAGACCGGGATCGGTCATGATCGTGGCGGGGTTCGAGTTCACCAGAATGACCCGGTACCCTTCTTCCCGCAGCGCCTTGCAGGCCTGTGCGCCCGAATAGTCGAATTCGCAGGCCTGTCCGATGACAATGGGGCCGGCCCCGATGATCATGATCGACTGGATGTCGGTTCTTCTGGGCATGGCCTGGTTCCTTCGATTGTCCGCGAGTCAGGGCACCCTCCGAGTGCCCAAATTGTCCTGCGTTATAGGGACCGCGCCAAAAGGTTCAAGGGGGATCGGAAACAGGGATGAAATTGCCGCTTTCCCCTCTTTCCCTTACCGCCGTATTCTCTATACCGCGCAGCACGGTAAATTGAGGATGCACGTGCGAATTCGTTTCGATCAGGGGCCAGCCGGACCCGGAACCAGTTTCGACCGGCCAGCCAGAGTGATCCGCGCGGACAAGGCGGAGGACGTGCCCCAGGCGATGGCGGCGCTGGATTCGGCGCGCACTGACGGTGCATGGCTGGCAGGCTACGCCAGCTACGAGCTTGGCTATGTTTTAGAGCCGCGCCTGAACGACCGTCTGCCGGAAGATCGCCGCCTGCCGCTTCTGTGTTTTGGCGTTTATGCCGCGCCCACACAACGTGATCTTCCCCCCGCCGCCGGCGGGGTGACCGGTTTTCAGCCACGCTGGGATGAGGCCCGGTATACCCGCGCCTTTCGACAGGTTCATGACGCGATCGGGGCCGGGGACATTTATCAGGCCAATCTGACCTTTCCGATTGATCTGACTGTCGAAGGCGACAGCGCCGCGCTATACGCGGCCCTTGCTGCAGGCCAGCCTGTAGGCCACGGCGCGTTGATCGAGCAAGACGATCTGCCCGATCTGCTCAGCCGCTCGCCCGAGCTGTTTTTCCGCACCGACGCCGACCGCAGGATCGAAACCCGCCCGATGAAGGGCACCCAGCCGCGCAGCGAGGACATGGCCGAAGATGCCCGCCGCCGCGCATTCCTGTCGACCGACGACAAGAACCGCGCCGAGAACCTGATGATCGTCGATCTGCTGCGCAACGATATCAGCCGCGTCGCCCTGCCCGGGTCGGTCCGGGTGCCCGAACTGTTCAAGGTCGAAACCTACGCCACCGTGCATCAGATGGTCTCGCTGGTGCAGGCGCAACTTCATATGGGCGCGGAATTGTCCGATATCCTCACGGCACTTTTCCCCTGTGGCTCGATCACCGGCGCGCCCAAAATCCGCGCGATGGAGATTTTGTCCGACCTCGAACTCTGGCCGCGCGACATTTATTGCGGCACAATCGGCTGGGCAGCGCCGGACGGACGGTCGGAATTCAACGTGGCGATCCGTACCCTGATGGTGGAAAACGGCGCGGCCACGCTGAATGTCGGCGGCGGTGTCGTCTGGGACAGCACCGCCCCGTCCGAATATGAGGAAGCGCTATGGAAAGCCCGCTTTGCCCGCCAGCCGAGACTGACTTCCGCCTGATTGAAACACTGGCCTACCGGCCGGGCCAGGGGATGATCCGGCTGGATCTTCATCTGAACCGGATGCAGCGCACAGCAAACGCCCTGCACCTGCCGTTTTCCCCGGACGACGCACAATCGGCGCTGCAGACCATAACGGGCGATACCCCGCTGCGGTGTCGTCTGACGATGGACGTGTCGGGCCGTTTCGAGGTGACCACCGGGGTGTTGGCCGACAATCCTGCGGTCTGGCGGATTGCCGTGGCCGAAACACGGCTGTCTTCGTCGGATATCTGGTTGCGGCACAAGACCACGCAACGCGAAACCTATGACACCGCCCGGGCCTCGTTGCCTGCCGGAACGGATGAGCTGATTTTCCTCAACGAACTGGACGAGCTGTGCGAGGGCACCATAACGAACCTGTTTATCGAAACCTCGCGGGGCCAACACCTGACACCGGCACTGACCTGCGGTCTTCTGCCGGGCATTCTGCGGCAGCAGCTTCTGGAAACAGGAAAAACCACTCAGGCGGTCCTTACCCTGGCCGATCTGCGCAACGCCCGGAACCTCTGGGTCGGCAATTCCCTTCGCGGCTTGATCCCGGCTGAACTGGTGCAGCATTGAGCGCGTTTGGCGAATGGGCCCTTCCGCCGACTACCCGTGTCCGGCTCTGGCTGGAGTTCGGATTGTTCTTCGTTGCGGTCCCTGTCCTGATTGCCGTCCTTTTCCCGCCGAACTGGATGTTTCCGATGCTGTTCGTCTTCACGGCAATCGGGATCGTTCTGTTGCACAACACGCCCGGCTTTTCATGGGCCGAACTACGCTGGAACTGGCGCAACTGGTCCTGGGCCGAACTGTTGGTGTTCATCATCGCCATGGCCCTGTTCTGCTCGATCCTGGTGTTGTGGACACGGCAGGACGCAGCGTTCTACCTGCTGCTCCACCGGCCCGAGTTTCTGGCCATCATCTGGCTCGGGTATCCGCTGGCCTCGGCCCTGCCGCAGGAGCTGCTTTTCCGGCCCCTGTTCTTCCGCCGCTATCACGCGATCCTGCCGGACGGCCGCGCGGCCTATCTACTCAATGCAGCGCTGTTTTCACTGGCGCACCTGATGTACTGGAGCTGGATTGTCGCCCTCATGACCTTCGGCGGCGGGCTGCTGTTCACCTGGGCCTACCGCAAGCGCGGATCGTTTTTCTACGCGGTGCTGCTGCACGCGATTGCGGGCAATATCATATTCGCGGCCGGGCTGGGCGTCTATTTCTACTCGGGCAACGTGCAAAGGCCGTTTTGACGGCGCGACCCGCCTTGACTTTCCAAGCCCGACGGGGTGTATCGGCGCGACGAATTCTGCGCCCGAAGGGATATGATCCATGCACGCCTACCGCAGCCACACCTGCGCCGCTCTGACCGCCGCCAATGTCGGTGAAACCGTCCGCCTGTCCGGCTGGGTGCATCGGGTCCGAGATCACGGCGGCGTGCTGTTCATCGATCTGCGCGACCATTTCGGCGTAACCCAGGTGCTGTGCGACGGCGACAGCGCCGCCTTTGCTGCCCTGGAAAAGGTGCGGTCCGAGTGGTGCATCCGCATCGACGGCACTGTCAAGGCGCGTGATGCCGAACTGGTGAACCCGAAATTGCCGACCGGCGAGATCGAGGTATATGTCCGCGAACTCGAAGTGCTGGGCGCCGCCGAAGAACTGCCGCTGATGGTCTTTGGCGATCAGGAATACCCCGAGGAAACCCGCCTGCGCTATCGCTATCTGGACCTGCGCCGCGAGGCGATGCAGCAGAACATGACCCTGCGCTCGGACGTTGTCGCCTCGATGCGCAAACGTATGTGGGATCAGGGCTTCCGCGAGTATCAAACGCCGATCATCACCGCCTCGTCACCCGAAGGCGCGCGCGACTTCCTGGTGCCCTCGCGCCTGCATCCGGGCAAGTTCTACGCCCTGCCGCAGGCCCCGCAGCAGTTCAAGCAGCTGATCATGGTGTCGGGCTTCGACAAGTATTTCCAGATCGCGCCGTGCTTTCGCGACGAAGACCCTCGCGCCGACCGCTCGCCTACCGATTTCTACCAGCTCGACCTCGAGATGTCGTTTGTCGAGCAGCAGGACGTGTTCGATACCATCCAACCCGTTCTGACCGGCGTGTTCGAAGAATTCGGCGGTGGTCGCAAGGTCGATCAGGACTGGCCGCAGATTTCCTACAAGGACTCGGCCCTGTGGTACGGCACCGACAAGCCCGACCTGCGCAATCCTATCAAAATGCAAGTGGTCTCCGACCACTTCCGTGGGTCTGGCTTTGCGATATTCGCGAAGCTGCTCGAGCAGGAAGGCACCGAAATCCGCGCCATCCCTGCGCCGACTGGTGGCAGCCGAAAGTTCTGTGACCGTATGAACGCCTTTGCCCAGAAAGAAGGTCTGCCCGGTATGGGCTACATCTTCTGGCGCGATCAGGGCGAAGGCATGGAGGCCGCCGGCCCGCTGGCCAAGAACATCGGCCACGAGCGGACCGAGGCGATCCGTCATCAGTTGGGTCTGGGTGTCGGCGATGCGGCTTTCTTCCTGGGCGGCAAGCCGAAAGCCTTTGAAAAGGTTGCAGGCAAAGGGCGCGACGTGATCGGCGAAGAACTGAACCTGACCGAGAAGGACCGTTTTGCCTTTGCCTGGATCGTGGATTTCCCGATCTACGAGCAGGACGAGGAAACCGGTGCGATCGATTTTGAGCACAACCCGTTCTCGATGCCCCAAGGCGGGATGGAGGCGCTGAACGGCAATCCGTTGGACGTGCGCGGCTATCAGTACGATCTGGCCTGCAACGGCTATGAACTGGTTTCGGGCGCGATCCGGAACCACAAACCCGAAATCATGCTGAAGGCCTTTGAACTGGCCGGTTATGGTGAGGACGAAGTCAAATCCCGCTTCGGTGCCCTGTTCAATGCCTTCCATTACGGCGCGCCGCCGCACGGTGGCTGTGCTGCCGGTATCGACCGGATCGTTATGCTGCTGGCCGATGAGGCCAACATCCGCGAGGTCATGATGTTCCCGATGAACCAACGCGCCGAGGATCTGATGATGGACGCCCCGTCCGATCCGACCTCGGATCAGCTTATGGAACTGGGCTTGCGCCTCATTCCGCAGGAGTGATCCGGTAACGCCCGCCTTGCGCGGGCGGTTGCCCTGACGGGCCGTTTCCGGGATCGCGCCATAGGCCCCGCGCATCGATACGCGCTGACCGGTGATGCAATCCCTTAATCCACACGAACCCACCTCATTTGGCGCAAGGCGTGAATTGCCTTTCCCCTCGGCATCCTGGCCTCACCACTCACGCAGGGGTCTGACCGGACGACGATCAGCCGCTCAGCCAGCGGATCAGTCAAGCGGGTTTTCCAGATGCTGCCGGTTGTTTCGAATACTTCGCGCCGCCGTGCGCGTCTGCCGGTAGGCCCATAGAAACAGCAGCGTGGCCGTGATGAAATACGCCGTGACCATGTCAGATCGCCTCCCGCTGTTGTAAGCGGGACTGAACGATACCGGCCACCTGCGCCGCCCGCGCGGTGACAGGCGCACCCGCAGCCCGAGACGCGGCCAGCTTTTGCGCGGCGTCTGCCAGCACCGTGTCTTCCGCATCGCGGGCCACGCCGGTCAGGAATTGCGCGGCATAGTCCAGCGTCCGGTGGTCGTTTGGCCCGGCCAGAACGTCGGCGATATGGGCCATGTCGTCCTGATAGGCCATCGGATCGGGGCGTATGACCTCATCCTGGATGGCATGCAGTCCGCCGGGGCGGCGATCTTCGGGCAGCAACTCGAGAATGGTGCGCTGAAAACAGGCCAGAGAGTTCAGGGGCTTGTTCAGAAAACCGTCTGCACCGGCCTGCATTGCCAGTTGCTCGGCACAGTCGTCGCCGGACAGACCCAGTATGACGCCGATCCGGGGCGAGGCCTCGTTAAGTTCGGCAATCAGGTCCGCCCCGGGCCCGTCGGGCAGCCCCATGTCCACCAGAATGACCGATGGGCGATAGATCTTCAGATGACGCCGCGCAGACGTTAGACAGTCCGCCCGCCGGATCCGCGCGCCGCTGTGCAGACACATCAGCCGGATCGCATCGCAGGCATAACGGCTGTCCTCGACAACCAGAATGGTTTGCCCCAAAAGCGGGCGCGTGGCGGTGGGCAAAGGGCGTGTGGCCTCGAAAGGGTTCGAATCGTCCATGGCAGACCTCCTGATCAGCAGATGCCTCACGCTAGGATCTCCTGGCTAACACAGGGTTAATTTTGCGCAGCACGCCAGACGCAAACACTGGCCGTTTCCCGTCGGCTCGTGCTACCAAACCTTCTGACCCGCCAACGGCAGGAGGGCCGTCATGAACATCGTCATTGCCGGAGCCGGCAGCATCGGGTGCTATTGCGGCGCGTTACTGGCCGATGCGGGGCATCAGGTCACCTTGCTGGGTCGCGCCCGAATTCTGGACCCGATCCGGGGGCAGGGCCTGACGGTGACCGATTTCTCGGGCCTGCATCGTCACATCGCGCCGGACAGATTGACCCTGAGCGAAGACCCGGCCTGCCTGTCCCGGGCCGGGATCGTGATTGTGTCGGTCAAAACGGGCGCCACGGCGGATCTGGCGGCGGATATAGCCCGCTTCACACCGACAAGCGCACCGATTGTGTCGTGGCAAAATGGTATGGAAAACGCACGCATCCTGCGCGCAGCCTTGCCGGGGCACGATGTGCGCGCCGGAATGGTGCCATTCAACGTTGTGCCGACAGAACCCGCCTGTTTTCACCGGGCAACCTCCGGCGATATCATAATCGAAAGCGGATCAGGCGCATTGGGCCAGACGCTGGGCAGCGCGGATTTGCCGGTGTCTGAAAGTGACGATATTCAGGCGGTGCAATGGGGCAAACTGGTCATCAACCTCAACAACGCCCTGAATGCCCTGTCCGGCCTGACCCTGCGCGAACAGCTCATGAACCGGGCGTGGCGGCGTTTGATGGCCGATCAGATGGGTGAAGCACTGCGCGTGCTGAAAGCCGCCGGTCATCCCGTCGCGTCGACCACGCCGCTTCCGGCGTGGATGACGCCATATGTTTTGCGTCTGCCAACACCGCTTTTTACCCGGATTGCATCCCGGATGCTGACCATTGACCCCAGCGCACGCACATCCATGGCCTATGACCTGGCGGCAGGCCGGCCGACGGAAATCGACAGTTTGCAGGGCGAGATCGTTCGCATCGCCAATGAAGCAGGCACTTCGGCGCCACTATGCACAAAGGTTCAGGCCCTGATCGAAAGGGCCCCTGCCGAGCCTTTGACACCGGACCGGGTCCGGGCTTGAGACAGCTCAGGAAAACGCCGTCAGCACCCAGAATATCACCGCAGACATTGCCGCTGCCGCAGGCACTGTAATGACCCATGCCGCCACAATGGTCATGAAATGTGACCGGCGTACCAGCTTGCGGCGTTGGTACTCTTCAGGTGCCAGTTGCAACTCGGACGAGCGCCGGCGGTTGGTAACTTTCCGTCGGCGGTCCGAGTGCCACTCGCGGTAGAAGCCAACCCCGAAAACCGCGCCCACAGCGATGTGGGTCGAGCTGACGGGCAGGCCCAGCCAACTGGCGAAGATTACCGTAATGGCTGCCGACAGGGCCACGCAGAATGCGCGCATCGGGTTCAGTTTGGTGATCTGGCTTCCGACCATGCGGATCAGCTTGGGGCCGAACAGGAACAGGCCAAACGAAATGCCGAAGGCTCCGATGACCATCACCCATGTGGGAATGGACACCTTGGCCGAGAAATCGCCGAACTCTGCCGCGTGCACAATCGCCGCAAGCGGGCCAACCGCGTTGGCGACGTCATTGGCACCGTGGGCAAAACTCAGAAACGTGGCCGAAATCACCAGAGGCAACCCGAACAGGGTTTTCAGCGACCGGGTGCGGTTTTCAAGACCTTCGGACTTTCGTCGCACCCAAGGCACGGTAACCGCCCAGACCAGCAGGGCTGCGGCCAGACCGATCAGCAGGGCGTATTCCAGATCAATCTTCACGATCCGCTTCAGGCCCTTGACGGACAGATAGGTGGCAAATGCCCCCGCCATGACCGCGACGAGGATCGGAACCCAAAAGCGGGCAGCGGCAATCTTGTCGTCCTGATACTGGATCTTGGCCTTGATCAGCGCAAGGAAACAGGCGGCGATTGCGCCGCCCAGCACCGGCGAAATGACCCAGCTGGCGGCAATGGCCCCCATGGTGCCCCAGCTCACCGCGCTCAGCCCGGCCGCCGCAATTCCGGCGCCCATGACGCCGCCGACCACCGAATGGGTCGTGGACACCGGCGCGCCGATCCAGGTGGCCAGGTTGACCCACATAGCCGATGAAATCAGCGCTGCCATCATCGCCCATATGAAGACGTTGTTGTTTTGCACCGACATCGGATCGATGATGCCTTTCGAGATGGTCGAAACCACATCGCCGCCGGCCAACAAAGCTCCGGCGCTTTCGGCCACGGCGGCGATCAGGATCGCACCGCCCATGGTCAGAGCGTTGGCACCTACCGCAGGGCCCATATTGTTGGCCACGTCATTGGCGCCGATATTGATCGCCATATAGGCCCCGAACCCTGCGGCCGCGACCACGATCAGACTGCCATCGGCCTGACCGAACAGTACCGCTGCGGACAAACCGGCCAGCGCGATGAAGGCCAGCGCGATCCCCGGGGCCAGCAACGGCCGCGCCACATGCGCATTCGCATGCTCGAGCCGTGAAATACGGTGAAGGTCGCTGTCCAGTGCGCGCCAGCGGGATTTGGTCTGCGATTCTGACATCTGTTTGGGCCGTTAGGGATTTGGATGCAGGCCGCTAACGGTTTTCGGCAGGTTGGGCAACCGACATGTCATCAATTTTACGTTTTACTGTTACAAATGCAGCAGCAAATCGCGCAATTCCGGCTCGTTCACACGTTCCGCGGCCACTTTGGGCGACACCCAGCACCGCTGACGTTCATGCGCCTCGGGGTATTGATCCGACAGTTCCGTCACCGGTATGCGGTAGACATTTGTCCGGACCGCCTGGGATGTGCCGTCCTTCAGGATCTTGTCATAGGTGAAATGCCCGATCGGCGTTTTGTCGAAAGAAGTGGCCCGCACGCCGGCCTCTTCCCACGCTTCCTGCAAAGCGGTCTCGGCCCCGTCGAGGCCGTCAATCGGCCAGCCCTTGGGAATGACCCACCTTTTGGTTTCGCGGCTGGTGATCAGCAGAACATCCTCACCGGTTTCGGTTCTGCGTGTGCAAAGCGCGGCAAACTGCACCCGTTCCGGGCGCTGAAACAGAGGTTTTCCGACCTCGTTCCAGAGCTTTTGTAGCTTGTTTTTCATGTGTTCGCGTCAGTTTCCATAACCTACATTAGGCAGATATCATTTAGGAACCTAACGGAGTGTTTTCAACGAGCTTTCATTTCCGGAAAGTGTTGCCGCTCCGACTCTACCACGTGCTCACGCACACCCGGTGGCGGTCACGAAAATTCGCTGGAAATCCCGCGCGGGGCGCTGTCTTCACTTGTGGCGCCTGTTGGCGCGAAGGGTCGGGTCGGCCTGAGTCGGATCTTCCGGCCAGGGGTGTTTGGGATATTGCGCCCGCATATCCTTGCGCACATCCGCATAGGACCCCGCCCAGAAACCCGGCAAATCGCGGGTGATCTGGATCGGGCGCTGCGCCGGTGACAGCAGCGTGATCTTCAACGGCTCATCCCCGATGACCGGGTGGCGCGTCACTCCGAACATTTCCTGCAACCGGACCGAGATTTCGGGCACCGCCCCGCCATAGTCGATCGGAATTTTCCGACCCAGCGGTGTCTCGAACGATCCTGGTGCGCGGCGGTCCAGCTCTTGCGTCTGCGTCCAGTCCAGTCGCGCCCGCAGGGCAGGCAACAGATCGAAGCGTTTCCAATCCTCGGCATTGCGCACGCCCGCCAACATCGGCAGTAACCAGCTTTCCAGATCCGCCAGCAGCCCTTCGACCGAGAAGTCCGGCAGGTCCACCCCTCCGGCCCGGACCAGTTCCACCCGGGAAGCAAGCCGGGCGGCGGCCCCGTCCAGACGCAACCCCAGATCGCGTACACCGTCCAACATGGCGCGCGCCACCTGTTCTGCGGGCACGTCCTTCCAGATCCTGTCGTCCAGAGCGATCGCCCCGAACCTTTCCTGCTGGCGGGCCACGACCCTGCGTTCGCGCCTAGACCAGTCGCAACTGTCGATCCATGCGATCTGATCGATGAACAGGTCGCGGATGTCCCGCTCGGTGATCTGCACCGCCATTCGCACGCGGGCCTCACGCGGGTTTCCGTCCGTATCGATCACCACCAGATAGGGTGCGGCGGCCAGCGTGTCGCCATTGTCCAGCACAACACCCTTGCCGCCTGAAAGGACATAGCGTGGTACGTTCCCCTTGCGCCGCTGACCGACGCGGTCGGGATAGGCCAGCGCCGCCATGGTCGCAGGGGACAATTCACCAGCCCCGCCGGACTGCGCCCGCAACCGCCTGGTTTCGCCCTTGATGCGCTCCACAACACTCATGTTCACCGGCCAGACCCGATTACGCTGGAAAGCGCGTGGGTCTCGTAATGCCTCAAGTCGAAGGGACAGATCGGCTGGCGCGCCCTTCAACGGATCCCGTTCGGCCATCAACGCCGCCAGCGGCGCGGCGTCAGCACCCGCGTGCACCAGCATGTGCCCCAAACGAGGGTGCAGGGGCAGCGCCGCAAGCGCCCGCCCGTGATCAGTGATCCGCCCACGGGCATCCAGCGCACCCAGCATCGCCAACAGTGCCCGCGCTTCGGACATGGCCCCCTCGGGTGGTGGCGTCAGAAATGCCAGATCGCCCGGTTCGGCCCCCCACAATGCAAGCTCCAGCGCCAGCCCGGTCAGATCTGCCGCCTCGATTTCGGCGGGTGGGTAGGCGGCCATGGCGCCATCCTCGCCTTTCGACCACAGCCGATAGCACAGGCCTTCGGCGACACGACCGGCTCGGCCCGCACGTTGCGTGGCCTCGGCCCGCGTGACCCGTTCGGTCACCAGCCGGGACATGCCCGATCCGGCATCGAACCGCGCCCGTCGCGCCTGTCCCATGTCGACCACCACCCGTATGTCGGGGATGGTCAGAGAGGTTTCGGCAATTGATGTTGCCAGCACCACCTTGCGCCCCTGATCAACTGGCGCAATTGCGGCGCGCTGGGCGGCAAAGGGCATTGTCCCGAACAAGGGCCGTACCACGCAGTCGCCGGGCAACCGCCCCGACAAGGCCGACTCGGCGCGCCGGATTTCACCTTCGCCCGGCAGAAACACCAGCATCCCGCCGCCTGCCGGGCGGCTTTCACGCTCAGCCCGCACGACCAGATCGACCAGCGCATCCAGCCGTCGTGCCTGCGCGCTCAAAGGCCGGTCCAGCCAGCGTGTTTCAACCGGGTAGCTGCGCCCTTCTGACGTCACCAGGGGGGCATCCATCAGCTGCCCCACCGGTTCTGCATCCAGTGTCGCCGACATCGCCAGCAGGATCACGTCGTCCCGCAGCGCAGCCGTGACCTCAAGACACAGGGCCAGACCCAGATCAGCATTCAGGGACCGTTCGTGGAATTCATCGAAAATCACCGCGCCAATACCCGGCAGGTCGGGTTCGGACTGCAGCATCCGGGTCAGAATACCTTCGGTCACAACCTCGATCCGGGTCGTTTTCGAGACTTTGGCATCGCCGCGCACCCGATAGCCCACGGTCTGGCCTGCGCGCTCTCCCAGGGTTTCGGCCATGCGCTCGGCCGCCGCCCGCGCAGCCAGACGCCGGGGTTCCAGCATCACGATCCTGCCATCGCACAGACCGGCGTCGAGCATCGCCAGTGGCACCCGGGTGGTTTTGCCCGCGCCGGGCGGGGCCTGCAACACGGCACGGCCCCGCGCCTTCAGCGCTGAGATCAGATCGGGCAGGGCATCATCTATCGGCAGTCGGGTCATGCCGCCTTATCCCCAATGGCACCGCCAAGGTCCAGAACGCGTGCGCCGAAACCTTGCCGCGGGCACTGGACAAACCCGGGCCCACTCCGTCATCTAGGGCAAATTTCGACGAGGGACCCATCCATGAACACCGCCGAGCTTGGGGACAGAATTCTGCAGGGCGACCGCCGCGCGCTGGCACGCGCCATCACGTTGGTCGAAAGCCGCCGCGCCGATCACCGGGCGCAGGCCGCCGAATTGCTGTCCCATCTGGCAACAGCGGATCGGCAATCGCTGCGCATCGGCCTTTCGGGGACGCCGGGTGTCGGCAAATCCACCTTCATCGAAAGCTTTGGCATGATGCTGACGGGGCAAGGGCTGCGCGTCGCGGTTCTGGCGGTCGACCCCAGTTCGGCCCGCTCGGGCGGCTCGATTCTGGGCGACAAGACCCGGATGGAACGGCTGAGCCGCGAGAAGAACGCTTTTATCCGCCCGTCCCCCAGCCAAAGCCACCTGGGAGGTGTTGCCCGCCGCACGCGCGAGGCGATTGCCCTGTGCGAAGCGGCCGGCTTTGACGTGGTGCTGATCGAAACCGTGGGCGTCGGCCAGTCCGAGACCGTGGTTTCGGAAATGTCCGATCTGTTCCTGCTGCTGCTTGCGCCCGCAGGCGGCGACGAATTGCAGGGCGTCAAGCGCGGCATCATGGAAATGGCCGACATGATTCTGGTCAACAAGGCCGACGGCGACCTGAAGGCCACCGCCACCCGCACCTGCGCCGATTATGCCGGTGCGCTGCGCCTGCTGCGAAAACGTCCGCAGGACCCCGAAGGTTTTCCGAAGGCGATGACCGTCTCGGCGGTCGAGGAACATGGGCTGGAACAGGCCTGGGACGAGATGCAATCCCTCACCCAATGGCGCCGCGACAACGGTCATTGGCACGCGAACCGAGCTGCGCAGGCCCGCTTCTGGTTCGATCAGGAGGTGCGCCATGCCCTTCTGGCGCAGCTTGACGCACCCGAAATCCGCGCCGAGATGGAGCGGCTGAGCGCCGAGGTTGGATCAGGCGATATCAGCCCCACCGCAGCGGCGGAGCGTATGCTCGGCACCCTATCCGGGCAGTAGGTTCGGGCCGGAATTCCGCCAAAGGTGGTGCGATTCCATCTAATGTTGTATTATATATGAATACTTAACGGGATCCGGGCGCTCGGGCGCTCGTCCCTCAAGGTGGCACATGTTGATGCCGCAGGGCAGGAGCCAGACTGAACAGATCAACGGGAACTGTCGATCATGCCCAATATCAATGGCACCAACGGTGCCGACAACATCGACGTCACCAACAACAACGGCACCCTGAACGGTACGCCGCAAGGGTCGCCGATCGACAATATCCGTGGGCGGCAGGGCAATGACGTCATCAACGTCTCGAACAGCACGATCGTGGGTGATGTGCGCGGTAATGCCGGAAGCGATGACATCACCATCACGGGCAGCGCCATCGGCGGCACGCTGGCGGCCGGCAGCGCAGGCGACACGGTCACCGTCCGAGGGTCGGACGTTTCCAACATCCGCCTGGGCGGCGGCAATGATACGCTCGATTTCCAAAGCACCAATGTGTCCGGCGATATACGCGGTGGCGGTGGAACCGATACGCTGAACCTGCCTGCGGGCACGGTCATCACCGACAACACATTTGGCACCATCACGGTTGTGGCCGGGACAGGTTATTCGTTGTCCAGTGGCACGTTCACCCTGCCATCGGGCAGCACCGTGACCTATTCCACCTTCGAAAACGGAGCCGGTGTTCCCTGCTTTACCCGCGACACGAAAATTCAGACCGAACACGGACCCGTGCCCATCCAGAACCTGCGCACGGGCAACAGACTTCCCACCGGCGGCCACGGGCTGCAGCCCATCCGCTGGATCGGTCGCCGCCGCATGGGCGCAAAGACTCTTGCCGCCAACCCCAAACTCCGGCCTGTCCGGATCCATGCCGGAGCCCTGGGCGGCGGGTTGCCGCAGCAGGATCTGTTGGTCTCCCGGCAGCACCGCATGGTGGTGCGGTCGAAAATCGCCATGCGCATGTTCGGCGCGCCCGAGGTGCTGATCCCCGCAATCAAGCTGACGCAACTGCCGGGTATCCATGTTGATGACACGCTGGCTGAGGTTGAGTATTTTCACCTGCTCTTTGACCGGCACGAGATCATCTTCGCCGAAGACGCCCCCACCGAAAGCCTTTTCACCGGACCCGAGGCGCTCAAGACCCTCAGCGATGCGGCCCGCGAGGAGATTTTCGCCATTTTCCCGGAACTGGCGGACGTGACACATGAGACGGATCCCGCCCGTTTCATTCCGCGCGGGCCGCAACAGGCCCGGCTGGTCGCGCGCCACTTGCGCAACAACAAGCCCCTGCTTCTGAACTCGTGATCCGGGCAGCAAGGATTGCGAATATTGCCCGAAACGGATAGCTCGGTCTGACATCGTGGATTACCTCCGAAGGTGTCGGAAAGAATTCGCAGCATCCGTCTTGACCCTTCCGCCGATTCCCACTACACGCATCCAACCAGTTTTCGGGCGCGACTTCGGGTTGCGCCCCTTGTGATTTGGCCGCAGGCAGTAGCCCGGCCTCCAGAAACAAAGGAAGAAACCATGTCGCGCCGTTGCGAACTGACCGGAAAAGGCCCGATGACTGGCAACAATGTCAGCCACGCCAACAACAAAACCAAGCGTCGCTTTCTGCCGAACCTGAACGACGTTACTCTGCAGTCCGAAACACTGGGCCGTGGCGTCAAGCTGCGCATCTCGGCTGCTGCTCTGCGTTCGGTTGACCACCGCGGTGGTCTGGACGCGTTCCTGGCCAAAGCCAAAGACGATGAGCTGTCGGCAAACGCGCTGAAAGTGAAAAAGGAAATCGCCAAGGCACAAGCCTCGGCCTGATCTTTCTCACAGCAAGAGTTTTGGCCCTGCACCCGCCCGGTGCGGGGCCTTTTTCTTGGCCTGATTGCAAACTGTTCCTCAAAGAGAAATAGTTTTATTCTCTTTCGTGAAATTGTTCACAGACGCCCATCGGTTGCGGGTCTATTGTCTGACTCGCAATTCCGGTGGAGATTGTGGATATGTCGTTAAAATCGTTTTACTTTTTCTCTCTGTTGGCTACCGTTTGCGCCAGAACCTTTGCGGCCTGCACGCGGATGCAGAGACGGGTGAACCATCTTCACACCAGCCTGACCAAAAGCCAAGTCCGTCGTAACGGCGTGGATACCTGACGCGGAGAAAAGGACGCAGGCGAATGCCCTTGTGACGCGCGCGAAAGCGGGCGTATATCGCGGATAAGATGAGATCCGTATTCAAGCAAAATCTGGCTCTGGCCATTTCCCTGCTCGTCATTCTGACCGGGCAGGGGGTGGCTGTATCGCGGGGGATGGACCGCGCCGTTGGTCAGATGGTGCTGTGCACCGGAACCGGCCCGGTTGTCGTCTACATGGACGAAGACGGCCAGCCCACCAAAGCCCCGCATTACTGCCCTGACTACGCCCTGAGCCTTCTGGGGGCGTTGGCGGCGGCGCAACCTGAGTTGCCTGCTGCTCCGCGCCTTTCGCAACCGGCCCCATTGCCGTTGGCCGAAAACCTCGTCGCCCGGACGCTGCCGCGCAAACCGGCCCGCGCGCCTCCTTTTCTGATCTGATTCCAAACCAGTTTTCAGATCAAATCAAAGGAGAGGCACAATGTCCTTCAAATCCACCCTGTTCGCCACCATCGCCACCGTAGCCATGGCCACTACCGCATTTGCCCAGGACCTGATCCTGGTCGAAGACGCCTATGCCAGATCTTCGGGCAAATCGGCCAAGGCGGGCGCAGCTTTCATGATGATCCGGAATGACAGCGGTCAGGATGACCGTCTGATCGGTGTGACGTCGGATGTGGCAGCACGGGTCGAGCTTCATACCCACGAGGTAGACGAAAACGGCGTCGCCAAGATGATGCATGTCGAGGAAGGCTTTGCCATCCCCGCGGGCGAGGTCCACATGCTGAAACGCGGCGGCGATCACGTGATGTTCATGGGCCTGAAGCAGCCGTTCGAACAGGGTGCAACCGTTCCTGTCACCCTGATTTTCGAACAGGCCGGTGAAGTCACGGTCGAGGTCCCGGTCGATCTCGAGCGTCAGGATCAGGGCGGCCACGGCTCGCATTCCAACTGAACCAACGCCCGTCTTCAGGCCGCTCTGCGGCCGTCATCCATGCGTCAGGCCGGCGCTTTAGCCCGGCCTGTTGCCCTTTGGCGGTCCGGGTATGTTTGCTATCTGTTGACGACTCGCATGGCGATCCGGTCATGGGTCCGTTTGAACCGGGCCGTCAGCCAGAACATTACGGCGGCAAATGCCAGCGCGGAAAACGCGATTGCCCATCCCAGCGCCACCAACCCGCTCCCGGGCCAGAACATCAGAACCAAACCGATCAGAATGGCGATGATTCCGGAATTGCGCAGGGTCGGCCCTGCCGGGTCCATCTCGTGCATCTGCCGCCACGTCATGACGGATCCGATCCCGACAATCAGCACCCAGGCCCCAAGCAGGAAGAAGGCAAGCCGGGCGGTCCCTTCGGGCCATATCAGCAGGATAAGGCCAATCAGCACGGCGCTGATGCCAAACCCGCCAATCAACCCGCGCCGCCCGAACCCCAGCAACGTCAGCCCGCCATCGAGAATCAGCAACAGACCGACCAGTTGCAACAGAACCGTGATGCTGCCGGTCGGCCAGAACAGGGCTGCAAGCCCAAGTGCGGCGGCCATCAGCCCACGCAGCAGGAATGTCCACCAAAGATTGGCGAGCTTGTCACCAAGCGCGTCCCGCCCTGCAAATGTGCCGTCTTCCAGAACTTCACCGCTCCGGGTCTGATGTTCCTCCATCGGCGTCTCCTGTCTTCGGGTCTCATCCAATACGCGTGAACCCGGTTGTAACGGATGGCATCAGGTGCGATCCAGCAGCCGATCCACCCACCCGGGCACGATCTGTGTGGCCGGGCCAAATACCGTCTCATCAAAATGGGACGCTCCGGAGGACGGTTCAAGGTTCAGCTCGATCGTCTGCGCCCCGGCGGCCTGCGCCTCGTGCACAAAAGCCGCCGCAGGATAGACCTGACCCGATGTGCCGATGGCGGCAAAGATCGCGGCGTCGGCCAGATGATCATAGATGTCGTCCATGAAATAGGGCATCTCGCCAAACCAGACGACATCGGGGCGGGCGGTTGGATGGTCACAGGCGGGACAACGTTCGCCCACTACCATTTCCGTCGGGGCCTTCCAGCGATGGTTGCAGGCTGAACACAATGCGCCGGCCAGAGTGCCATGCATATGGATGACCCCTTTGGCACCGCCCGCCTCATGCAAGCCGTCAACATTCTGGGTCACGATGACCACGTCTCCGCGCCAATCCCGCTGCAGCCGTGCCAAGGCTTCATGCGCCGCGTTCGGTTGTACCTGCGCGGCCTGTTTTCTGCGGGCATTGTAGAACCCGTGGACCAGCGCCGGATCGCGGGCAAAACCTTCGGGCGTGGCCACATCTTCGATGCGGTGCTGCGCCCATAATCCGCCTTCATCGCGAAACGTGCTCAACCCGCTTTCGGCTGAAATTCCGGCACCGGTCAGAATGACGATCTTTCCCATGTCTCCTCCGCGCGCTAAACCTTGGCTCATGACCCACCGTATCCTGTTTGTCTGTCTCGGCAATATCTGCCGCTCACCCGCGGCCGAGGGCGTGTTCCGCGCCCGTGCCCCGCAGCACGAAACCGACAGCGCCGGCACCATGGGCTGGCACACCGGCAATCCGCCCTATGGCCCGATGCAGACCGCCGCCAACGCCCGGGGCATCGACCTGAGCGACCTGCGCGCGCGGCAGTTCCTGGCGGCCGATTTCAACCGGTTCGACCTGATCATCGGGATGGACGCCAGCAACTTGGCAGACATCGAGGCCTTGCGCCCACCGGGCAACCAAACCCCTGTCCGCCTGCTGACAGACTTCGCGCCCCAGACCGGGGCCGACCATGTGCCCGATCCGTACTATACCCGTGATTTTGACGGTGCGCTTGACCTGATCGAAGCGGCGGTCGAAGGGCTTGACGCCCACCTGAGGGCTTAGCCGATCACCTTCAGCCGGTCGCTGAGCCACGGCACCTGCTCGATCGCGGGGTCAAGGATATGGCTCCGCATCAGCCTTTGAATCATGCCCGCAATCTCGCGCGGAACCTCGTCGGGCCAGTCCGTGCGGGTGAACAGTGAGATGGTGCGCGAAAACGCTCCGAACGGGGCCGGATAGACTTCAAGCCCGTCATGAAACCGCGCCGCCCGCATATAGCCGAGCGGTGTGGTGATCGCCCAGCCCAAGCCCCGCGCCACCATCGCCATCAGTGCCAGATGCGAGCCGATCTCGAACCGTTCCTCGAACTCGACCTGCTGCCGCGCCAACTGGCTCTCGATCTGGCGGCTGATCAACTGTTCGCGGGCATACCGCAGGAACGGCAAGTCCCGCAGCGCGGCCTCCACACCTCCGGCGCCCTTGGGGGCCACCAGTATGAACGGATCGCGGACCAGAGGGTACTCGACCACCCCCTCCAGCACCTCGCCGCTATGGGCCGAGACCGCCAGATGCAACCGCTGCTCCTCAAGCGCCTGAAACAGGTCAAGGCTGGACAGCGTGATCAGCTTGAATTTCGACCGGGTCAGGCTGTCGGCCAGCAACGTTGCCAGGCGTGGGGTCAGTTCGTTGTCGAAATCGTCGATCAGACCGATGGACAACGTGGCCAGATGCCCCAGGTCCATCACGGAAAGCTCGCTCTGCGCCATCTGCAATTCGGCCAGCACGGCCCTGGTCCGGGCAAGAAAGCTGCGCCCGGCCTGTGTCAGCCGCATCGGTCGCCGCCCATGATCCACAAGCTCGGCCCCCAGCGCGTTTTCCAGATTGCGCAACTGCTGGCTGACCGACGGCTGGCTGAGCCCGGTGATCTCGGCCGCCTGCGCCACCGATCCCGTCCGCGCCAGCGCCTCGAACACTTCGAGGCCGCGCAAGCTCAGCCCTTTCATAACCATGCAAAATCCTCTCGCTGCGCCTTTTCTGAGGGGCAGCGGGCGTCAGGTCAAGGATTGCGTCCGGCTTAGCTGCAGATCGCCTGCGCCATCTGGCCGAAGTTCTGATACCGATCCCACAGCGCGTCATCGCGCGCGGTTTTCGACATCTTTAACTCCTGCGCCTTGTGTGGGTCGGTAAACCACTTGGCGACGGTCTTCTGGTCGCTGCGCGTCAATGCCTGATTGGCCACATGCTGAATGCAGCTGCACCGATCCCGCGTCGCCGCCGCCCGGTCGGACGCCAGACATGCCTGTTTGATCTTGGCCGCATACGAAGGGGCCGGAGCCACCGCCGTCAGCGACGCCGCACAGAATGCGATTAAGAGGAACTGTTTCATACTCGAGCCTCGTTTTTTGCCTGCCCGGAGGGATCTGACGCCCCCCTCGGTCTGCGGCGGAGTATGAATTAATCGGGGGTTCGGATCAATCATGCGTTGCGAAAAAGTGATTACTGGGGTCAACCCCGCCACACCCGTAGGCCGGGCTTCAGCCCGGCACCGGTCAAGGCAGGAACGCCAACTACTCTTGAACAGCTTCAATGGACGCTTCGATTGTCTGGAATACTCGGCAGTATGCACTGGCCCCGGCGACCGGAATGTTCCATCGGATAACCCCTTCTTCGGCAGGATCAGTTCTGCGCGCACCAGACCTGCAGGTCTTCCAATCCAACCTTCAGCATCTGTCCCTCAGGCAAGACACGATTGCCGACGCAGGTGACGGCAGTTTCACTGCAACCCACCGCAGAGCACAGTATTGTCGGCATTCGTTTGCCAAGCTCCAATTCTTTCTTGGCTCAGGTTCCGATTGCAGTCGTTCTCCACCTTGACCGCCTTAAAAAACCCGCTAATACGCGGAACATGACAGACCTCGCTCATATCCGCAATTTCTCCATCGTCGCGCATATCGACCATGGCAAATCCACCCTTGCCGACCGGCTCATCCAGGAGACCGGAACGGTGCAGGATCGCGACATGAAGGAACAGCTGCTCGACAGCATGGACATCGAGCGCGAGCGGGGCATCACCATCAAGGCCAACACGGTCCGGATCGACTATACCGCCGACAACGGCGAGCAATACGTGCTGAACCTGATCGACACCCCCGGCCACGTCGACTTCGCCTATGAGGTCTCGCGGTCCATGCGCGCGGTCGAAGGGTCGCTGCTGGTCGTGGACTCGACCCAAGGGGTCGAGGCGCAGACGCTTGCGAACGTCTATCAGGCCATCGACGCCGATCATGAGATCGTGCCGGTGCTGAACAAGATCGACCTGCCCGCGTCCGACTGTGACCGCGTGGCCGAGCAGATCGAGGACGTGATCGGCATCGACGCGACCGACGCCATTCAGGTCAGCGCCAAGACCGGGCAGGGCATCCATGAGACGCTGGAAGCCATCGTGCGTCAGCTGCCCGCGCCGAAGGGCACTCTGGATGCGCCGCTCAAGGCGATGCTGGTCGACTCGTGGTACGACGCCTATCTGGGTGTGATCGTTCTGGTCCGCATCATGGACGGCACGTTGAAAAAGGGTATGCGGGTCAAGTTCATGTCAAACGGCACCCTGCACCATGTCGACCGCGTCGGCGTGTTCCGGCCCGAAATGCAGATGATCGACAGCCTTGGCCCCGGCGAGATCGGCTTTCTCACCGCCTCCATCAAGCAGGTCCGCGACACCCGCGTCGGTGACACCATCACCAATGACCGCAACGGCACCGAAGTCGCCCTGCCGGGCTTCAAACCCGCGCAGCCGGTGGTCTTCTGCGGCCTCTTTCCCGTGGACTCGGCCGAATTCGAGGACCTGCGCGACGCGATCGACAAACTGGCCCTGAACGACGCCAGTTTCAGCTTTGAAATGGAAACCTCGGCCGCGCTGGGCTTTGGCTTTCGCTGCGGCTTCCTGGGCCTCTTGCACCTCGAGGTCATCCGCGACCGCATCGAACGCGAATATGATATCGACCTCATCACCACGGCGCCGTCGGTGATCTACCACGTCTTCATGAAAGACGGTGAGATGATCGAGCTGCACAACCCCGCCGACATGCCGGACCTGTCCAAAGTCGATCATCTGGAAGAACCGCGCATCAAGGCGACCATTCTGGTGCCCGACGAATACCTCGGCGACGTGCTGAAACTCTGCCAGGACCGTCGCGGCATCCAGATGGATCTGACCTATGCGGGCAGCCGCGCCATGGTCGTCTATGACCTGCCGCTGAACGAGGTCGTCTTCGACTTCTACGACCGCCTGAAATCGGTGACCAAGGGCTATGCCAGCTTCGACTACCAGATGACCGGCTATCGTGAGGATGCGCTGGTCAAGATGTCGATCCTTGTGAATGACGAACCGGTCGATGCGCTGTCGACCATGGTTCACCGCGACCGGGCCGAGATGCGGGGCCGGGCGATGTGCGAAAAGCTCAAGGACCTGATCCCGCGCCACATGTTCAAAATCCCGATCCAGGCCGCCATCGGAGGCAAGGTCATTGCCCGCGAGACCCTCTCGGCGCTGCGCAAGGACGTGACCGCGAAGTGCTACGGAGGCGACGCCACGCGGAAACGCAAACTGCTGGACAAGCAGAAGGCCGGTAAGAAGAAGATGCGCCAGTTCGGGAAGGTCGATATCCCGCAGGAGGCATTCATCTCTGCATTGAAGATGGATAGTTAAAGGCTGGCCATTTTTAAGGCGGCTGAGCAAAAGCTGTTGGCGCAGCCAACTGCGTGCCCGCGCGGTGGGGTGGGTGAGCGATCGAGTTTTCTAAGAAGGGTGTTCCACTATCGGCACGATTGCCCGAAGAATTTTTAGTGGCAGATCTGCATGGATACAGCCAATCATTCCGAGGACGATGTGGTAGATTCGATCCGCATCTTGGAGCGCCTCTTCAATGTTTTCTTGCGTCACGGCAATTGTTGCACGTTTGAAGTCGGGGTCGTTTCTCGAGCCATTGTTCGTCACATAGTCGACACGTAGGAATCCATTGAGCGATCCGAAAAAAGCGCCATGTGCAGCCATATGTCGGTTTTGAACAAATCTTGTTATCCAATTTGACAACGCCAACAAGTCTTCATCGAAACCGAAGTTTTTCGCTAGTCTGCTAGATTTTTTCAATTCTTTAATGAGCTCTTTAGTAGAGAGCTTTCGAACTTGGCAGTACCGAGCGAACCAGTCTTTGTTTTCTGGCTTCAGTCCATTTAGGCAAACAATCAACGCGCTTGTCAAAAGTTCGATATGAGCACAGGTTTGTAAATAGAGCCCGAGATCATAGACGAACTGTTTTGGAAGTAATCCTTCCATAGCCGTGCCTCTGTCAGGATACTGATCATTCATACATTTACTCGAACTGTTGCTCTTTCAAAAAGCTGATTGAGTTTGAAATGAACAACTACCGCAAGAATTTGTTTTTATCTTCCATTTTTTGACGCTGTCAAACCGACTCAGCCGCCGGGCGGCACAGCCGGGCTTTGCCGGCCCGCCCCCGTCAAACCGAAGACTTGCCTCCAGCAAAACGGGCGGCGCGTTAACGCTTCCCCTCAGACTAGCGCTGCCCTCAAATCCATCGACCACCCGCTACGCCATACGCGCAATTTAGACCCAACCATCTGATCAGAATGTGGTATTGTCTCTCCGGGGGACCGCGTTCAGGTGGACGCATTTCTTGTCCAGAAACTTGCAACGCCCAGGCCTCAGAAACGAGAGGGTATAATGCAAAAGTTCTTTCAGACGACCGCAATCTCTGTCCTTGCCATCGGACTGTTCGCCGCCTCGGCATCCGCGGAAACCTATGATTCCGCGGGCAAGGGGATGGGTATGAATGCCAACGAAGTCTATGGCATTTCTGACGGCCACGCGGTGGTGAAAACGCAGACCAATTACGACAGTTTCGAGGTCCCGTCCGGCCATCCGCTGGAAGGGGCGACAGGGGCCTGCTTTGGCGCTTTGCTGATCAATGCGGGCGCGGCCTCGGGCACTGGCAATTGCGTGTTCGACACCGCGTCAGGGGACAAGGCGGTGCTGAGCTGGGTCGCCAAGGGTCTCGGCGCGGATGGCGCGCTGACCGGGGACTGGACGGTGTCGGGTGGCACTGGCGGATGGGGCACCGCTTCGGGGAGCGGCACGTTTTCGTCGCTGACCGATCAGGAAACCAAGACGTTCGTGAACACGATAACCGGCAGTATCACGATGAACTGACTTTCCAGTTCAAAGCAATGGTATCGGGCGTGCGGGCAGGGGTTCGCGCGCCCGAACCGCGTGGGCATCGCCTGAGCGTTGGATGAACCGATCATGAAGTTTCCCTTAGGTAAGTTGTAACCCGCTTTCGCCCTCCCAATCTGTTTTGCAGAGAGAAGGAGAGAGCCCATGACCAGATACATGACTGCCGGAGCCGCCGCTCTGGCCACCACCCTCGCCCTTGGAACCGCCGCGCTGGCAGATGCCACACCGGATCTGCGCGGCACCTGGGCCGGCAGCTACACCACGGTATCACCGTCGCGCACAGCCACCGGTGACGTGCCGCGCTTTAACAATGCCGAATGGGTGCTGCATATCGAAAAGCAGCAGGACAACGTGTTCTGGGGACCCAGCAAATGGCGGCGTGCGGCCAGCGAGGACTGGACTGTCTATGACGCCACAGGCTCGGTCAGTCTGGACGGGTCGGGCAAGATCGGCATCGTCGAAAGCTCGGCCGATCCGACGATTGGCGTGAATGCCCTGATCGATGCCCGCTATGAGGATGGCAAGATCTATGCGGATTTCCGTAGCCTGCGGAACGGAACGACCTACAGCACTGTTCTGGAACGTCAGGTGAACTGAAGTGTTTCCGGCCCGGTCGGGCTGTAGGGGGTACTGGCTGTCGTTGGCAGCGCGTAATAGGTAATCCCGCCCGGGCCGGAACGCTTCTCAAAAACGGAACCAGCGTCTCCGCCAGGAGGGGACGGGCCGGGCGGCAAGCTCGCCGCCCGCGACAGGGTCCAGACCGCCCGGCGCAAGAATGCGGCGTTCCTTGGCGCGGGTCATCTGGATTTCGCGAACCTTCAGCGCGGCCCCGTGCGCGGTGACATAGGTGCCGTCCGGCCCCGGTTCCATCCCCGGAATGTTCCGTCCCAGCGACCACATTCCGCGGATGCCGTTCAGGGGATGTTTCCACCCGATCTCGTCATCGTCCTGCAGGTGCCAGATTCGGTTCACCTCGGCGACCGAGATCAGCACCGCCGGCAGTTTGCCGTGGCGGGTCAGGATGATCACCTCGCGGGGATCCTGAGCGCGGGTGACCAGATCACCCAGATGGGCGCGGGTCGTGGAAAATTGTGCAGCGCATCGGCGAATCTCCGTATGTACGATTCGAAAGATCGCGGGTCCGATGGATGTATTAACCCTGCAATTTCGGCCTAAGGCACAGCGCGGGGCCTTCGCACCTGCAGAAATCGCCCAAAATCGGGCCGCTGTTTCATGTCCGGACTTATCCACCCTCAACCCCACGCGGCATCGCGGATTTCAGAGTTGTCCACAACTCTTTCCCGGTGGATACCAACAGGTTATCCCCGTCTAATTTTTATGCTGCAGTGCTATTTTCTTGTCGGCTGAGGGTGTGAATGTAACAGTCTGATCACCGCAGCGGTTCTTAGGAACCCAAGCGGGACGCAAGGGCCAAGGGGGCCGCGGTGATGAAGGCGGATCTTAGGATTTAGTTTTGATCACAATGGCTTACCGGTGGCGGATCGGTTGAGTTGGGCTTTATGTCCGGATCAGATGATCAGCCTCTCAGACGGTTCGTGCGTGCTGCGCCGCGACATTGAGCGTGACGTAGCAGCTTTGGTCCTTTCGGGGGCCGGGCAACTGGATCGTGATGTCTTTCGGGACGGATCGGACCGGCAAGGCGTCAGGGGTGTCCGCAAGGATACATGCAAAGACCGCGTCTGCGCACCTGACGCCTTTTCCTTTTTCGAACCCCGGGTTCATACAGGCTGCCACTACTCACCTGCCAACGAGAGCGGGGTTCTTTTGCTTGAGCAAAAGAACCCCGCATTTGTGTCAGGATATGCAATGCCGCGTCTATGCACCTGTGGGTAACATCCTACATGACCTTTTTGAGGTGCGCAACTATATATGGGGTGTGCTGTCGCCGCTTGCGCAATATGCAGAGGCCGCTCGGTAGTTGTTCAATGTGTGGCTATTGAGTTTTTTGGCCTGTCCGTTGTCCGTAGTGGAACAGTTGTCAGGCGTGTTTCCCAGCGCAGAATAGCTCGTAAACCACTTCCAGTATCCGGCGCGGGCGATCATCTGCCAGGCGATAATAAATGGCTTTGCCTTCCCGGCGGGGCGTCACAAGGCCTTCCAACCGCAAACGGGAAAGTTGTTGCGATACAGCGGCCTGACGGGCAGACAGCAAAGTCTCCAGCTCGGTCACAGATTTCTCTCCGGACACCAGATGGCACAGGATCATGAGGCGACCTTCGTGACTGATAGCTTTTAGAAAGTTGGACGCTTCTGTGGCGCTGGTCACCATACGGTCTAGGTCTTCAGGGTTCATGTCCTGTGCGAGCTGAGGCAGTGCCATTGTTCCGATCCTTCTTGGCCCGATAAAGGGGCAGGTGTTAACCAATTACAGACGCTCAATATGGGCTGTGTAGATACAGTTATTGATCATGCATCACAATATGCACGCATCAAAATACCGTGATGAAAGACATAAGCCACCGAAGCCAAACCGCATTTCGATGATTTTCCGGACACCGATCCAAACCACGAGCGCCCTCAAATGCCACTCGACAATTCCAAAAGCAAGAATACCTGACCGATGTCAGCCGACCCCTTGCGGCCCCTCTGTGCCGATACTAAGACTCGTGTAACTTTTCTTCGGGTAGTGTCCCGATCCATAGCAAAGCAGGCAGGTTCCGAATGTTCGATCCCGTAGACACATATATGAACACTCTTGTCCCGATGGTCGTCGAACAGACCAGCCGGGGCGAGCGCGCATACGACATCTTCTCGCGCCTCCTGAAAGAGCGGATCATTTTCATCAACGGTCCGATACACGATGGCATGAGCCACCTGATCGTGGCGCAGCTGCTGCACCTTGAGGCGGAAAACCCGAACAAGGAAATCTCGATCTACATCAACTCGCCCGGCGGAGTCGTCACCAGCGGTTTGTCGATTTACGACACAATGCAGTACATCAAGCCGAAATGTTCGACATTGGTGATCGGTCAGGCGGCCTCGATGGGTTCGGTTTTGCTGGCTGGGGGCGAGAAAGGCATGCGCTTTTCGCTGCCCAACAGCCGGATCATGGTGCATCAGCCCAGCGGTGGCTATCAGGGTCAGGCCAGCGATATCATGATCCATGCGGCCGAGACGCAAAAGCTCAAGGATCGCCTGTATGATATCTACGTGCGTCATACCGGACAGACCAAAAAGGCGGTTGAAAAAGCGCTGGATCGTGACAATTTCATGAGCCCGGAAGAAGCCAAGGACTGGGGCCATATCGACGAGATCGTCGAAAACCGCGCCAAGACGGGCGGAGAAGAGGCCTGAGTTCAAAACCTCGCGCGCACTGCGCGAGGTGCGATTTTGAGATTGTAGCGGCCCCGGCGCTGGCCTAAGCTGCGTCAAAAGGCGGCAAGCGCGGCTCGAGGGGGTCGCTGGGATGGAGCCCGAAAGGTAGAACATGGCGACGAATTCAGGCGGTGACGGCAAGAACACGCTCTACTGCAGTTTCTGCGGCAAGAGCCAGCATGAGGTGCGCAAACTGATTGCCGGCCCGACCGTGTTCATTTGCGACGAATGCGTCGAGCTGTGCATGGATATCATTCGCGAGGAAACCAAGGCCAGTGGTTTGAAATCTTCGGATGGCGTGCCAACGCCCAAGGATATCTGTGAGGTGCTGGACGATTATGTCATCGGTCAGGCCACTGCCAAACGGGTTCTGTCGGTTGCCGTGCACAACCACTACAAGCGCCTGAACCATGCCCAGAAGGCGGGCAATGATATCGAGCTGGCGAAATCGAACATCCTGCTGATCGGCCCCACCGGTTGCGGCAAAACCCTGCTGGCGCAAACGCTGGCACGGATTCTGGATGTGCCTTTTACCATGGCGGATGCGACGACGCTGACCGAGGCCGGATATGTGGGTGAGGATGTCGAAAACATCATCCTCAAGCTGCTTCAGGCCAGCGAATACAACGTCGAGCGTGCGCAGCGCGGCATTGTCTATATCGACGAAGTCGACAAGATCACGCGTAAGTCAGAAAACCCATCGATCACCCGCGATGTCTCGGGCGAGGGCGTCCAGCAAGCGCTGCTGAAACTGATGGAAGGCACAGTGGCCAGTGTTCCGCCGCAAGGTGGCCGCAAGCATCCGCAGCAGGAGTTCCTGCAGGTGGATACCACGAATATCCTGTTCATCTGCGGTGGTGCGTTTGCCGGGCTCGACAAGATCATCGCGCAGCGCGGCAAGGGTTCGGCCATGGGTTTCGGCGCAGACGTCCGCGAGAATGACGAGCGCGGTGTCGGCGAGATTTTCAAGGATCTTGAGCCGGAAGACCTGCTGAAATTCGGCCTGATCCCGGAATTTGTCGGCCGTCTGCCGGTTCTGGCCACGCTGGAAGATCTGGATGAGGACGCGTTGGTTACCATCCTGACCAAGCCCAAGAACGCCTTGGTCAAGCAATATCAGCGTCTGTTCGAGCTGGAAGATGCCGAACTGGCCTTTACCGATGACGCATTGCAGGCAATCGCCAAGAAGGCCATCGAACGCAAGACCGGCGCGCGTGGTTTGCGCTCGATCCTCGAAGACATCCTGCTGGATACCATGTTCGACCTGCCGGGGATGAAAAACGTGACCGAAGTGGTGGTCAATGAAGAGGCCGTGATGTCAGACGCTCAGCCTCTGTTCATCTATGCCGATGCCGGACAGGAATCCGCCTCTGCGGGTTGATCGGACACGGTTCTGAAAAGTCGGTTGGTTTCGCCCTTTCCAGGGGGGCGCTGCCCCCATCGAGGCAGAGCCTCTCGAAAGCACCGCGGTGCAAACCCCGGATGAACCTTCTTAAGGAGAGCAGTGTGATCAAGCGTATTTCCTCGGGCGGCGAGTTTGAGGCCAAGGTCGGATATTGCCGCGCGGTTGTGGTCGGTGGGCTTGTTCATGTCGCGGGCACGGTCGGGCAGGGCGATACGGTAGCCGAACAATGCCGGTCCGCGTTGGGTATCATCGAAAAGGCACTGGCCGAGGCCGGAGCGGGTTTCGCCGACGTGGTTCGGGTCACCTATATGCTGCCGGACCGGATGGAATTTGCGCCGTGCTGGCCAATCCTGGCCGAAATATTCGGAGAGCACCCTCCGGCAGCGACGATGATCGAGTGTGGCCTGATCGACCCAAAATACAGGATCGAAATAGAAGTAACCGCGGTTTTGCCGGAATGACGCAGATGCGTTGCGTGGTACTGGACCTTGCCCGGCCTTTGGTCCATACCTTCCTTGACTTAAATGCCGGAGGCAACCGATGGGAATCCTGAACACTCTATTGCGGGCGGTGACCTGGTGGAATGGGGCGACCCTGAACACACGGATTTTCACCTCGCGCAATGGCATCAAGGTTGGCGAAGACAACGAAGGCAATGTTTTTTACCGCAATGCCGATGACAGCAAGCGCTGGGTCATCTTCAATGGCGAGGTCGAGGCCAGCCGGGTCGATCCGGATTGGCACGGTTGGCTGCACCGTACCTGGGATGAGCCGCCCACCGACAAACCGCTTGCGCACAAGTCCTGGGAAAAACCGCATCAGGAAAACCTGACGGGAACAGCTTTGGCATACATGCCTGCTGGATCGTTGCGCCGGGCCGAACCGGTCGAGCGATCCGACTATGAGGCCTGGAGCCCGGAATAGGCGAGGCGAGCGATGTCTACCCATAACATGACCGAAGTCTTGGTCGGCGGTGTTGTACTGGCATGCGCCGTCGCATTTGGCGTTTATGCCAGCCAATCCACCGGCCTGTCGCAAAACCGCACGGGCTATGAACTGGGCGCATCCTTCCGATCCCTGGAAGGTGTGGGGGTCGGAACAGACGTGCGCTTGGCGGGGGTGAAGATCGGGACTGTGACGGGTGTCGAACTGAACGCCGATACCTATCGTGCCGATACAACCTTCACGATTGCGGATGGTGTCCTGGTGCCGGATGACAGTGCCATCGTGATCTCTTCCGAGGGGTTGCTCGGCGGGAACTTTGTTGAAGTCATGCCCGGCGGTTCGCCCTTCTTTTTTGAACCCGGAGACGTGGTCGAGGATACGCAGGGTGCCGTCAGCCTGATCTCACTGCTGGTCAAGTTTGTGGCCGGAGACGGCAGCGAATGATGCGCGCAGCGCTTTTGGCGCTTGTCCTGTCCGCAACCGGCGCAATGGCCCAGCAAAAAGTGGCGTCGGGGCCGGGTGCTATGCTGCGTGGTCTGGACAAGGTCAGTGGCCAGACCGTTGATGTCGAGTTGCAAAGCGGCGAGACGCAGACCATCTTTGGGCTGGATGTCGCTTTGGGCGATTGCAGGTATCCGATTGAAAACCCCACCGGCGATGCGTTTGCCTTCCTGACAATCTGGGAACAGGGCAAGACCGAGCAATTGTTTGACGGCTGGATGATTGCAACCTCGCCCGCGCTGAATGCGCTGGACCATTCCCGTTATGACGTTTGGGTAATCCGCTGTATGACCCCCTGAGGGGTTTGAGAGATTTCGGCGGAAAAATGAGCGCTGGCATTGACCGCCCTTTCCAGAGCCTGCTGGTAGCGCGCGCGCGGGATTTCAATTGCGCCAAGCGAGGCTAGATGTGCGGTCAGAAACTGCGTGTCGAACAATTGAAATCCGGTCTGACTTAATCGGTCCACCAAATAGGCAAGGGCGATCTTCGACGCATCGGTATGGTACGAAAACATGCTTTCGCCAAAAAACGCGGCACCGAGGGCCACGCCATAGACGCCTCCGACCAATCTGCCTTGGGCGTATATTTCCAGCGAATGGGCATGGCCCGAGCGATGAAGCTGCAGATATAGATCGCGCAGTTCGGCGTTTATCCAGGTGTCCGCGCGGTCTGCGCACCCATCGACAACGCCGGCGAAGTCACGATCGATTGAAACCGAATAATCCGCGTTTCGTATGCGACGGGCCAGGCTTCGGGAAATGTGAAACCCATCCAGCGGAAACACTCCGCGCAGTTTGGGATCAACCCAAAACAGTTCAGCCGCGTCGCGGTGCTCGGCCATCGGAAAGATACCGATGGAATACCCGTGCAGCAGAAGTTCAGGAGACAGGCTCATGATTTATGGCCGGGCATTGGGTGGGTGTGACCACCCAATACCGCTGTCTTACTGGGCCATGTTTTGCGCAAGCCAACGCTCCAGCCAGTGAATGTTGTAGTCACCGCTGTGAATGTCAGATTCCTGCAAAAGCGCGTGGAACAGGGGAACTGTGGTGTCGATACCGTCGACGATCAGTTCACCCAACGCGCGTTCCAGCCGCGCCAGCGCTTCGGCCCGGTCACGGCCCTGCACGATCAGCTTGGCAATCAGTGAGTCGTAATAGGGCGGGATCGAATACCCGTCGTAAAGCGCCGAATCCATCCGGACGCCCAGTCCGCCCGGCGCGTGATACGCTGTGATCTTGCCCGGGCAGGGCGAGAAGTTGGGCAGTTTTTCAGCGTTGATCCGAACTTCGATGGCGTGACCGTTGATCTCCAGATCGTCCTGGCCGAAGGACATCGGCTCACCTGCGGCGACGCGGATTTGCTCGCGCACCAGATCGACGCCAAAGATACCTTCGGTGACGGGATGTTCTACCTGCAGGCGGGTGTTCATCTCGATGAAATAGAACTCGCCTTTCTCATAGAGAAACTCGATGGTCCCGGCGCCGATGTAGTTAATCTTGGCCACCGCATCTGCGCAGACCTTGCCGATCTTGGCGCGTTCTTCCGGAGTGATGCAGGGACCGGGGGCCTCTTCAAACACCTTCTGGTGGCGACGCTGCAGCGAACAATCGCGCTCGCCCAGATGTACGGCCTTGCCTTTGCCATCGCCGAACACCTGAATCTCGATGTGGCGCGGCGTGGTCAGGTATTTCTCGATATAGACCTCGTCGTTGCCAAAGGCGGCCTTGCCCTCGGCGCGCGCGGTCATGAATGCGCTTTCCATCTCGTCGGCATTCATCGCGACTTTCATGCCGCGCCCGCCGCCACCGGCGGTGGCCTTGATGATGACGGGATAGCCGAATTCCTCACCGATCTGCTTGGCTGTTGCCAGATCAGGCACTCCGCCATCCGATCCCGGAACGCAGGGCACGCCCAGGGCTTTCATCGTATCCTTGGCGGTGATCTTGTCGCCCATGATGCGGATATGTTCTGCAGTGGGGCCGATGAAAGTAATGCCGTGGTCCTCGACGATCTGCACGAACTCGGCATTCTCGGACAGGAAGCCATAGCCGGGGTGAATGGCCTGCGCTCCGGTGATTTCACAGGCCGATATGATCGCAGGCATCGACAGGTAGCTTTGCGGGCTGGGCGGAGGGCCGATACACACCGATTCGTCCGCCATACGCACATGCATGGCGTCGCTGTCAGCGGTAGAATGCACGGCGACCGTCTTAATCCCCATCTCGCGCGCGGCACGGATCACGCGCAGGGCGATCTCGCCTCGGTTGGCAATCAGGATCTTGTCGAACATGGGCCCGCCTTACTCGATGATGACCAGAGGGGTGCCGAATTCCACAGCGTCGCCATCGCCGACCAGAATACGTTTGACTGTACCCGACTTGGGGGCGTGGATGTGGTTCATGGTCTTCATCGCCTCGACAATCAGCAACGTGTCGCCTTCGGACACGGATGCCCCGACAGAGATGAAAGAGGGTGCACCGGGTTCGGCCTGCATGTAGACAGTGCCAACCATGGGCGACGTCACGGCGCCGGGGTGGCTGGCGGGATCTTCGGCAGCGGCGGGCGCTTCCGCAGGGGCCGGAGCCGCAGCAGCAACGGGGGCGGCAGCGACCGGTGCAGCGGCCGGAACGGTCATCTGAACCGGGGCAGGCACGGCCTGCGACATGCGGCTGACGCGTACGTTCAGGCTGTCTTCCTCGCCATACTCGCGCTTGACCTGCAATTCGGTCAGGTCATTTTCGCGCAACAGTTCGGCCAATGCCTTGATGAACGCCACATCCGCTTCGTGCTTGGTATCTGTCATGAGTGTCCTCGACGGTTCCCCTTTGGCCCGTCTGTTTCGTGCGGGCTTTGGTCTGATTAGGCAGCGTTATAAGCCATGCGATCGGTCATGAAAAGTGCCGTCTCGCCCTTCTAAATTGGGGTTTTATTCGGAAACGTGAGGGGGGGAGGCGCTCATAATGGCATCCCCGACAATTTGGCGACAAGCTCGGGCAGTTTCCGGGCGCCGAACTTTTCCAGAAGCCGCGCGCGGTAGGCCTCGATGGTGCGATAGCTCAGGCCCAGTTCTCCGCCGATCTCCTTGGCGGATAGCCCCCGGCACGACAGGATGGCCACTTCGCGTTCCCGCGCGGTCAACTCGACCAGTGGCCGTTCTTCGGAGATGTCAGAAAAGCTCCAGATTCCATGTCGAAACGGGTCATCAGGCGTCAGCGAGCGCCCGCGCGCCCGGCACCAGAACAGATCGCCATTGCGCCGACGCATGACGCGTTCATCCGTGTAGTAGCCCGTATCGCGCATCACCTGCAGACTGCGCGCGCCAATGCGCTCCCAGTCGGCCACGGACGGGTAGAGATGCAGCAGCGGCATGTTGCGATATTCTGCTTCTTCGCCGCCAAAGGTGCGCGCGAATTGCAGATTGCATCGCCGGATGATCCGGTTTTCCAACTCGACAAGGCCGATCGGCGCGTATTCGAATGCAGGGTCGCTCATTTCTGTATCGTGCCGGGATTTGTGGTGAAAATGAAGTGGTATGTAGAAATAGATCGAACGGGGATGCCTGTTGGTGAATATTTAACGAAACGCATGGTACGGTATAGCTTGTCAATTGTGTAAAGACTGTTTGATAATAGTGCCCTAAACTTCTTTTATTAATAATTTTATCTGAAAACAAATCTGGGATATACAGTAGCGGCAACCGAAGGGGGGATGCTGCAATTCGGGGTGTATTGACAGGAAGCCGTATCAGGGAACGTCGGCAGATTGCTGGTATGCGCCAGTCCGAACTTGCCCGGCAGGTCGGCATTTCGGCCTCTTACCTGAATCTGATCGAACACAATCGACGCCGGATCGGCGGTAAGCTGTTGGTCGATATAGCGTCAGTTCTGATGGTGGAACCTTCGGTACTGACGCAAGGTATCGAGGCCACGCTGATTTCAGCCCTGCGGGAGGCTGCGGCGGAATCGGTCGGCCATTCCGCCGAAATTGACGGGCTGGAAGAATTTGCCGGTCGCTTTCCTGGGTGGGCGAAGGTGCTGGCACAGATGCATCGGCGGGTCGTGTCGCTTGAACGCACGGTCGAAACACTGTCCGATCGCCTGACGCATGACCCGCACCTGGCCGCATCCATGCACGAGGTTCTGTCGACGGCAGCAGCGATTCGATCCACGGCAGCCATTCTGGTCGACACCCGGGATATCGAGGCCGAGTGGCAGGACCGGTTTCATCGAAACCTTCATCAGGATGCAGAACGTCTGGCCGACAGTTCAAAGGCGTTGGTGGCCTATTTGGATGACAACGACTCGGCAAACGATCGCAGGGGTGTGCCGCTGGAAGAGGCCGAGGCGTTCTTCTCGGATCATGCGCACCATTTCCCAATGATCGAAGAGAACGGAGCGACCGGCGAAATAGACCTCAACGCGCTTGATTCTGGTGCCGCCAGGGCCGTCACACGCGATCTTCTGGGGCTTTATGCACGGGACGCACAGGCCCTGCCGCTTGAGCCACTGAAGGCAGCCCTGGCTGATACAGGAACAGATCCGCTGAAACTGGCGGCGCGGTTTTCGGTCGACCACGCCACGGTATTGCGCAGGCTGGCCTTTTTGCCCAAAGACACGCTGACCCGCCCGACAGGCCTGGTGATCTGCGACGCCTCGGGAAGCATCCTTTTCTTCAAGCCGGTACAAGGGTTTGCCTTGCCGCGATACGGCGAAGCCTGCCCGCTGTGGCCGTTGTATCAGGCGTTGAACCGGCCATTGGTGCCGATCCGCAGGCGTGTTCTGCAACTTGGCAGAACAGCGGCAGAATTCGAGTGTCACGCGGTGGCCTGGCCCCACAGCATATCGGGTCACGAGGACGGGCCGGATTACCGGTCTGTCATGCTGGTGCAACCGGTCGAGTTTGCCGGAGACACAAGTAATGCAAGTGTCCGCGCCGGTCCCGGCTGCCGTGTGTGCCCAAACCCGGAATGCGGATCGCGCCGCGAACCGTCGATTCTGAGTGAAGGTTTTTGACAGTTTCGTAACATAGCGCTTAATCTGAATGTGACAGGTCGCCGGGCGCGTGGCCGGTCTCGGGGAGGAATTGCAAATATGAGCCGTAAGGTTCTGTTGATTGAGGATGAGCCGAACATTGCTGAGGCCATTCGGTTTTTGCTGACGCGTGAAGGCTGGCAGGTCGAAACCCATGCCGAGGGTACCGATGCGGTTGAAGTGATTCAGGGGGCAAACCCTGATCTGGTGATACTGGACGTGATGTTGCCGGGGAAAAACGGCATGGACATCCTGCGGGATTTACGCGAGCTGGACGAGATGAAAGCTCTGCCGGTCCTGATGCTGACTGCGCGGGGCCAGTCCCGCGACCGCGAAATGGCTGAAAATGCGGGGGTCAGCCGGTTCATGACCAAGCCGTTTTCCAATGCCGAAGTTCTGACAGCGGTGCGGGACCTGCACGCACAGGCCACCCGGACATGAGCCAGAGCGAAGACCATCAGCCGCCAGCGGGGCGGTCTTCGCTGTTTCTTGAACGTCAAGGCTATCGTCGGCGCAGGTTGATGGATGCGGCCCGGTTGCTGCCTGTTCTCGGCGGCGCCCTTGTTGCAATCCCGCTGTTATGGCCCTCGGTAGATAGTGCCGGGGCCGGTGTTCCATTGTCCTCGGCCATCTATTACATCTTTGCCTGCTGGGGGCTGCTTATTCTGGCCAGTGTGGGATTTGGATATGCGGCCAGGCGTTTGTCCCGGCGCGACGAAACCGAGGCGGATACGGATCAATGGCAACGCTGAACGTCCTGATCCTGGTCTGCCTGGGCTATGTGGTGTTGCTGTTTGGAGTTGCGTTCGCCGCCGACAGAATGGCGGCAGCGGGCAAGGGTAAATGGCTGCGTTCACCGCTGATATATACGCTGTCCCTGTCGATCTACTGTACCGCCTGGACCTTCTACGGTGCGGTCGGAAACGCAGCCCGTTCGGGGCTGGAATTCGTGACCATTTATCTGGGGCCGACTTTGGTGATGATCGGTTGGTGGTGGGGCCTGCGCAAATTGGTCCGGGTCGGACGCAGTCAGCGTGTGACTTCGATCGCGGACCTGATCTCCTCCCGCTACGGCAAGTCCAACACGCTGGCCATCTGTGTGACTATTCTGGCGGTACTGGGCGGCACGCCTTACATCGCGCTGCAACTACAGTCGATAACCCTGTCCTTTTCCATTTTTGCCGAAGCAGACCCCTCGGGCCTCTATCGCGAAGGTTCCAGTGTATTCTGGGTCGCCGCAGGTCTTGCCGTTTTTGCCATCCTGTTCGGCACACGCAACCTGGACGCGAACGAGCGACACCACGGTGTGGTGACGGCCATCGCGTTGGAATCCGTGGTGAAACTGTTCGCCCTGCTTGCCGTCGGTGCGTTTGTGGTCTGGGGCGTTGCGGGGGGGATCTCCCCGATGATGGAGCGTATCGACGCGTCGGATATCGGTCGATGGAACGTGGATGCGGGCCGATGGACCACTTTTGTTTTCCTGTCCGCCGCTGCCTTTGTCTGTCTGCCGCGCATGTTCCAGGTCATGGTGGTGGAAAACGATGACGAAAGTCATCTGCGAACCGCTGCATGGGCATTTCCGCTGTATCTGCTGCTGATGAGTCTGTTTGTCGTTCCGATTGCCGTTGTGGGGCTGGATCTGTTGCCCGAAGGCTCGAACCCGGACCTGTTCGTTCTGACCGTGCCGCTGTCGCAGGGCAATGACTGGCTGGCGATGCTGTCCTTTATCGGCGGGTTCTCCTCGGCCACGTCTATGGTGATCGTGACTGCGATGGCGCTGTCGACCATGGTATCGAACCATATCGTCATGCCAATCTGGCTGAGCACGCAGGAAGGTTCCGGTTCGGTTTCGGGTGACGTGCGCAACGTGGTGTTGATGTCCCGCCGGGTGTCCATCGCAGCCCTGATGGCGCTGGGCTACTTTTACTACCGGCTGTCGGGGGGCGGGGCGGCTTTGGCCTCGATCGGTCTGATTGCTTTTGCGGGTGTATCCCAGATTCTGCCGGCAATGGTCGGCGGCCTGTTCTGGCGCGGTGCCACTCGAACCGGAGCACTTGCCGGGCTCAGCGTTGGGTTCGTCCTCTGGATCTATACCCTGCTTCTGCCGGGAATGGGCGGCGCCATAATGCCTGACAGCGTTGTGCAGAACGGGCTGTTCGGTTGGGGCTGGCTGCGGCCACAGGCGCTGTTCGGGATCGAGGGGATCGATCCGATGGTGCATTCCGTTCTGTGGTCCATGTCGCTGAACACTGTTGCCTTCTGTATCGCCTCGTTGCTGAGCTTTCCCAGCCCGCTTGAACGCCTGCAGGGTGCGCAGTTCGTCAATGTCTTTGATCACTCCGTCGCGCCGGGTGGCTGGACCGGTTCGGTCGCTCAAAGCGAAGATCTGATGATCATGACCCAGCGGATTCTGGGCGCCGGTCCCGCGCAGGAGTTCTTTCAGTCCGAGGCCAGACAACAGGGCGGGCGCGCCGATCTGCCTGAACCGACGCCGGGGTTTCTGGAACGGCTGGAACGCGAGTTGAGCGGTTCGGTTGGTGCCGCTACAGCCCATGCCATGATCGGACAGATCGTTGGCGGTGCATCGGTTTCCGTCGAAGATCTGCTGGCGGTCGCGGACGAATCCGCGGAACTGCTGGAATATTCCAGCAAGCTTGAGGAGAAGTCCGCAGAACTCAGCCGCACGGCGCGAAAACTGCGCGAAGCCAACACGAAGCTGACGCAGATTTCCGAGCAAAAGGACACGTTCCTTAGTCAGGTCAGCCACGAATTGCGTACGCCAATGACCTCGATCCGGGCCTTTTCCGAGATCATGCGTGACACGGATGGGCTGAAGCGCGAGGAACAGACCCGATATGCCGCGATCATTCATGACGAGGCGTTGCGTTTGACTCGTTTGCTGGACGATCTGCTGGATTTGAGTGTTCTGGAAAGTGGCAAGGTCAGTCTGAATATGGGGGACGACACGTTGCGCTCGGTTCTGGATCGAGCGGTCGCCAGCGCGCTTGCAGGAACCGAAAAGACTCTGAGTGTGCGGCGGGTGCGTGGTGCTGAACGGATTCCGCTGCACACGGATCTGGATCGCCTCGCCCAGGTGTTCATCAACCTGATTTCGAACGCTCAGAAATACTGCGACGCGACCGATCCGGAACTGACGATTTCGGCTCATGACATTGGCGGTCAGGTGGTGATTGACTTCGTGGACAATGGCACTGGCATCCCCCCCGAAGCGCGTTCGGTTGTGTTCGAGAAATTTGCCCGCGTAGGGGTAGAAAAAGCTCAGGGGGCGGGGCTGGGTCTGGCGATCTGCCGCGAGATCGTGCAGCGGCTGGGCGGCGAGATCAACTATCTCGCGGGGCAGGGCGGGGCGGCGTTCCGGGTCAGCCTGCCGCTGGCCTACCGGCAGGCTGCGCAATAGCGGCCGTCTAAAGACATTCGTAACTTCGGCTGGGTTACACCTGAATCTGGAATTCGGAATCAGGTGCGAACAGGGCGATGACACAACCCGTCAATGCGGCTTTGGCGCGTAAGCTTGCAATCAGGCCGACCGAACCCGACGACACGCCCCGACCGGTCGTGCGGGCCCTCCGACTGGCACTGGCCAGGGCTGCGGGCGAACAATGGAACCTACCACTAACTGTAATCGGCGCAAAACAGACGACCTGCCCGCAGGACGGGTTGGCTGACCTGATAGGGAAAGACTGGCTTTTGCTGTTGTTTCGGGCGGAAAATGGGGTCATGGCTGCCGTTTGTCTGAACCCCGGCGCTGTGTCCGCGATCGTGCAGGCGCAAGCCTTCGGTGAGGTGCTGCCGGGTGAACCTCAGCCGCGTCCTTTCACTGAAACAGATGCGGCCATGGTGGCACCTCTGATCGAAGATACGCTGGCTCGGTCCGTCGATCTGGTCGCCTTGGCGTCCGATCAGGCGAGCCTGTCGGGGTTTGAGTTTGCTTCCCGCCTGCCGGATACACGGGCCTTGTCACTGGCGTTGGTGGAAGACAGATACCGCCTTTTCGACCTGACTGTGGAGCTGGGCGGAGGGGCGCGGCAAGGTCAGATGTGCTTTCTGCAACCCGAGCCAGCACTGGTTGTGGAAACCGGTGACGCGGCCATTCAGAAAACAGGGCCCCGACTGGATCAGGCGATCGGCGTTTTACGGGCTGAACTGAACTCCGTGATCTGCCGGATGTCGCTGCCCCTGACAACATTGTCGGAATTAAAGGTGGGCGATGTTGTTCCCCTGACCGGCGCAAGGCTGGACCGTACCAGGCTCCTGACGATTGACAAAAGCCCCGTCGCTGTCGGTCGTCTGGGTCAATGTGGGGGAATGCGCGCTGTTCGGCTGAATGAGCAAGGAATTACACCTGTTCCCGCCGATGCGGCAGCGTTGGCATTTCTGGAAAGCAAGCCCGACGAAAAACAGTCGATCCCCAAAGATCCAACCGCACAAGTCGATGCGGTTGAGGCCTCCTTGCCAAGAGACACGCGTTTGCTGACATCAGCCGATGCGGAACTGAATTTTGAGGACACGGACCAAATGGCCGCCGAGATATCCCAGCTTGCTGGATTGACCGGGCCGGAAACCGACCCGGGCCATAATTTCTGATCAGCTTTTTTCCTGGCGCATGTGATCCAATGCCGGACGCAGGTTGTCCAGCATGTAACCTGCATTGGTTGTAGCGGACAGGATGTCATCCGTGCTCATCCGATCACATTGTCCCAGCGCCCAGACCACCGAGCATCGCGTGCCTGATGCGCAATAAGCCAGAACCGGCCCGCTGCAGCTTTCCGCCAGTTCACGTTGAAGCGCCACGTTCTCGGGGGTCATGGTCTGGTGTGTCAGTTCCAAAACCTCGTATTCCATCCCTGCATCGCGAACTGCCTGTCCGATGGCGTCAGACTGCATGTTCGCCGGAACTTCGATGTTGGGCCTGTTGCAGATGACTTTAGCAAATCCAGCCGCAGCGATAGCTGGCACATCCTCGACCGTGATTTGTGGCGAGACGGCATAGCGGGGGGTGATTGGTCGAATCTCCATTCTGATTGCTTAGGCCGGGTTTGCGGTTCTGTCCAGTTGCGAACCAAGGGTTGGAGCCATCAACATTCCCGTGATCATTGCGACCATAAACACAACGCCGCCAACCCCGCCGTAGCTGAGCGACGCAATGGCCGGGCCCGGGCACAATCCGGCCAGCCCCCAGCCGGCCCCGAACAGAACCGATCCAATGATCAGACGGCGATCCAGTTCCGACGAAGGTGCGGTCGGAAACTGCCCACCCACCAGAGGTGCGCGGTTGGTCGTCAGCTGCCAGGCAACCAACATAGGCAGAATTGCACCTCCCATCACAAAGGCCAGGGTCGGATCCCAATTGCCGAACACGTCCAGCCAGCCTTGCACCTTGGTGGTGTCCGTCATGCCCGAGATCAGAAGGCCTGCCCCGAATAGAGACCCGGCAATCAGAGAAATCAAAATACGCATCAGATCACCCCCCAGACGTGCCGCAGCAGGGCAATCGTCAGCCCGCCCGCAGCGATGTAGACAATCGTGGCAACGATCCCACGCGTTGAAAATCGCGAGATGCCGCACACACCGTGCCCGGAGGTGCAGCCGTTTGCGATCCGGGTGCCGACACCAACCAGAAGGCCGGCGGCTATCACAACCGCGATGTTTCCGGTCAGATGGGTTTCAGCTTGCGGATTCATCAAGGGGCGAAGCAATGCCGGTATGGCGACAACACCGGCGATGAACGCCAAACGCTCGGTCATTCTGCCGCTGCGATCCACCAACCCGCCAAGGATACCGCTGGCGCCCATGATGCGGCCGTTTCCCAACAGATAAACCGCGGCGCCGAGCCCGATCAGAAGGCCTCCGGCGAGGCCCCATATCCAGTCTGCATTCATATTGTTTTGCCTTCTTCTAAGCGCCTGTACGCGTCAAAGCTTGTTGAGGGGCAGCTTCAGAAATACGTCGCCTTTTTCGTCCGCAGGCGGCATCTGCCCGGCCCGCATATTGACCTGTAGCGATGGCAGGATCAGCCGGGGCATCGCCAGTGTGGCATCCCGCGCATCCCGCATTTCCACGAATTCTTCGATGCTGCGTCCCTGTCCGATATGTACGTTCAGCGCCTTTTGCTCGCCCACGGTTGTTTCCCAGGCAAACTCGTCGCGTCCGGGTGCCTTGTAGTCATGCCCGACGAAAATCCGGGTTTCATCCGGCAAGGACAGGATTTTCTGGATCGAGGCATACAGCATTTCCGAGGAGCCGCCTGGAAAATCGCAACGTGCGGTTCCGAAATCGGGCATGAACAGGGTGTCCCCGACAAAAGCCGCGTCACCGATCACATAGGTCATGCAAGCCGGGGTGTGCCCGGGCGTATGCAGAACGTCGCCCCGCATCTGGCCGATGTGAAAGCTGTCATTTTCCGAGAACAGAGCGTCGAACTGACTGCCGTCGCGTTGGAATTCCGTACCTTCATTGAACACCTTGCCGAACGTGTCCTGCACCGTGACGATCTGGGCGCCTATCCCGATCTTTCCGCCCAACTCCTGCTGCAGATAGGGCGCGGCCGACAGGTGATCCGCATGCACATGGCTTTCCAGAATCCATTCGACTTTCAGTCCGCCGGACCTGACGTATTCGATGATCCGGTCTGCCGAACCCGTGCCGGTCCGCCCCGATGCATGGTCAAAATCCAGCACGCTGTCGATAATTGCGCACGCAGTGCCTTCGGGCTCTTGCACGACATAGGATACGGTGAATGTATCCGGATCGAAAAAGGCTTTCACTACTGGTGTCATGCACACCCCCATTAAACGTATCACATATCATATAGTAAATTCGGAATGTGATGCAATCATCAATTCCTTGTTGATGTCGGTCAAGGCATTCTGACTCGGAACCGCATAAAATTCATGCAGTGCGCGCAAAGTGGCGAAATCTTCCCCGGGAACCGGCGGGAATCCGCAACCTTGGGTGGAAATGTTCTGAAAGTCGCAATACCGTTACTTACTACGCATATCTGCAAGACTGGCACCATTTGGGAGGATGGAAATGTCGAAACAGAATCTCTACTCAGAAGCTGAACAACTGGAGCGTCAATTGCAGGGTGCATGCCTTGAAACACGACTGGCCCTTCAGCCCTCCGTCAGCAAAATGATTGACCGTCTGCATCAGCGGGGGCTGCATGTGCCGTCCCGCCTGAAGCGTCTGGATGCGTCGCTGTGCGAAGACGCCATGGAAGCGCGCTTCGACAACCTGCCAGTCTGAGCTTAGTTGGTCATCCGAACGAGATGCCGAGGATGACCAGCATCAGCCCGATCACCGATAAAAACAATGAGGCGAGGTTCCACGGCAGAACGCTTTGAACAGCCGCGCGCAATTCATCATCCGAAAGACCGGCCTTGCGCGCCTTCATCACGCGCAGAATGCACCAGACCAGCCCGGCCAGCCCCGCCAGCGAAAGAGCGGCCCCGCTCCATGTGATGAGTTCGAACATGGGTTTCCACATATTGCCTTTTTCTCAAGCTGCGCTTAGCGGATCAGGCCGGATGGCACAAGCCTGGCCCGCTATTGGGTGCTTGCGGCCCGGACGGCACCGATGTATCCGGCATATTGCCCGATGTCACAGCATCAGACCGCAGCCTCTGGGAGAGACGTAAATGGAAGACATGACCGAAGATCAGGCCACCGCCAACTACCGTGTGACGGCGGGTGAATTGCGCCAGTTCATCGAACGGTTCGAGCGCCTCGATGCCGAAAAAAAAGACATTGCCGAACAGCAAAAAGAGGTGATGGCAGAAGCCAAGGCGCGCGGCTACGACACCAAGGTCATGCGCAAGGTAATCGCGCTGCGCAAACGGGACAAGGACGACATCGCCGAGGAAGAGGCGGTTCTTGAAATGTACAAAGAAGCTTTGGGTATGAGCTAGGCTCAGAACCACGGGGTTCTGTGCTGCCATTCTGCTCGGGTCTTAGGGGGAAGCCCGCGAATTTCGGGCTGTCGCAGCGTTCAGGCGCAGTGTGGGTCTTCAATCCTTGCTAACGTAAATCATCAAACCCAATACGAGGTTCACCCGCGGTGGTAGCACCCCATACCTGATGACTGCTACCCTTGGCCGACCATCAGGGTTTCAGAAAGCGAATGCCCGGCATGGATTGAATTCGGGCTAGGTCCTGTTCGTAAAGCTCGGAAAACGCTTCGACTATATCTGCGCTCCAGCCGGGCAATTCCAACTCCTCTTCAACCTCTTCAGGCAATGCGTGTGTTTCAAAGATCCCGGCCAGTTCCTCGCGCAGAACATGCTTGTCGGGTTGAGGGTCCTGACGGATCAGCGCCAGAACCTCGCGCTTGCCGGGTTCCGTCAGCAGGGAAGAGAGGAAGGCATATTCATCCTGCATCACCACATCGTCGTCTAGCCCGGCCATCGCGCGCAGCACATCCCCCCAGATCAGAGGCGTATCCTCGTTGCACCAAAGCGTTATGCCGACCCCGGGTGCAAGATCGCGAATATCTTCTATCGTGCTGAGCCAACTCAGGCAGCTCAGATCGGTGTCCCGGAGGATCTGATCGCGACGGTCTTGCGGAAGTGCCGCTAGGGTTTTCGGAATGAAGCTTGCGGGATTGATCAGCCCGAAAAACAACTCGACCTGATCATTTGGGAAGGCGTGTTCCAGGATGGCCATGCGTTGCCCGGCCGCAGGATAGAACTGTCCATCCTTTATGGCCTCGACCGGCTCACCGATGAAATCCGGGCTGGTGAATATTGTTCGCTTAGTGTTTTCGTCATCCGGCAGTATTTCCATAAGCCGGACAAGCTCATCAGTGGAAACCGGATGCGATCCTATCGCGTTGAACACAGGCCGAAAAACCTGTCGATAGCGCCGTGGTCCAACCAGAGACACCCCATGCGCAGACAGGATGTTCAAATTCGCCTGCAATGAGTTCAGCAGCCGACCATCGTCCGCAAAAGCTCCGCCTGCGTGAATGACAACCTGCATCTTTCCGTTTCAGCCCTTGCGTCCCCATGGTGCCCTGTCGGGTTACAGCCTGCAGCAACCACAGTCAAATTCGCAACGGGGAACAGCGGTGCAGTTATCAAAACGTTCTGGGATAGATTTCTATGCGGGCAAAATTTGTGGGTTGCAGTCCCTTTCCGGAGAGAGTAATCGGACGTCAGCGCCCCTATAGCTCAGCTGGTAGAGCAACTGATTTGTAATCAGTAGGTCCGCGGTTCGAGTCCGTGTGGGGGCACCAAAAATCCTAATTTATCAAAAATATAACAATTAGTTAATGTGTTTTTGCTAATTTTTATCCACCCTACTAGCCACCCTTTTGATGGTTGAGAAATATTTCTCAAGGCCTGCGCGTTTGGACAAAGTATGAGAGCGCAAGGTTCAAAGAGGCTAAGCCAAAAAACCTACAAATTCATAACTATCATTCTAAGTCACCGAGCGAACCTGTTTTCGATCATACCCTTCACGACGTCAATTGCGTCGGACCAGTTCAGTCTCTGCTCGACCATCATGGCCAAACATCCCCGACTGAACTAATCAATTGTGTTCGGCGTCCGAAAAGCATTTCCGTCCCCGGAGATTTTCTACGAGGCCAATCCTGCAAAGCCTTGCTCCTACAATTTAGACAGTGCTGTACAAATAGAAAAGCCCGCCGAGCGGAGCCGGCGGGCTTAGAACGATAGCGTTGTTCCGGTGAGTGGTTATCGCTCTAAACTTTGAAATTCACATCCCATTATTTTTGATCTCACGACTTTCTCAACCTACCAATTAGACTAGACTTGCACACACTTTGCTGGCCTTAAGTATTGCTAGTTCATACAAGGTCCTTACTGTTGTTGGGAAACTTAAAGAGATTGTGGAAACTGTAGCCTATCAACCTGTTCGCGAGTGTCCTTTGTGTCTTTCTTTAGTCTACCAAGGGCAATCTCTAGAGAGGCCACATCAGCCTTCGTGGCAGTTATTCGCGTAGTCTCGATTGATTTTGTCAATGAGCGAAAACCGAACAATGCAGCGGCTCCATTTAGCTTATGCAAGTGGGAGGAAAGCTCACTTCTTTCGCTTAAATCGGTGATCCTCTCATGTTGTAAAAAGAAATCTGACATCTCTTGGAAGAAATCCAAAATAGCTTTTCGCATTTGCTTTGCACCTAAGGTACCACCCAGCTCTTGGAGTATGTTACTGTCGATTAAAGGAGTGCTAGGCTGCCTAGTGTTTGAATATATGGGCTCCCCCAGCAAGACTCTCTTGAGATCACTCAGGCGAATCGGCTTGGTCGTGTAACCGTTCATTCCAACGGCCAAGGCTTTTTTTAGGAGTGCATCTTCGTTATAAGCAGACAGACCATGAATCCGACAAAATCTATTCACTCCCTTGGAATTCCTGATCATTTTGGTGAGTTCGCATCCGTCAATGTCCGGTAGACCAACGTCCATGAGAATAACGTCAAACCGCATACTTGTTGCCATTTTGTATGCGTCGGCCGCAGAGGTCGCAGAATGGACTCTGTGGCCCAAGCTATTCAACATTTCGCACAAGACTGAATTGTTGACGACGTTGTCTTCGACGACAAGGACGCTTAGTTTTTTGGTGTTGGGCAAGGTGAAATTTGAAGCTGTATGATCGTCTTCAAGCACGTTTTGCGGCTGTTCTTCCACTTTCATCTGAGGAAGCTTGAGAGTGAAATGACTTCCGTGCCCCAAATGCGAATCTACAGTGATATCTCCCCCCATTAACCTTGCAATTCGCCTTGAAATTGAAAGTCCGAGTCCATCTCCTCTAGATAATCGCCCTTTCACCGGTGCACGGGTCACGTAGTCACCGAATATTTCTTCAAGCTGATCCGTAGGAATTCCATCTCCGGTATCTGAAACAGTCAAGACTAAGTTTCGAGCCTGCTGTGCGTCTTCGAACTTCATCTGGACACTGACAATTCCGGTGGAAGTGAACTTGATCGCGTTTCCAACAAGGTTTGTAACAATCTGGCCGAAGCGTACTTCGTCGGCGATGAAAGTACCAAGCAAGCTTGGGTCGAGATCAGAGTCCAGCTTCAGCCCCTTCTCGGCAGCCAATGGTTCAAGAACTGCAACGACTTGAGATACCTTTTCGTGAGGGTTGAACGAAACTGGTGAGAGAACCAAAGCGCCGGATTCTATTCTAGTAATATCAAGGGCTTCGTTAATCTGCTCTAGAAGAACTTCTCCGGATCCCGCAGCCACTTCCAAAAAATGGTTCTGCCTTTCGGTAAGATCTGTGGTTTTGAGTAAGTCCAGAACTCCTAGAATGCCAGTTAGTGGAGTCCGCATCTCATGGCTCATGACTTCCAAAAACCGCGATTTTGCGCGATCAGTTCGCTCTGCTCTTTCTTTAGCCTCCAAAAGCGCTTGCTCGTTACGTTTTCTGTCACTTATGTCACGTAGATATACTGCGACCAAGTCTCCCGCGGCGTTCGATACCCTTGTGACATTGATTTCAGCAGGAAACTCATCCCCGTTGCGTCGAGTGCCCACTATCTCAACCCGATTTCTTTTAGTGAGCCCTGAGATCAGGTTGGGACCCTTGTTGTCATCAAATCTGCCGCTTTGGTCAAAATGAGCTCCTGGAAGAATTGTGCTCTTGATGTTTTTGCCAAGAACTTCCCCTTTCCTCCAGCCAAATACTCTCTCCGCAGCGTTATTGAACTCTACAATTTCTCCCTTTTCATTGCCGATCACTATGGCATCGAGAGAAGCGGAAACCGTCGATTCCAATCTGCCAGTTGTCTCCCGAAGCGCAAGATCGCGTTCCCTAGAAATCTGCAACGATCTGTACAAAAACAAAAGTACGGCGGCCAACACGAAAACAACCGAAATAGCGACCAAACCAGCGTTTCTTAGTGCAGATGAAAACTTTTGCCGACGAGCCTCCGTTCTTTCTGCTCCGATGATAATACCCAGCAACGCGAGTTCACGTGCTGCCGGTTGATAGAGAGACGCCAAATCGGCGAGTTCACTAACATTGACGGGTGCATCATAGTTTTGAGTTAGCCGTGTAGCCTCCTCGGCGAACTTTTTTAGTTGTTCCAGCAACTCTGATGCACGGCTATCGCTTTCGATTATGTCTCTTGCGATTCCGTGGCTTACAAGATCAATCCGGCTTAAAGTGATCTGTGTTTGTATTACGGTTCTCAGAGAGTCTGGCCTGTACCGCGAAGCTTCTTCCAGCAAAACGGATCGCAAATTAGCGAATTCAGTATCCAGCTGTAGAACTGTCCATTGGGCATTCTCATTGCCGGCAGTCGCTAAAGCCCGCTGTTCAATCCAAAGGCTTCTTCCCAAGGCAACTACGACTGCCACAAGAACCAAAACAGTCGCGGGAAAGACGAGCCTGGCTAGACCCCCTATCATTCGACCCTCCAAAACAGTTTCTCCAGACAGCCAAGGAACTTTCGTAATTCATTCGAGAAGTTCAATTGTTTGCAGTTGCCAAATTGCACGTGAATAGTTCGACTCAGTCTTGTAGTCGGGCCTATCGTCAAATGGAAACATGACCCAATAAGGTCCTTTTTCGCGAACCGACATGGTTGATCCGTCAACTCGGGTTGCGATAATCGGTACTTCTGCCTCTAGCTCGGCAACAGGTATCTTCACCGAATAATCATTCAAAGCGGACAGTTTAAGCTGTTGAACTTCGGCATCGAGGTATTGAAGCAAGCTGGCAACCGGAACACCGCTGAATTGGTTAACTCCATCTGTCCAGATTGTTGAAGTTGAAAAGGAAACCTGTTTCATTGTGTCTAGATCTTCCAATGAGAGGTTTTTCTGTTCTCCTCCGGCAAATACAACTGTCAACGGAATTTGGTCTTGCGCTCTGACCGTTGAAGAACACACTAAGGCGACAGCAGTAGTGATGCTAAGGAAATTTCTTGAACTCATAGAATTGGCCTCCCTGGAAGCATGATGTTACTGTGGCGTTGTCACTGCTTCGAGCGTCGAACAGCGAATGAATGAACCTAGGTCGATCGTTGCTTGTGGCATAACAGTTTTTTCTCGGGGGCATTCCGTTACTTGATGAGTACCATCTTAATTGCCGATGATCATCAACTGGTTCGCGATACATTGGCCACCTATCTGGCCGAAAAAGCTGGGTTTGAAGTAAAGGTAGCTGCAAGTGCAGAAGAAGCTTATGTTGTGATTTCTGCCTTCAAAAACATCGACCTCGCGATTCTGGACTATCAGATGCCAGGTATGAACGATCTGGAAGGACTGGTTCGACTCAAATCACGTTTTCCAGACCAAAAAACAGCCATTATTTCCGGTGTCGCCTCCCCTGAAGTTGCTGACAGAGCCATTGAACTTGGGGCACTCGCTTTTTTTCCAAAGTCCATGCCAGTGGATTTGATGCTCGACAGTATCAATGAACTTACCGGAGATAGGTCGATCGCGCGCTCAGCAGGCATTCAACAAAAGCAGCCCGGTGCTTTCCCAAAGGACTATGGCCTGACAATTCGGGAACAACAGATTCTTGACATGCTTGCATCCGGCCAATCCAACAAATCGATAGCACAAGACCTGCTACTAAAAGAAGTGACGGTAAAATTTCACGTCACGAACATACTTGGAAAACTTGGAGTGAGTAACAGAACTCAAGCCGCGTTGCTTGCCAAGTCAAGTTCACACTCTCGGGGATAGTAGGCCCAAATAAAAGCAAACGGACTTGATGTTATACTCAACCCAAATTGCAGCCCGCGCAACGATCATTCAGGCGATCAAGTTGCCGGCACTGTCTTGGTTCAACCTAACAAAAATTCTTGCGGCACGTTTGGAATTTTCTAGCTCAGAACAAGGTCAAAAGGCACACTTATGGGTTGGCTAAATGGCCCCAATCAACGGATACTGCCCGGAATCCAGCAAAGAATTAGTCGCTCCACCTAACAAGTAGAGGAGCGACCAGAACAATCTAAAAATCACAACCACTCACAGATTGCTACTTTAGTATAGTAATCGAACGCAGCTGAAGCGAGAAAAAACTCACAGATCGTGCGATTTCAAAAAAAGGACGTCAGACGAATTGAACCATTCTCGGTTGGGCGGGCATAGTAGCAATTGATGGTCCTCCGTTTCCTAAACATAGCGGTGGACCAGTACAGGTGGCAGGCTCAGAGTGCACAGCCGGGAATGCCTGGCTGCCGTCGTGGACATATCCATTTGGGGGCGCGCACGTGTCACCCGTGAGTTGGATCGGATCGCTGAGTTGCGTGGCTATCCTTGCCTGGTAGTCTCAGATAACGGCACCGAACTGACCTTAAACGCGATGCGCAAGTGGCAAGGAAATCGCAAGGTCGATTGGCACTACATTGCGCCAGGCAAGCCCATACAAATCGGCGTGGTCGAGAGCTTTAACGGAAGGATGCGTGAGGAGTGCCTCAACGAACACCTATTCCAGTCTCTGCGCCATGCCGGTCGCACGATTGCTGCATTGCGCGCCGACTACAATCGCAACCGACCTCTTTCTAGCCTCTCGGGCCTGACGCCACACGAATATGCTAACCGGTCAAAGGAAGACCAAAACCTGAGCAGAGCTAACCTAAATTAGCAGACTCGAAGGGGAGCAGTTCATTTTACGCATCAGAAAGCTTGAGCAAACGGCTCGTGGGGACATAGTCCTCTGCTCTCAGTACACCTTTTGGGGCATGGTGCGACGCGCCGAACTCGCACCCCCTCATTGAAATCGTAAATCCTCATCAAGGCGCGCCGCTCCACACTGCTACTTGTTCGGGTTGTTCAAATTGGGTCGGTGGAATGAAAAATGCGGTTGTGCTCTGACATTAAAAAACCGCAATTCAATTCTCCAGCGAGCTTTTTGGGGCTCGTGGGGCGGCACGCCGAACCCAACAACCCGCTCATAACCGGTCGCAATATTCGGAATGCGCAAAAATCAACGCGTGCCACCCACGGTCAGAGGATTGCATGGTGGCAAAATTATGCCCGCTGCTCGTTACGAAACTTACTGTTTGCCTTTTGGAAACAGACTATTTCGCCAGATTTTGCAATGCTACGGGAATTCCCCAATTTCGAGGATTGGGTGCTCAAGGTAAGTTGTCTTCAACGGAACACTTCTACCACTCCGGAATTCCCCCTTGTGAGAGAGGGGCTGGCTCTTACCCCCTCGTCCAGCCCCTCGCTCCACCCATCACAAAGCTATCAATTGCGACAGGTAGTATGCTTGATCTGATTGTAATTGGCAGTGCATATCAGCTTCACGGTCTGGTCCACTCGCTTTTTTCGAGGAGTTCGAGGTGTGCGACACTCGGGTCGCGTTGTTTCAGAAGCCATTTCGTACTATTTTCTTAAATCTCGTTGAACACTTTTTTGGTTTAGAGTTGCAGCGTTCTGCGGCTTTTTCTGATCGGCGTTGTTGTGATTTCGCTGTCCGCGGCTGTCTCTTGAACGAGGTACTTCAGGTCCGATTTTGATAGCGATGTAGTCGGTCCCTCCCGGCGCACCAGTTGGCGACGTGCTGTTCTAGATTGAAGGAAGTAGAAGCGTCAATGTCAGCAATTCCATAGTAGATGTCGGTATCTTACTAAAAGTCCGAGCGAACTGCTTGCACAAGGTCCTGCTGACATATCAGTCGCCGAAATCAACTATGCGGTTGTGGGTCGTAAAGGTTCAACTCTCGCTGCGCATCATCAGCGGCGGCGAGACAGGCACAGCAGAAAAACGAACGGTACTAGTTGGCCCGCGCTGCAAGCTAGCTAGAGGGGACAAGAGCAACGCGGGCCCCCCGAAGGGTGGAAGTAACATGTAGTTAGCGTGATTGCCTGACCCGGCTCCGCGTCGCAGCGCCGCAGGCAAGAAAAATCCGCGCTGCTGAGGGATGGGATCATTCGCGGCGTAGGGTTGCTCCGCAATAACCCCCCGACAAGGCGTGCCACGGCGCGCAAGATCAGGAAAAGAGTACCGGCCCAATCCATCAAGCCAAAGGCCTCAATATCCAACGTGGCGCCAGCCAACAGGAAGAACGGGATGATGAATGGCCATTGAATGTGCTCGATCTCATGAAAAGCACGGTCATGATGGTGGGCAAGATTTCCGACAACTGCGCCTGCAACCATGCCTGATAAAAGAAACGAAACCTTCAGCAATAGCGAAAGACCCGCTGTCAGAAAGACGAAACACACCGCTTCGGCTTTCAGAGGCTCTCCCGTTTTCAAGCGCCCGGTCAGACAAGCGGATGGCACGCCAATCCGGCAAGGATGAGGACACCAAGGGTAATCAGAAAGACGGCAACGTGCACATAAAACCAAGCGTTAACTTCTTGTCTAGACTACTCAAACTCCGACCCTGCCTTGTAGGAACTGATGTCGGAGCGAATGCGAATATCCTTACACGGTCTGAACCGAGGATCCTAAGAATAAGAGATATTGATCTGTATTAAGGCGGATGCCCACCGCAAGTGGCACAATAGGTCAATCAGGGAATGAGGAGGAATTTTCGATGTCGACAAAGAAGTCCAAGTCATATTACCCGGCTTCACTCGTGGACGTTTTCAAGAATATGCAGCCGCCCATGTCTGGCAATCTGGCCTTCGGTGCCCAGATCGAACAATTCTGGGACGCGCAAGAAAAAATGCTTGAGGAAACAGAGGCCTTTGCGCAGCATTGGTTCGAGCGGCGACATGAGGCGGTCCGAACGGCCCTGCAAGCTGCGCGAGAAGTGTCTTACGCTAACCCGTCGGAACCGTCGAAAGCCCTTCAGAGTATGGCGGAATGGCAGCGCCACTCGACGGAGCGATTGGTTGCTGACGCGCAGGAATGGTTCGAAACCGTGGCCCGTT
>NZ_JBQFPO010000007.1:0-218770 GCF_056536425.1 Ruegeria sp. D1(2025) | reverse complement strand
CGGAGGGCGTTGCACTTTGCTCATCTTTCCATAATCCTAGATCATCACACCTTGTCAATTCAACGAGATCGCAATCAGGCATCAGCAAAGCATGCTGCAATCACTTCCAACGAACAGAAGTTGCGGCCGAAACTCGGCCGTAGGCCTTTTTGACTTCGCTGTGCTCGGCGTGAACGACAGCTGCGCGGACAACGCTGCCTTTGTCTACGCTTTCGCAAATTCTGAGACTCTAATGGCATCTTCGCGCAAGTTACTTCCTTCAAAAAAATAGTGGCCACTAGCCAAATGATGGCCATAGTGTACTGCGCGTTTCATTGGTCGTAGTGAGGTCGAAATGCTCGCAGACATGCGAGATATAGTTCAAAAGGCTCTCCCACTTGGGGGGCTTGCGCTAATATTCCTGTTAGGGGTGCTGACGCTCAGCCCATTCCTTCCTGCATTGTTATGGGCCCTTTTTATTTCGGTCGCCATTTTGCCCTTTCATGCGCAGCTTACAAACCAACTTGGACAAAGACGTGCGCTGGCGACTGGCCTTACTGTCGTCGGGTTGATACTCATCGTACTTGTCCCGATGTTGTTACTTTTTCGCTCCGTTGTAGGGATTTTGCCAGAATTAGCGATTGCCGCCGCAAACAGAGACAGCCTTGAATGGATTGGCGTTGATCTTCCCGCCGGTATCTCCGCAACTTGGCGCGATCTTTGGATAGGAATACGAGATGACTTGGAGGCGTTGCGCACTTTGATTGGCGATGATCTGCGTTTGCTTCTCTCGACAATTGTGTTCGAAGGTCGGTTAATCGGTTATTTTGTTTTGGAGTTTTTGCTGGGCCTGATCCTTGCGGGGGTAATTCTACATAACTCGCAGTATCTCAGCCTGCTCGCAGGCAAGGCGGCACTAAAACTTGGAGGAACGCGGGTCGCCGACCTTGGTGCTCGCTCGATCCTAACGATCCGCTATACCGTGCTTGGTGTTCTTGGATCAGCGGCTGTACAGGCCTGTGTAGCTGCTTTCGCATACTGGCTCGTCGGCGCGCCACATTGGCCACTCCTGGCGTTCGCAACCTTTATGCTTGGCCTTCTGCAAGTCGGCCCGATCCTGATTTGGGCACCACTTTCGATCTGGCTTTGGATGAATGATCAGTCGGTCATGGCGACCTTTATGGTTCTCTGGGGGCTTGTCGCGGTTGGGCTTTCCGACAACCTCGTAAAAGCACTTGTTGTATCGCGCGGAGCGGACTTGCCGGCAATTCTGGTTTTTCTTGGCGCTATCGGCGGGCTACTTTTTTGGGGAGTCGTTGGGGTATTCCTCGGTCCTGTCATTCTTGCACTGTGTCTCGAGTTGATTCTTTGGTGGCTCGGCGCGGAACGCTCCGATGACGAGGTTCGAGAGCTGAACGAAGAAGACCTCCAATAGCCTGAATCTGTTTGAAAAGGTTCTGAAGGGAACACCATGCGACCGATGCCCTTGCAGACTGCGCAGCGAATTCCGAATAAATCACTGGCTTCCTCGATCCTTAAGTGCCGACATGTCTGGCAACGGGGCAGCGTTCGCTTTTTACCTTAATGAGCACCTACTTCAGAACCGAACACTGTGCTAGCAGAGCCCCGGGTTCGAATTGAGGACACTGCAGTATTTCATCCGCAGCTAAACCAACCCATTTGCGTTACTTGATTTTGCCAGAGAGAATGGCGTCCGACTATTAGTGGTAGTGTCATTGATGGAGGATCGAAGGTTGGAAATCGTTGGAAGCGTCGCCTTTGTTAGTGGCGGCAGCGGTGGGCTTGGCTCGAAGATCTGTAGGCTCCTCGCTCGCAACGGCAGCAAAGTGGTTGTCGGATACCGCAGTGGATCGGACCGCGCGGAAGCAGTCTGCGCGGACATCAAAAGCCAAGGCGGCACGGCTCGCGCAGAACAGTTTGACCTCACCGAGCCTTCTTCAGTGCATGCCTGTATTGGCAGGATAGTCAGCGAGTTCGGCGGGCTGGACATTCTGGTGAACAATGCCGGCATGGCCTCTGGCGGGCTCAACTTGCCAACTGGTGATCTGGAAGCCCTCACCCCGGAGATTTGGACGGAAATGCTAACGACAAACTTTAGCGGTCCATATTTTCTTACCAGAGCAGCCGCTCCTCATCTGCGAGCGTCCACTTGGGGTAGAGTTGTAAACATTTCATCTACAATTGGGCATGGGGATTGGGGTGCTGCAGTAGCCTATGCGCCAAGCAAAGCTGCTGTCGTACCTCTCACAAGGTTTCTGTCTGCAGCCTTGGCACCCGATATCACGGTGAACTGCGTATCTCCCGGTTTGATGGAAGGGACGCAAATGTCTGGCGGGGCTACCAAAGAGTACGTTGCAATGTGGCGAGATCGGTCGTTTCTTGGGAAAACTACCTCAATTGACGACGTTGCACAGCAGGCACTGTTGTTTTGTAAGAGCCATACAATTACTGGGCAAACTGTCGTGATCGACGGGGGTATTCACCTTAACTGATGTCGGCTTTGGGCGCAAAGCTCATGCATTGGTGATTGTAGTTTGAGTGTTCACGAGCCATGCAAAAAGGGAAGCCTGCCACATTGGCGCAGGTTCTAATTGGCTTGGTCGTCCTGCTGTTCAGGACTTAGCGGTTTCCCGCAATCGTAAACACAAAATCTCCATTGCTTGGCTTCCGTGCCAAGCGTGTTTACAGAGTATCAGTGCAGTAACCAACGAGCAAGACGACGCAGGATAGGGATCGTTGTCGCTGTTCGCTGCATTGTTGGTCGACGGCCGATGGCAGCCCAAACCAGACATTCATCAGCGGGCTTTGCAAACCCCTATTTGCGGACAAAGCTGTCGTTCTGTGCGAAGCAGCAGGCCCACGAATTTGACTCCGAGCCGACATCCAAAAATTGACTCAATTGCTGCGGATGCAGCCCGCTTAGCCATCATGCGTTGCGATGGCGGTAGTACTTCTTTTGCGAGCGACCACAAAGCTGACGAACTGGCGCGAACGTCGCACAGGAACCCATTTCTTCCGTAGAATTTGGTACAACGACTCAATCTGCTTATGATTGGCTTAAGCCGTTGAATTCGGATGCGCATATGTTTCGACTAATTATAGTTACTCTGTCGCTGTTTATCTTTCCGTTTGAGAAGGCATTGGCGGAAATCATCCATCTTCACGCCAAACGTGGAAATATTGAGGGCGTTCTCGCGGAGCTAGACAAGGGTGTGCCGCTCGAACTTCGCAGTACGAACATGACAAGTGCACCGGGCGTTACACCGCTTTTTGTTGCGGCAAAATTCGGCCATACTGAGTTGGTTGAACTTCTTCTTGAACGAGGTGCCGATCCCACAATTTTTTTCTATCAGGGAAATGATATTTATACGGTTGGAACCGCTCTCCACCATGCGGCCGGGTATGGTCACATCGAAGTAGTAAAAGTGCTCATTGAGGCTGGGGCGGATCCAGCCAGCTATGAACCATATATCTCAACTCCTTTGCATCAGGCGCTGAGAGCGGGGCACATAGAAATCGCCGAGGTGCTCATCGAAGCGGGAGCGCCTCAGCGAGTAGAGAGCCAACCGATTGCCGATAAGTTGCAAGGTGCCAATGTTTCAAATGGTGAGTTTCTAGCCAGGGGGTGCGAAGTCTGCCACGGCAAACCTTCGTCGACGAGAATAACAGGTGATAATGGGCCCAACTTTTGGGGAGTATTCGAACGACGCACTGCGTCCGATCCCGAGTTTTCTTATTCAAGTTATTTGCGCGAATTAGGTTTGGTGTGGGATGCAGATACACTGAATAGCTATCTCGCTAGCCCATATCAGTTTGTACCCGGGACGACCAAAGTGATGCTCGGAATTGAAAATGAAAAAGATCGCGTGGATATCATTGCATATCTAGCAACATTGAAAGATTGAGAGACTGAGCTGAATTCGGATGGCGACCAGTTTGTCCCGCTTTGCTGGGAGATGACAAAATGCAGCGAACGTCTGCATTTCACCCACTCGGAAAATTGTTTGCCATGAAGCATCGGTCACATTGGGCTCGATGCGGCCATTCTCCGCGACTTGCATGTTTGGCAGGTCCAAGCCCAAACCGGACATTCAACCCAGGGCTTTGCAATTCCGGCTTGGCGGGATTTTTGGTCGAGGAAATTTCTTGCACCAAGGTGCTGAGCCCAAAAAGTTAACAAATCAGACCGTTCCTCTAAGCCGATGTTTTTCCTATGGTTGGTAAGAAGTACCAAGTCGGGAGGTCTTAATGAACAAGCTTATCTCAGTAACGGGTGCCGTCTGCTTTGCTTTCAATGGAGTTTGGGCCGACGAACATACCCCGCCCAACATTCTTGTCATCATGGCAGATGACGTAGGTTGGGCGAGCGTCGGCGTTTACCACGGAGGTGTCAAAAGCATTGAGACGCCGAACTTGGATCGCCTCTCCTCTGAGGGTGCTCGTCTCACAGATTATTATGCCGAGCCAAGTTGTACTGCCGGTCGATCAGCCTTCATGACCGGACAATTGCCAATACGAACTGGTATGCACACGGTTGGACTGCCGGGAGATCCGATAGGTTTAAACCCAGATGACCCAACGCTTCCGATGTTCCTGAAAAAGTTGGGGTATACGACGGGGCAGTTCGGAAAAAACCACCTAGGCGACCTCAATGAGTTCCTACCGACTGCAAAAGGTTTCGACGAGTATTGGGGTTGGCTCTATCACTTGAATGCTATGGAATATACGTCTGATCCGGATTGGCCAGACGACCCAGAATTCAACGCGCAATTTGCGCCTCGCAACATCATTCATTCATTTGCAACAGAGGAAGTAGACGAAACAGTCGACCCGCGATTTGGAAAAGTCGGGAAGCAGCGCATTATTGATGACGGGCCTGCGCCTCCTGAGCGCCAAAAGACTTTGGATGACGAAGTGACATCTTACACGAAGGACTTCATTTCTCGTGCGGTAGAGTCGGACACTCCGTTTTTTGTCTGGATGGCTCCAGCCCGTGCACACGTCTGGACCCACCTCAGCCCCGAATACGAAGCTATGTTGGGCAATGGGCGCGGACTTCAGGATGTTGTCATGAAGGAGTTGGACAACAACGTTGGTAACGTTCTCAGCCACCTTGAGGATCTGGGAGTCGCCGATAATACCATAGTGATGTTCACCGCAGACAATGGCCCGGAAACACTGACGTGGCCTGATGGTGGTACGACACCGTTTCATGGGGAAAAGGGTACTACTTGGGAAGGTGGCTTTAGAGTTCCTGCGATTATTCGCTGGCCGGGCAAAATTCCAGAAGGTCAAGTCTTGAATGGCATCTTCAGCGGAATGGACTGGATGCCAACATTTGTAGCTGCGGCTGGAGGTCCGACAGATCTAAGAGAAAAGCTCCTAGAGGGATATGAAGGCTATAAAGTGCATCTCGATGGCTACAATCAACTATCTTACCTGACGGGTGAGGATGAAGAGAGCAATCGCCGCGAGCTGATTTACTATCAGGGTACGGACCTCCAAGCAGTACGCTACAACGATTGGAAAGCGCACTTTGTCGTTCAAAACCACGGCTGGTCAGGCCCGAAGGAAGAATTGGTCGCCCCCTTGCTTTTCAACCTCCGCCGCGATCCCTACGAAAAAGCTGCGGAGGAAAGCGGTATGTACGTCCGCTGGATGGGTGAGAAAATGTGGGCATTCGGCCCAGCCGCCCGGTTAGTGCAGGCGCATCTCGCTACTTTCGAGGAGTTCCCTCCGCGCGGGAAGCCGGTCGCCAATCAAGACCATGTTGAAGAACAAACATCAACCGAAGGCGGCATCTCTCAGTAGAGGAAGCGAGGCAACCAATACGCCTTTCACACCGCAGCGTGGGCATCCGGCTCGGATCATCGGATGCCCAAAATTACCGACTAGGAATTTCGCAAAAAGCGAAACCTCTACGAGAAGGAGTCCTCCATGAGTGCTAGATTAGTCCTTCTGCTTGCTGCCGTCGGCCTCGTGCCAATTGCGGTGTCATACGGTCTGATGCCCGGCCGTTCGATCCCAGTTTTGCTGGGATTTTCAGTGGAAGGGACGAATCAGACGCATGTCTTCCGAGCGATTATGGGTCTTTACATGGCAAACGCGCTGTTTTGGTTGGCGGCTGCTTCGAAACCAGAGTTACAACGCCCCGCGCTGTGGGTTCTATTTTTGTTTATGTCAGGACTGGCCGTTGGGCGCATACTAAGCATCCTAATCGATGGAGTTCCGAACGGGGTACTTCTCTTTTATCTTGCAGCCGAGATAGCTTTTGCAGCTCTGGCGGCGGTTTCTCTGAAAAAAGTACGAGGAAACAGGAAGTGGTAAAATGGTGAAGTCTGGCTTTGTTTTCTCGATGATCGCAACTTTATCAGTTTCGGCATCCGCTTTTGCACAATCTTCATCTGTCCAGACCGCGGTGGACGAAAACTTCTTAGAGCTTGAGACTGCCGTTTCTGAAGCGGGAGCTGCTCCAATCGCATCGATAGATCATTCGCGTCTGGCCAAAGCTGAAGACGTAGAAACGCCAGCGTCCCGTGTGCTCATTTTCTCTGATCCAGAGATAAACACGCCCATTCTGAAAGAGAACGTGCGAGCAGGTCTGGACCTTCCTTTTCGAGTTCTTTCCTTCGATCAGGATGGTCGTCCACAGATCGCCTACACAGACTCTCAGTTTCTCAAAGTGCGGCATGGCCTGAATGACACCCAAGCGTTAAATGCATTTGAGAGCAAGATGCTCGAAGTTCTAAAAGACTTGGATGCAACACCAGCGCCAACCAGCGGATTGACTGCCGACTATGGGGTCATCGAACTGCAAACTCTGCTCAGCGTACCAGAGGCAGTAGAAAGTCTCAGGACAGCTGTGACGGGGCAGGACGATACTGTGTGGTTTGGGGAAATCGATTTTGCGACGGAAGCGTCCAAACTGGGGGTGGACCTGCCGGAGGCGGTACTTTTACTGTTCGGCGGACCAGCACCCGGTGGCGTGGCTATGGCGGGCTTTCCGGCAATTGGTTTGGATGCCTTTTGCCAAAAACTACTGGTTTACGCGAATGAAGAAGGCGGCTCCGTAGTGATTTTCAATGACATCGCTGCATTGGCGGAATTGCACTACGGTTCTTCAGCCGAACCTCATTACGGTTTGAACAAACGGCTTACCTCAACATTTCGCACTGCAATTGAGTAGCCGCTGTTAGGAAAACGCAAAAAAAACCTTTGCCGATTGGCCATCTTTTCGTCGTCCGCTTTGGGTTGATTTCAGCGGTTCTCAACGCAACAGGCCTACCACGCTTTGGGCCGTTCGTTAAACTTTGCAAAGGCCGCTTTCTGCGCATTGCTGTAATTGGGGCATAGCGCAGCATCGGTCAATGTGGGCTCGAAGTCGACGTTCGCCGCCCTTCGCATCAGTGACTAGAGACAGCCCAAACCAGACATTCATCAGCGATGTTTGTTGATCCCGAGGAGCGGATTGGTCCGTTCATGCAACGATGCTACCAAAAGTGGAAACCGCGCATACAGCCAGTATCCGGGATATGAAAACCTTTCTATTCGGGCAATCCACCAGCAACCATCGCACCAAAATACCGGTCCTGGTCCTCAGTATGCATAAAGGGTGTGTTTCTGTGTGTAGAAACACGGAAGTCCGGCCGGATTTCGAGTAATTTCTTTGCTTCAACCTGTGCATCTTCCAGACGTCCCATTTCAGCAAGGGTTGCGACCAAGATACGGCGCGGAGGAAGCGACTTTGGATAAGTTGAGATACCGGTCTTTGCCAGCAGAATTGCCTGTTTGTAATCTCTGATTAAGAAATGAGAAAGGGCCGCGTTAAAATTGTACCAGCCGGGATAACGCGGGTTGACCTTTTTTGCCTTGTTGTTCCACTCAATCGCTTCGGCTGGCTCACCCATAAGCGACCGTAGAAAGCCCATACCATATAGAACCTCAGGATCATTGGGGTTCTCCCGTATTGCCCGCTGAAATGCCTGGTATGCGAGTTGATGATCGTGGTCAGCAAACAAATGTAGCTGGCCCAAGCGGTGTTGAACGCGATAGTCCGATTGATCCAGTTCTAACGCACGCTGTGCGTGCCTGCGGGCTTTGTTCAGCGCGGTTTCTGGATCGTCCGACCCACCAAAGCGCCAAAGGCTAAGGTAGCGACCGCTCAATTCAATATGTGCAGAAAGGTAGTCTGGATCGAGCACTATGGCTCGTTCCAGTAGTTCAATTGCCTCTTGCCGACTCGCAGTATTCAGCAGCTTGCTTTTGGCGACAGCCCTCAGAAAAAGTTCATACGCTTCTAGATCATCGGTTGGCCGTTTCCTAAGCGAAGCGATTTCTTCTTCCTCAACTACAATTTTCAGGGTGGATGCGATTTCCCGAATAAGGTCGGCCTGAGCGGAAAACAATTCTTCGACGCCAACGTCATATTGTTCCGACCATAGAGCGTGCCCCGACTCTGTCTCTATCAGTGTTGAGTTAATCGAAATATTCTCGCCAACGCTCTGAACGCTACCTGACAGAACATATCGCACACCGAGCTCTCGACCTATTTCTCGCGGTTTGGCCAAGCTGTCCGCAAAGGTAATCGAAGTAGAACCAGCAATCACAAATAGCTGTGGAAACTTCGAAAGCTGCGTCGTGATTGCTGTTCCAAAACCTTCTGCCAGATAGCCGACCTCTTCAATTGTTGAGCGGTTCTCAAAGGGCAAAACGACGATGGACGGTTCGTCTGGGATGGCAAGCGCCAACTCCTCTTGTTCGGTCAGGGGTGCCACATCTCTGGATCGCCACCATACGACCGAAACCAGCACCAAACAGATGCATGCTGCACCGATTAGAGTTGGCACCCACTTGGACATGTGTGGTTTCGTATGCGCAACTGGCTCTGAAATAGCCAAAGCCTTGGCCTTGTCATCCAGAACGATTTCGAAGGCTCGGACTGGTCTCTCTATGTTTTTGACTTCGGTCTCACCCAGATCCTCGAAATTCAGATCCAGCTTGTCCTGTACCTGGTCCCTTACGCTGCGGTGAATGCAAATACCTCCGGGCTCAGCCAAGCCTTCAAGTCGAGCGGCGACATTGACGCCATCACCATAAATGTCTCCATCCTCGGCAATCACATCTCCGATATTGATGCCGATCCGAAACACAATTCGTTCGCTATCTGGAACGTCCGAATTTCGAGAGAGCATTTCGTTTTGAACAGAAACGGCAAATTTCATTGCCTGTACGGTGCTTTCGAACTCCAGTAGAGCACCATCACCTATCAATTTGATCGTCTTGCCACCATAACTCGCCGCAAAGGGGTCAATGAGTTCAGACCGATGCGACTTTAGTGCTGCCAGCGTCGCTGCCTCATCGCGTTCCATCAGTCGCGAGTAGCCCACGACGTCAATACTCAAGATAGTGGTAAGGCGGCGTTCCACACCCGTTCTCCCCTACACCCAAGATTATCCATCCTGATCTATTGAATCCATAGTTCTGCTATTCGCCCTATACCAAATCGCAAATTTGTGGCGCCGGTCAGGCTTCGACAAAGTCAGATTTTTAATGACGGGGACCAAGCATGGTAACCAATAGACGCTGACACTGTGTGGGCGATGAGGTGGTGCATGGCGGTGCGGAGTATTCGTCATGCAAGCTTTAAATCTACCCGTCATTCGAGTTGGCCGATCTGCGTGGAACAAAGGTCGGGTTATTGGCCAGAAGCGCCCGCTTTTGCCAAGGCATGTCTGGGCAATACTCGTTCGCTTAGAAATTTCAGAAGATCATAGGAACTTAGCACTGTTCAATTTAGCAATAGACAGTAAGCTCCGTGGTTGCGATCTAGTTCGCCTGAAAGTTGCAGACGTATTTGCCGCTGGACAAGTAAAGGAACGCGCGTCTGTCAACCAAAGCAAGACAAAGATACCCGTTCGTTTTGAAATTAGTAGTGGTACGCGAAACTCGCTTTTGAATTGGCTGAAACAACCTGCAATGAAAAGATCCGAGTACTTGTGGCCAGGGCGTTTTCAGCATCGGCTGCATATTTCTACTCGTCAGTACGCGAGGTTGGTTCAGTCATGGGTCGCTTCGATTGGGCTTGATCCCAGTCAGTATGGGACCCATTCAATGCGACGCACAAAAGTGGCGCAGATTTATCGTAGAACAGGTAACTTGCGAGCCGTGCAGCTATTGCTTGGTCACACCAAGATGGACAGTACAGTGCGTTACCTGGGTGTAGACATCGAAGACGCACTCGCCATCGCGGAAGCCACCGAGGTGTGATCTATCAGGCCGCTTTCGAGCGGCCTTTTTTGCGCGAACCCCGAGAGTAGAATTTTCAGCCCCAAAGCGGACATGGCGCAACTCAAGGCGAGGACAATTCGGCTGTTTGTTCTCCAAGCCTTTCGCGCAGACAAATGGTAAAGTTCCCCAACGCTGAAACCGACTTCAAGCAAGGTCAGAAACCGACCCTGTTCATTTTCGCGTGGTCTAAACACTTAGCGACCAGTATTAAACAGAAAGGAGGACAACACGTGGAGCGAAAGCTAGCGGCCATCCTGATTGCTGACCTTGTCGGCTTTACCGCTCGGATGGAGCGGGACGAGAAAGGCACGCTCGAAGTCCTTTCAGCGCACATTGACGATATTGCTGCTCCGCTTGTCGGTCGGTATTACGGTCGCATCGTCAAACAGATGGGTGACGGTCTGCTCGCCAGCTTCGACAGCGCAGTCGACGCCGTTTCCTGTGCGGTTGAATGGCAAAACGCATCAGCGGCAGGTAAGGACCCTCTCCAATTTCGTATTGGCGTTACTCTTGGGGACATAATCGTGCGCGACGGAGATGTTTTTGGTTCCGGTGTGAACCTGGCGTCGAGACTGGAGCAGCTTGCCCCACCGGGCGGTGTGTTGGTGTCGGACGCTGTATATCGTGTGGTCGGAAACCGTATACCGGTTGCTTGGGAGGATGCTGGTCAGCACACGGTAAAGAACGTTGCCGAACCGGTACATGCTTGGCGCATTGGCGGGTCAAGCACAGTATGCGCTAAACCGGATCGGCCTGAATCGTCAGGAACAGCCACTATTGCGGTCTTGCCACTGCACAACATGAGCGATGACCCCGAGCAGGCCTTCTTCAGCGACGGGATTGCGGAAGACATTATTGTGGGCTTATCGCGTTTTCGGACGCTCAAGGTTGTTTCCAGAAATGCGTCTTTCAGGTTCCGGACACAGGACACAGATCCAGCCAAAATCGCGGAGGCTCTCGGCGCAGATTACCTGGTTGAAGGCAGCGTGCGGAAGGCTGGCAGCCGCGTTAGGATCTCGGTACAGCTCGCTGACGCCCGTACAGGTACTCAACTTTGGTCGGATCGATACGACCACGAACTGGAGGACGTTCTGGCGGTACAAGACGAGGTGGCCCGAAGTATCGTCGCAGTGTTGCCAGGCAGGGTCCAGCACGATGTTGTCGACCGTTCGACACAGAAACCAACGGATCAGATGAAGGCCTATGAACTGATGCTCAAGGGCAAGGCACTACGCGACGGCTTGAACGCACGAGATACGGCCAAGGCGAGAGCGTTGTTGGAACGAGCGGTCGCGCTCGATCCGACCATCGCGCGATCTTACATGTATCTTTCGGACACGTATGTCATAGACTTGTGGCTTGGTCTGGCAGACGCTGACGCACCGGCCCACACGTTGAAGATCGCCCGAAAGGGCGTGGCACTGGATAACCGGGACGTCTACATTCAAGACCAGCTTGGGTTTGCTTATCTCTGTGCCGGGCTGTGGAGCGAGGCCGAAGCGCAATTCAACAAGACACTTTCCATGATAGAAAGCGAGGCGGAGTCGATGGCATGGTGCGGCTACGCTTTCCTATTGCTCGGCTTGCACGAAAAGGCGCGCGAAGTAGTTTCGGAAGCTATGGCGCTGGACCCGCTACATCCACCTGCCATCGACTGGATTATGGGGCAGGTCGAATTTTTCAACGGCAACTTTGAAGCAGCGCTTAGTTTTCTAATGGGAGCAGCGCGGCTTAACTCGTTGGCCACAGCATTTGTCGCCGCGTCCTACGCGCAGCTCAAACGGGAGCGAGACGCCTCTGACGCATTGCAAGAATTTGTTTCTGAACGTCACGATGAGTTCACAAGTCGAGGAATTGTGGTTGAGGATGATACGTTAGATAGTCTTGCTCGCGGGTTTCGGTCTATGTGGCGGCGACCGGATGATTTTAAACTTCTCACCAATGGGCTACGGGCGGCAGGTATGACCGGCTGACGGCGACATTTACTCTTTTGTCCAACCGCCGCGGCCTCAATTACGCGTTTCTCTGGGCCCTGTTTTTTCGGCCGATGGCAGCCCGAAGCAGACATTCAAAACAAGACTTTGCAGTTCCAGCTTTTAGCATGAAGCGGGCATGAGTGAATGGTGTCGCAAGCGCTCGACCAGATTTTCACAACGTGCGCGCAATTTGGGATATATTCGGCCAGTGTTCTCATCCTATGCCCGAAGAAACGACGGCGAGCAACATGCGACCGCACTGGCGCAGGTGTTTCAACCTTGTTCTTTTACCGTTTTCTTAAAATCCGACGGCGACATTCCAGACCATTTTCGGAAGGCCCTCGAAAACGCGGTGGAGTCTGCATAGCCAAGCCGCAGTGCGGTCTCACCAACGGACTTCCCTGCCGAACCCAACAGCTTCTTTGCTTCTTCCAGTTTGACACCAGATATGACCTGAGAGGCTGATTGCCCGTAAGGGGCCAGCCGATTGTTCAATGTTTCCCGGTGGAAACCGCATAGGCGCGCCAGTTCGTCTACACCAAATCCCGGCTCGCCAAGATGAATCCGGATCAGGCCCTGAAGCCCGGCTAAGAAATCTTGAGGCGCATGCTGGTCGGGGGTAGCGCCTGTCAGGTCTGACGGGTTTTCCAATGTTTCCGAGAGCAAATGATGGCTCAGCCAGGGTGAAGGAAACCGGATCGAAAAGCCCTGAGGGCTACACTTGATGGCTTGAACACCATGAAAATGCTTGGGCAGCACGTCAGGTTCGCTGACCCGTAAGATGATCTGGCTCGGGTCCCACCTAAAATCCAGAACCCGGTGCAGTAATGATATCCAGATGCTCGCTAGAAATGCGTCGGTCTGTCCCGGCGAAACTGAAAACTTGAAATTCCGCTTGGCACTGAAATAAGCGTGCTCGCCTTCCACAAGCATAGACTGTGTGACCGCGTTGGATTCTTTCGAGACGGCTTGAGTGTATCGCGTAAAGAAGTCACCCAGCGTCAACGCCTCGGCCAACATGTCACCAAGAGGCAGAAACCGAACAAGGTCAATTGATTGACCAACTAGCGCGCAGAAGTCTGGTGATGTTGCGTCAGCAGCGGCTTGATGGATTTTATAAATCGTCTCGTGAGGCAGGAAATTCTGGCGATCCATCACCTGAGCTTCGCTCACGCCCAGAGGGTCCAGAACGAAGGCTGGCTCTACACCGGCGCCACGCAAAGCAGCTACCACCGGTGCAGCAACCGACGCCCGAACCAGCGGCAAGGCCTTCTTTGTGTTTTGGTCAAATGCGTCCATGTCGCCCTCAAATATCATGAAGGTAACGACAGAAAGACAGAAAACACACAAAAAGGTGCCAAAAGCATGCAGAATGCCAAATCAATTTGGCGCAGCCTGCCATACTGTCAGGCAAAATCCGGCAATCACTCTAAAATCATATTCAGAAACATACATCTGTGATTCGTATTTGGAGGGCCTCAATGACACCGAAATTCAAACACCTGGTGGCCACGACAGCCTTTTCTGCAAGCCTGGCAATCGCGGGCCAAGGTTTGGCGCAGGAAGAAAGCTTTCCGATCCTCTTTACCAATGTGCACGTGTTTAACGGTGTCGATGAACAACGACTTGAGAACGCAAACGTTCTGGTCGTGGACAACCTGATCGCAGACGTATCAGCGGAACCGCTGGCCGTCGCCAATGCCCAGATCATTGACGGTGGTGGTCGAACCCTGATGCCGGGCCTGATCGACGCACATGTGCATATGACGGTCACTGAACCGGTGGCGGACCTGCGCGATAACTTCGACTGGATGTACTGGGGTGCAGTATCAACAATTGAAGCTGAGAAAATGCTGCTACGGGGTTTCACCACAGTTCGGGATGCGGGCGGCCCGGCAATTGGTCTGCAAAAAGCGATTGATCGGGGTAAGGCCGTTGGCCCGCGTATCTACGCCTCTGGGCCTGTGATCTCGCAAACCTCGGGGCATGGAGAACATCGCGTCTACACCGAACCCCATCCCAATTTCATGGGGGCGCAACCGTCCTTCTTCAACCAGCACTTGGAGTTCCTGGCCGATGGCGTGCCGGAAACACTGCGCGCGACCCGCGAAGCCCTGCGCCTTGGCGCTGTCCAGATCAAGGTGATGGCTGGCGGAGGGGTCTCCTCTCAGGTTGATCCGTTACACACCGTTCAAGGTCTGCCGGAAGAGCTGGAAGCGTCGGTTCGGGCCGCTGCCGATTGGGGAACCTATGTCATGGTTCACGCCTATACAGACGAATCCATCGTGCGCTCGATTGAGGCAGGTGTGATCAGCATTGAACATGGACAACTGATGACCGAAGTCGGGGCTCAAGCGATCAAGGACGCAGATGCTTGGATCGTTCCGTTCTACTCTCTTTTGGGGCTGGACGAACAAACCGTTATTTCCGCGCTTGGGCCAGGGGCCGCAGAAAAGTTCCTCAGCGTGCAAGCGGGTGCACGAAATCAGATGCAATTGATCAAAGACTTCGGGATCGAGAACGTGGCTTTCTCAACCGACATTATCGGCGATCCCGTCGCGCTGACCAAGCAAAACGATGAGTTCAAATACCGGCTGGAGGCATGGACTTCACACGAAATCCTGCAACAAGCCACGTCAAAGTCCGCCGCACTTCTGGCGCTTTCAGGAAAACTCAACCCCTACACAGCAGGCCCGCTGGGTGTGATCGAACAGGGAGCATACGCCGATCTGCTGCTTGTTGAAGGAAACCCGGTCGAAGATGCCGAGATCCTGGTCGACTACACCAACAACATCGACCTGATCATGAAAGACGGCGTGATCCACAAGAATACACTCGATTGAGTATCGCGCAGGGTGAATTTACCTCGACATCCCGCGCCCCCTTAGTTTGACAAATGGGAGTACTGACACGTGAAAACACTGGCCTCACTGACAGCAATCGCTGGATTTGTTTCCTTGGCAGCAAGCGGCGCGTTGGCGCAGGACGCACTCCCGCAAACCTTGTTCACCAATGTGCATATCTTTGACGGAATTAGTGAAGAGCGGATCGAAAACGCGAATGTTCTGGTTGAAGGCAATCTCATAAAGACAGTCTCGACCGACGGTATTGATGCGCCCGACGCAACGCTTGTTGACGGGGGTGGTCGCACGCTGATGCCAGGGTTGATTGACAGTCACGTGCATCTCTACGCTACAGGGCTCGTGCAATCCTTCTCGGGTCTTCAGGCCGCCAAATGGGATCAGATCGGGGCCACAGCGGCTGAAAATGCCCGCGACTATCTCTACGATGGTTACACCACGGTGCGGGATACCGGCGGAATGGGATCAGGTCTGCGTGAACTGATAGACAAGGGGATTGTAGACGGCCCGCGCATCTATGCGTCAGGTGCGGCCATCGGCCCGACATCCGGGCACGGTGACTGGCGAAACCCCGAGCAGCGAACCTTCAACATGGGATCGGACGACGTCGCCAATACGTTCAACCTGTCCTATATTGCTGATGGTGCCGAGGAAATCCGGAAGGCATCGCGGCTTAACTTCGCGCACGGGGCGAGTTTCCTGAAACTTATGGCCGGTGGCGGCGTGTCATCCGAGCTCGATCCGCTCTGGTCCGTTGCTTACAACGTTGATGAGATTTCGACAGCGGTCGAGGCTGCGTCCTTCTTTGATACCTATGTGACAGTTCACGCCTATACGGACGAAACAGTAACAATGGCTCTGGACGCCGGCGTCAAGTCGCTGGAGCACGCTCAGATGGTGAGCGAAGAGACCGTCAAACGCATTGCGGATGAGGGTATCTTCTGGGCCTTGAATGTAGCTGGAATGGATCCGGCGCTGCTTGATCACCCCAATTTCTCGATGCCAACGGTAAAACCGAAACTGGAAGAATATCTGGTCGGGTCAGAAAACGTCGTTGAGTACATCAAAAAGTACAAGCCCAAGATCGTGCATAACGTCGATACCGTGCTGTCCACCATTGGATTTGGACGCGCGCACCGGGACTTTGAAAAATACTACTTCGCTGAATTGCTGGGTAACCATGCTTTCCTGGTTGCAGCGACCTCGACTGGTGGCGAGTTGGCACAACTGACTGGGCGGCGGAACCCTTATCCCAACAAACTGGGCGTGATCGAAGAAGGGGCCTATGCAGACATCCTGATCGTCGACGGAAACCCGCTGGAGGATCTGTCGGTTCTTGGAGCAAATCCAAAGTGGTTTGATGCAGCACCGCGGGATCGGGGGTTCGAGACCATTCGCGTGATCATGAAAGACGGCGTCTTCTACAAGAATACACTCGAATGAGCGGAGTATGCGGGAATTTGACGCCTGCGTCTTGCGCAGTCGATCCTGAACAGGGGAGCGATCAATGAACAAGGTAATCGCAGTAGCTCTTTGCGCAGTTGGGATTGGTGTCTCCGGAGCGGCGGCTGAGGAGCCTCACAGCCGATACTATCTGGGGATCGGGGAACCAAACCCCGATGCCTGGCAAATCATGATCGACAATCCGACCGACCGGGAAAAAGACATGGGGGCTGCGCTCGCCGCAATGGGTGGTGAGATGATCAGTTATTTTTGGGGACTGGCAGATGGAAAGAACTACATCACCGTCCGTTTCCCGGACGATCCGGGCATGGTGCAGGCCATGTATATTTCGCGTCTGAGCCAAGGGGTTCTGAAAGATTACACGTTCATCGAGCTGATGACGAGCGCGGACATGATCGAAGCCCTGAAGCGCGTGCCGGAATTTTCAACGCCAGTCGAATGAAGTTGGGAAGCAAAGGAACAATCTATGAAGATCGCCTACGGAATTCTCGCAGCCTTAGCAGTTGTGTTTTTCATCCTTGGAGGCAGCGATGCCCACGCCAAAGACAACAAGGGTAAAAAGCCGAACAAGGGGGGCAAGAACGGTGATGTCAGCATTCAGATAGAAGACAAACCCGGCAAAGGCCCAAAGGCTGTGCCGCCTGGTCAGATCAAGCGCTACACGCGCGGTGCCAAGCTCCCATCTGATCTGGAGTTCGAGGATATTGGGGACCTTTCCAAATGGAAGCTGAAGGCGCCGAGCAAAGGAAACCGCTACATTCAGGTCGATGGCGAAGTCCTCGAAGTTACGAATGACCTGTCTACCGTTGTTGATGCCGTCGGCATCGTCGGCGATCTTCTCAACTAGACGAAAGTACGATGTTTCAGGGCAAGAACTACCTCGTTTGTCCTGACGCTGGCCGGGGCGATCATTCTGTGAACCCCGGACCAAGGTCAAAACCCGGACACCAGGCCTAGCGATGGAAAAGCCCTTCTTGTACTTTTTGCGCTTGCTACCCTTTCGTGAGCACGCGTCCTGCTCGCGCAGGAATCCGGTGCAACTGAATGATGACCCGTCAGAGCCAGTGGCAATGGGCGCTGTTCTGATGAAACTTTGGAGCATATGATAATGCGTTTTTCCTGTGCAGTAATAGCCGCGTGCTTTCTGGCTTTGCCGGTTCATTCGGAAGGCACACGTGTTGAGTGGTCAGACCTGATCGATGAATCCGCTCAGAACTACGAAGATCCATTCGTCGAATTGACGGGCAAACAGCTTAACGCGCTTCGCAAATTGGTCCGGTTGCGCGCGCAGCAAGAAAAAGGTGGGGCGACGCCAGAACAGCTTGACCAGATTCAAGAGGATCTCGAAGCGACCGAAGCAACTCTTGCTGAGGAAGGCGTTGATGCTGACTGGCTGATTTCCCAACGCTGGGTTGTGATGGAACGACGTGAGAAGGCGGGCACGGCCGCCAACGTCGACATCGATGGCGTGACCGTTTCATTGGGCGGGTTTGTGATCCCGGCACCCCCCAACGAAGATGGCACCCAAATGGCATATATCGTGCCGGAACGTGGAATGTGCAGCCACGTACCGCCTCCGCCACCAAACCAGATGGTGCGCTTGCGCCTGAGTGGTTCCTGGGCACCATCGACAGTCTACGAGCCCATCGTTGTAACTGGTCAAATCAGGATCGAGCCGACGCAGAAGGAAATGCTGGTTGTTGATGGTCCCGTCCTCATGAAGGCTGCGTTTACTATAGAGGTCGACGACGTACAGACTTTTGGACCAATCCAGACTTCCGAAGAGGTTTCGACTAATAGGGAACGTGTATTGATGGGAAGGATCAAGGCGACTGGCGGGGCTACCAGAGACGATGATTAACGCAATCCTCGCTGGATTTGCTGTCAGGTGCCGGGTGTCTGCGGTCGCCCACTGCAAAAATCCAGCCCACCCGAAATTGTGAAACAGGGCGCACTTCGGGTGGCCACGAAATTCATCCACGGAGCATTCAAATGAACCGGAACCCGCGAAATCGGATCATGCATGTTTGCCTTTGCGCGTTGCTGTTTATCTTTCCATTCAATGCGTTTGGCCAGGAAACGGATGAAGTATCCGTTGCTGAAACTGAGTTTTTCGCTTTGGCAGTTGATGAGAACACGAGCGTTGATGAACTCGAAATACTAGTCGTGCCATTAACCGCCGAAGAATTGTCCGATGCATCAGCTGCTTGGCAGACTCATGTTCGCAATCAGGCCGAAGAATTTGCCCAGATAAATCTGAACTTGCAGAAAGCAAATAAGGAAAACGAAGACAAACTGAGATTAGAACTGTCAACTTTTGTCGCGACCTCAAATGCGACGCTCGAAAAATATAGAACTGTTCTTGAGGCTTGGTCAAAAAAAGGAGCAGCCCCGGAGGATCTCAAACCCCATCTTGATTACCTGTCGGCGCTTCAAACCAGTGCGATAACATCGGTTGATTTCACGACGCTGGTGCAGAGCGCCCTCGCATGGCTGGTCGCATTTGACGGGGGGATGCGAATTGTCCTTGGGGTATTGGGCGTTCTGGTTGCTGTCTGGACGATGATGTTTGTTGCCCGCTTCGTGCGCAGGATGGCACAGCGCGGACTTGATAGAGTTCCGACACTGTCTCGAATGTTAAAGAGGTTTCTGGCCACCGCAGTTTTTTGGTCGGTTTTTGTATTGGGTATCCTGGTTGTCCTGGCCTTGTTCGGCGTGAACGTAACACCGTTATTCGCTGTATTCGGCGGCTTGTCGTTCATTTTGGGTTTCGCGTTGCAGGAAACTCTAGGCAACCTTGCAAGCGGTCTGATGATCATGGTCCTCAAGCCCTTCGATACCGGCGATTACATCGAAGTCGGCGGATCATCCGGGTTTGTGGATGAGATGTCGGTTGTTTCCACAAAGATCCGTACATTCGACAATCAAATCATCGTTGTTCCAAACAGCAAAATCTGGGGGGACGTGATTACCAATGTAAGCGCATCAGACGAGCGGCGCGTCGATCTCGTGTTTGGAATTGCATATTCTGACAATGCCGCTCATGCCATTGCCGTTTTGAAGGAACTGGTCAAAAACCACGATCTTTGCCTCAGCTCGCCAACAGCCGAGGTATTTGTTGGAGAATTGGGGGACAACTCGGTCAACATATTCTGCCGTCCGTGGTCTAAATCCGATGACTATTGGGCGGTGTACTGGGACCTAACCGGGCAAGCAAAGGAACGTTTTGATCAGGAAGGTATATCCATTCCGTTCCCGCAACGCGATGTTCACCTGATACCAGCCGAAGAGGTCTAATCTTGAAGACGTTAGCAATCTGGATTCTGCCAATTCTGCGCACCTGCGGTGTCGCGCTGGGTCAATCAAATACCACTGTTCAAACATCGAGGAAGAGAACCCAAGGCGATCACACGCTCAACGCGCAAAAGTGCGTGGTTTTGGCGACTTGCGCGTGTAGGGCCGTCTTTCCAGCCGATTAGAATTTGCCAGAGTTGTTCCAGGTCTCTTTCGGGCCGATCTGTTCCTGAACATCCCAATGTTCGACGATCTTTCTACCCTTGAGCCGGAACAAGTCAAAGACGGCCCAATCGTTTTCGTCTTGTTTTACATGGCTATAAGCAACCACAAGATTTCCTTGGCCGAGTAGTCGGTGAACTTTGACGTATTGCGCGGTTTTTCCGCCACTTGTCATCTCTCCAAGATGCATGGAGAAAGCTTCCAATCCGTCGTCTATTTCTGGGTTGTGCTGAACGTATTGCTCGGTCGATATGTAGTCATTCACAAGATCGGTACGCCCTGCCATCAAGACATTGTCGATGAACCCTTGCACCACGGTCTTGTTGGCCTCGGTGAAATCGAGATCTTCGATTTCGGTTGGGCCATCCACCATGCTGCGGCCCGAGACGGTTGGCCACTTATACGCGGCAATCACATCCCAATGCTCGATGATTTTACCGTCTTCGTCGGTATCAAAGATATCGGCCGTCACCCACTGCGCTTCACCACCGTTGAGGCTTTGATACACATGTACGAATACGAAGTTTCCATCCTCGATGGTGCGCAGAACCTGAATGTCGCGCACCGGATTCCGCTCCAGAAAAGGCGTGAAGAACTCGATGAAACCTTCTTTACCGTCGCGTACACCCGTTGAGTGTTGCGTGTAGCGATCCCCGGTATATTTATCGAGCGCTTCAAACATTTTGCCGTCTCGAATGCCTTCCAGATAAAGGCCCTTGGCATTTGCCACGCGGATACTGTCAGTCACAACATGACTCCTGTGTTAAGAATTGCTTTTAGCTAATACCAACAATGCTCAACACCGTTTCACGGCCAGACCAGGCTACGATTGCGGACAAGGTGCCTGTGACCATGGCGGGAATGCCTTCTTTCCAGGTGTCCCAGATCAGATGACAACCAACTGCACCGATGGATGTGCCAAGAATAGCCAACGCGCCCAAAGTCCCGACCCAGGATCCCTGAAGCCAGATCGCGATTGCACCAAACAATTCAACCACTCCAACCAAGGCCATGATCTGGCGATTTAACCCGTACTTGATGAACATTGCCAATTGGGTTTCGAAAATGAACTTCTGCCAGCCGAAGATCTTGATCGAGCTTGCGAAGAGGAAGAAGACAGACAGCAGTCCGACGAAAACAGTGATCACATTCATTCCGCAGCCTCCTGAACGGGGAAGGAGAATTCGGCGCCGAGAGCGTTCTGAAACCTCTCCTGCTTGGTGGCTACGGCAGCATTCATTGCGCTGGCCAGAGCGCCAATGTCCGACGGGTCGACGACAGTTCTCAGCGGTCTTTTGCCGTAGGGCAGGTTCAACAGTTCGGCGATGGCATCGGCAACCATTGCAGGGGACGCCTCAACAAAGCTTTTTTGCGCCAACCCCATGAAGCGTCCGGCTATCGCCTGTGCTTGTTCCAATGTTGGGCCGTATCCAGCCATGCGTTCCGGTTCATCCGTTGGCGGCGATTTCTGCATGATGCCAGTGTCAAATGCGCCGGGTTGAACGATAAGGGATTCCAGTCCCAAAGGGGCGAGTTCAAGAGCATAGGTCTCGGCGACCAGTTCCAGCGCCGCTTTACTGGCTGAGTAAAAACCGCTCATCGGCAAAGCTAATCGGGACATGTCACTGGTGATGCTGATCACCGTGCCAAAGTCCTGGGCGCGCATGTTGGGAAGCACAGCGCGCAGCACGCGAACCGGTCCCAGCACGTTCACATTCAGCATGTTCTGAAACCGAGCCGCAGAAATGGTCTCGTTGAGTCCCCCAACATATATCCCGGCATTGTTGATCACGACATCAAGTGAACCATCCAGCTTTAACATCAGATTGGCAATTGCGCTGTCTACGCCGGCGTCACTGCTGACATCCAGTTCAATGGGGAAAATTTGCCCGGATACTGCCTCTAGACTGGCCGCCACTTTGGCGTTTCGCCCCTTCAAAGCACGCATTCCGGCAAATACAGAATGACCTTCGCCCGCAAGTCTGATGGCCATTTCTTTTCCGAAGCCGCTGCTGGCCCCAGTGATCAGAATATTCATCTTTCTGTTCCTCTTGTGGTCGAGAGGAAAATGGCAATCGATAGACATAATTGGAAATAATCATTATTTCTTCTTAGTATGAATGAAATTGATGGAATTGATCTCAATCTACTGAAATCTTTGCAAGCACTCATTTCGGAACGGCATGTTGGACGTGCTGCGCAGCGAATGAACGTAACGCAACCTGCCATGAGTCATACTCTGGCAAGGTTGCGCCGCCTGTTTGACGACCCTCTGTTCGTCAAGCAAGGGCGCGAAATGGTGCCTACGGCGCGCACCCTGGACCTTGCGGCACGGTTGAACACGATCCTTTCTGAGATCAGCGTGCTGACTGCACCGGTGACGTTCTCACCTGAAAACGCGAGCGCAACTATTCGAATTCATGCCCATGATTTTATTGCCACCAGTTTCCTTGCAAAGGCGGTTCGGCGCATTCGAGAGCAAGCACCAGGGATCGTTTTCGAAATTCACAGCTATTCGGATCACAGCTACCAGATGCTCGATTCCGGTGATGCCGATTTGATCATTGGCGCAGGACTTCAGGCAATTCCGAAGTTTCTTCAAAAGCTGCTACTGCGCGAGCACCTTCTGTGCCTATTGGACCGAACCCACCCAGCTTTGAACAGCTGGAATGCTGAGACAGTCTTTCTATATCCACATGTCCGGCTGAGCCTGATGGCGAAACAAGATGACCCGGTGCATCTCTATGGCAAGGAGCAGGGTTTGCCCCTACGTCAGGTCGGGTTGGTGACGGATAGCCTGCACCTGCAACCCGCCTTCCTGGAAGGAACAAATCTAATCGCATTTGTGCCGGAAACGCTTGCCCAAGCCGCCGCCATCAACGGAAATCTAATCACGCGCGATTGCCCTTTTCCCCTGCCGGAATTGGGGATACGCGCAATTTGGCACGAACGAGACACACGATCCCCCCTTCTCAGCTGGATCCGTAGCCAACTGGAAACATAGCGTTTATTGGATCTAGTACTGCTCTTCGGTGCCAACTGTGCAATGAGGCCAGTAATGTTGTTCGCCAACCTCGTAGGAAGGAGAACTTCAAGGGCAGCGTTAGTTCTTGTTAATCAAAGTCGACCCTACTGAGTTTGCCGCAGATTTCTGGTTTCCCAGAGACTAGATTACAGCCTCCAGTAGTTCAGCTTCGTTGTGCTCGAATGTCGGCTCCGCGAACTACGTCAACAGCATCCGGATAACCTGCCCAACGACAGCTCTGGGCTGCACGCCGAATATTTGCAAAGTCCGCTTTCTGCGCACAGCTGTCATTGGGGTATCGCGCAGCATCGGTCAAAGTGGACTCCGAAGCAGACAGTCGCCGCACTCGGTGAGAGCGACTGCTATGCGGACAAAGCCGCCGTTCTTAACTCTGAACACATTGGCTGCACTCTGCGCTGATGTGAGCCTTTGTTACGCCGTCTAGCGCGTCATGAGTGTATTGCCATCCAAATAGGCGAAACGAATGAAGCGCGACATTGACTCTCGGCTTTTTGGCGGATGAGCTTCTTCGAAATCACTAGGTGAATGCTTCAACAATATGCGCGTTGAGTTCATAAATGGATTCCACGTTTGTAGCGCCGTCGTAGAATGTAACGTCGCTGACTCGGCGTTCAGCTAGCAGTTCGCCTTCGATCCAATATGCATCGAAAATCGATTTGAACTCGATGCCCTTAGGGTAAACTACATGAATGATCTGGTTCGGTGGCGGCGAAGGTGTATGAACGCAAGAACCTGCAACCGGAACAAACAAGAATTCGGTTACAACTGCCCCATCGATTGTCAGTGGCACTATGTACCCCGGCAGCCTGATTGTGGTCCCCAGAATTTCTAAATTTGGGCCGCGCCCGATTGAGTTGTTTTGCGCAATGATTTTTCGGCGCTCTTGCATGAGCCTTTCTACGTCGACATCATGGGCGGACAGAACACCATTGGCCGCCTTGTATTCTTTAATTAGATCAGGATTAGAGCGCTCGCTGGTACTGGATGTTCGCCAACGAACTTGCGTTCGCATAGCGTTCAACAACGGATATGGCAGCTTTTCAAATGGGGTTTCCAGAGACTTTAGGGCCGGCTTCAAATCGCGCCAGCTAATTGCAACATGTTCCTGAATAGACTCGTCTAGCGATGAGGAGCGTGAGGCAATGGCCAAATCAAGTAAGCGCTCAGACATGTCAAAACGCTTTGCCCCTGAAGGAGAAGATTGGGCAGCAGGTTTTTGTGGGCTTTGGGCAATCTCCGCCTGAGCAGCTTGAATGTGTGCGAACGCAAGAACTAAAATTACTAGAGCGATCAGGTTGGTTGTCATTTCAGTGGTCCACTTGTTCCTCATAGTTGCGACGGATTCCAGTTTTCGGCCGGGGTCCAATATGCAAAGGATCGTTCTCTCTCGTGTTTTTGTTGTCCCCATTCGCTGAAAGCAGTCTCCTGGATCATGCTTCTAAACCGCCAATCAAAAAAAGAACGACAAACCCAGTTTTAGTTGTCTGTCCGGTCCGCCGTCAGGTCTGCGCTCTAAAGTGTAATATCCGACACTGACATCCATAGCGGTGCCCTTAGTCTCATTGATGATCGACGTCTTACCGGCGGTCAAACCCAGTGGAATTGCCCAAGCTTCATCATTGCCAGCGGCATTCCAGTTGTACGAAAGGACGTTGTTGTACCCGATGTACCAGCCCTCTCCCAAACCGTAGTTCAGAATGGGTTGCAGGATGGTTACGTTGAAATCGTTCTCGCCCCACATATGAGCAATAACGCCACCCCATGACAGATCACCAGTTTGCCCAAACATGACAAAGGCAGGGCCAGCGCCCCAACCGGCACCTTGCAAGGCGTCATTCGTGTGCGTTGGCAGGGAAACTTGCAGGCCATAGCCAAGCGCGATTCCGCTTTCTCCCGGCGTAGGTGAATAAAATGCCTGTACAGTTGAATCACCGATGCCCCAGGTCAGATCATTTTCTGTCGATGGAAGGACAATTCCAGGTGGCAATACGGCTCCGGGCTGGACACCTTGGATCGGCACAATGCCCCGAAGCACCAATGTGGAGTCTGTCAGTGGAACTGAATATACGGGCTGTAGCTGAAAGTTGTAGCTTTCGTCATCGTTCGTCCCGGTCCTGAAGGCGATTGTATTATCCGTGATTAGTGCTTTTGTGTCCGCAAGCGGGTTCGCAGCCTTCCGCGCTGCCTGACAAGCCGCGTCACAAGCATGGGCTTCATTGGCTTGAACACCGATCAGCCCGGCGAAGAGCAGTGCATAAGTGTAAAGAAGGCTTTTCATATTTTGCTATCGTACCCCGTTTTGATTTGTCGTTAGGCTGCCCTTGAACATTCGTCGCAATCGCGATTAATCGGATGCCCTTCGCGCCGCTGCGGCAATTGGTTGGCCGATCTCTGCCCCAATGCCTCGGAACAGTTCCTGATGGTCATCCGTAAGCCGCGATAGGGTGACTATCTTCTCGAACTGCGCCAACTCAACCAACTGCGGAATGAAGGGCCCAATCAACGCTTCGTGCCGGGCGTGGGCAGCCGCATCCACGTAACGTTCATAGCCATAAACCGTTTCGCCAACTCGGGCGAATTCGTAAACTAAAAGCCCGTCATCGGAGGTCGATGCCTCAACCATGTCTCTGGCCAATGTATCAAAAGCCTGTGCGTTTTCAGCCGGAACGCTCAGTATGGCTATAAATGCGACTTCTTCTGCGTGAGCATGAGCCACCATTGAAAGGTTTGCGGCCAGTAAGGCTACTGTGGATCGGGCCAGTCGTCTCATTTCTGGCTTCCTCTCTGAAATAGCGAGGGGCATTGTTCGCCCCCAGCCTCAACTGCCTTGACAGTTAAATACCGTCACGATGCGTGAACCGCCCATCCATAAGCGTGCCTAACACCTTGATGTTTGAAATATCACGCGGTTCGACTGCAGTTATGTCCTGATCAAGAACAACAAGGTCGGCATATTTTCCCACTTCGATGGAGCCTATTTTGTCCTCCATCGCTTGCTGCGCGGCAGGATAGATCGTGACTGCTTTCAAAGACTCTTCCAATGAGGCCGGTTTGCGGGACAACGGGAACGGCTTGCTGTCCGGATTCAGTGGGTCCTGCAATGTCATCGCAATCTCAACATTTAGCAGTGGACCGATCAAATCAATCGGCGAAGATGGTACGTCCGAAGAGATCGATACGTTGTGCCCAAGGGCCATCAGCGAGGAATAGCGGGCAAAAATCGCTTCGACCTTTGCGCGCCCCAACAGGTCCAAAGCGTTAACATCCTGGTTTTCCCAATCAACGTGGAAAATAGGCGTCGTATTTACCATGATTCCATTCTCAATGACTGTTTCATGGTCCTGATCGGACACCCAGAAATAATGGTGTAGCAGGTTGTTGGGAACGTCATAACCAGCGCCGCGCGCGGTCATGATCGCGTCCACCGTGTTGCGTACTGTTTGTGATCCATCGACGTGAGTGCCCACCGGAAGCCCGTTCTGATTGGCATGCAGATAGACCGAAGTTATCATTGGTCCTTCAATGGCAGCCGCACCGCGCGTCGCAGACCCGTCCGCGTAGTCGTCCAGCATCCAGGCGGTTTTTGAACTCCAGTTCCCTTCCGGATGGATCTTTATGCCCCAGATGCGCAGCATGTCGCTGTCGTACTGCTCGCGTAATTCGAGTGTGTGTTCCACGATTTCGTCAGCAGTGGCGGTCGGGTCCTTGAACCCCGTCGCAACAAAAGTGCGGATCGTCAACTCACCGTTCTTTTCCAGTTCGTGCAGATGGGCCAGTGCGAGTTTCTCATCATCTTTCACAAGCGACAGATCGGTAACTGTCGGCATAGCCATCAAAGGCACGTGCACTGCTGTGATTCCGGTTTTGACCGCCTGATCGTAGAGGTTTTTCTGGATATCAGGAATTTCACCTGCCGGGTCCCAAGCGCCTGCATTTCGAAATGCCGCAGCCCACTGGAACTCAATTCCGATTCCGGTCTGGTTGCCTTCCGCGTCACGCTGCCAGAACATAACGCCCGGCACCTGATCCTCTTCGTCAGGACTGACTTGACCCGCTTCAAACGCTTTGGAGTTCATCCAAACGTCATGAATTGTGAAGTCGAGGATAAAGGCCGGACGGTCAGAAACCACCGAATCCAGATCTTCTTTTGTGGGCCACCCGCCATAAGCTACCTGATTGAACCCATAGCCGAGGATCAACTCTTCGTCGGGGTTTGCATCGGCATATTCCTTGATGGCCGCCAAGGCCTCCTCAAGCGTTTCAATTCCAAACAAACTTACACCGCGCGACGTCCAGCCCGATGCAACGATGTGATCGTGGCCTGACACAAAGCCCGGCAGCAGGGTATCCCCGCCCAAGTCCAAAACTTCGGTGTTTTCGCCAACCAGCGCCTCTGCCCCCGCGACATCGCCAACATAGCTTATCTGGTTACCCGTGACCGCAACGGCCTGCGCGGTCGGCACATCGTCGTTCATGGTAAGGACGGAAGCGTTGGTAAAGACCAGATCGGCGGCCTGCGCATAGAGAGACGTTGATGATACCAATAGCGCAGCAATGGAAAGTGTTGGCTTCTTCATAAGGCACTCCGAGGACATTGACAGGTTTTCTGTGTTCGAGATCGATAGTGTAACCTGAGTTTGTGACTGGCTATCCGAATCGTGCAAACTATTATGAATAATTGAATTTCAATGTGCTGCTGCCAGAGCCGGTCGCAGTAAGGGTTAACTGAGGCGCTATGTTACTGTCCAAGAAAATACGTTCAGTGGATCACCTGCCTGATTACACCGGCGTCCAACTCGAAGCGCTCGCTCTCTCTCCACAGGGTCCGAAGCTGAATTGGCGCGTGGCCCAACACAATGGTTTTAGCCTTTTTTGCGAGGAATATTTTTCGCGTATTCGTTTCCAAGAAGTTCAACACGGCGACACAGTCTTCCTCGGTTTAGTCTTGCCCAACGGCGAACCGGTTCGATTTCAGGGAACTCTATATGAGGATCCGTTTCTTGTGTTCTGGCAAGGGCAAAAGCCAACAGAGTATGACTACGTGGCCGAAGCTGGCACTCAGATATACCTGCTGGAAGTTCCGTGGCTACAGGTCGAGAAGCGTGGATGGGCAACATTTGAAACACCCATCCGCATTACTAGATCTGGCCGTCTGAATGCTTTTGTTCAGCGCATTGAAATGTGTCTTTGCCACAAACAAACTACCGTGGATGCGGAAGATGCTTGGATGTTGAATGACGTTCTCGAGAACCTCGAAAACTTGGCAGGTGAATTTCTTTACTGTGCCGAACCACAAATGCCCGCAGAAAAAGCGAGCCATAGTCAGTGGAAGATCGTTTTGGCGGCAGAAGAGTTTTTTTCAGAAAACCCGGCTGGCACAAAACTAACGGTTCAAGAACTGTGTCGCGAACTCGGGGTATCCAGGCGTTCACTCTTTCTGGCCTTTGAAAAACAGCTTGGTGTTGGCCCAAGCAAGTTCCAATCGATCGTCCAACTGCATCGACTAAGGTCGCTTCTGCAGGAAAGCACCTATGAGAAAGGTGTCGTTTCGAAGCTCATCGGCGAGGCAGGTTTTAGTCACCTAGGCCGGACATCAGTTGCCTACCACCAATTCTTCGGTGAGACCCCGATAGAAACCGCGTCCCGACCAAAAAATGGTTCATGTGCAGGAGCTTCTTAAGACGAAAGTCCACTTTGGGCTCGAAGCGGATGTTCGATCAAATCCGTTCAATGACTACTGCACGGACGAAGCCGCCATTCGTTGCATTGCTTTGATGGTGCCCAGAGGCCGCTTCACCCGTTTCAAAAGATGACAATACCTGAGCGTTGTCTTAACCTTGCTTTATGAGAGCTCGCCTGGCCGTAATCTTGATGGCTGACCTGGTCGGCTATACGTCCGCAATGGAGGCGGATCAGTCGCTCGCAATCGAGCTGGTCCACGAACTTCGGGATAAACTACTGGAACCAGAGGCCGTACAAAGAGGCGGCGAAATACTGAAGCGTATGGGCGATGGATGGATTATTGCCTTTCCTTCAGTATCAGCGGCAATCGAAACCGCTCAATTTGTGCAATTGGGATTGGTCGACCATAAGAAAATCAGGCTGAGGATGGCAGCGCATCTCGGTGAGATCGTTCAAGACGAGGCCGACATTTATGGCGCCGGTATAAATATCACCGCCCGCCTGCAAACCGAAGCGCCACCCGGTGGTGTGATGATCTCCGAAGACCTTAAGCGGCAGTTGGACGATAAGTTCTCGGCGGGTTTCAGCGATGCGGGCACGTTCGATTTGAAGAATCTTGCTAATCCGGTGAATGGGTTTCAATGGCGGCCCGCCACGCAGCGTGAAATTGAACTAACCGAATTGCCTTCCATTGCGGTCGAGCCGGTCACAAGTGCTCCCGAAACGAGAGAGACTCTTGAGGTTTGCGCTGACCTGCAGGAGCAGTTGGTTCACAGTCTTTCGCGCCGCACAGGTGTGCGTGTAATTGCAACAGATTCAACATCCGAGACCAAAGCAACCTACAGCCTGAGGTGCAGGTTGCGCTGCCGGGAGACTGAAGCAAGGATATCGTCCAGCCTTACTCGGTTGGGAGATGGACAGGTAACCTGGTCGCGCTTCCTAAACGGAGATTCAAAGGATTTGTTTGAACTAAGCGACCGGGCTGCAGAACAGCTGTCAGACGATTTACGTCTGCAGATCAATGCGTTTGACGGTGACCGTCTTAATGACATTCCAGACGATCAATTGAGCCCAAGTGAGTTGAGATCCCGAGCGGCAATGCTGTTTTACCGTGCCACCGTCGAGGACTATAAGCATGCGGGTAAATTGCTGGAGCGAGCGCTTCGACTTGATCCCGAGAACGGGTCCGGGCTTGCAATGTGGTGTGAAGCCAAATTGTACCCCTTAGAAGCATGCTATCGCGAGGCTGATCCTGATTTGCGAATGCGGATCATAGAGTCATCAAACAAGGCCGTTCAGGCTGCGCCTCGCTCTGACTACTGCTGGTATACGCGGGCGCAGGTGCGCGCGCGCCTCGCGGGTGATCTGCATGGCGCCCGGAAGGACATTGATAGGATTTTCAGACTGAATCCCAGCTACGTTTTGGGTATGGAGGCGAGCGGTTACACCGAAGTTATTGCCGGCAACTGGGAAGCTGCTCGGAAAAGTTTAGCGAAGGCCGTGAGTCGTTCCACCGAGGATCCGTTTCTTCCGTACCGGCTTTATCCCCTTTCGATTGCCCACATGATGGCAGGTGATAAGCAACTCGCGATCGAAGCAATTTCAGACGCTACTGAAATGCGCCCCTACTGCAGACACTTTTGGTTAGTGAAGGCGTGGATACTCAGGAAGTCGGGAATGCATCCCCAAGCAGAAACTGCTGCAGAACGTGCGGAAGCGCTGTCAGAAAAAGCGGATATCCTCGCACAAAATCTTCATCTGCCTGACCCCATCAGAGAGGCTATAGGGTTGCCAGGTGAACCGATCCAAGCATAGAGGCTTAGATGGGGTACTAAAGCGTAGGCTAATTATCGAATGGCAGATATGTAAGACGTTCTCGCCTTTCGATATTCTACCACGACCCAACCTAAAGCTCGCTATCTACATTCACCACGGGCGACGAGTTGCGTCATTTTTCAGGGTCGCTTTGGGCTCTCCTGGAACCTTCGCCGCTCAAAGCACGAACGCCCGTTGCCGGAGATCGGGGCCATTCGCATTACACTCGGCGAACTGGAAACGAGCGCAACGAAGCTGCCATTCGCAGTACAGCGGGACGTTCGGTCCGGGTGAACGTCTGCAAAGCGGACGTTTTGTTGCACAAACCAGCCCCGGTGGAAGGGAGAGTGTCGGAGGAAGGGTGATCGTCAAAACAAAGATTGTCGGGAATTTTGCAATGAAATCAATGCGTGTTTTCTACGAACGTGGTGCAAACGTACTACCATCAAGACATAGACAAAGAATAAGAAAAAGAAATTGATGAAGAGCGCTCCCTCCGCTTGTTCTATGCCAATCGCGGCTGCCATTTTAGCTGGTCAACGCCGAGAAACGAAGGTCTTGGGTTTCCGGCACGGGTGGGTCAGGGTAATCCGCCTTCCGGAAGAGCAGGAATTTGTTGAATTGGCAAACGGGCTTGAAAATTTGGCCCCCCGAAGCCTGACGGTTTATTGGCAACCATACCGTTGGGCCCTAAAGACGGCAGACTGGCCGTTTTTTACGATCCCGAAGGAAAGCCATACCACCCGGACACGAAACAGCCCCCAGAGTACATGCCGGAAAACGAGTTTCAAAAATGGACCCTGAGATTCGACTGCGCCGAACTGCCCATTGATACGTCACCCAAGGGGCTGGACGTGGTCCGCTCCGTCTGGGTGAGCGAATGGGTTGCTCAAAAAGGCTTTGCCATCAATGGTGCCCGCTTCACGGGGCCGTGTGACTATATGATCCCGACGGAACAACCCCAAGCCGGTCTCTTTGCGGCTGATAGCGATGGAAAGTACAAATCTATGAAAATTTGCTTCCGATTGGTCTACAGCCTGAAGTCGCACTGACGGCCAGATCGACGCCAACATCGCTCCCCTTTGCATCGAGGGGAGCGCCTTCCTTTTCTGGGCCGTCACGAGCACGCGTATTGTCTTGGGTGCAAACCAGTTTTGTTGAGTTATCTGCTTAGAACAGTACGGTGGGTTTCAGACCACAAAAGGACCTGAGCAGATGACACTGGGCGAGATAGAGGCAACCGTGTTGGATCACTGGCTCCGCTATCACCGGTCAACGGTGAGCAAGTGGTCAGCAGGCGATCTGGAGCGGCAGGCTGCAGCGGTGGCGCAATTGGCGGACGCCGAGCTGCAGGCATTGGAACGGATCGGCGTGGACCGTCTGATCGCGTGGCCGGATGTGCGAAACCAGATGGTTCTCAAAGCCCCACCCGAGATTTCGACCTAGAACCTCTGCTCCAATGGCGCAATTGTTCCGCACGCGCTGGCCCACAAAGGCCGCTTAATCGGAAAGCGGCAACCAGATCGTCTTGTCGGTTTTCTTGTCCCTTCCAACCTCCTTTTCTGACCGGCCATCCTCGCGGATGCGTGTGCGGGGGTTATCAATCGGATCCAGGTTCTGCAGATAAGGAGTCAGGCAAATGAAACCATTCGGCCATTCCGCCGTGGGTTGTCCGGTGATCTTTGCCCATATCCGTTTCAGCATTTAAACACCTGATATGTTAATATTAGCCGGGTTTATACCTGTACAGAATTGCATAGATTGAGTCGTTTCTCCCAGCACTTTCCTTGAGATATGGGTGTTCGCTGAAGAACCTTATCTCCTTGTGTTGACCATTGGCTGTAAGATGCCGACAAACCACTTCTTTTCCTGCCGCTAACGCGCCTTTGACCACAACAGGGCCTTTTTGTTGCGCTACTAGGTAACCAGAACGATATAAGTGACTAGGGTCAGGACCCATTGATTTCATCGGTTCAGCGTGATTCACCGTCTGAAAACAGAGCGGTGACATGTCTGACCTTTTCTGGTTGAGCGACGCGCAGATGGCGCGACTTTAGCCCTATTTCCCGAAGTCCCACGGCAAGCCTCGCGTCGATAATCGGCGTGTCCTGAGCGGGATTATCTTCATCAACCGCAATGGCTTACGCTGGCAGGATGCCGCTGGGGAATACGGCCCACACAAGACACTGTACAACCGCTGGAAGCGTTGGAGCATTAGGGGTGTCTTTGCCCAGATCATGGCGGGGCTGGCTGCCGAACACAGCGAAGAGAAAACTGTGATGATCGACGCAACCTATCTGAAGGCACATCGCAGGGTGTCCAGCCTGGGCGTGAAAAAGGGGGGCTTGGCCGCCTGATTGGCCGGACCAAGGTCGGCATAAATACCAAGCTGCACGCCATATGTGACAGCCTGGGACGCCCGCTCAACCTGTTCGTGACCGCCGGGCAGGTCAGCGACTATATCAGAGCGCGGGCTCCGCTGGGCAGCTCGCCAAAAGCGGAATGGCTCCTCGGGGAGCGCGGCTATGACGCCGATTGGTTCCGGGAAGCATTGAAAGACAAAGGGATACGTGCCTGCATCCCCGATCGCAAGCAACGCAAGACCGCCGTGCGCTACGAAAAACGGCGATACAAGCGTCGCAATCGGATCGAGATCATGTTCGGCAGGCTCAAGGACTGGCGCCGTATCGCGACCCGATATGATCGTTGCCCAAAGGTCTTCCTCTCAGCCATCGCATTGGCCGCAACCGTTATGTTCTGGCTTTAAATCAAGAACGACTCCTAAACCTAGCCAGTGTTGGAGAAAATACTGCAGTTTAAATTAAGCCCTGATTTTGGATGCTCACCGAAGCGCCACCTATGTTTATCTCGGAATGCTTAGATTTCGGACGAACTTGAAAACTAAAGGTTCTTCCATTGGCTTTAGGTGCAGAGTTTCAAGATTCAGATTGTTTTTCGACAGTTAAGAGCCGTCAGTTCACTGGTGGAAGTGTCACAAGACTCCGAGAAAACCAAATTCGTAAGCCTCAGTCGGCACTCGCGCTGATTTTTTGAACAGCACACGACTTAGGCGAAGAAGTTATTCTCAGAAGGTGGGCTAAAAGGTGGTCTGACAGTAGATTGCAAAACTTAAATTACTGATAATTATGTAAATTTTTAAGTAATATGGTGCGGGTGGAGGGACTTGAACCCCCACGCCTTGCGGCGCCAGAACCTAAATCTGGTGCGTCTACCAATTTCGCCACACCCGCATTCCGGCATTTGCGCGCCGGATTGACGCGGTCAATATCAAAGCTTGAAACCAAGTGCGAGAGGGAATTGCAGGCGCCGCCAAAGTTTATTCCCGTTCGCAATATTACGCCTGATCAAGGTACTGATCCAAATTCTTTCATGGCAACCGTCAGTTGAACGAACTCCTGTTCAATGCCGTGTAGAAACAATGACATAGCGATACAATTGAACAAGCCCTGCTGAGTTTATTCGTCTCTACTGAGATGATCGGCAGTATAGGTGCGCAATCGGATGAGGTGTTCATGAAGTCATCTGCGCGAGCATTTCTGCTTCGCAAAGTCCGCTGGGTCCAATCAATCAGAACTCTGCGCACCAAAGCAGAAAAACCAATGCGAGTCCGCCCACTACCGGCAATTCCGATTTCCGCTGACGCGTGGGGTGCTCAAATCTTCAGGCGAATAGGCAGTCGCGCACGCAAAGCCTCCTCGGCCTTGGCGGGCAGATGGTCGGGCGCGGGTTGTTCCTCGATCTGGGCAACGCGGGCGATGGCGCGGTCCCATACTGTCTGCGCACCGCTTTCCAGCCAGTCATTGACGCTTTGGCGGTCGCCCAGAGAGGGGTAGACATATTCGCGGGTCATCAGGTTCAGTGTTTGAGCGGTGCCAAGATAGTGCCCGTCGCCTGTGACGACCTCTTCAATCAGGTCAAGATCAATCGAGTTGTCACACATCTCGACCCCGCGAACAGACCGCAGGATCGCACCGCACATGTCGTTGTCGATCACCAGCGCCTCTTTGCTGGCGGCCATGATCGAGCCCAGCATGCCGACCGAAAGGTTGATCATGTCCGCCCCGGACTGCGCGGCCAGAGCGATGGTATAGCCCTTCTCGTATCCTGACTGCGCGTCAGCCGTCTTGGCGTCAGTCATCCCGGCGGAAACAGTCGATGGCAAGCCGAGGTTCAGCAACAGCTGCGCGGCGGCGGCATTGGCGATTGCGGCTTCACCCGATCCGCCGGTCATGGCCCCGGTGCGCAAATCCGAGATGAATGGTAGAAAGGCAAGGATGCAGGGAAAGCCGGACCTCATCATGTTGACCAGCACCAGACCCGCCAGCGATTCTGCCAGACCTTGCGCCAGCGCTCCGGCCAGAGAGGCGGGGCTGGTTGCCCCCGCCTGAGCCGCCGAACAGATCTGGAGCGGCATCCCAAGACGCACGCATTCGCGCATGACACCACATGCTTCTTCGGCCAGCGTCAACGGCGGCACCACATGACATACCGAGGCAAAACAAAACGGTTGGCTCCCGAAACCCCCTTCTGCCCCCAACGCTTGATCAAACATCTCGATCACTGGGGCGACGTGCGCCGGGTCAAAAAAGCTGGTGCCGATGGGCTTTGATGTCGCCTTCATTGCCGCAAAGGCGGTGTTGATATCCAACGTCAACGGATCTTCCAGATCCCGCGCGACCACCGGGCGCAAAGAATAGTGAATCGCATCACAGGAATCGACGATCCGCATCAGGCCATATAGGTCCTTCAGCGTGCTGTCGCGATATGTATTGGTTTCGGAATCAAGGATGTGTACGGCCGCGCCGCCGGTACCTATATGAACCTTTCCACCGCCAATCTCGATCCCGCGATCCTTGATGAACCCGGGCAGTTCGACCCGCTTGCAGGCCTTAGAAATCACCTCTTCGACCAAAGCGCGGGGAAAGGTGATACGCCCGTCCGCCCGCTGCAACGCGCCGTTGTCCAGCGCCAGATCACGGATGTCACGGGACGCACCCGACACTCCTGTCCGTTCCAGAATATCAAACGCGGCGTTGGTAATTTGGGCAAGCTTGCCCTCGTCCAGCGGTCTGAACCGCCCACCGAAAGGTGGCGGCGTCATTTGGTGCGCAGAAAGTGCCAAGCCCCGACCGGATCGTGATCGCCGCATGTCTACATCCTATGTGGATCCCCATGCGGAGGCATATTAGGAAGCGCCACTTTCAAGCTCAATTCTATTAGTTGCATAATTTCGTGAAATTATTTCGCTCAAGGCAGGCCGGGCCCACCACCCGCCCTGAACGACGGGACGTCCTTTTTCTTGTTGCCGGGAAGGAAATCAAGCGAACTCTCCCATGGGTTGAGGCATTCTTATGCGCGCCTCACCACATTCGCGCCACAATTCAAACGTTAAAATATCTTATTCGCGTCAAAATAACACCGCCTTGAGGGTTCTTCTTGGGCACAGGAGTTAATGAGTCTTTTTGCGCATCTGCTGCGCTGTACCAGTGTTTCACTCAACTCCAGCACAAGGGTCTTTACCGTGACCGACATGATGAACTCCGCCGCTGCCGAGCAAGACGCTGTCGTTTTTGCACGTCAAAGTTTTCTTGGTGAACTCAAAACACTGAACCGCGATTACCCTGACACGGGATTTGGCATTGCGTTGCGAACCCATTCCGGCGACCACTATCTGCTGGCAAATGCACGGATGCCTTTGCCTTCCGTCAAATCCGAAGGGTTTCCCACTGGACGCCAGGTTGCACGCCTGGAAAATGGTGATCATTTCAGTCTGATCGAAGTTCTGGCCGATGCCGGAGCATATGAAAACATTTCTCCGCGCGCCGAAGCCGAAATTCTGGGCAACGCTCTGGATTTGATTGCCCGGATCGACACCCTGACCCGCGCGCCTTCTGGCCGTATGCCGGAAACCCTGCAAATCGCCGCAACTGGAACCGGAGGCTGATCCATGGCGCGCAACGAACATCTTCTGTCCGTAGGTAATGAGGCCCTGTCACCTATGACGTCGGCCATGACGTCCCTGACGGCTCAGATCGACCAATTGACGGAAGTGGCCGATGCGCGCTCTTCGGCGCGGCTGGCGACACTCAAGACGCGGATGGAGAACTTTACCGCGTCCGTGACGCTGGTCGGGCAGGTGAAGGCCGGTAAATCCTCGATCGTGAACATCCTTGCGGGCCGTCCAGCCCTGCTGCCGTCGGATGTGAACCCATGGACCTCGGTTGTCACCACCCTGAACATAAACACCCGTACGCAGGGCGGCACCAAGTCCAGGTTTACCTTCTTCGAGCAGGAGGAGTGGGACAATCTGATGGTTGGCGGCGGCCGGCTAGGCGAACTGGCCAACCGGGCTGGTGCGGACGACGAAATGGACGATATCCGGCGTCAGATCAATGAGATGAAGTCCAAGTCCGAAGCGCGGTTGGGAAAGCACTTCGACTTGATTCTCGGCCAGAGCCACCAGTACGACTATTTCGATGAGGAACTGATCCAGCGCTATGTGTGTCTGGGGGACGAAGACGACCCGGATATTAACCCAAAAACGGGGCGGTTCGCCGATGTCACCAAATCAGCGGAACTGTTCATGGATATTCCCCAATACCCGATCTCGCTGAAGCTCTGCGACACGCCCGGTGTGAACGATACTTTCATGGTGCGCGAACAGATCACCTTGCGCAGCTTGCGCGGATCCGAGGTCTGTATTGTGGTTCTCGCGGCCAGTCAGGCGCTGACCACCATGGATATGGCGCTGATGCGGATCATCGCCCAGTTCGAACACCGTCAGATCATCCTGTTCGTGAACCGGATCGACGAGCTGGCCGATCCCGTCAATCAGGTTCCGGAAATCCGCGACCGGATTCAAGACACGCTGAAACAGAACAACATCGACACAAACACCAGCGTTGTATTTGGAAGCGCTTTGTGGGCCGAGGCCGCACTGACTGGCAACCCCGACATCCTGACAGAAGAATCTCGACAGGCGCTGAACACGTTCTACCTGGCGGCCGGATTTGGCGATCAGGCACCTTCGCTTGACAAAATCTGGGCGTTGTCCGGTCTGCCTGACCTTCTGCTGGCCATGAATGAACGCATTGCCGAAGGAGCTGGTACCCGTCTGCTGGATCGTGTGCGCCACCGGGCCCGAAACATTGCCAGCCAGATTCGGGCCACGGCCGTCGCCAAGACACTGTCTGGTGGCGAAGGAGTGGTTCGGGATCTGGACGGAGTATCGCCAGAAGACGCCATTTCCACCGTAGCCGCCGAATACGAAAAGAAGGTCGCTGACCTGACCACGTCGCTGCGCGACAAGGTGCTCGAACGGTTGGCATCGGCCGAGGCGAACTTTGTCAAACGGGCGACGGATTCCCTGATTTCCCATCTGGAACAGAACGGCGAACAAGGCACCTGGCAGTATGATCCGGCCGGGCTGCGCACCCTGCAGAAGGCCGCCTATTTCAGCTTCGCCCGATCCATGCGCAAGGAAGCCGGAGCGCTGTACGCAACCGCCGCAACGGACGTGGAAGCCCTGTATCACAGGTTGCTGGGCAACCATTTGGGTGAATTCAAGATCGAAGCCCCGATTGTACCGCGCGTCCCGCCGCCATTCGGCATCGGGCGAACCATTGCGCTTGATTTGCAAAGCACCTGGTGGCGCCGCTGGTGGAAACGCCGCAAGGGATTCGAGGCTTATGCGGCGGATTACACCCGCCTGATCGCCTCCGAAGCGAACTCGATCACCAAGGATATCGAAGAAAACCAGATCGCAGCCGTTCTGGAAAACGTCAGGGCTACTCTGTCCGATTTCATGCGTGAACAGAAAGAGACCCTGCTGAACATCTCGGCTACGGCGGAGCAGGATCCCGGACGCAACACCGCATTGATGGCAGGCATCCAACTGCAGAAATCGCGGGACGAAATCCTGGGTAGCATCCTTAAAGATCTAAGTAACGAGGCAGCATAAGTAGAGATATGACAAAAGACTCACAAAACCGCTTCGTGTCACCAAAGGCCTGGGAACGCATCGAGCAGTGGTCCCGCCGCAAGCCGGTCTTTGCGCTAATGGGGGAATTCAGCGCCGGGAAATCGACGCTGATGAATTTTCTCTTGCGCACGCAGGCACTGCCGACACAGGTCACGGCGACGCAATTGCCGCCCATCTGGTTCAGTTGGGGCAACAAACCTGCATTTGTAAAACGGCATGATGGCAGCACGGAAAGTATCACGCTGGATCAGCTTGAAAGTGTTGGCGTGAATGATGCGCAGTTCATTCGCATCTATCTCGAGGCCGACATTCTGGAAGCTGTCGACCTGATCGATACCCCGGGCATTTCGGATCCCAAGATTTCGACCGATGTGTGGCGGCGCGCGATCGGTCAGGCCAATGGCGTTCTGTGGTGTACCCATGCAACGCAGGCCTGGCGCGAGACTGAACGCGCAACCTGGGTATCCCTGCCCGAGCGTTTGCAGAACAACTCCCTGTTGCTGGTCACCCGTGTCGATGCACTTGATGTCAAAGACCGCCAGAAAGTGCTGCGGCGGGTCAATCGGGAAGCCGGACATCTGTTCAACAGGTCAATCCTGTTTTCTGCGCGCGATGCCATAACGGCCCGGGACAAAACCGGTGATGCCGAGCTTTGGTCACGCAGTGGTGGCGGTAAGATGGTCGACAGCTTTCTGGAGATCACCGAGCACATCATGGACAACCGGGCCGAACAGCTGTCCCGCTATCAGATAGACAAGACGCTGTCCAACGAACCCAGGGTTCAGCCGCTGCGTCCGTCGCGTAAAACCGACGGCGAGGCGGACAAACGGCCCGAAAGTGAAGCGGCGCCCCTCCAGCTGGTAAACCCCCTTGCCGACGAAAGCGACGAACCCAAGGTCGTCACCAGCTTTCCAGTGCGTCCTGCACGTGTGGAGCGGCAAGGCGAGGATTCGGAACGACCGCGAATTGACGCGGCTGAGGCCGAACGACTGCGGGCTGAGATGGTGCCCGATACCGTAGACTCGAGCAAAGACGGCGAAGACGACGACGATCTGCGGACCTTTTTCCGCAAAACGTCGGAGGGTCCGCTGGACCTGACGGCACTGGCCAGATCCACTTCGGATGAAGACGAGTTCGATCTGCTGGACGAAGACGAACTGGATGAAGAGGCCCGCGACCCGGCGATTGCAACCAGTGAACCCGAAGATTGGGAAGAGTCTGAAAACCTGATCGCGACGGCTGAAGATAATCAAGCGGATGCGCCTGAAGACTCGGTCGAGGAGGAAGCTGAAAAAGAAGAGGGAATTGAGGTTTCGGTCTCGTCGATCACCGCTTTGCTGGCCCAGCAATCGGACAAGTCAGACCAGGAATACGAACCTGAGCCTGAAGACCTTAGCCCGGCCGAAGCCGAGATTTTGTCCATGCCGGGCGGAAATGCCGAAGCGCCGAACCGCGAATCCGAGAACATCGATGCGATAGCTGGCCAGATGTCGGCGCCTAAGGAAAGCTCGCTCAGCGCATCCGCCATGTGGCGCGAGGTTGCGAAGGACGAAGACCTGCCGGAAGATGCCGAAGGCTTAAAGAACGTATTCACGGCGTTTCTGGCTGAGTTTGACAAGATCGCCGTTGAGCACAACGAGCAGCAGACCAAAGAGGCGTTGCGCCCAATGGCAAAAACCAGTGAAAACAGCAGGGCGGAATGGCATGTGCTTTAGTCCCGGAAACATTGTCCTGACGGACAGTTTCGACAGAATTGCCAGGTGTTAGATGTCGATCGAAGCTGCGTTGACCACTGCAATGGAATCAATACCCGACTGCATCGCAGCCGGGTATATCGATATGGAAACCGGGATGTTGCTCGGGACAAAAGTCGCTGACCCGGAAGGTGGCGACGCATTGGACACACTTGCAGTTGCTGTCGCCAACCTGTTTCAGGGCCGGGGAGTACGGGCCTTTGAGCAGCTTCTGCGGCAGGCAGAACCAGAAAGCCCAGACGGTTCCGGCTTTGGCGAGATTGCAGTGTTTTCCAATGATCGGCTCAATATTTTTCTGCGGACCCGGGAATATCCCGATCATGTTGTCTGCTACGTCTGTCACAGCAGCGCGAATGTCGGGTTGGCGCTGGCGAAATCACATCTGAGTCTGGGGTCGGTGGCGGCTGCAGTCTAGTTCGACCTGAGGGGGTCAAGACATGATGGATACTGACATACTTGACATGCTCGAAGACATCGGGCGGTCATCTGTTGCCCGGCTTTCTCCGGCTGTGACCCTAGTGGGCGACACGCCCTTAACACGTCGCGCTGAAGTATTGCGCGCCATTCGCCGAACCGTATTGCCGCGCCGCCTAGAATTTACGGCTGCAAATGGAGATTGCCTTGCAATTGAGGTCAACAGTTCAAGGGTCACGGATGTCTTTCGCGTCCGGTCCGGTTTGGTGCCGGATTTTGAAACCGAAGCCCGGGACGTGTTGACCGACAGGCTGGCCCATCTGGTGTCGGACATTGCCGCTGCCCCTGCCCCGCTGGAACTGACGTCATTACAACCGGATACTGCGCTGGAAGCAGATGATGTTGGGATAACCCTCAGCGAAATTCAGGTTGCCTGCCAGAGTATTGAGTTTCCCACCGAACCAATTGTTTCGATTGTGCCTGATGTCCAGCCGGACCCGCAACCGCCTGCACCTCAACCGGATACACTGGCGGCAAGGTTCTTTGACGCGGCCGACAAATTTGCGCTGGGACGCATTCTGGCGGAAAGCTCAGATGGGCGCGAATTGCAATCCGATGGTATTTGCGCACCCGGCCATAGCGCTGGGCCAGATCAGGAACTTCTTGCACAATTTGCGAAGGATTTGAGCGGATGGAACGCCGATCTGGCTATCGATCCCGAAAAGCCGCAACTAATTGTCATGCGTCCGTCCGGCGGTAAAGGAGCCGGTCTGGCGGTTCTGCAGCATGGTGATCAATTCGCGGTCGCCTTGCATGAGGCGCGCAAGCTGGGTTCAGCGGTCAATCTGTGGACCTCTCTGAAGGGATCAGAGGAATGACCGCGCCCAAAACAATCAATTTTTCGAATAATTCAATCCGTGAGTACGAGTAAACAGGTATAACGTTATGAGTGAAAATAATCGTCGCGAGTTAATTCGCATCGCAGAAGACATGAATGAAGTGAGCAATGACGAGACCCGTCAGTTCATTTCGCGTATTGTCAGAGACCTTACAAATCTGAGGCCCTCCATCGCTTTTGTCGGTCAGATCAAGGCCGGTAAGTCTCGTCTGATCAATGGCTTCACCGGGCAGGCCGAGTTCCTTCCGTCGGATGTAAACCCCTGGACCACCGTAATCACCGATATGCATTTCGGGCATCCTTCGGGCCGGACGGACGGGGCCGAGTTTCATTTCTTCGACAATCGCCAATGGCAGGCGCTGATCGCCGAAGGTGAAGAACTGCGCAACATGTTCCCCGATGACGAGGACAGCTATAAGCGCGAGATGATCGAGGAACAGGTCGAGGCGATGAAAACCCGCGCCCGGCTGCGTCTGGGCGAAAGCTATGAACAACTGCTGGGTCAGCACCACGATCTGGAACATCTCAATACGGACGATCTGGCGCGCTATGTCTGCGCCGGGGATGATCCAACCGATACTGAAACGCACGACCCCGGTTCTGACCGGGGCCTCTACAGTGACATTACCCGCAAGGCCGAAGTCTATTTTGACATCGGCCACTTTCCGTTCCCGCTGACCGTCACGGACACACCCGGTGTCAACGACCCGCTGCTGATCCGCGAGGAAATCTCGCGCCAGTATCTGAAGGAATCCGACTTTTTTGTTGTGGTTCTGTCGGCGCATCAGGCCCTGTCCCGGGCTGACCTGAAACTCTTCCGTTTGATGCAGGCGTTGGAGTTGGGCCAGATCGTCGTGTTCATCAACCGCGTGGACGAACTGGGCGGTGGTGCCGAAGATGCCACGAAAGTGCGTGCGGATGTTCGCGACGGACTTGAGAAAGCCCTTGGAAACTCGGATATCGACGTTTTGATGGGCAGTGCCCAATGGGCACATTATGCCCTCACTGGAGATGACACCGGGATCAATCACGATCACGTTCTTGCCTGGTTGCGAGCCCATCCCGAACAGATGAAGCAATATCTGAAAGGTGTTGAGGAGATCAAACAGGGGCCCGGTCCCATCAGTCGCGAAGGTGTCCTGCGCTTTGCGGCCATGATCGCCTCGGGCCTTCCGGATCTGCGCCGGCATGTGACCCGCGCCCTCACCGAGGGCCCCCGGAACGAACAGATGCGCATGGCGTGGCAGCACCTGAACAGTTTCGCCAAGGGCGAGGTTGAACGCTCTGGCGCGCATCTTCGCGCTTTAGAAGTCGATTCCGGCAAAGACACTTCAAGTGCGGATGAAAACGACAAGACGCTGGGCGATCTTCGCGCCTTGGTGGTCGAAAAAACCAGCGAAATCACAAATGATATGGACGACGTTCTGGCCAATCTGCGAGGTGTCATGGATGACACGGTGGCTGAATCCGTATCGGGCGTGGTGCGCGGACCGAACGGGCAATCGCCGCTGCTGATCAGGGGCGGCGATACCGAATTGAACTTTACCCCGCTGCGCGACCGGATGCGGGAACTGGTTCAGGGGGCGACGCAGGTCGTCCGTCAACGGATGCTGAGCGAACTTTACGCCATCGACATGCAATGCAACGCGGCACTGCGGACACTGGCAGGCTGGCATGATCCGGCTGACAACCGCATGAACACCAGTGCCGTGCGGTGGTACCGGCCGGACACAACCGCCCTGACACGCGGAATCACGGTAGAGTTGCGTGTGAACTGGCTCTCTCGCCTGATATCGCGTAATAGTGTGGTATCCAGGGCCGAACGAATGATCGTTCAGGAATTCGAGATGATCGGAGATGATCTGGTCGACACCGCGCGCGGGGATTTACTGGAACGTCTGAATACTGTTCTGGATCACTACATGGCTCTGTTGGCCGGACATCTTGAACATCGCGCCGGTAGCGGTGAGGCAAATGCGAGAACACAGGCGCAGACCGCATATGATCGCGCCCGGCGGATTGCCGATGAACTGGGTTCCGTTTTCGGACCGAATTTGGCGGAAAACACACAAGCAGAGGCTGCTGAATGATTGAATTTCCCGGAACCGAAAAGGAAGTGCGCCAGCTTGAGCGCTTTCTGACCGCGACGGAGGCATTGCCTTCCGATACGGCGCTGGACAAAATGCGCGAGCGTGCGCTGGCCCACGCCGAACGGTTGTCCAATGCTGTCAATATCGGTTTCGCGGGCGAGTTCGGGGCTGGCAAATCCAGTCTGGCCAACATGCTGGCCGGGGCCGACATACTGCCGACCGGGCCGCAACATCTGAAACTGCCTTTGGTGATTGTTGCCTATGCCGATACACCGGAAACAACCGTCGGATGGTGGGATAAAGAGCCAAGGGTGTACTCTGGCATAGCGCTTGAGAAGGCGGCTGCGGACAATCCAGATTTCATCTCAGTCGGGCTGAATACACCTGCACTCAAGGAAATCTCGCTGTTCGATCTGCCGGGGTCAGGTGCGCTTGACGATACGTACAAGCAAACGCTGGACCTTCTGAAGTTTGTCGACTGCGCGATCTGGTGCACAAACGGAACCAATGCTTGGCGCGAAACCGAACGCCATCTGTGGGCCCGGGTTCCGGAAGAACTGCGGGCAAACAGCCTGCTGGCCGTTACTCATACCGATCTGCCGCCGGTCCGCGATGCGCTGGATCGTGTTCTGGCTCGGTTGAACAAGGAAAAGGGCAACCTGTTCCGTGCGGTTGTCCCTATCGGCACACCGATAGCGGTCAAGGCAATGGCGCAAGAGCCCGAGCCCGATTTCGACCTATGGGAAACATGCGGCGGGCAAAATTTGGCGGAACAGGTATTGCAGGTCGCATCCGACCGACGCCTGAAGGATCTGGAGGCTGCTCGCACCGACCTGCGGCAACAATTTCTGCCCTATCTGGAAAGCCTGCCCGGTGAGGAACCGGCGCCAGAGCCAGAAAGCACCGATGCGTCGGCAATGCACACGGCGTTGGGGACTGCACTGCCCCCATTGGACAACCCCATCCTGGAAGACTGGCTGGCCGCAATCACCAGCATCTACGAGGACCTGCGGGAATCGTCCAGTATCGAACCCGCAGCCTTCCTTCAAAGCTGTCAGGATATTGTCGAAGACTTCGCCGAACGTCTGGAACAGGGGGATGAAATCGACCCCGAGGCAGACTGGATACCGGGTGAGTTCGAAAAGGCCACCGACCTGCTGCTGTTGCTTCAGTTCGAAAGTGGCGATGCGCCGCTCAAGGACGCGATCAGCATCTTGGCGCAACTGGGCGACAACCTGGCCTGGGCCGGAAGCAAGGTTTCCTCACCACAACCGAAAACCGGCACCTGACAATTTTCTCTTTAAAATTGATCTTGGATATCGCGAATCGAGCTCGGCAGAATCGGGCTTTTATTGTTTCTAATTCGTGGACCAAGAGCGTTTAGCGGACGATCAGTTCACACGCTTGACGAGCTGGAACACAACATATAGCTACAACACCCGCCTCTGTTACTGTATGTAGTTTTTGATCAAAAACGATCCTTAGTGAAGCCATCAGGTGGCCCCAATAAAGTCAAATTTGAAACGTCTAACCGTTCTCAAGTGTTCTGCGGTTGTTTCTGGTTGTGAGTTCGAGGGCCATTTGCCCGGTTGTCATTACGCCGCAAAGTTTAGAACGGGTGGAAAGAATGAGCCGCAACCAGGCAGTCGGTGCATCGCACGACGAACCGAAAATTGAAGGATTGGAACCGGGCGCAAAGCTGTTGCGCGGCCAGTATGAAATCCTTCGCTATCTCAGCAACGGCGGATTTGGGATTACCTATCTGGCGCGCGACAGCCTGGAGCGCGATGTGGTGATCAAGGAATGCTATCCCGGTGCCCTTTGCCGCCGGAATGGCGATCTGGTGGAACCCAACGACCCCTCGTATCAAGAAGACCTGCGCGCGATCATCGACCTGTTCATTCAGGAAGCCCGCAACCACGCGCGGCTTGTCCACCCCAATATCGTCGATGTGCATCAGGTGTTCGAAGACAATGACACCGCGTATATCGCCATGGACCTGATCCGGGGTTGCGACCTGCTGGATTACGTCGAGAACCCTGAAAATGATGGTGGGCCCGACTTCATCGTTCAGGTCACGGAAAAAATGCTGTCGGCCGTGTCCTTCATTCACCAAAGCGGCATGTTGCACCGTGACATCTCGCCCGACAACATTCTGATCGACGAAAATGGCGATCCTGTTCTGATCGATTTTGGTGCAGCCCGGGAACAGGCAGCACATCAGAGCGCGGCTCTTCTGACGCTTCGGGTGATCAAGGACGGCTATTCCCCCCACGAATTCTATGTGCGCGGGGCCGAGCAAGGCCCAAGCAGCGACCTGTATGTTCTTGCGGCGACCCTGTACCACGCGATCAGTGGCGAACGCCCCATAGATGGCCAGACCCGCCTGAACGCCTTCAACAGCAGCCAGGATGACCCTTACACTCCGTTGTCAGGGCAATTTGAAGGTTATCCCGAGGGATTTCTGGAAGCGATTGACAAGGCGATGGAAGTTCACGCCACGGACCGGTTGCAAAACGCGCTGGAGTGGTTGCGGATGTTCCGTGGCCCGAGCGTGATGTTCGACAGCTTTGCCTATCGCCCTGTGTCGGTCATCGTCGGCATGGACCGCAAAGATGACGAGGAAGAAAAAGCCCGCATTAAGGCCGAAAGCGAAAATGCCGAGGCGGTGGTTACCGCCCTGCTCGCGGGCAACCAGGACATCGTCATCGGCAATGACGATGACAAAGATCTGGCCAAATTCGCGCCCAAGGCCGACGAACCGGTTGCGGTAGACACCGTTGTACAAAACCGGTCAGGCGGCAGCGGCAAAATGATTGCCGGCCTTGCCGTAGTCGCAGCACTTGCGGCAGGTGGCTACATCTTTATGGAGAGCAACAAGGGCACCGATATCTCCAGCACCGCGGAAACAGCCACACCTGCGGCCGAAACGGCGGAACCTGCGGTAGTTGCCGCGGAACCCGTCGAAGAAAAGACCGAAGTTGCAGCCGCCCCAGTCGAAGAACCCCCAGAGGTTGCGGCGCCGGTCAGTGCAGACACCACCGCAGTCGAGACCGCTCAGACCGAAACGGAAACAGCAGTTGTCACACCTGCCGAACCCGTCACCATACAGGAAGAAGACCCCCAGGAGCAGCCTGTCGAGCAGACACAGGCCAAACCGGCGGCCCTGAACGAGGCCGAAGCAAAGACCGCCGAGGGAACAGCGGAAACAGAAACACCCGCGGCCCCGGCGGCACCGGTTAACCTCGCTGAAACGCAAGTTGCATTCGCTCATTGGGACGTAGAAATTCCTTTTGCGACCGCCAAACGCCGCGCCTCAACCGGTAACGTGATCGCCGTTACCGAGGTTGATCCGTCGCTTGACATGGGCGTCATCGGTGAATGGGTCCAACGCGGTGCCGCGATTTTCACACTGAATGGCAACCCAGTGCGCTCGGATGTGACGTTTGCCGCCCAAGTTCTGGATGACCTAAAGGTCGATCCGGACGGCTATATCCGCGTATCTGCACGCTATCGACCATTGGGCAAGACCCGCGCTCAGAACGGATTGCTGGCGTTGCCTGCTCATCGCAAGCTCGGGCTGGAGAATGGGTTTGCCTTTGATATCCGTCACAACGGTGACGGCTGGCAGACGGTTGTCACCAGTGCCCCTGCAGGTGAAGCAGGCGGCCTTCGGCAAGGGGATATTCTGCGGAATGAAACGCATACCGGTCTGGCCATTGACGGCCCGGAAAGCCTGGATGCTGTACTGGCCGATCTGATCTCGGAAAATCAGCCCCAGGCACGGCTGACTGTGTTGCGCAACGGTGCGGACACGTCTGCCACCATGCCTTTGGCGAGGGAGTGATCGGACAGTTTGAAATGTGATCTGCCAGTGTGTGTTTGCTGAGGGTCGCGGGCCAAACCCGCAACCCTGACGGGAACCGGCCTGTCGCGGAAAGTTAAGTTAGTTCTCTGGTTTCTCAAATCGTAGGTGCCGCTGCGCATGTTGCGCGGAGGTGAGTAGCAGCCGCGCGGGACAGTCGTCCTGTGCCCAAAGTCAAAGGTGTCGACACCATGTTCAAATATAAAAGCCCTCTCAGCCGGCTTCTCGAAGGTGCCGGCAAAGCAAGAGAAACCGAAACCGAAGACGTTGCCGCCCCGGCGGAAGAAAGGCTGGAAAACAAGCAGCCGATCGCGGACTTCAACGCACTGCGCGCAGCGTTGGGCGGTGGAAACCTCTCGGCCGAAAGCTACGAAGAAGCCGACGAACTGATCCCTGAAGAAAAGATGCCAGATTTCGCTGAAGGCGAAACTGAAGTGGACTCCTCGGATGACGAGGCGCAGGTCGAAGTAGAAGACGCGGTCGCAGAACCGGAAGCCCCACAACCCGAAGTGGCACAGGATGATCAAGTTGTAACTCTGCACTTGACGACTGAAGTTGCCGAAGTTGAGGCGGTTGAAGAAACCCCTGAGGCCGACGAAGCCGCAGTTGAAGTAATCGAAGACCCTGAAGAGCCGGAAATTCAGCCGGAACCGGAAGCCGTGCAGTCACACGAACCTCAAGTGATGCAGGTCGCCGAACCGGAAATCGTCCAGGTGCCTGAAACGGAAGTTGCACAGGCCCCGGAGGTCGAGGAAACCCCGGCAGCGCCCGTTGCCGCCGATGATCGCCGCAGCCGCGTGAAGACAACCTTCCTGGGGTTTGAGCGTGCCGACACACATGTGCAGGATCTGATGGAAACGGCCGAACCGGTCGCCAAGTCCGAAGCTGCACAGGAGACCTTTCCTGTTGGCTGGCTGGTTGTCACGTCCGGCCCGGGTCGTGGTGCGTGCATCACGCTGACTGAAGGCTTGATGCAGATCGGCCGCAATGACGATCAGGCCATTCAGCTGGACTTCGGCGACACAGGCATTTCGCGCAGCAACCACGCCGTGATCGCCTATGACCCCGAAGATCGCAAATGCTACCTGGGGCACGGCGGCAAGGCCAATCTTGTGCGCCTGAACGGCAAGCCGGTGCTCAGCACTGTGGCTCTGTCCAGCGGCGACCTGATCCGGATCAGCGAAACTTCGATCCGTTTCGCTGCTTTCTGTGATGACGGCTTTGACTGGCGGGATTCCTGATAAATGCTGGCGACCCCGGCATATGATATTGCACTGATCCTGGATCAGGGTCAGCGCGACACGCAGGAAGATGCGATTGCATCGCGCATGTTTGACGCGTGCAACGCAGGTTACGTGATTGTGGCCGACGGAATGGGCGGTCACGCTGCAGGTGAAATAGCTTCGGAGTTGGTGATCGCCGCCTGGCGCGGGGCACTGGACGCCGAGCTTGAGACGGACACTCCAAGCGAAGCTGACCTGATCGACGCCCTGCCTCTGGCCGCCATGCAGGCCAATGCCGCAATCGCCAACCACAGCGAAGAACAGGGCGACGGATTCAACATGGGCTCGACCCTGCTTGGTCTTCTGCTGCTGGGCCAACGCGCGTTCTGGATTTCGATCGGTGACAGTCCGCTTTATTTGTTCCGGAATGGCCAGCTGAGCCAGATAAATGAGGATCACTCGATGGCACCTGTGATTGACGCACAAGCCGCCGAAGGTGCTCTGACCCTGGCCGAAGCGCAGGCTCACCCTGACCGCAATCAACTGACTTCAGTAGTCATGGGGGCCGCTATTCCCAAAGTCGATTGTCCTGAACAGCCTTTGAAACTCGAAGCTGCCGATATCCTGATATTGGGCAGCGATGGGCTGCAATACCTCAACGACGCGGAAATTCAGTCCATCGTGACCGACAATGCGCAGGCCTTGGCACAGGATCTGGCCGATGCATTGCTTCGCGCCCTGCAATCCAAGAACGACCCCGATCAGGACAACGTATCAATCGCCGTGGTGAAACCGGCAACACCCTAACACAGGCAAAGCAACAGGACCCATGAGAAACCATCTGATCATATCAAGTCTGGCTCTCGCAGCCGCGACGGGCGCGGCCTCGGCGCAAGAGGCGTGCAGTACCTACGAGATTCAGCGAGGCGACAGCCTGCGGGAACTGGCGATACAGGTTTATTCGACTGAAGACTATCGGTTTATCTACGACGCGAACCGGGATGTCATCGGCTCGAACCCGAACATCATTCGGGTCGGCGATATTCTGACTTTCCCCTGCCTTGAAGAGGTCGGACGCGAGGCAGCAGTGCCGGATACCGAAGCCGGACGCATCGCCGCGGAAATGGCTGCCGAGTTGGTGAAAGCCGCAGAAGAGCGGGCCGAAAAAGCCGTTGCCGACGCCGAAGCCCGCGTTGCAGCAGCCGAAGCCGAAGCCAAGAAGGCCAGCGAAGACGCTGTGATCGAGGCCAAAGCAGCGGCCAAGGAAGAAATTGAAGCCGCTCGCGCCGAAGCTGCAGCGCTGATCCGCAACGCTGGCGACAATAAGCAGCCCGAGGTTCGGGATCGCCAGATTTTGCTGATCACCGGCGGAAATTATGCACCCTTCACGGATGAGGCGCTGCCGAACCGCGGGCTATATACCTATCTGGTCGAAACCGCGATGCTGCGGGCCGCGCCCGAGCAATCCTACAAGATCCAGTTCGTCAACGACTGGTCGTCGCATCTGGATCTGCTGATGCCGACGCTGGCGTTTGACGCGACATTCCCCTGGTCGCGCCCCAATTGCGAAGAGGCCGAAGCCCTTTCGGACAAGGACCGTTCGCGGTGTGAGACCTACAATTTTTCCAACCCGTTCTACGAAGTTGTTGACACCTTCTTCGCCCGCGAAGGTTCGGGCTATGAACAGACACTGACCTACGCGGATTTCGCGGGCACCACGATCTGCCGCCCCGAAGGCTGGTCTCTGTCGCACATGGATACGGTCGGCCTTTACGAGCCGGCGATCAAGTTGATGCGCCCGGTTTCACCGGATGACTGCTTTCATGCCGTCATGGATGGCACCGCCGACATCGTCGCCATCGAGGCCCACCTGGCGGTCGAAGCAATCGGTCGGCTGGGTTACGAACACCGCATCGTCGAAAACCCCAATCTGGCGGCTATCAAGTCACTTAACATCATGACCCACAAGGACAATCCTGACGGGGAGGCAATCCTTGAGACGCTGAACCAGGGTCTGGCAATCATGCAGCAATCGGGCGAATGGCGCGACATCGTGTCGACCGCCCTGCGTCACCAAATGGAAAATGGCTAAGGCCGCAATCGGCCTGACACACAAGAAAGTCTGGAGGAAGTGGACATGTTTAATATTGATCTGAAGAAAGTGGTAATGTCGGCCACCGCCGTCACAGCCCTGAGCGCAACTGCGGCGGCGGCACAGGAAGCCTGTACCAACTACACCGTAGAGGATGGCGATACGATGGCAACCATCGCCATCGCGGCTTATGGAACGTCGAACTATCAGCCGATCTTCAACGCGAACCGCAACGTCATTACGAACCCGAACGCACTGGAACCGGGCCTGGTTCTGGCCCTGCCCTGTGAGGACGGCAGCCTGCCCAACGGTCAGACCGCACAGGAAATCATCGCGGCGGAAGAACAGCGCGCGGCCAGCGTAAAGCGGTCGAGCGTCTACCAACCGCCGATCAAACTGGTCACCGGCAATGGCTGGGCACCGTTTGCCGATGAATCGCTGAACGGCGGCGGTGCAATCACCCGCCTGGGCACCACTGCCCTGCAGCGTGGCGGCAACGCCCGCGACTATTCGGTCAGCTTCGTGGACGACTGGAACTCGCACCTGGAAACGCTGCTGCCTTTGGGGGCGTTTGACGTATCCATGGCGTGGAACATGCCCGACTGCACCAACCGCACCTACGAATGGTCGTGGGAAACTGAAGTGCGCTGCACCCAGTTCGACTCGTCCGTTCCGGTTTATGACATCGTGGTCGGGTTCTACACCCTGCCGGAAAGCAGCTATGCAAGCGCGACAACTTTCGAAGAGCTGAAAGGGTCCACCATCTGCCGCATGGACGGCTGGTTCATCCACGATCTGGAACAGGAAGGCCTGCACAACGGCGAATCCATGACCCTGATGCAACCCATCACCGCGCGCGAATGCCTCGACGCTGTTCTGACAGGTACCGCCGACGTCGCGACGTTCGAAGTTCAGTTGTTCTCGGACACCATGGTCGAAATGGGCCTGAACCAGAACGACATGGTGGAAAACCCCTTCGTGACCTCGCTGTCTTCGCTGCGCTTCATCAGCCACCGGAGCAACCCGTTCGGCAAGCAGTATCTGGCGATGCTGAACAAGGGCCTGAACGAAATGCGTGAATCCGGCGAATGGTACGCCATCGTTTCTGACACGCTGCGCGAGCACAACGAGAAACTTATGGCAGCTTCGAACTGATCCCTCGGTTCAGCTGATACACTGGGGCCGGTTCCGCAACCGGCCCCTTTTTTGTTCGTGATAACCCAGTGCCCTGGCCTGGACATGGTGGTTGGGCGCCGCATCACGGAACTGAAAGAAGCCTAAGCTGATCGCCTTTTTGTCCTTTGTATCCGGGATTATTCTGGACACGGTGACCGTCGGACGGCGGGAAATGAAGCGGCTGCATTATCTCAGCCTGCCGGCGACAATATCCAAATAACGGCACTCGGTCTGCTTTCGGACGGGCAAAAAACACCCCAACTACGGGAAACCCCCAATATCGGAAGCTGCCGGGTTTGATATTCTGACCCCAACAGCACCGGTGAGGCCTGAGCCTCTCCACTCACTTGAAAAGGGACTGACTTTGGGGGTCAGTCCCTTTTTACTTGTCTCATTGAAAACTTACTATCCGTGAAGGGCCGCACCGGTGGGCGCGGCCCGGATAATCTTACCCGATAATGGCGTTCAACGTCGCGCTGGGGCGCATGACCCCAGCTGCCTTGTTCGGATCTGCGTGATAGTATCCACCCAGATCGGCGGGCGCGCCTTGCGCCGCAGCCAGTTCGGACAGGATTTGCTCTTCCTTGTCGGCAAGTTCTTTGGCAACCGGGGCAAACTCGGCGGCCAGATCGGCGTCATCGGATTGCGCAGCCAGCGCCTCGGCCCAATATCGTGCAAACCAGTAGTGGCTGTCGCGGTTGTCGGGCTGGCCAACCTTGCGGCTGGGCGATTTGTTGTTGTCCAGAATGCCTTGCGTCGCGGCTTCGGCTGCAGCCCCTAGAACACCCGCCTTGGCGTTGCCCTTGCTGTCGGCCAGGAAATTCAGCGATTCACCCAGCGCACAGAATTCACCCATCGAGTCCCAGCGCAGGTGGTTTTCCTCCACCAACTGCTGCACGTGTTTGGGCGCCGAGCCACCCGCACCGGTCTCAAACAGACCGCCGCCATTCATCAGTTTGACGATCGACAGCATCTTGGCCGACGTGCCCAGTTCAAGGATCGGGAACAGGTCGGTCAGGTAGTCACGCAGGACGTTGCCGGTGATCGCGATGCTATCCTTGCCTGCTGTAATGGTCTCCAGCGACTGACGGGTCGCCTCACGCGGGGCCATGATCAGGAACTTGTCCGCGACGCCAGCCGCCTCAAGCGCCGGTTTGACGTATTTGATCAGCTCTGCGTCATGGGCGCGGTTTGCGTCCAGCCAAAAGATTGCTTCGGAACCGGTCAGGCGCTGACGGTCCATCGCCAGCTCAATCCAGTTCTCAATCGGAGCTTTCTTCACAGTGCAGGCACGCCAGATGTCACCCTTTTCAACCTCGTGCGAATGCAACGTCTCACCATTGGCCAGAACGATACGGATCGTGCCATCGGCGGGTGCTTGGAAGGTGGTCGGGTGCGAGCCGTATTCTTCCGCCTTCTGCGCCATCAAGCCCACATTGGCCACGGCACCGGCAGTTGCCGGGTTCAGCGCGCCGTTGGCTTTGAAGAAGTTGATGGCCTCATCATAGACGGGCGCATAACAGCGGTCGGGAATCACGCAGTTGGTGTCACCCTTCGCGCCGGTTTCGTCCCAGCCCTTGCCGCCTGCGCGGATCACGGCGGGCATCGACGCGTCGATAATCACGTCCGACGGGACGTGCAAGTTGGTGATGCCCTTGTCGCTATCGACCATGTACATCGACGGACGGTCCGCCTTGATCGCGTCGATCGCGGCCATGATGTCGGCCTTGTCCTTCACGCGATCCAACAGATCACCCAGACCAGAGTTCGGGTTCACACCCAAGGCATCCAGTTCCGGGCCAAACTTCTCGAACACCGGTGCCAGCCATGCCTTGACCGCATAGCCGAAGATGATCGGGTCACTGACCTTCATCATCGTCGCCTTCATGTGCAGCGAGAACATGGTGCCATCTTTTTTAGTGTCCTCGATGGCGTCCGCCAGGAACGAAGACAGCGCCTTGACCGACATGAAGGTCGCGTCGGCAACAGTGCCTTCGGCCAGAGGCCAGGCATCTTTCAGAACGATCACGCTGCCGTCCTTGCCAACAAATTCGATCTTGGCATCACCCGCCTGAGCAGCCGTGATAGTTGCCGATTTCTCATTCGCATAGAAATCGTTGCCAGACATGGAAGACACTTTGGTTTTGCTGTCCGACACCCACTCACCCATCGAATGCGGGTTCTTCTGAGCGTAGTTCTTGACCGCACGGGCCGCGCGACGATCCGAGTTGCCCTCACGCAGTACCGGGTTAACAGCCGAACCTTTGATGGCATCATAACGTGCGCGGATCGCCTTTTCCTCGTCAGTCGAAGGCTCTTCGGGGTAGTTCGGAATATTGTAGCCCTGCGATTGCAGCTCTTCGATGGCTGCAACCAGCTGCGGGACCGACGCCGAAATATTCGGCAGCTTGATCACATTGGCATCCGGCGTCTTCACCAGCTCACCCAGTGCGGCCAGATCATCGGTGATACGCTGATCTTCGGTCAGGTTCTCGGGGAAGGTTGCCAGAATGCGGCCCGCCAGCGAAATATCCTTGGTGCCGACACTCACGCCAGCGGCCGAAGCGAACTTGCGAATGATGGGCAGGAACGATGCGCTCGCCAGCTCCGGCGCTTCGTCTACAATGGTATACAATATATCGAAGTTCGATTTTTCTGCCATATTCCCTTACCTTTTTTAAGCCTTTCAGGGGCGTGCGATTCAAGAGTTGATGCCACATCAACGTGGCGCGGCAGGGGCACGATCAGGATGCTGCCCCTTGGTTACTCTGATTTGACAGGGCCTCCCATAAAACAGGATGGCCCCGGGATCAATCACCGGAACGCGCGCAAATTGACACGGGGTTGGGTGAACCAGATGAAACGGCGCAGAAAAAGGGTCGGCCTTGCTGCCTCAGACGCCCCAGGTGTCGCTCAGACGATAGCCGCCCGGCCAAGGGTCATCGGGATCCAGCATGTGTTGGTGAATGCCGGTAATCCAGCCCTGGCCGCTGATCTCCGGGACAATAGCCGCGCGATCGCCAAGCCGTGTTGCCTCGACGATTCGACCGGTAAAACGCGAACCGATGATGGAAATGGCTTCGAACGTTTGGCCGACCTGCATCTGTCCTTTGGCGGCCATCAACGCCATGCGTGCCGAGACCGCCGTGCCGGTGGGTGAGCGATCGACTTTACCCGGTTGAATGGCCACGGCGGACTTGCCGCGCACCCCTTCGGGAGCTTCCTCCAAAGGACCGCAGAAGGCACAGAAGGAGATGTGATCCCAATCCGGGTTTTCGGGATGGGAAAAACCAATCTGTTCATTCGCCGCATTTGTGATTGCAACACCCATACGCGCGATATCACGCGCCTCGTCTTCGGTGATCTCAAAGCCCAGAGCGGCGGCATCGACGACGACGAAACTGTCGCCTCCAAAGGCCGTATCGACCTGCAACGTTCCCACGCCCGGAACTTCGAGTGGAACGCCAAGCTTGTCGGCAAAGCTGGGCAGGTTCTGCACAAAGATACGTCTGGCCTTGCCGCCCTCGCACTCGGCCCGGACACGGACCAGGCCGCCAGGCGCCTCCAGCGTCAGATGGGTTTCGGGCTCCTGCATCGGGACGATGCCGCCATCCAGCAACACGGTCGATACGCAGATCGAATTCGATCCGGACATCGGCGGCGTATCTTCAGGTTCCATGATGATGAATCCCGCATCAGCGTCAGGATGTTTGGGCGGCACCAGCAGGTTTACATGCCGAAATACTCCGCCCCGCGGTTCGTTCAGGACAAAATTTCGCAGGGTCTGATCTTTTGCGATGAACGAACGCTGGTCCCACAGCGTGTCGCCCGGCGGCGGCGCGACACCGCCAACGATCACATCCCCGACCTCGCCTTCGGCATGGGCTGAAATCACATGAATTGTCTTCACGCTGCGCATGAGGGCTCCTTAAAACCGGGTAGCAGAAAAAGGATCAGGGGAAATCTCAGGAGTATCATCGACAAGGAGGTCGGCGACCATTTCAGCGGTCCCTGCTGACTGTGTCAAACCCAGATGACCATGGCCAAACGCATAAATCACATTGCGGGAACGGCGTGCAGGGCCGATCACCGGAATACTGTCCGGTAGCGACGGGCGGAATCCCATCCATTGCGTGCCACCTTCGGTCCTGAGCCCCGGCAGGAACTGCGTCGCTTTTTGCAAAAGGGTGTCCGCCCGCCGGAAGTTCGGCGGCAGTTTCAGCCCACCAAGCTCGACAGCACCCCCGATGCGCACGCCGCCGTTGATGCGACTGGCCACGAATCCGTGGCGGGAAAAGGTCAGATGCATCCGCAGATCGAAGGCGCCCTCGGGCAGGGTCGTGTTATACCCGCGCTCGGTCTCCAGCGGGATGTGATCGCCCAGAGTGCGCGCCAGTTCATGCGACCACGCACCGGAAGCGACGACAACCTTGTCGGCCTCAACCGTTCCACCGGCATGGCTCAGTTGCACCGATGTGTCCCGGGGAATAACGGCGCTAATTTCCATTTGCTCGATCCGGCCGCCGCGATCCAGAAACGCTTGCGCCAGATGGCCTACCCAAGTTTTTGGATCGACCGTGTTCATCCAACCCGGTGTGAAACCGGCATGAGTAAAGCGGGGGCTGAGACCAGGCTGCAACTCGGCAATGGCTTCACGGTTTTCCAGCAGTTCAAACGCGATCCCGTGACGGCGGCGTGTTTCCCATCCAGGCAGGTTGGCACGAAACTCTGCCTCGCCTTCGTAAAGCTGCATCTGACCATCCCGCTGAATCAGCGCCTCGCCATCGACGTCCGAAATCAGACGCTCCAGCGCAGCGCCCGACAGGCGCATGAGGCCCGCCTGTGCGGCCAGAAGCTCGTGATACCGGCGCGGACGGCTGGCCTGCCAGAACCGCATCATCCAGGGCGTGATCTTCAGGGCATATGCAGGGGGAATTGACAAAGGCCCCAGCGGATCCAGCAACCATTTAGGTGCCTTGCGCATGATGCCCGGCGTCGCCAGCGGCTCGACCTCGGTCAGGGCAAACGCTCCGGCATTGCCGGCAGAAGCCTGCGCCGCGACGCCTTCGCGGTCCAGCACGCGGACATTATGACCCCGACGCTGCAGCTCAAGCGCAGTTGTTATGCCGATGACACCGGCACCGATTATCACCACGTCCGAATGCGTCACGTCGCAATCCCATCTTTGAACGGATCATTTTCGGCAAAGATCAGCTTCGCCTCGGCCATGACATGGGCCTGCCCGGTAATCGAGGGAATGACACCTCCATTCGGGCCCGGCTGATAAGACAGGCGATAGGTGCTTCCGATCACAGATTCCTGCACGATCTCCTCGCCCGGGGCCAGTTTTCCATCCGCCGCCAAACAGGCCAGCCGTGCCGAACTACCGGTGCCGCAGGGCGAGCGGTCGTAATTGTCATCCGGACACAGAACAAAGTTGCGGCTATGAACGCCATCCGTCGAAGACGTTCCCTGAAAGATCACATGATCAACGGGTTCACCTTGTTCGCCGCCAATACCCTGCGCGATCGAGGCTTCGCGGATGGCCACGGCCATATTCGTCAGCTTTGCGATATTCCCGACACAAACCGGAATTGGGCTGGGATCGACAATGAAGAACCAGTTGCCACCATAAGCCAGATCGCCCGTCACTGGCCCGTACTCTGGCACGTCCATGGTGGCTGAGCGCTGTACCCGGCGGCTTTCGATGTTTGTGACGGTCACCGTGTTTGCGTCATGCAATTCGACCGTCACCACCCCCGCAGGAGTTTCGATGCGATGGGTGCCCTGCCCGATCCGACCCAAGTGGGCCAATGTCACGGTCAGACCAATGGTGCCATGACCACACATGCCAAGCACTGCGTCAACGTCAAAATAGATCACGCCGGTCACACAAGTCGGATCAACCGGTTCGACCAGCAATGCGCCAACCATGGCCGGTTGCCCGCGCGGCTCGAGCATGATGGAGCGGTAAAACTCCTCATGCTCGGTTGCCAGTCGCCGGGCTCGTTCCGCAATGGAGCCATTGCCCAGATCAGGTGCGCCATCCAGGATCACCCGCGTGGGCTCGCCCCCGGTATGGCTGTCGATCACATGCATTCAGCGATCACCCCGCCCTGCGCTGACCAGTCGGCGAACCAGTTTTTGAACAGTTCATACTGCTGTTCACAATAGTTGCGCTGTGCATCATTCAACTCATCGCTTTCGTTAAAGTGCAGGCGGTATTCCGGTTCACCGTTCAGCACTAACAGATGCTTGTAATAGAGCACCAGATCGGGGCCTTCGTCAAAGCTGGAAAGAACATGGAACGCCTCGGTCAATTCCTGAGCGCGCAATCGGGCCTCGGCGCTTCCGGTCGCGGCTTTTTGCGACAACGCCGCCAGCAACAGCGCCTCACGCGGCAGCGCATTGCCGATTCCTGTAATCGAACCGGTCGCGCCACAGTTTACAAAGCCATGAAAGACTTCGGTATCGACGCCTACCATCAGAGTCACATTGTCATCCTGACTGGTGATGTTCTCTGCTGCGTAGCGCAGATCGTCCTTGCCACCGAATTCCTTGAACCCGATCAGATTGGAGTGTTCGGCCCGCAGCGCAAAGAACAACTCGGCGCGGGTGGCGAATCCGTAATAGGGGCTGTTGTAGATCACGGCAGGAATGTCGGGCGCCGCAGTAAGAATATCTCTAAAATGGTTCTTCTGCGCCGCCGGCGAACTGCCACGTGACAGAACGCGCGGGATCACCATCAGGCCGGCGGCGCCCACTTTTTGCGCGTGGGCGGCATGGGCCACGGCGGATTTTGTGTTAATGGCCCCGGTGCCCACGACAACCGGAAGTCCGGCGGCAACCAGACGCTCGACCCCCTCCATCCGCTGTTCGTCGGTCAGCAGGGGCCAATCCCCCATCGAACCGCAATAGACAACTGCCGACATCCCTGCATCGATCATCTCCTGACCCTTGCGGACCAGTGCGTCATAATCCGGTTTGCGGTCCGGTGTGCAGGGCGTCATGAGGGCGGGCATGGTGCCGGTGAAGACATTTTTTGACATGGGGCAAATCCTTTGGAAGCAGCGTTTCGTACGGCAGGAGGAAATCAGGTCAGAGCCGTTTCGAATCGAAATAACGGATATTGGATACAAAATCCATAAAAATTCTGCGCCAAAGCAAAACGCGCCGAACCGGTGGCGCGACGCGCTGTTTGATCAGGGTTTGGGTGTCAGATTCAGCGCAGGCGCTGCCCGGTTTCCGGGTCGAACAGTAATGCGCGGTCAGGTCGGACCGATATGCCAATTCGTTCGCCCTGCGTGCTGCGTTGATCGTCGCGTTCTTCGACAATCAACCGGTCGCCATTTGGCGTTACCAGGTAAGAATACGACACCCCGCCAAGCGCTTCGGTCAGGTCAACGGTGCAGGTCTCGCTGCCGCGATCAATCTGGATATGCTCTGGCCGAATGCCCAGTGTGACCTTGTCGGCCCCCGAAGGCACGGACGCCGTAACCGGAATCGACTGATTGAGTGCAGGATGACTGACCTGACTATCAACGACATCGCATTCCAGAAAATTCATCGCAGGCGAGCCAATGAAACCGGCCACAAACCGATTGTCCGGATCACGGTACAAATCCATCGGAGCGCCGACCTGTTCGATCCGCCCGTCCCGCAGCACAACAATCTTGTCGGCCATGGTCATCGCTTCGACCTGATCGTGCGTGACATAAATCATCGTCGCGCCGATTTCGTTGTGCAGTCGCGCAATCTCGACCCGCATCTCGACCCGCAACTCGGCATCGAGGTTCGAAAGCGGCTCATCAAACAGGAACACTTCGGGCCCGCGAACAATGGCGCGCCCGATGGCCACCCTTTGCCGCTGGCCACCCGACAAAGCCTTCGGCTTGCGTTTCAGGTACTGGTCCAGCTTCAGAATTTCCGATGCTTCGTGCACCTTCTTGTCGATTTCGGTTTTCGAGACGCCATTCATGCGCAAACCGAAGCCCATGTTTTCCGCCACCGACATGTGCGGGTAGAGAGCATAGGTCTGAAACACCATTGCCACGCCACGTTTTGCCGGGTCCATATGGGTTACATCCCGCGAACCGATGTTGATTTGCCCTTCGGTCGTTTCCTCAAGCCCGGCGATCATGCGAAGAAGGGTGGACTTGCCGCAACCTGACGGACCCACAAATACGCAGAATTCACCATCTTCGATCTCAAGATCTATGCCGTGAATGACCTGTGTCTGGCCGTAGCGCTTGATCGCGCCGTTTAGAGTTACTCCGGTCATGTCGCATGCATCCTGTCTTTGCGGGTGGTCCTACGGGATTCTGGGAATTGCCATGCCTGAGCTTCCGCGCCGATCTGATCGGCCACATGGCGGACACGGGGAATCCAGGCTTCGAGCTGGGTGAAATCCATCCGTTCCGTGAAACCGGTTACGGAAATTGCGCCCAACATGCGCCCGCCCGAAGTCAGGATCGGGCATGCGATGCAGATGATGCCGGGCTCGTGCTCTTCATCGTCGATCGCATATCCGCGCTGCCGGATCAGTTCCAGATCCGCGCGCAGCGCCTGTTCCGAGGTCAGTGTCTTGTCGGTAAACCGGTGATAGCTTTGTTGCGACACCGCCTTGGTCAACGCCTCGTCATCCAGATGCGCCAACATCGCCTTGCCGACGCCTGTGCAGTATGCGGGGCCGACTTTGCCAGCTTGCGAGAACATTTCGACCGGCTGCGCTGCGTTACGTTTGTCGACATACAAAACCTGACTGGAATCAAGCTGTGCAAGGTGAACTGTTTCCCCTGTTTCCTGACTTAGCGCGTCGAGAAACGGGCGGGCAATCGGGGCCAGTGAGCTTTGGGTCCAGGCGTCATGCGCCAACCGCACCAACCTCAGGCCAGGTGCATAGGTCTGACGGTCGGGATCGTAGGACAGCATCCTTTGGTGGGTCAGCGATTGCAGAAACCGGTACAACGTCGCCTTGGGGAAACTGCTGTTGTCCAGCAGCTCCGCGAAACGGACCGGGCGTCCGAATGCAGCCACCTGATCCAGCACATCGCATGCTTTCCCAATTGTTCCTTCACCTGCCACGGGCGCTTTTCTCCTCCGTTTGCCCACGGCCGACAGCACGTGGGTCTTGACAAGACTAACCGAGTCGATGTGTAGTTTTCAATATATAAAACTAAGTTTCACTATGTGGAACCTAAATGTGGAAGCTAAGGGAGGAAACCATGCATTCCATCTACAAGCGCACAACGGCCGCGCTGGCCATGAGCGTTGCACTTGCCGTTCCGGCCTATGCCGAACTCACTGGTGAGCTGCGGATTTTCCTGGACACATCCAACCCGGCGCCGCGCGCGACGATGGAAGCGATGATCGGCCGCTTCGCTGAAAAGCACCCGGGGCTGGAAATCGAAACCACAGTGATCGACCGCGAGGCGTATAAGACGCAAATCCGCAACTTCCTGACCGCCGACACGCCGGACGTTGCCACGTGGTATGCCGCCAACCGCATGAAGCCTTATGTCGAAGCAGGCCTGTTCGAGGATGTTTCAGATCTGTGGGCCGAGCCTGAGATTGCTGAAAACCTCGCCTCGACCAAGGGCGCGATGACCATCGATGACAAGCAATGGGGTGTACCCTATACCTACTACCAGTGGGGCGTTTATTACCGCAAAGACATCTTTGATGAGTTGGGCCTTAGCGAACCCACCACCTGGGAAGAGGAACTGGCCAACTGCCAGAAAATCGTCGACTCAGGCCGCGCCTGCTATACCATCGGCACCAAATTCCTGTGGACCGCAGGCGGCTGGTTCGACTACCTGAATATGCGCACCAACGGCTTCGACTTCCACAACCAGCTTGCCAATGGCGAAATCAGCTGGGAAGACGACCGGGTCAAACAAACTTTCGCCAACTGGAAACAGTTGATCGACATGGGCGCGTTCATCGACAATCACCAGACCTACAGCTGGCAAGAGGCCCTGCCCTTCATGGTCAACGGCGAAGCGGCTGCATATCTGATGGGGAATTTCGCTGTCGCGCCGCTAAGGGATGGCGGCCTGACCGACGATCAGCTGGACTTCTACCAGTTCGTGTCCATCAACCCTGATGTCGAAATGGCTGAAGATGCCCCGACAGATACATTCCACATTCCTGCGAATGCATCGAACAAGGAAGCAGCGCGTGAGTTCCTGCGCTTTGTGGTCTCTGCGGAAGAGCAGACCGAAATCAACAATGGCTCGAACCTTGGGCAATTGCCGGTAAACGCACAATCTTCGGTGGATGATGACAAGTTCCTCCAGCAGGGCTTCCAGATGTTGTCGTCGAACAGCCCGGGCGGCGTGGCGCAGTTCTGGGATCGGGATGCACCGGCGGAAATGGCAAAAGTGTCTATGGAAGGCTTCCAGGAATTCATGGTCAAACCGGACAATCTGGATCGTATCCTGGCCAAGCTGGAACGCGCACGTGAGCGCATTTACGAAAACTAATCCGGTCGGGCCGGGCACACGCCCGGCCTGCACCTGAACCTGTGTAAGGCGGGTGCCAACCTGCCTTACTCCTTCCACCTAAACCATGAGTATCCGCATGTCTGCCGTCGACGTCCCCGAACAGGAAAGCTGGTTTCACAGAAATCAGCAGCGCATCGCGCCCTGGCTGTTTCTGGCCCCCGGCCTGCTGTTCTTTATGGTCTATGTGATCATTCCGGTGTTTCAGTCCTTTAACCTGTCGCTTTATGAATGGGACGGTCTTGGTGCGGCTGAATATGTCGGGTTCCGCAACTACGAGGATTTGTACTGGGAATGGGTTGACCGGGATGCATTTTACATCTCTCTCAAAAACAACCTGATCTGGCTGATCCTGTATCTGGCTGCGATTCCCGCCGGCTTGTTCATTGCGCTGTTCCTGAACCAGACGGTCAGGGGCATTCGCCTCTACAAGTCGCTTTTCTTCTTCCCGTTTGTCATCTCTCAGGTCGTTGTGGGCCTCGTCTTTACATGGTTCTACGATCCGACTTTCGGACTTCTCAACGAGTTCCTGGGGTTTTTCGGCGCCGGACCCCTGAATGTCCTGGGAGACGAACGTTTTGTCACCTATGGCATCATCTTGGCGGGCCTCTGGCCTCAAACCGCGTATTGCATGATCTTGTATCTCACCGGTTTGAATGCCGTGGACCCCGAACAGATCGAAGCCGGGCGTCTTGATGGGGCCAAAGGCATGCGGATGCTCTGGCACATCATCCTGCCGCAACTGCGGCCCGCTACTTTCATCGCCTTCGTTGTCACAATTATCGGTGCTCTGCGCAGCTTTGACCTGATCTCAATCATGACGCAGGGCGGCCCCTTCGGTTCCTCCCGTGTCTTGGCTTACTACATGTTCGAGGTCGCCCTGTCCGAATACGGCTTCCGCATGGGGTACGGCGCGGCCATCGCGGTCATCCTGTTCCTGATCATGCTGTGCTTCATCGCTTATTTCCTCTGGTCAATGTACCGCGAAGAGAAGGGGCACTGAGATGTTTCCCAAACCCATCGAAAAACAACCCCGCTCGGCGCAGATTACCTATCAGGCCATGCTGCCCCTGGCGCTGCTTCTGTGGCTGGGGCCTTTGCTGGCCGTCGCGCTGTTCTCCGTCAAACCGGCAGCGGATTTCACCAACGCAAACTACTGGGGCATGCCCTCCAGCTTTGAAGGCGCGTTCAACTACGGTCAGGTATTCTTCAACTCGGACATGCCGCGCTATCTGCTGAACTCGTTCATGATCACCATCCCAACGGTTATCGGAGCGGTCGCGCTCAGCTGCATGACGGGGTTTGCGCTGGGGATCTACAAATTCAAGTCAAACATCTGGATCTTCTTCATGTTCGTGGCGGGCAACTTCGTGCCGTTCCAGATCCTGATGGTTCCCGTGCGCGACCTGACGCTGCAACTGGGTCTCTACAACACCAAAACCGGGCTTGTGCTGTTCCACATCGCCTTCCAGACCGGGTTCTGCACACTCTTCATGCGCAACTTCATCCGCGCCCTGCCCTTTGAACTGATCGAGGCCGCCCGTGTCGAAGGTATCAGCGAATGGCGCATCTTCTGGTACGTCGTCCTACCGCTGATGAAACCCGCTATCGCTGCCCTCAGCGTCCTTATCTTCACGTTCATCTGGAACGACTACTTCTGGGCCGTGGTACTGACCCAAGGCGCAGAAAGCCAGCCCGTGACAGCCGGTATCACAAGTTTCAACGCTCAGTTCCGGGCCGCCTACCAGTTGATGAGCGCAGGCTCGATCGTCGCCGCTTTGCCGCCTGTGGCCATGTTCTTCCTCATGCAGAAACACTTCATCGCGGGTCTGACCCTCGGAGCTGTCAAATGACCAAAATTACCTTTATCGGCGCGGGTTCCACGATCTTCATGCAAAACATCGTGGGCGACGCGCTGCTGACCCCCGCGCTTGCCGACAGCCATTTTGCACTGATGGATATAAACCCGGTGCGCCTGGCGGAAAGCGAGGCCGTGGCAAGGGCGATGATCCGTTCGGTTGGAACCGGCGCGACCGTGTCCACCCACACTGACCGCCGGTCGGCCCTGGATGGGGCGGATTTCGTAATTACCGCGTTCCAGGTCGGGGGATACCAGCCCTGCACTGTCACCGATTTCGAGATTCCCAAGCAATACGGCTTGCGTCAGACCATCGCCGACACGCTGGGGGTTGGCGGCATCATGCGCGGGTTACGGACCGTTCCGGTTCTCTGGGACGTGGCGCAGGACATGATGCAGCTTTGTCCCGACGCGACGCTGCTGCAATACGTCAACCCGATGGCGATCAATACATGGGCCCTGGCGGAAAGATTCCCGTCGCTGAAACACGTGGGCCTCTGCCATTCGGTCCAGAACACGGTCGAGGAACTGGCCCACGATCTGGACTTGCCCAAAAGCGATATCCGCTACCGGGTGGCCGGCGTCAATCACGTCGCCTTCTTCCTGCGGCTCGAGTACGAGGGGTGCGATCTCTACCCAGCCCTGCGGCAAGGCTACGCCACCGGGAAGCTTCCCAAAGCCCCTCTTTTGATGCCGCGTTGCCCCAACAAGGTGCGCTACGAGGTGATGGACCATTTGGGCTATTTCTGCACGGAAAGCTCCGAGCACCTGGCCGAGTACGTTCCGTGGTTCATCAAGGACGGGCGCGATGATCTGATCGAGCAGTTCTCGATTCCGCTGGACGAATACCCGACCCGTTGCGAGGAACAGATCGCCGACTGGCAGCAGAAGGCAAAAACTCTGACTGATGGGGGCAACATAGACGTGATCCGCAGTCACGAATTCGCCGCCGACCTCATGAACGCCATCATCACAGACGAACCTTATACGGCCTACGGCAACCTGCCAAACACCGGCCAGATTCCGCAACTTCCATTGGGCGCTGCGGTGGAAACGCCATGTCTGGTGGACAGCAACGGTGTTCAGCCTTCGATTGTGGCTGATGTTCCGCCACAACTGATCGCCATGATGCGCACTCAGATCAACGTGCAGGAATTGACCGTCCGCGCCCTGACCGAGCAGAACCCGGAGCATATCTATCACGCGGCCATGATGGACCCACACACCGCAGCGGAACTGGACCTGCGGCAGATCCGAGGCCTGGTTACCGATCTGCTGACTGCCCATTCCGACTGGCTTCCCGATTGGTGCCGCCCGGCCCGCGCGGCCTGACCTTCATCTTTTCACAAATACTCAAACCCAACCCGAACCACGAAAAGCAAAACAAGAAATGAAAAAGCGCCGCTCACAACACTGGTACGGAAAACTCGACAAAGATGGGTTCATCCATCGCTCCTGGATGAAAAACCAGGGATTTCCTGATCATGCCTTTGACGGGCGCCCAATCATCGGCATTTGCAACACCTGGTCTGAATTGACACCCTGCAATTCAGGCCTGCGCGATCTGGCCGAGGGCGTGAAACGCGGCGTTTGGGAGGCCGGTGGCTTTCCCGTCGAATTCCCGGTGATGTCGCTGGGCGAAACCCAGATGAAGCCCACCGCCATGCTGTTCCGCAATCTGCTGGCGATGGATGTCGAGGAATCTATCCGCGCCTATGGCATCGACGGCGTCGTGTTGCTGGGCGGTTGCGACAAGACCACGCCGGGCCAGTTGATGGGTGCGGCCTCGGTTGATCTGCCCTCGATCGTCGTCAGTTCGGGCCCGATGCTGAACGGCAAGTATCGCGGGCAGGATATCGGTTCCGGCACCGACGTGTGGAAATTCTCCGAGGCTGTACGCGCGGGGGAAATGACCCTGCAGGATTTCATGAACGCAGAATCCGGCATGTCCCGCAGTGCCGGCGTCTGCATGACCATGGGCACGGCGTCGACCATGGCGTCTCTGGTCGAGGCTATGGGCATGTCGCTGCCCACCAACGCCGCCCTGCCCGCCGTGGATGCCCGCCGCATGGCGCTGGCGCATCTGACCGGCAAGCGGATCGTCGAGATGGTCGACGAAGACCTCAAACCCTCGGACATCCTGACCAAAGAGGCGTTCGAGAACGCCATTCTTGCCAATGCCGCCGTGGGCGGCTCGACCAACGCGGTGGTTCACCTGCTGGCGCTGGCGGGTCGCGTCGGTGTGGACCTGGGCCTTAAGGATTTCGAAATCGGATCCGAGATTCCGCTGTTGGTGAACTGTATGCCGTCGGGTAAATACCTGATGGAGGATTTCTGCTATGCGGGTGGCGTTCCCGTCGTTCTGTCCGAACTGAAACCCTTCCTCCGCCCGGCGAAAACGGTGCTGAACAAAGACATCTCAGCCCACTACGAAGGGGCCGAATGTTTCAACACAGACGTCATCCGCCCCTTTGACGATCCGGTGAAACCCGCCGCGGGCCTGCGCGTTCTGCGCGGCAACCTTGCGCCGAACGGGGCCATCGTGAAACCTTCGGCGGCGACCGATGCGCTGTTGGAAACCGAGGCCGAGGCATACGTTTTCGAAAATATCGAAGACCTGAAAGCCAATATTGACCGCGACGATCTGCCGGTGACGCTCGAAACTATTCTGGTCCTCAAAGGATGCGGCCCCAAAGGTTATCCGGGGATGCCCGAGGTCGGCAACATGCCGATCCCCGCCAGGCTGGTGAAAGAGGGCGTGCGCGACATGATCCGCATTTCCGATGCCCGCATGTCCGGCACCGCATATGGCACAGTCATCCTGCATGTCAGCCCCGAGGCGCAGGCCGGAGGCACGCTGGGCTTGGTCAAAACCGGTGATCGCATCCGGGTTTCCGCCAGCAAGGGCGAACTGGAACTGTTGGTCGATGAAAAGGAACTGGACGCCCGTCGTGCCGCGTGGCAACCGGACGACCCCCATTATTCCCGCGGCTACGCGAAACTCTATATCGACCACGTGCTACAGGCCGATCAGGGAGCAGACCTTGATTTCCTTGTCGGCAAAGACACCCGCCTTGTGACCCGAGAGAGCCACTGATGACCCAAGCCGCCACATTCCACGACCTCAACGGCGCGTCCGTTTTCATCACCGGCGGCGGATCGGGCGTCGGAGCGTCCCTGACCGACGGATTCCTCGCACAGGGCGCAAATGTTGCCTTCATTGGCCGCTCGGACGCCAGCGCTTTTGTCGACGAGATGCAGGAGAAGCACGGGCGCGCACCGCTGTTTTTGCAGGGCGACATCACCGATACAGAGTTGCTGCACGCGACCATGGCAAAAGCCGCCGAGGCTTACGGGCCGATCAAGGTGCTGGTCAATAACGCTGCGAACGACAAACGGCACGGACTATCCGAAACCACCACGGAGTTCTGGGACTGGATGATTGAGGTAAATCTCAAGGCTTATTACTTCGCCTGCCAGGAGGCCGCGCGGCAAATGCAGGAGGCCGGCGGGTCGATCATCAATTTCTCTTCAATCAGCTACATGATGGGCAACGCGGGATATCCGATCTACACCACATCGAACGCCGGGATCACGGGGATGACAAGGTCGCTTGCGCGCGAGTTGGGTCCGCAGAAAATCCGGGTTAATGCCCTGGCGCCTGGATGGGTTCTGACGCAGAAACAGCTGGACATGTGGGCCACGCCCGAGGATTTGGCGGCACATATGGAACGACAGTGTCTGAAAGAGCATCTGACACCGGACGACATGATTGCGCCGACACTGTTTCTGGCTTCGGACGCCAGCCGCGCGATGACGGGGCAGTGCATGGTGGTCGATGGCGGCGTCGTTGTTACGGGGTGAGAACATGAACACAGAATGGATCGCGGTTGATTGGGGAACCTCCCATCTGCGCGCCTGGGCAATGCAAGGCGATTCCGTACTGGATCACGCCCAATCCGACCGGGGCATGTCACGTGTTGCGGGGCGCGATTTTCAGCAGGTCCTGCTGGACCTGATTGGAGGCTGGCTTGGCGCCGGCCCGACCGATGTGGTTGCCTGCGGCATGGTTGGTGCCCGGCAGGGTTGGGTCGAAGCCCCCTACTCTGCGGTTCCGTCCGCGCCGCTTCCGGAAATGCCAATCCGTGTGCCGGGCACTGATCCGAGTATTCGCGCGTTTGTGGTGCCGGGACTAAAACAGAGCGATCCCGCCGATGTCATGCGCGGCGAAGAAACCCAGATCGCAGGATTTCTGGCAACACGTCCAAACTGGGACGGTGTGATTTGCTTGCCCGGGACACACACGAAATGGGTTCAGGTCAGCGCTGGCGAGGTCGTCAGTTTCCGCACGTTCATGACCGGCGAAATGTTTGATCTGCTTCAGGGACAATCGGTCCTGCAACACTCGGTTGGCACCGGCTGGGATGAGGCCGCTTTTGCGGAAGCCGTGACAGACACCCTTTCAATGCCGGAGCAGATGGCGGCCCGTCTGTTCGGCCTGCGCGCAGCCGACCTGCTGCATGGCCAGAGCAAGGACGTGGCGCGTGCGCGCTTGTCCGGTCTGCTGATCGGTGCGGAACTTGCAGCCACGCGCCCCTACTGGCTGGGTCAGCAACTGGCCATCATCGGCGCGGAAGGACCATCAGAGGTGTACGCCAAGGCGCTACAGCTACAAGGTGCGTTTGTGGAAACGGCGGATGCCACTTTGGTAACACTGGCAGGTCTGGCTCAAGCGCGACAACTCACGAGGCAAACCGCATGAGCCGTCCAATCATAGCCATTTTGCGCGGATTGCGCCCGGATGAGGCAGTCCCAGTTGGTCAAGCGCTGCTTGAGGCCGGTATCGACCGGATCGAAGTCCCCCTGAACTCTCCTGACCCGCTGGAGAGCATCCGCATTTTGTCCGCCACCTTCGGCGGTCGCGCTCTTATCGGTGCAGGAACCGTGCTGACACCTGAACAGGCCGAGGCAGTTGCAGCCGCAGGCGGGAAACTGATCGTTTCCCCGAATTGCGATGTGGATGTCATCAGCAAATCCGTTGCGCTGAACATACAAAGCTGGCCGGGCGTCTACACACCAACCGAGGCATTCGCTGCACTTCGCGCCGGCGCCACCGGGTTGAAACTGTTTCCCGGCATTCTTGCCGGTCCCACAGGACTGGCAGCGTTGCGCCCTGTCCTTCCCGACGGAACACTGGTATTTGCCGTCGGCGGAGCGGGCCCGGACAACTTCCGGGACTGGATCAGGGCAGGCGCGGACGGTTTCGGAATCGGATCAGCCCTGTTCAAACCCGGAATGAGCGTCACGGAGATTGCCGACCGCGCCGGAAAGATCGTGGCGGCGTATGATGAGGCCGTGGAATGACCGAAATCTATGACGAGCGTCCCTGCGCGTTGGGCGAAGGGCCGCTCTGGCATCCGGAACGGCAGCAGTTGTTCTGGTTTGACATCCTTAACCGGTGCCTGATGACAAGGGATCAATCCGGGCAAAAAAGCTGGGATCTTGCCGAACATGTTTCTGCAGCTGGCTGGGTGGATCTTGACACGTTACTGATTGCGTCGGAAACGGGATTGTGGCGGCTTGGCCTGAGCAATGGCAGAAAGGAACTGGTCACACCGCTTGAAACCGATAACCCGGTGACACGTTCGAATGACGGGCGGGCTGACCCATGGGGCGGGTTCTGGATCGGGACCATGGGCAAAAACGCTGAACACGGCGCCGGGGCGATCTACAGATATTGGCGGGGTGAATTGCGGCAACTGGTCCCGGACGTGACAATCTCGAACGCGATTTGCTTCGCACCTGACAGGTCCTGCGCCTATTTCGCGGACACCGCTGCCGGGCAGGTGCGTCGTTGGAAACTGGAGGGCAAAACCGGTTGGCCCATTGGCGACAGCTCGGTGTTTCTGGACTTTCGCGAAGCCGGGCTGAACCCTGACGGAGCCGTAACGGATATCGCAGGCAACATCTGGATCGCGCAATGGGGGGCTGGCCGTGTCGCTGTTTACAGTCCCGAGGGCAGTTTTCTCCGCGCGGTTTCGGTTCCGGCCGCCCACACCTCGTGCCCCGCATTCGGTGGTGAAGACCTGACCACTTTGTTCTGCACAACGGCCCGCCAGGGTCTGGATGCGGACGTAATCGAAGCACAACCCACCAATGGCATGACCTTCGCCGCCCGCGGCGCTGGTCAGGGTAGGGCAGAATATCGGGTCATCCTATGAAGCCGGAATTGGGCGTTTGCTATTATCCCGAACATTGGCCCGAAGAGATGTGGCGAGAAGACGCCAGAAGCATGATCGAGGCCGGCCTGCATTGGGTTCGGATCGGGGAATTCGCCTGGAGTAGGATGGAACCCCGCCCGGGAGAATTGCAGTTCGACTGGCTGGACCGGGCGATTGAAACGCTTGGCTCGGCCGGTCTGAAGATTGTTCTGGGTACGCCAACGGCAACACCACCACGCTGGATGCTGGACCGTCATCCGGACATGCTGGCAGTGGACGTTGTGGGGAACCCTCGAAAGTTTGGATCAAGGCGTCACTATTGCTTCAGTCACAAGGGTTACGCGAACGAATGCGGCCGCATCGCCCGGATCATGGGTGAGCGGTACGGGCGCAATCCTCATGTCGTGGCCTGGCAAATCGACAACGAATACGGCTGTCATGACACCACAATCAGCTACAGTCCGGCGGCCTTGCAGGCTTTCCGCCTTTGGCTCGCCGCCGAATACACCAGCATAGACGCGCTGAATGAAGCCTGGGGTAACGTGTTCTGGTCAATGGAATACAGTGAATTCGACCAGATCGACCTTCCAAACCTGACGGTGACCGAGCCGAACCCGGCGCATGTGCTGGCCTTTCGTCGCTTCAGTTCTGATCAGGTCGCGGCTTTCAATAAGGTGCAGGTAGATGAACTGCGTCCGCTGACGGATGCACCATTGCTGCACAACTACATGGGCCGCGTGTTGGAATTCGACCATTTCGCGGTGGGCAAAGACCTCGATATCGCCACGTGGGACAGCTATCCCATCGGTTTTCTGTCTGACAGGCTTGAAGCGGATGAGGATCATAAATCTGCGTTTCTGCAGCAGGGTGATCCGGACATGCAGGCCTTTCACCATGATCTTTATCGTGCAGTTGGTCACGGGCGCTGGTGGGTGATGGAACAACAGCCCGGACCGGTGAACTGGGCCCCCTATAACCCAGCCCCCCTGCCCGGAATGGTTCGGCTTTGGTCCCTTGAGGCCGTTGCCCATGGTGCCGAGGTGATCAGCTACTTTCGTTGGCGGCAGGCCCCGTTCGGGCAGGAACAGATGCATGCCGGTCTGTTGACACCGGACAATCGCCCCGCTCCTGCATTGGATGAAGTCAGGCAGACCGCAGACGTTCTGACCGGATTGGGGGAAGTGAGGCCATCGCGTGCCCCAGTTGCACTCGTGTTCGACTACGCCTCGGACTGGGCTTGGAAAACACAGCCGCAAGGTGCCGGTTTCGATTACTTTCGGCTGGTTTTTTCGGCCTATTGCGCCCTTCGCCGTGCTGGGTTGTCTGTTGATTTCGTAACTTCAGCGGACAAGTCCGCGGAAAAGTACAGGCTGATCCTTGCCCCCGGTCTGGCAACGCTGGATGACGGGTTTGAAAGCAGGCTGTCGGAAAGCTGTGATCTTGCCATCCTCGGGCCCCGAACAGGGGCAATCACATCTGAATTTCAAATACCCCAGACAGGCCGTCCCGGCCTGAAGGCACTTAGTTGCAATGTTGACCTTGTGGAAACGCTACCCCCCAACGTTGACCGCGCGGTCGTCGGCGGCGGAGCTGCGAAACACTGGGTCGACCGCGTGTCAGGGGACGCCCCCAATCTGCTTCTGTTTCAGGACAAGTCCCCGGCGCTGAAAGGCGCTGATGGGCTTTGGTATCTGGCGGGGTTTCCGGACGAGGCCCTTTGGGACCGCGTGATTGCTTTGGCCGCTCAAGAGATTGGCCTGTCCTTGCAACCAATGCCACGTGGCCTGCGCCGCCGCGAAACTGCGGATCACGAGATCCTGATTAACTACAACGCTGATCCCGTGGAATGGAACGGCCATGTAATTGATGGATGCGATGTGATCATCCTAAATCGCAAACCGCCCGAACAAGACTGACTTGTCCGGGCGGTGGTCTGGTGTTGGGCGAGTTACGTCTAGTCGCCGCTGTTCAGGCTGTTGGGGTCAAATGCCCCGCCGAAACCCCCGCTTCCACCGTTCGAATCCGAGGGCTGTTCTTCGGGTTCCGAAGCACCGTCGCTCTCCTCTCCGCCCAGTGTATTTGGCGCGAACACGTTTCCAAAGCCGCTGTTGTTCGACGGTTTCGGAGCCGATTGCTGGGCGTCGCCCTGTTCGGCCTGTTCCGCCTCGCGCTTTTTGCGCTGTTCTTCGCGCTGCTTGCGCAGCTCCTGAATCCGCTGTTCTGCCTCTAGGCGCTTCTCTTCTTTCACATTGGCAATGCACTGCGCGGGGTTATAGGCCGTAGCAGTACCCACAACGGTGATCGTTGCGACCGAGAAGATAACCAGCAATACGGCGGCGGTGTTGCCTGAAAAGAAGCTGGGCAGTTTGATCTTGCCAGCCAATTCCTCAACCGTGGCCTGTTTGCGGGCCGCCGCGACCAGTTCCTGACGTTTCAGCTTTGCCTCGTTCAGCAAGGCAAAAAACACGGTCAGCGCCACGATGATGAAAGCCAGGGCCGAGATCGCAGGCGTGATACCATAGCGGACCTTCTGCGCCAGTTCGATTGTCAGGGTCGGGTATTCACCGAAGGTGAAGGTGGTCGTGTTGTAGTTCTCGAACGAAGCGAGGAACGCCAACACTGCCGCCGACGCAATCGCGGGGCGCATGAAGGGCAACAGAATTTTGCGGAACGCCTGGGCATGGCTTGCCCCGAGATCCAGCGCCGCTTCGGTCAATGCCACATCATAGCGCTGCAGACGCGCTACCAGCACCAGCATGCAATAGCTGGCAATAAAGGTAGACTGGCCGATCACTGTCAGGAAGATACCGTTGGACAGGAAGCTGTCAGCCCCCAGGCCCAGAAACCGGTTGATCCTGTCCCAAAAGACCAGGGTCGAGATACCCAGAACAACACCGGGGATCAGGATCGGCGCGATGATGACGGTGTAGTAGGTCGCCCGAAGCTTGGGCCAGATCTGGGTCAGCATCAGCGCCCCGGCCAGACCCATCGCCACCGACAGGACAACCGTTCCGGCACCGATGATTAGCGAGTTCTTGATGCCATTCAGAATACGCTGATCCTGAAACAGCTCGCCGAACCACTGGAAGGTTAGGCATTCCCACGGACTCATCCTCGGGAACCCGGACGAGTTGAAAGCGGTAATCGACATGATCACCAGCGGGCCCAGCAGGTACAGGAAAAAGATGACCAGATAGACCCAGATGCTTATGCGGAGGAAGGAATTATTCATTTCCCGATGTCCCCCATGTTCACTTTGAACACACGCATCATCGCCAGAACGAACAGGATACAGGTCACCAGCAGCACGATGGCGTAGGCGGCCCCCTGCGGCCAGTCATTGTTGTCGTTAAACTGCTGATAGATCAGCTGCGTGAACCACAGCGACGATGGACCGCCCAGAATCTGTGGGGCGGCCAGCGCACCGGCGGACAGCATGAACACCATGGTACACCCAGAACTGATACCCGGCTTGGCATATGGAATGACCACGCGCCAGTGAATCCGCCACCAGGGCGCACCCAGATCCCGCGCCGCTTCGATCTGGTTTTTGTCCAGACTTTCAATGACGTTATACATCGGGAAGATCATCAGCAGGATGTAGGCATAGCCCAGACCCGCATAAAGCGCGATATCGTTGCGGATGAAGTCGAACGGCGTATCCCAGATCCCCAGTCCCACGAACAGCGTATTCAGAACACCGGTCTCGCCAAAGATAATCCGCAGGGCAAAGGCGCGCAGGATTTCATTGATCCAGTATGGAATGATCAACATGATCGCGAAAATACGGATTTGATTGCCCTCGGTCTGGCCGAGGTAATAGGCAATCGGATAACAGATGATCAGGTTGAAGATCGTCACACAGACCGCCGCGACAAGCGTTCGAAAGAACACCCGCAGATCGACCACGTTATAATCCTGACTACCACCTTCGGGGCCATAGATCAGGTATTTGTAGTTCTCCAGCGTATAAACGTCCTTGGGCCCGCCGATTTCAGGCGGCGGAAGGTTTGGACGGAAAGAGAAGTCCAACATCGACAGCTGAGGCAAAATGATCAGGCCAATGGTCCAGAAGACCACCAAACCCAAAATTGCCAGTCCCATGCCGGTGCCGTTGCGATTGAAAAATTCTTTCAGAAACCGGGGCATAAGTTCTTCCCCTTATTCCGCTGCCAGCTCACCAGCAGGAACCAGAACCGCGTTGCGGGTCTCGTATTCCAGCGTGATGTTCCGACCGGTGTGATCCTCGAAAGACTGTCCGTGGTTCGGGATCGACACTTTGATCTCTTTGCCGCCTTCACCTTCGGTGAAAATGTTAAAGACGTTGCCCTCGAATTCTTCGTGGTTGACGCGGGCAGTGACGAAATGATTGCCCGTTGCACTGTCCGGCGCTATGGCGAAGGCTTCGGGACGGATGAACATCATCGCGTCGTCGCCTTCCTTCATCTTGCCCTGATTGGCGGTCGAAATCCGTGCAACCAGCTCACCCGAGCGGTTGGTCGAAATCAGGGCCTCATTGCCCATCACTTGCTTGATCTTGCCGCGGAAGACGTTGTTTTCGCCCACGAAAGAGGCTGCAAAAGCCGTATTGGGATCGTTGTAAATGGTTTTACCGTCGGCGATCTGGTCGATGACACCTGCTCGCATAACGGCGATGTTGTCCGACATGGTCAGCGCCTCACCCTGATCGTGGGTGATGTAGATAAAGGTGATGCCCACACGCTGTTGAATTTCTCGCAGTTCGGTCCGCATGTGCTGGCGCAGCTTGAGGTCCAGGGCGGACAGTGGTTCGTCCAGCAACAGAACATCGGGTTCGGCACACAGGGCACGTGCGATTGCCACACGCTGACGCTGACCGCCCGACAATTCGCTGGGCAGTTTGTCGCCCTGCCCCGGCAGCGCGATCATATCCAGCAGTTCGTCCGCACGTTTGCGACGTTCGGCAGCGCTGGCGCCCTTGATTTCCATCGAGAAGGTGATGTTTTCCCAGACCTTCATCAGCGGAAACAGGGCCAGGTTCTGAAAGATCAGCGCAGTAGGACGCTTGTTGGGCCCGATCCCCCGCATATTGTTGCCGCCGATCAGGACGTTCCCTTCACTCGGCTCCAGAAAACCCGACACGGCGCGCAGGATGGTTGTCTTGCCGCAGCCCGAGGGGCCGAGGAACGAAAAGAAGTCGCCCCCGTTGATGTTTACGTTCGCATCTCGCACGGCGACAAAATCACCGAAACGGATCCACAGGTTTTCCAGATCGACTCCGACCCCTGCACTCATTTTTGGTATCTCCCTGGAGCACGGCCCGCGACCGTGTCACATTTCTGTCCGTCGCACCGGGGCGGCGTACGGAAACAGCCCCCCGCGCCAGCGCGAGGGGCCAGATTTCAAGGCGATCAGGCGCTCTTGAACTTGTTGACGAACTCGGTCCGGGTTTCCGCGTACCAAGGTGCTTCGGCCGGCCACGGATTGAGGTTGGCCAGCGAGTCGCCTGGATAGGCCTCGGCGAAGTTCTTCTTGTAGGTGTCGCCCGAATATTGGTCGGCACCCAGCACCGGCGAGTTGTAGCCGTGGCTGTCAATTGCAACACCGGCAGGCTTGGCCTGATAGGCAAAGTCGATGAATGCATAGACCTGGTCGATATTCGCCGCACCTGACGGCATCGAAATACCGTCAACCCAGGCCATCGCACCTTCAACAGGCGCCTGATAGTGCACAGGTTCACCGGCAGATTTCAGGGCCAGCGGCGGGCCGTCCCATGTTTGGCCGACAACAACGCCTTCATTCAAAAGACCGTTCTTCTGCGTGTCCGCGTCGTTCCAGATCAGCTTGATCCGGTCCTTGCGCGCGATGCACCAGTCGGCGATCTGACCCCAGACTTTGCGCATGGTCTCTTCGTCGCCATATGCGGCCCAGACCGAACCCGGCTCCATCTCACCGGAACGCTCCATATAAAGACCGGCGCCCAGCATCATCGAGTGCGCACGGCCCATGGTCTTGCCGGCGTTTTCCTCGGACCAGACGTCGCCATAAGACGGTGCGTCGCCTTCAGGCAGCCACAGATCGGTGCGATATGCGATGCCTTCGGTGCCCCAGATATGCGGCAGCCAGTGCGCGCCACTATCGCCGAAGTTCCAGGCATCCGTACCGATCTTCGCCATCGCCGGGTTCACCAGATCAATCGGAACCTTGTTCATGTCAAACGGCTGCAGCAGTTCCAGCGGCTCCCACTGGAGCGAGCGGTTGTTGGTGGGCGAGATGATGTCAAAGCCCTGGCCTTTGGTGGCCTTCATCTTGTTGATGATTTCTTCGTTCGACCCGATACCGGTGTAGTTGACCTTGATACCAGTCAGGGTCTCGAACTCTTCGATGAAGGACGGCGGCAGGTAATCCGACCACATCAGGATGTTGATCTCACCCGAAGATGCCAAAGCGGACTTGCTGTATAGTGGCGCTGCCAGCGCCGCTGCACCGGCCCCTTTAAGGACTGTACGACGCGTTACAGTTTTACGGTTTTCCATTGAGTGTACTCCCATTGTTGGAACGACTTGTTTTTGTTTTGTAGTCGCAGGCTAGAACTTTGCGGCAAGCCTGTCAGGCCAAAAGTGACAGTTGACAAAAATAATAGGTCCAGATTGCCGGCCAACCGATTGGAAAACCTGGTTAAGCCACTGAGTAATCACACCAGACGGCCAGGTCACACGGGCCAATACTGGCTTGTCCGACCAAAAATCGGCGGCTTTTGTCTTCTGGCAATGTTACTGCGACGTCACCAAAATTGAAGGCGAATGTCAGGTCGCCACGGCGGGTGATGCGCACGTCCGGCCCGAAATCACTGCCAATTACTCCTGCCCAGTCCAATGTTTCGGCGACAATCGCGTGCAGCAGCCCTTTTCGCGGAATCATCGTCAGGTAAGTGGCACGCGCCGAACGCACGGCCGCCGGGCTTCCATCGCGGTAGGGGCTTTCGAATCGCGCGATAACGTCCTGATCCGTCTCCACGATCTCGCGCCAGCCTGTGAACCCATGCGTCTCTCCACCAGTCAGGCGAACGCGTTCTGCCGCCAAATCCGGCAGCGACTCCACCCTCAGGACACGCAGTCCGGTCAAATCTGACAAAAGTCCGGGTGCCAGCCCCTCGGGGGTATGCATGTCGGGCGTTTTGCTGCCAGACCGTGCGCCGATCAGCAATTTTGCCGTGCAGTTCTTCAACTTCTCTGCAAGATCGGGTGTGATGATCATGCTTTGTGGCAATACAACCAGCGCATAGTCGGACAAATCGCTGTCCGGCCCCACGAAATCCAGATCCACCCCATACCGCCGGAATGCGGCATACCATTCACGCACGATCTGCGCGTTTGGAAAAGCATCGTCATGCGGAAGGATGTCCGCAGCCCAAATCGACTCGTAATCCAGCAGCATGGCGACCTGCGCCCGGTCACGGACTTGTTCCGGCAGGTTATCGCGTTCCCCTGCAACCTGCGCCAGCTCGACCGATGCCTGATCAGGGCTGCCATCCGATCTCAGCAACGCAGTGTGGAATTGTTCCTGCGCGAACCTGGCCTGGCGCCACCGAAAAAACATCACTGCCTGCGCACCATGCGCATAGGCCGCCCACGTCCATAGCCGCACCATTCCATCCGCCGGCGAGGGGTTTTTCTCTGCCCAATCAACCGGACCTGGCTGCTGTTCCAGCACCCACATCCGGCCATTTCCCTGACTTCGGTACAGATCGCAGTGAAACCCCTGATAATCCGGTGCCCCGGTGCGTAGGTACCGGTGCTTTTCCTCGTACGTCAGCGTCGAACCCAGCAAGTTTCCCAGCGGGTAACTGTCAAAACCCACGATATCCAGATCAGCACCAACGGCGTGATGATCAAACTCGAAACTGCCCGCCATGAAGTTATGCGTGATGTCCCGGCCCGGTGAAAACTGCCGCAGGATATCCACCTGAGTCCGATTGAACAGCCGTACCCGGTCCGAAGAATATCGCGCGAAATCAAGCGAGTGGGTCGGGTTGGGCATGGCAACCAACCCGTTCGGCAGCCCGATCTGCTCAAAGTCCGAATAGACCGTGCTCCAGAAAACCGTTCCCCAAGTCCGGTTCAGGTTTTCAATCGTCGCGTACCGCTCGGCCAGCCAGCGCTGAAAACCGCGGCGCGCCGCGTCCGAATAGCTGAGAACGGTATCGTGGTCATTGTATTCATTGTCGATCTGCCAGGCGTGAACACAGGGGTTCTGCCCGTAACGGCGGGCATATTCGGTGGCGATCCGTCTGGCTTCGGCCAGGTAGATGTCGCTGGAGAAACAGTAATGCCTGCGCGATCCGAACCCGCGCACCCGGCCATCCGGACCCACAGGAAGGATCTCAGGATGCTCATCAATCAACCATTTTGGCGGCGCGGCAGTGGGCGTGGACATCATCACGCGCAAGCCAGCCTCGCCCAGAATGCCAATCACCTCGTCCAGCCAGCCCCATTTGAACCGCCCGCGCTCAGGCTCGATCAGACCCCAGGTGAACTCGGCAATGCGCACCCAGTCCAGCCCCATGTCCGCCATCCGCGCAGCATCGTCACGCCACTGCGACGCGTCCCATTGTTCCGGGTAGTAGCAGACCCCAAGTTCCAGTTTACTCATCTGTTTTCTCTTGCGGTTCGCCGCTCGATCCATTTCAGGAAACTGGCGCAGCCAAGGGTAATGACCACGTACAGAATGGCCGCAGTGTTGAACGGAGCGAAAGGCAGAAAGCTGGCGGCCTGAAACTCGCGCATGCGCTGAGTCATGTCACGCACCGACAGAATTGACAGAAGCGATGTATCCTTGATCATGGCGATGAATTCATTGCCCAATGGCGGGGTCACGATCCGCAGCGCTTGTGGCAGAATGATCAGCCGCGCAGTCTGCCATCGCGACAGGCCTAATGATCCGCCCGCCTCGATCTGTCCTCGTGGGATGGCCTCGATGCCGGACCGGAAGATTTCGGCCATATAAGCCGAATAGCCCACCGATATGGCGATGATACCACGGGTCATATTGGTCATGTCGATGCCGCCGCCAGTGGCATCCTTGACCGCGCCCGCCAACGGCAGACCGATATATAGGATGATCACCAACATCGGGATGCCCCGGATCGTGTCCACAAAGAACTCGGCCCCGACCGCAAGAGGATGCAGCTTGTGCTGCGCCCCACCTATCGTCAGGGTCAGAAGCAGAAAGCCGAAAACCGCAAAGGCCAGCGCCGGGTTTCGGTATTGGTCGGGCAGAAAGCTGGTATGCCAGATCACCGGATACCCTTTGGTATTTGTCCCGGCGGGAACAAAGGCACCCGACACGCTGTCCACGGACTCGATCTGATCCAGTGCGCTGGCGGCATCCGGTGCGCTGCGGATGCGGTATTGCTGACCTTCTCCGCCCTCGAATTCGCCAAACCGAATGATGTCTGCCTGCGCCTGCGGCGTACCGCGTACAATGGCAATGCGGGCTTCGGTTGTACCGATCAGTTCATAGCTGACCTGCGGCTGCATGAAGAAAAAAGCCGAGACTGCCAGCAGGGCCAGACTGATCGAGCCATAGACCACCGTTGTTCTGGCCTTGGGCTTGAAAGATTGCAATCCTACCCAGATCAGCCCCAGGATCGCGGCAAAGATATAGGCAAATATTGCCGCCCGAAAGGTGATTGCGACACCGGTCGCAAACTGCCAGTGCGCCATGAACATCAGATAAAACAGTGCGGCACCGGTAAGAATCTCTAGCCCCAACCGGACATACCCGCGCATCGCAGTTGGCAGGTTTGGCGAAATCAAGATGACGGCTACCAAAGCCGCATAAACGCAAAGCAGTATCTGCAAACCGCTCTGAACCTGTTGAACCACTTCCGGAAAAAGAACCCATGTCTGTTCTGATCGGTCTATAAGCGCTGACGTATTTTCGCTGAGTGCGTGAAAGAACACGGATTCGGCAAATGGCATCAAAATTTGTGGGGCCACGAAGCCCAGAACCGCCAGCGCTGCGGCCGCTGGCAATGCCGCCAAGGCTGCACCGCGCAACCACAAGGGCGCGACCGTCTGAAACCGGGCGCTGCGGGCGCACAGATAACCCAGCGCGGCTACTGTAAGGATCAGCAGGAACCCGACAAAGATCGCGCCTGCATTGTTGCCGATCCCCAGGATGGAGATAAGGGATCGCAGGTATTTTGAAGACGTTGCAAAGAGATAGATGATAAACGGGGCCGCAGCGAGCAACACAAGATTGCTCGGCCGGATCGAGCTGAGGCGGGACATGGGATTTCTTCGACCTCTCTGCTGGGGTTGGATCCGGCGGTCAGAACCGCCGGACCTTCTGTTCGTTCAGAGGATCACTCGGTACTCCAGTACTTGCCGACCAGGGCGTCCAGCGTGCCATCTTCCTTGATCGCCGCCAGCCCTTCGTTGATCGCGTCAACGGTGGCGTCACCTTCCTGAAACACGATGCCCAGCGGATCGGACTGCAGACCGGTGATACCCACGGTCAGTTCACCTGCAAACTCCTGCTCGTAAGCCGCAGCCGAAGTTCCGTCGATGATGACGCCCTGCACATCGGCGTTCTGCAGTGCCAAAATGGCGGCCGAGAAATTATCATACAGGCTGACATTCTCACGCCCAACCAGTTCTTCGGCCAGCTGCGCATTGGTGGTACCGGTTTGCGCCGCCAGTTTCTGGCCGCCAGCCTTGAAGTCATCCAGTGTCATGTCAGAGTTATCGACCTGCAGCAGGATGGCCTGGCTGACCACGATATAGGGGTCCGAGAAATCCATGGTTTCTTCGCGTTCCGGCGTGATCGACACGCCCGAGATCACCAGATCGAACTCGCCCTGTTGAAGCGCCGCAAAGATGCCGTCCCAGGCGGTGTTCACGAAGTTCGGAACGCAATTCACCTTTTCACAGATCGCGTTCATCACATCCACGTCGAAACCAACGATCTGGCCCGTGGATTCATCAACGGTTTCCATCGGTGGATAGGTGGCATCGGTTCCGATTTTAAGCACGCGCCCTTCCAGATCGGCGGCCATGGCCACGGGTGCGGTCAGCGCGGTCAGCGCCGCTGCGGCAAACAAGTTCTTGAACATTTTCGTCTACTCCTCTGTTGGTTCAATTTGTGTGCGCCGTTTGCGGCGCGGCAGTGTCAGGTTGCCGCTCGATCAATCTGGCCCTGATCTTTTTTTGTGTCCTTGCGGGGTCGGCCCCCTCCAGCGTTTTCAGCATGTACTCGCCCAGCAATTGGCTGGTCTCTTCGATCGGCACATAATAGGTGCTGGGTGGCGGCACGAAGTACCGACTGAGTTGCAGGTCATCGGTCGAGATGACGACAAGATCCCGTCCAACCTTTACACCGGCGCGATGCGCGCCAGACAATACACCAAGCGTCATCGCTTCGTTTGCGCATATGCAGGCGCTGGGTCGGTTCGGCAGGCGCATAAGATCATCGAAAACCCGCTGCCCCGTTTTTGCAGTGACCGGACCGTTGAAGATCAGTTCCGGCTCTACCGGCAAACCACCGGCCAACAGTGCGGTGGCATAGCCTTGCTGTCGTTGCGTCGCATAAATCAGGTTCTTTGGCGGGTTGGCCAAGGCGATACGTCGGTGCCCAAGCCGGATCAGGCGCGCCGTTGCATCATGCGCTGCGGCCTGACTGTCCAGATCGACGTAGGCATGTGGGGCTTTGCTTTCGCTCATGCCCATGGTGACGAAGGGAAAGTCTTTTTTCTGCAGGAACGCGATGCGCGGATCGTCGTGTAATGTACCGGAAAAGATCACACCATCGGCCAGACCGTCCTGAACAATCCGGCCCAGTTTTGCCATTGCATCTGTGACGTCCGAGACGCTGAACACACTCAACTCATACCGCGACCCCTGAAGCGCACTGGAGATTCCAGCCACGATACGGGTGAATTCCACCCCTTCCCACTCATCGGCCGTGTCCGGGGATACGCTGACCAAAACCGCAATGCGATAGGATTTGTTGGTGCGCAGTTTCAACCCGTCCAGATTGACCCGATAGCCCATTTTAGCCGCGACGGCCTGGATCACTTCGCGCGTTTCCGCCTTGACCGACGCCGCCCCGCGCAGCGCATTGGAAACGGTTCCCACCGAATAGCCGGTTTGTCTGGCTATCGACTTGATCGTCGCCCGCGCCATTACCCGACCCCGGCCAAAAACCGGTCGCACAGGAAACGACGACCGGAGTTGAGTATTTCGGCATGGTTTTGCGTGTCGTCATGTTCGACAAAAATGTCAGTGCAGGCACTGTCGGCCAAGGCCTGCAAAACCGGAGCCCAATCAACCAACCCCTGCCCCGGCGCACACCAGAGATCACCCTCCGGCCCGGCTCGGAGCTTCACGTCCTTTGCGTGCGCCGACGTTATCCGGTTGGAATATCGGTTCAGTAGATGGTGGGGTTCAGAAACGGCAGATGCCAGCCATCCGATATCCGGCTGCCAATACAACGCCTTTCTGGACAATATGATATCCAGCGGCGTTTCACCCCTGGGGCCGACCAGTTCAAAGTCATGGTTATGATACGCCAGACATATGCCGTGCTCAGCCAGACGCGCGGCCCAGCCTGCCAACTGGCCCGACACTACCCACCATCCCTGGGCAGTGTCGGGCCTGGCCTCGGGCGCCAGCCAAGGCATGACGGCCACTCGGCATTCCAAACCCCTCAGCAAGGTGATGATTTCTTGGAACCGGCTTTCGAAATCTTCCCATTCAAAATGTGCCGACCGGACCTTCAATCCGGATTGCCGCACCTGCTTTATCATTTCCGATACAGAGAGACCGTGAAACCCGACCGTCTCAACATCGGCAAATCCGCAGTGCGCGACCAGATCAAGCTGAGATCGCAGATCGCCAAGCTGGCGCACGGTATATAGCTGGGCTGATATCCGCATTTACACCGGTTTAAGTTCATTGAAACGTTTCAAACATCGTGAAACAACCCGCCGTTCTTTGTCAAGCACCGAAAAAAGCTGATGTCCTGACCGGATTCCAAGACGGGTATTTGAGCAGAAGAAGTCATTTTTGACTGCGCATACATCTGGATTGCCGCAAAAGGACCTGATAAATGATAGCGCAATCATTCCCGACCCCGGCAGGTTCTGAGCATGAATTTCAAACGCAGCGACTTTCCCAAAGATTTCCTCTTTGGCGTGGTGTCACCTGCCTGCCAGGGCGAGGAAGCCAACAGGGATGATCCGCGTCAGGTCGGGCGGGAAACACTTCCGGCTTCGACCGAAAACTTGGCTGGTTCGGCGTATGACCCCCTCAGCAAGCTGGAACAGTGGCTCGATCCGGTAAGCGAAGCCGGGTTTGACGGCTTGGCTTTCACGGTCAGCTGGACGCGGGTGATGCCCGAAGGCCGCGGCGCGGCCAGCCCGGATGGTCTTGATTATTATGACCGGCTGGCAGACGCTTTGCTGGACCGTGGCATACGCCCCTGCGCCACCCTTTTTCACCAGGGCTTGCCCACGGCGCTTGCGGACCTGGGGGGTTGGCGAAATCGCGACATTGCCGGTTGGTTCGCTGACTTTACGGAAATCATAATGGGCCGTGTCGGCGACAGGATGTACAGCGTCGCGCCAATTTGTCTGCCACTGGACGTTATTGAATCAAATCGCCAAATCCCTGGACAGCGCTTTACACGAACTACGGCGCGTACCATGCACCATCTGCTTTTGGCGCATGGGCAGTCGATCCAGTCCATGCGCGGGCTGGGCATGACAAATCTTGGCGTCATGCTGGACATCGATCAGGCTGAAATTGCGACTGCTGATGACCAAGGAGAGCGCACAGTCGGGAATGGCTCCCGATCATACGTGCGCTACATCAACAACGCCCTGTTCCGCAAAACCTATTCCGTAGACGAACCGGACAAGTTGGAGCAACTTCTGCCACATGGTTGGCAGGATGATTTCGAAACGATTGGCGTGCCGATAGACTGGTGTGCCCTCAACTGTATTTCGAGCGAAATCGCCGATCCGCCAGACCGGCCGGAACAGAAAATCAGTCCTGAACTTCCGAAGCTTCTGTTACACATACAACAGGAATACACCGGCGACCTGCCCATCTATGTCACTGATGGCATTCAGCGGAACCTCGGTCAGCGCACAATTGAACAAGGGACCGAACGCCTGAACCAAGCTCTTGGAGCGGTTCAAACTGCAATGGATCAAGGCGTGCCGGTCGAAGGGTTTTTTGCCCGATCCTTGCCTGGCGATGATAAGTTTGCAGAAAACGGATCGTTCGAGGCAATAAAGAGCGCGTTGTCAAAAGTAGAGGTTCTGGCGCGTCCCATGACGCAGCCTGCTGGTCGCATGCATGAGCATTGGAACCTAGTTGCCGATATCGGTGGGACCAACACCCGGCTCGGAGTGATTTCGAACGGGCAACTGACTGAATTGCGAAAACACCCGACAGGCAATCTTTCCCAGTTGCTCACGGCCTTCCACGAGTTGAGGGACGACATCGGAACTGACCCGCGCGCGGTGGTCGCGGCCGGGGCCGGGCCGGTAAAAAATGGAACGATCCGGTTGACCAACGCCCATCTGGACCTGTCCGAAACAGACATCGGGCGGGCAACGGGCGCGCAGAATACATTCGTCATTAATGACTTCACCGCGGCCGCCTGGTCGGTAGCGGAAATCTCATCAAGTGATGTCGATGTCCTGCAAGGGTCCGAAACACCTCCGCCCGGAACCCGGCTGGTGGTTGGACCGGGCACTGGTCTTGGCGTTGGCGCATTGCTCTACTCGGAAGGGCGCTACCATACTGTGTCGGGCGAAGGCGGCCATATCGGCTTGTCCCCGCGCCATGATGATGAGGTCGAGGTCTTCCGCGCTGCCCGAAGTATCGCGCCCGATTGTTTCTTTGACGACAGTCTGGTGCTGGAAGCCGAGATGTTTCTGAGCGGCACCGGCCTGCCGGTTCTGTATCAGGCTATTGGCCTGGCCGCGGGTCATGCCGACACGCCAAAACGCAACGCCCGGGACATCCTACAGGATGCACGTGCGCAAACTGATCCGTTCGCGGTGAAGGCGGCGCAAATGTTCACCACGCATCTTGGCGCCATGATGGGCGATCTGGCGGTGACCCTCATGCCAATAGGTGGCGTTTATCTGGTTGGCGGTGTGGCAGAAAAGAACCGCTGGCTGTTTCGTGACGCATTCTGTGCGGCCTTCAATGCAGGTGGCCGCTTCAGTGAGTTGCGCCGGTCGATGAACCTCTATGTTTCAGAGCAGGCTGAATTCGGCATAATCGGAGCAAACAACTTCTGCAAAAACGCCCTGCGCGACAAGGGCATCTGATCTCCAATCCGAAAGGACCCCTATCTTGATCCTGTGTTGTGGCGAAGCTTTGATTGATATGATTGCCTCTCCGACGCTGTCCGGGGAACAGGGGTTTGTGCCCCATTCCGGCGGTGCCGTTTTCAATACGGCCATTGCACTGGGTCGTCTTGGGGCGCCGGCCGCGATGCTGACAGGTTTGTCTACGGACATGTTTGGCCGACAACTGGAAAAGGCGCTCAACGACAGTCATGTCGATACTACGCATCTGATAACATCAGACCGCCCAACAACGCTGGCCTTTGTGCAATTGCAGAACGGGCAAGCCACATACAGTTTCGTTGACGAGAACACCGCAGGACGCATGCTGCGCCCCGAAGACATGCCAGAACAGCTGACAACGGTATCAGCAATGTATTTCGGCGGGATAAGTCTGGCGTGTGAGCCTTGTGCGGATGCGTATGCCGCGTTGCTTGACCGCCACGGATCGGATCGCGCTGTCATGCTGGATCCGAATATCCGCCCAGGTTTCATCAAGGACCCGACCAGATACCGCACCCGTCTGAACCGCATGATTTCGCAAACCGATATCCTCAAGGTTTCGGACGAGGATTTGAACTGGATCATACCGGGCCCGGAGCCTTTGGAAGAAAAGGTGCCTTTGCTGCTGCAGGCCGGTCCTGCCGTGGTTGTGGTCACTCGGGGCAGCGACGGCGCTTCCGGGTATCTTGCTGATGGATCGAACGTCTCGGTGCCTGTGAAACCGGCAGAGGTTGTCGACACGGTAGGCGCCGGCGACACATTCAATGCAGGCGTGTTGGCCCAGTTGAACGGGTCGGGTCACCTAACCAAACCGGGCTTGCGCAATCTGTCCGGCACCCAGTTGCGCGCGACCCTTGAAATGGGGGCCGAAGTAGCCGCCGTTACCGTATCCCGCGCCGGGGCAAACCCGCCGTGGCAGCACGAGCTATAAGAAAAGGAAGGTCTTTCGTGAAACGATCCGAAATCAATCGCATCAAGGCAGAAGCTCAGGCCTTCATCCAGTCTTTCGGGGCGGTTCTGCCACCCTTTGCGGACTGGTCGCCCGACGAAATCCGCAGCCCGCAAGCTTCAGGTATCCGCGAACGAGGGTTGGGCTGGGATATCACCGATTACGGACAAGGTCGGTTTGATGAACTGGGTTTGTTTCTGTTCACCTTGCGCAATGGCGACGTGACCCAACTAAATCAGGGGCGTGGCATGCTGTATGCTGAGAAACTGCTGATTTCGCGGGACAAACAGCTTTCGCCCATGCACCGGCATATCATCAAGGCTGAAGACATCATCAACCGTGGTGGTGGTGACCTGGTTATGGAAATCTATGGATCTGACGCCGAGGGCGGCATAGACCGCGATAATGCCGTGACCGTACCCAGCGACAGTTGCCCCGTGACAATCCAACCGGGCGAGCATCTGCGGCTGAAACCGGGCCAGAGTGTCACACTCATGCCCGGTATCTGGCATGCTTTCTGGGCGGAACAGGGCGATTGTCTGATTGGTGAGGTGTCCACGGTTAATGATGACCGTACCGACAACGTGTTCGAAGATCCCATTCCCCGCTTCGCCTCAATTGAGGAAGACGTGGCCCCCGACTTTTTGCTGGTTGCAGACTATTAAATCAGGTGTCGCCGGGCAGTCCGGCGTTGCTGAGACTGCGTAGCAGTTTCCGCTTGAATGCTTCATCCAGTTGCCAGATGGAGAGTGTTTTCAGCGCGTTGGCTGAAAACTCCGGCTGAAGTCTCAGCAGGTCACGGATTGCAGCCCTGGCGCGATCCGGCTGACCGGCTTCGTGACTTAGGGCAACGCGCCACAGATGCGTCCAGAAAAAATCCGGCATCTCGATCTGGTTCAGCTCGGTCAGGGCCTGTTCGAATTCACCCTGATCAAACAGGTAGAAGACACGCGGGAACCGATACCAATGGGGGTAAACCGGATTCAGCGCAATCGCGCGATCCACCAGTGCCAACCCCTCATCCCAGTCTCCGCCGAAGGCCAGGCGCATACCATAATGTGCCAAGATGGCCGCATCATTTGGATTAAGGTCAATCGCTACTGCACCCGACTTCCGGAAACCATCCATGTCACCCATGACAAACCTCAGGTTCGCCAGCATCAGATGAGCCGTCGGCAGGTTGGGATCGATCTGCAACGCCCGGCGCGCAGCCACGTTTGCAGATTGCAGTACCTGAGTGCGATCGCCACCCAGATTGAACCGGACCTGCTGCAGATAAAGGTTCGACAGAACCGCCCATGCCTCGGCGTAGTCAGGATTTTGGTCAACCGCTTTCAGAATGCAGGATTTGACCTCGGCGTGGCGACTGAGGTTTATGCGGATCTGATAGGCGTAATACTCGAGAACGCAATCATAGGCGTCCCGGTTTCTGGGCGGTGTACGGGCTGCGGACCGCATCGCGTCATGTGTCAGCAATCCGTATTTGCCGGCCAACTGCCCGGTTACGTCCCGGATGATCTGATCCTGAGCTCGATAGATCTCGGTCGGGGACCGCCCGACAGAATAACTGCGCACCCAGACATACCGCGCCTCGGCCAGATTGATCAGCCGTGCTGACAAGCGCAGGGAATCTCTGGTTTCCAGAACGCTGCCTTCAAGCGCGTAGTCCGCTTTGAATTCAGTCCGGAGCGTCTGCGGATCGGTGTCGCCGCCCCAAAAACGGCCAACCGTCCCCAGTGGCAGAACCCACAAATCGTTGAACCTGATCAGTTCGGTCGTCAGTTGTTGCGTAATGCCATCAGCCAGAACCAGGGACGCCTCGCCCATTGAATCAAACGGCAAGACCGCAATGATTGGCCCCTTGGGCAACCCCGGGTCTCGTTCCGAGGGCGGGTCATACAAGACAGACCATCCCGCCCATATCACTGCACATACTACCCCAAGGCACGCACCCAGAAATATTCTGGTGGATCGCGACCGGCTTTCCTTTTTCAAAGGCTCTGATGCGGGTTGAACAGAACTGGGTTGGGCAAACGTCATCCGTTCGAACCGCGGCGCATAACCGCCCTTGGGAATGCTGAGACGTATCGGATCGTCGCGACCAGGACCGGCATAGTACCCATCGATGTCCTGACGCAGACGGCGCGCTTCAAGCCGGACAACCGGATCGGATTGCTGATCGAAACTGGCATCGCGATCAAAGACCGACATGGCAATCGACACGCCCTTGATATGGCCAGCCCGCCCGGCCAGATATTCGTCGACCACATAAGCCAAAAAGGCCCGGCGCTGGGGCGTCGCTGAAAACTCTGGGTGGTCAAGAAGGCGCTGCAACTGCGTGCGGATATCCCGTTCTGATATGGCCAAATCCGGCATCCAGTTCTGAAAAATGGTTTTGCTATCGGCTCTTATGGCAAATGTTTCACCGCTTTTACATCCACTACCGCCCAGGTAGCAACATGTTCGCACTTCACGAGCGCGCGCGAATGCATAACAGCCTTTGCTTCAACAGGAGTTGCAGCAGGTGATCGGTTTGTCTTTCCAAACTTCCAAGAATGCGGAACGGAACATCTGAACACGCTCCTGAAAACCACGATCGAGCATTTATCAATTGGAGCTGCCCAACCTATGGCACGTCGACACATTCTGGCCCTTTCCACCGCATTGCTGACTGCCTCCGCAAGTCTTGTAGCCGCACAGGAGCATTTTGATCCCAAGGGTAAACTGCCCTCGGAATTCACGGTCAATTTTCAGGAAAAATTGCGCAACACCCTGCCGTTCGAGGATCAGCGGGATTTTGAAGAAAGCCGTAAAGGCCTGATCGCCGTTCCCGATTATCGCCAGATCACGACCGAGGACGGCACAGTGGCCTGGGATATCGGCAGCTATGACTTCCTGCTGGAAGACGGGCAGGAGTTCGATTCGATCCACCCGTCGCTGCAACGCCAGGCAGTTTTGAACATGAACTACGGCCTGTTTGAAATTCTGGAAGGCCAGATTTATCAGGTGCGTGGCTTTGACCTTTCGAATATTTCCTTTGTTCGCGGCGAAAGCGGCTGGATCATCTTTGACCCGCTGGCGTCGAAGGAAACCGCCGCTGCCGCATTGAAGCTGCTGAACGACACGGTGGGTGAGTTGCCGGTCAAAGCGGTGGTTTATTCACACTCTCACGCCGACCACTATGGCGGTGTGCGCGGTGTCATTACCGACGAAGATGTCGCCAATGGCGTTGAAGTCATCGCGCCTGCCGGTTTCATGGAACATGCCGTTTCCGAGAACGTTTATGCGGGCAATGTGATGAACCGCCGGCTGTTCTTCCAATACGGCGTTCTGCTGCCGCGAAATCCTTACGGCCATGTGGACCAGTCGATCGGCAAGAACATCTCGGCCGGAACCACCGGCCTGATTGAACCGACCCGCTATGTCTCGGATGACTATGAAGAGATCACTATCGACGGCGTGCGCATGATCTTCCAGAACACACCGGGTACCGAGGCCCCGGCGGAGATGAACACCTACTTCCCCGACCTCAAAGCGTTCTGGGCGGCTGAAAACATCACCGGCACCATCCATAACATCTACACTCTGCGCGGTGCGCTGGTCCGTGATGCGCTGAGCTGGTCCAAGCATATCAACGATGCGCTTTACGAATTCGGGCAGGATGCCGAACTGATGTTCGCCTCGCACTCATGGCCGCGTTTCGGCAATGATCGTATTCAGGAGGTGATGCGGGCACAGCGCGACACCTATGCCAACCTCAACAACGGGGTTCTGAACCTGGCCAACAAGGGCGTGACCATCAATCAGGTCCACAACGTCTATGAGGTGCCGCAGAGCCTTCAGGATCAATGGGCAGCACGCAGCTATCATGGCTCGGTCGAGCATAACAGCCGCGCGGTGATCAACCGCTATCTGGGTTATTGGGATGCCAACCCGACGACGCTGACGCCCCTTTCACCCGAAGACAGCGCACCACTGTTTGTCGAGATGATGGGCGGCGCCGAGCCGATCATGGCAAAAGGTCACGAACTGGTGGCTGCCGGGAGATATCTCGAAGCGACCGAGATCCTCAACAAACTTGTCTACGCCGAGCCGCAGAACCAGACCGCCAAGGACTTGCTGGCCGATGCCTTCGAACAGATTGGATATCAGAAGGAAAGCCCCTCGGTCCGCAACTCGTTCCTGGGTGCGGCCTATGAACTGCGCAATGGCATCCCACAGGGCGCCACAATCGAAACCACCGGCCCGGATACGATCAAGGCCATGCCGACAAGCATGTGGCTGGACTTTCTTGGCATCCGCGTCAACAGCGCCAAAGCGGCAGGGATGGAGTTCACGATCAATCTGACGATCCCCGATCGGGACGAAAACATCGTGGTCGAGATGAGCAACGCCACGCTGACCCACATCGTGGGCCAAAAAGCTGATGACGCCGACCTTTCGATTGCTCTGAACCGCACCGACCTGGAACAGGTCATGACCGGAGAGCGGAAGCTGACAGATATGCTGGCGGACGGAACGGCGAAGTCCGAAGGCAATGCGGATCTGGTGGCGCAACTGGCCTCAACTCTGGACCAGTTCGATCTGGGGTTTGAGCTGATGCCCGGTACCGGCGCGCAGGACCTGACGGCCCCTGCCAACGATTTTGCTCAACCACCCCTTGCGAACTCCAACGGCGGCTGATTCCCCGATCAGCCAACCGGTTCCTTATCACACCGAACCGGCAACGTTGTGGAGGGCAGGTTTGTCCTGCCGAAAGACGGGCTGCCCCAGCGGCCCGTCTTTTTCGCCTTTCTTGTGAGGCTAGAATGTCTTTTTTGCCGCCGAACCCCACCACAGGGACGTGCATGAAATCAGACCTCATCCGCAAAACAATGGCGCTTCGTGAGCCTTCAGGCCCCCGCAATCAACGATCTTCAGGTTGTTTCCAGTCCGGAAGTCAGCCCACCATGATGCTGGCTTCGTGTTTTTTCAGAACCCGCGCCGCCGTCGGGCCGTAGTTCCTACAAACGCCATCGGCAATCTCGGGAAAAATCTCGACGATCTCGTTCCAGGACTCCTCTGAGAAGCCTCGCGCGGCGATGTCACCGGGATAAAGGCTTTCAGAAAACGCGCCATTTGAATGCACGATTTCATGCCTGTCGAAGATGAAATGGAAATAGGTTACTTGCGACACGTCCGCCGCGACTGACACGCCGGGTAAGCCCAGCAAGTGCTTGGCCGCGACCAGCACCGCCTTGTCACCAAAGTGGATTTCATTGACAGGCTTCGTCACCAGCATCCGGTGGTTTGGCGATACCATCAGATCCGACGACGGAGAGTTCGGCGCGAGTGCCCCTTGCGCTATCCGGATCGGTGTCAGATGCCGCTGCGCGGACAAATCCAGGGTGCGTGATCCGATCCATCGAATTTTCCTGGCCTGCCCGTCCGCTGTATCAACCAGATCTCCGGCCATCAGGCTTTCGACAGGCCTTGAACCGTCTGGTGTGCCGATCAGGGTACCTTTCACGAAACAGGGTACATCGACAATTGCGTCGGGGTCAGTGGTATCCGGCGCGTTTCCTGGCGTTACATTTGAGATTGAGAACGGGTAGTTGGTGCCCGGAACAAGCGGTTCGGACGTGATATAACCGGCCAAGGTGCCGTCGACCTCGACCCGGAACACGTCGATCGTTCCGCCGCCCGGTTTGAAAAGCTGATAGGATTCTTCGAGGTAGATATTGCCACTCAGGAACGTGACAGACCCGTCCAGACTGGTCACGTCGCCTGTCTGCGTCAGGTCATCGCCAACTTCGTTGTTGAATCTGTCACCGTTGAAATCCGTGCCATTGTCCGGCGCGCCATTGACCAGCGTCCCTCCGGCGCCGTCAACCACCGAAAACAACACCCGGTCCGCATTCGGGTCATACGTATTGGACAGCGTGACACCGCCGCCAAAAAACGAAACGGTTATTACGCTGGGATCATACCCGATATACGAATAATTCGCCATAAAGTGACCTCACGCTCGCGAAACACGCTTCATTTGTTATACTGAGTTAAGTTGGGCTTTAATAAGGAACTTTTGTGCAGCAGAACCGATCACACATGTCCACGAAGTTGCTACCTTGCACGCCAATCAATTAATTCTTGATGAACAGAGACCCCGGACACCAACCGCGAGGCTCAGGTAGCCAAACAGAACACCGGGGCAGAAGGGTCCAAAGGGATGGTCACAAAAGCAGAGCTTGAACAGCAGGTTGCTGAGTTAAAGCGCCAATTGGCGGAGTATTCCCGCAACGAGAAGCCGATTGAACATCGCGAAACCAATGACCCACAGACACCTGATCACGAGATAATATCAGAAGCTTGGGCCGAAAATCTGCGACATCTTCCCGGGCAGATCGAAGATGTGCTGACCGAACTGGAAGATTTGCCCCACAAAAAGCCGATCCTGTTTGCCCTTGGTGTCTTTGCCCTTGGGTATTTGATTGGCCGGTCCCGGTAGGAGCGTATCATGAGCCGTATATCCAGAAACTTGTCGATCGTCCTACGTTCAGAACGGCTGATTGCCCAGCGGCAATTTACCATCGCGGCGCGCCGCACCGGGCTATTTGCCGCGGCCGGTCTGGCCGTAGGGCTGGCTGTGATCATGCTGAATGTCGCAGGCTATTTCGCATTGTCAGAAACACTATCGAAACCGCTGTCGGCGCTTCTGGTTGCCGCCGCGAACCTTGCGCTGGCGGTTTTGCTGGCCCTCTTTGCCAAATCAATGTCCTCGCAGTCCGACAGTGAAACAGTGACTGAATTGCGCGACATGGCGCTGGCAGACATCGAAGAAGAAATCCGCGACGGGCTGACACAGGCGCAGGACGCGATTACGCATGTCAAAAAGATGTCACGGGACCCTTTCGGGACAATCGCGCCCGAACTTGCCGCCGTAATTGTGAAGATACTGGCGCGACGCGCTTCCGATCGCTCAAAAACGGACTAGAAAGCCTCAGAGTCCAAGACTGACGCCTAATCTATCCAACCTACCGGCCGCTACAGAGGTCGAAATGTCCTTCGCCGATGCCCTCGCGCCTACAGGCATGCGAGGGTCACAGTCGACAGGCCAAAGGTTCCCAAGCGCACTCCGGACGGAAGCAGCGCGCTTTAGGCTGCAGGTACACTGGCGGGAACAATGCCCTGTGCGACCCATTGGTCGAATATCTCCAGGGCGATGATGCAGAATTCCGGGTCATTGATATGGGCGTCCAGTTCGGTTGCCTGAACCGAAGGTGCGACGGTGGTTGTCAGGGCGTCAATAAAAGCGCTCAGGCCATCTGGGTCGTGACAATCTCCACCCGGGCGGTCCCATTCCTCGATGCCACCGCGCGGTATGATCAGATGGGTGGGCGCGGGACTTTCGCCGAGGCGCTTGTTCAGTTCGTGGGCAATCTCGCGCCGCTCGTCAGCAGTGTAGTAGGTGTTCTTGACCAATTTGTTGTGGGTGTGGATCGGACGGTCCAGAAACCGTTCCGGGATGTCTTGCCAGCCCGCAAAATCTATCAGGTCCATACAGCCCGGGGCCACGATCTGCGGAATGCCGGCCCGCCCTGCCCCGCGATGCCGGTCCTTGCCTGCGTTCACAACGGAACCGGCCAGCAGATTGCCCAATTCGCACCCGGCAAAGTCCATAACGCAGACAAAGCCGTTTTGGCCTGCGATCTGTTCAAAGGCCATGCCGCCCATGCCCATGGCATGAAATACGGCAACTTCATAACCGCGCTCTTCCAACGCAGGTTTGAGTGTCTTGATGTATTTGAGGCATGAGGTCCCCAACGAGGTGACACCCACCATCGGACGCCCGCTTTTGGCCGGTTCTGCCGCGCGTGCGGCCCCCAAAACGGCGCCTGCCGCTTGTGACAGCGACGATTTGCAGATCGCGTTCAACCCATACAGCCCCCCGGCCCAGAGGATCATCTGGATGTCCGGCGAAAGACGCTCGGCCGGGATCAGGGCCGAGAAGGACACGGTAGAGACGACGTATTTGGGCACTCCGATGGGCAACGATTGACAGACATCCAGCGCAAGATCGGTACCCATGGTGCCGCCCAGTATGATCACACCGTCAATCAGGCCCTGATCGTGCAAGCGGCGGGTCAGGACACAGGCACCGGCGGACATGATCTGCATAGCCACATGTTCGCTGCCGCTGTCTATGGCAGCCTGAATCGAGCTGCCACCCGCCTTGGCCACATCATGTTTCGAATAGTCGGTGGGATTGGCGGGGTCGCCCAGAACACTGACGTCCAGGGTCAGCACACCACCGCCCAAGGAACGGATCTTTGCCGCCATGAACTCCAACTCGTCGTTTTTGGTGTCATATGTCCCAACGACAAGGATCGTCTTGTCCGCCATGAGGTCCTCCGCTGAATTTTAATTAACATATTAAGAACTGGGCTGCGCAATTGTCAAATGAGCTTCCCTGGTCTGGTGTCAGCCCCGCATCAACTCTCCTTTGGGGTCGTAGTACGGCGCAAACTGAACCTTTAGCGGGTACATTTCCCCGGCGATTTGAACGTCAAAGCCGCCCTCGTCGATCCAGGCCTTTGTGACACCTTCCTCATGGTGCAGGCTGGCCAAACCGACCATCGCCTGCAACCGGAAGCCCCAGTCGCCCGAGGTGACATGCCCCACAATCCTGCCGTTCTTCCACACAGGCTCGTTGTGAATCAGATACGGACCGGTTTCAGCATCCAGGTCGTCAACTTTGCAGGATACGGTGCGGTGCGCAGTCGCGGCACCGCCAGCCTTCTGTTCAGTCAGAACGTCCATGCCAAGGAAGTCTTCCTCTTTGTCCAAAGCCACCGCAAACCCCAGCCCGGTTTCATAAGGCGTGTCATCCTCGGCGATATCATGCCCGAAATGTCGGAAGCCCTTCTCGAGCCTACACGCGTTCATGGCGAACATTCCCATATGGAGCATTCCGTGCGGTTTGCCCGCCGCAATCAGCGCTTCATAGACACCAGCGACGAACTCCGTGGGTATCATCAGCTCGTACCCGAGTTCACCAATGAACGAGCGCCGAATGGTCCACCCTCGGGCATAAGCCATGTCGATTTCTCGCGCCGCGCCAAAGGGGAAGGCCTCGTTCGACAGGTCATCGCCCGAGATGGCAGACAGAATGTCGCGCGATCTTGGACCGTGGATCGTGATCAGGCCATAGCCCGAGGTCGCGTCGAGCACCTCGAACCGCCAGCCCGGTTCGACGTGATCCTTGATCCATGCCTGATCGCGCATCTGGCTGGGATGGCCTGTAATCACCATGAAACAGTTCTGTGCAGTTCTGGTCACGGTCACATCGGCCTCGATCCCGCCGCGCGCGTTCAGGAACTGGGTGTAGACCGAGGTGCCGACCGCGACATCCATCTGCGCGCCGCAGACCTTGTTCAGCGCTTTGACCGCGTCCGGACCCTGCACCTGAATTTTCGAATACATTGATTGATCGATCAGCACAGCAGCATCCCGGGCGGCCAGACATTCGGCGCTGACGTGCGGTGCCCAGTCTTTGCGCCGCAGACTCGGTTCTTCGTTCCAACCCTTTTTTTCGGGGTCGTAGTACATCGGCACCTCCCAGCCGATCCGCTCGGCAAATGTCGCGCCTGCCTCTTTCAGCCGATCATGCAACGGCACCCGACGCACTCCGCGTGCCGAATGGACCTGCCGTCCGACCCAGTTGACGCCATAGTGGAAGCCCACTGACTCGGCGCTGCGGTCATGATTGTATTTGGTATTGCGCTGGAATGGGTGCGCCCGGCGGGCCAGCATCGGGCCCATGCCCCGCGACGGCGCGCCGTCGGTCATCCATTCCGCCATTGTCAGGCCAACACCACCCGAGTTCAGGATTCCGTTCGAGTTCATGCCGGCTGCCACAAACAGGCCCTCGATCTCGCTGGTCGGACCCAGATAGGGACGTCCATCGGGTGTAAAACTCTCAGGCCCGTTGAAAAAAGTCTGAATGCCCATCTCGCCCAGTGCAGGCATGCGTTCGAACATCTTCTCAAGATTCGGTTCGACATGTTCCATGTCAAACGGTAGTTCGTCGAATTCGAAGTCTTCGGGGATGCCGTTCCTGCCATAGGGCTTGCCATGCTTTTCGAATGACCCGATCAGCAGCTTGCCAGTGTCTTCTTTCCAATAGGTCCGCTCTTCGGCGATGTTCAAAATCGGCTGGGTCCTGAGCAGGCCGTCCACAGGTTCGGTGACAATATAGAAATGTTCAGTCGCGTGCAGCGGCACGGTTACTCCGTGTGCCTTGGCAAACAGGTGGCTCCACATGCCGCCCGCCAGCACCACCTTGTTGGTCGCGATCACGCCCCATTCTGTGTCGACACCAACCACCTTGCCATCCCGGATGACAAGACGATCAACCCTGGTGTTTTCGAACACCTGTGCCCCCATGGCCCGCGCGCCCTTGCTAAGCGCGACCGTGACGTCAAGCGGGTTCACCTGGCCATTCGACGGAACAAAGAATGCGGATTTCACGTCATCGGTTTCGATCCATGGCCATTTCTCTTTCAACTCGTCGCGGGACAGCATGAAGGTCTCGATCCCCATGCGGGCTGCGTGGTCGTGGCTGCGCAGCAGTTGTTCGTGGCGCACATCGCCGATTGCCAGATTGATCGTGCCGTTTGGCTTGTAGCCGGTCGCCTGTCCGGTTTCGATTTCCAGATCGCTGAAAAGGCGCGCTGTATATTTGCCCAGCTCGGTCTGTGCCGTGCTGTCGCGTAACTGCCCGACGATCCCGGCTGCATGCCAGGTTGTTCCGCTGGCGATCTTCCGTCGCTCGACCAGAACTGCGGGAACGCCGCGCTTTGCCAGATGATACAGGGTCGAGATGCCGATGATACCACCACCGATGATCACCACAGGTGCTTGTTCAGGAAAAGAGACGGGCATCAAAACAATCCTTCAGTCTGCAAGGCAGCCGATCTTCGGGGTTTCGGATCACAAACGCCGTGGGGTCAAGCTGTGCCGGATCCACCCTGCGCTGTCGGGTCTTGTGTGCCAAAGAATGGTCAGAAATCACAATTTTTCGCACCGTTGGTGCGAATAACGCACCATTTCTTCATCAAGGCCTTGGTGCGCCAGTCAGTGCGATTTCAAGCTTTTCCACTGCGGTTTGAAGAAGCACTGCAAGTTCCTCTGTTCGGGCTTCATCCAAACTCGCATCGGGAACGGCAATGGCAACGGTACCCGCTGGATCCTTGCCATCGATGAAGAACGGTCTCGCCACGCTGGCAACGCCGATGTCAACCGCATTGCGACTGCAGGCAAACCCTCGGGCTCGGGTCTCCGAGATCAGCTTCCTGAGCGTCTCCAAATCCGTCACGGTGTACGGCGTCAGCTTTTCCCGTTTGAGTGCCAACAATTGCTCGCGCGTCTGATCCGAACAGAACGACAAATACGCAAGACCCGAAGACGACGAATGAAATGGGTAGGAATCCGCGGGCCGCAGGTTGATCACATTCCCACGCGGCGGCAATGTGAAGGCCGCGGTCGCCATCCCCTTGTCGCCGGGAATACCGACATGCACCGTTTCATTTGCCTGGGCGGACAACCATTGCGATACGATTTGCGTTGCTTTCACCATCGGAACGGTGGCCTCTCTCAACCTGGCCAGCGAGAGAAATCCGTGGCCCAAACGGTATTTTCGGTTCTCAGGGTTCTGTTCGATGAACCCATGACTGATGAGTGAGACCAGCAGCCTGCGCGTGACCGCCTTGTCCTGCCCTGTTGCCCGCGCCAGGTCGTTCAAACCGATCTCGAGGCTTTCCAACGAAAACTGGCGCAGCAGCAGCATGGCTTTGTCGACAGTTTTCATTTCGATCTCCCCTCAAAGGCATAATCCAGAAATGACACGACGATCATGCCACCGCACCCTCGTCTGCATGTCAGAACGTGACTAAGACGCCCAGTCGATGCTGAACTCCTCACGAAAAGCAAACCGCGTCAGGTGGGCCTCGATCACCTCTTGCCACCGGGCAAGGTCGCCCCGGGGTCCGGTTGCGGCCGAGATGGTCAGGCTGGTTTCGTCCGCCGTCAGCGTGACAGCATTGCCGTTCTCGAAGGCCACACTCGCTTGGGTGTCGTCAAAGAAAACTTCGGCCTTGTGGGACCAATGCTTGCACAGCCGCTGTAGATATTTGCTGCCAGCACTTGTCTGTGCAACGCCCGTGACACTTTGGTCCGGCAACAACGCCAGCGCCGCGTCGGCAGCGCCGCGCATAGCCGAGGCAAACAGGGTTACATCAATACTTGTCGCCAGAAAGGTCACGCCCAGATCCAGGCATTTGCGTTGCATTCCGGGGTCGAGCGTCAGGATACCCGCGGCCTTGCCAGCGGCGGTGATCCGCGTCAGGGCATCAAAAATCGCCTCGACCACATCGGGATGACTGGCGTTACCCAGGTGGCCCATATCCGCGGCAAGATCGGCAGGGCCAATAAAAACACCGTCCACATCCGTTGTCAGTATGTCATCCAGAGCGGCCATGCCCAGTCGGTTCTCAACCTGAACCAGCAGGCACACCTGTTCGTCCGCTGTTGTCAGGTAGTCCGGAATTGCGCCAAATCGCGAAGCCCGCGCCATTGAAGAACCAACCCCCCGGACACCTAGCGGCGGGTATTGCACAGCCCGAACCAGTTCCCTCGCCTGATCACCGCTTTCGACCATCGGCACAAGAATGGTCTGCACCCCGGCATCCAGATATTGCTTGATCATCCAGGTCTCACCAATCGGCAACCGGGCCACCGGATGGCTGCCCGAACCGTCGATAACGCGCACTTGCTCCAATACCGTGCGCAGGTCGTTGGGCGCATGCTCACCATCCACCAATAGCCAGTCGAACCGTGATGTGGCCGCTATTTCAGCGGCATAGGCATCGGCCATGCCCAACCAGCAACCGATCTGAGGTTGCCCGGCCTTCAGTGCGGCTTTGAACGGGTTCTGTGGCGCGGGCATTCTGAGCCTCCTTTAAGCGAATTGTATGTCGACCGAGCCGAACGAGCCGAAATCGGCGTGGATTTCGGTGCCCGAAGGACATTCGACAGGGCGAATGAAGCTACCCGACAGGATCAACTGGCCCGGCTCGATGCTCTGGCCAAATTGTGCCATGCGCCGGGCAAGCCAGACAACGCTTTCGACAGGATCATTCAGAACACCTGCACCCAGGCCGGTTTCTTCGATCTCGCCATTGCGGAATGTCAGTGCGCCGACCCAGCGCAGATCGAAAGTGTCAATGGCGTGGCGTTCTGCACCCAGTACGATGCCGGCATTGGCGGCGTTGTCGCTGATCGTGTCAAACACGGTGCGTGCCTTGCCGGTCTTCGGATCTACCCGCTGAATGCGAGTATCGAGGATTTCGATGGACGGCGCGACATAATCAGTCGCAGCGATGACATCCGCGCGGGTGACATGCTCCCCAGCCAAGGCGGTTTTCATGACAAAGGCGATCTCGGCCTCGATCCGAGGCTGGATGAAACGGCCCGCAGGCACTGTGCCACCATTTTCAAAGGCCATGTCATCGAACAGGATGCCACTGTCGGGAATGTCGATATTCAGCGCGTATTGCATCGCCTTAGAGGTCAGCCCGATCTTCCAGCCAATCACCTTGCGCCCTTCGGCCAGTTTGGCGCGATGGATGGCGTTCTGCACCGCATAGGCATCGTCCATTCCCATGTCGGGATGCCGCAGTGTCAGCAGACCGATCTGTTCGCGCGTCTGCTCGGCCCGCAACAGATCGGCGGCCGCGCGAGCGTAATCTTCAGGGGTCATACCTGTTCATCCTCGACGGTGTTGCGCAGTGTGCCGATGCCGTCGACAGAAACCTCGACCACATCGCCGGGGGCCAGGTATTTCGGCGGGTCAAACCGTGCACCTGCGCCGGTTGGCGTCCCGGTGACGATGATATCGCCGGGCTGTAGCGTCATGAAGGTCGAGATGTACTCGATCTCGCGCCGGATCGGGAACATCATCCGACTCAACTTATCGTCCTGACGCAACTCGCCGTTGACATGCGTCTGAATGCGGGCGTCGTCCAACTGGGCCGCGTCGGTGAAAGGCACCAGCCAAGGGCCGATCGCGCCGGTTCTGTCCCAGTTCTTGCCCTGTGTGACGTTGAACTTGGCGTGGCGCACCCAATCGCGGATCGTACCCTCATTGCAAAGCGTGAGTGCCGCGATGTGATCATATGCGTCGTCTTGTGAAATCCTGCGGCCCGCCTTGCCAATCACGATGGCCACCTCGCCTTCGTAATCCAGCGTGTGGTTTTCCGGCGGGCGGATCAGAGGGCGGTCATGTCCCGTAAAACCGCTGGCAAAACGCGGGAACAAAGACATGTATTTCGGTTGCGCGCTGCCATCCTGGTATTCCGCGTTGCGGTCCGGGAAGTTCACGCCGACACAGAGGATACGGCAGGCGTCGGGCATCACCATTTCATAGGTGAAATCTTCGTGAGTTACGGGTTTGCCGTTCGCTTTTTCGACCAGTTGCTCGAACGCTCCGGCGGCGATAACCTCGTACAGGCTGCTGTGGTTTGGAAATTCGCCATTCAGCGCAATTGCGCCGTCCTTGGTAATGGCACCGAAAAAGGTTTCGTCCTTGGCGGTGTAAGTTAAAAAGCGCATCAGGTCTCCTCGGCGGCCTTGCTGCCACTCATGCAGAGAAAACATACCATACGAACCCGCGTCCCGACCTCAGACCGAGAAGCTGATGTTGGCCTGCCCCGTGCCGGAGCTTCCGAAATACGGTGTGTAAACATCGATCTGGCCCTTGTAGCTGCCCCAACCCAGCGCGCCGAACAGCAATGCGGTGTCGTTCATCGCGCACTCACCCGTGCATTTCCTGGCGTAGTCGGGAAGCATTTCCAAAAACTCTTCAAACCGACCCTGTTCCCAAAGCTCCAGTACACGCATATCCATCTGACGATTGAACTCGCCATTCACGGCGTTCAGACCCTCGACCGAGCGTTCGTTGGGCGTAAAGTCATGGCTCAGTGAACCCGATGCAAGAATTGACACATTGCGGTCGGAACGGCGGATACCTTCGGCGATGGCCTCGCCCCAGACACGGTTTTCGGCAATCGACGAGAACTGGTTGACCGCGACGGGTAGCACCCGCGCATTTACACCGTCATTGATGAAATGCATGGGCAAAAGGGTGCCGTATTCCATGCCCATATCGGGATGTGAATGGCCAAGGGCCCTCTCCCCCCGCTCACGCAAGACGTCAAGGATGGTTTCCCCCAATTCGTGATCCCCGCGATAGTCAAACTCCATGTCCGCCAGCATGTGCGGCAACTCGTGGCTGATGAAACGGCCTTTGTGGTGTTCTTTTGTGTTCAGATGGAAACCCTGATTGGTGATCCAGTGGGTGTCGAACACAACAAACGTATCCACCTTGCGGTCAATTGCATCCTGTCGCAGGCGCGCATATCCGTCTATGGCAGGTTGCCGGATGCCTTTGTATTTCGGCATCGTGTGGGACATCCAGATGCTGGGCACATGCGTGATTTTCGCGGCCTGTACTATCTTTCCCATGACGGTTACTCCTTATGATCGTGACGTAAGGCCTGACAGCCAGAATGTCCTATGGTCCGAGCGTTTGATGGACCAGTGATGCGCAATTCCTGATTCAACTATAGTCAGCCAACCCCTGCCAAGGGATCAGGTTGCACGATATTATTTTCCAAGTTGCATGATCTTGTGCTGACCGGTGGCAAAACCAACATGTTTTTGTTCCATGTAGAATTCAAAACTCCAGTCGCCGCCGTCCCGGCCGATTCCCGACGCCTTGACGCCGCCGAATGGTGTGGGCAGGTGGCGCACATTTTCCGAGTTCACCCAGATCATCCCTGCTTCCAGTTTGTCCGTGAACCGCAGGGCACGCGTCAGGTCGTTGGTCCAGACGTAACCGGTAAGGCCGTAAGGCGTGTCATTTGCGATCTGTAGCGCCTCTTCTTCGGTCGAGAATGGGATGGACGTCAGAACCGGACCAAATATTTCCTCGCGCGCGATGCGCATCTGGTTGTTGGCATTTGTAAACAAGGTTGGCCGCACGAAATACCCTTCGTCCCCCACTTTGACGCCGCCGGCTGCGATAGTCGCGCCATCGTCTTTGGCGATGTCGAAATACGAGGTGACTTTATTGTAGTGCTCTTCCGTTACCAGCGGGCCGATCTCGGTCGCCGGGTCCAACGGGTGACCAACCTTGATGTTGTTCACGCGTTCTACCAGCTTGGCTTCGAACTCGGTTTTGATGGTGTCTTGTACCAGCAAACGCGAAGACGATGTGCAACGTTCCCCATTGATCGAGTAGATCATGAAAATCACGGCATCCAGCGCGCGGTCCAGGTCGGCGTCATCGAAGACTATCACCGGGTTCTTACCGCCCAGTTCCAGATGCATTCGCTTGAGTGTATCCGCGCCCTGCTTTGTGATTATGCTGCCGGTGCGGCTTTCTCCGACAAAAGCAATGGCCTTGATCAGCGGATGTTCGGTCAACGCCTTACCGGCATCCGGACCAAACCCGTTCACGGTGTTCAGAACACCCTTGGGCAGACCGGCCTCTTCCGCGATTTCGACCAGTAAACGCGCCGACAGCGGTGAATCTTCGGCCGGTTTGTGAACGACGGTACAACCCGCTGCCAGTGCCGGTGCGATCTTCCAGGTCGACAGCATGAACGGCGTGTTCCACGGAGTAATGACGCCAACCGGGCCAATTGGAACGCGGGTGGTGATGTTCATCAAGGTCGGTGACTTAAGATGCTGTCCGTCCCTTGCCTGCACCACCTGATCAGCGAAATAACGGAAGTTCTCGGCACCGCGCAGCGCCGCCTTGGACATGAAACGCAGGGTTTGACCGGTGTCCCAGCACTCACACAGGGCAATTTCCTCGGCACGCGCCTCGATCGCGTCGGCCACGTTCAGCAGGATACGGCGGCGTTCGGTGGCGGGCATATCGCGCCACGCGGCGAATGTTGAATGGGCTGCGTTGGCCGCCGCATCGATGTCATCCGCCGTCCCATGGGCCACATCGCAGATCACGGACTTGTCCACTGGCGAAGTGGATTGAAACGCCCCCGCCGCCCCGTCGCGATCTTCGCCCGCAATGCGGTTCTTGATGCCTGCCTCTTTGAACCGGGCCAGAAACCCCGCCAATTTTTCGATATTGGTGTCCAAGGCGCTCATGGTTCAGGTCTCCTGCTGGGTTGCAGCCAATTGGTCCCGGCCCAGATGCTCTCTGATAGTGCCGGTCTTGGGCGAAAGGTCCGGATCGATGTCACGCATCTCAACCGACAGAGCGATGGAGTGCTTCGAAAGGGCCGGTTCAAGATACGCCCTTACCGCTTCGAATATGCGCTGCGTTGCGTCCTGCTTGACGTCTTCGGGGCGACCGGCGCGCAGTCGGATCGAAATATCGACAAAACCATGCGCCGGGTTCCCGTCGGCAATAGAATAGTGATCGACCCGCGTGGCGCGTACGCGAATACCTGCCACCGGAAACGTGTCAATTGCGGCAGCCGTTGCGCGCACACACTCGCACAAACCATCCATATCGACCCAGTCTTCAAGGTTGCCAGAGTAATCGATGTGGAAATGCGGCATGGTTCCCTTTCCCTTAATTGGTAAACATGTTTAGTATTTTCGCCACCACGTGTCAAGAACTTGACTTGTTAATCTTTGCAATTCCGGAAGCAGCGCTCTAGAAAACGGCATGACCACACAAAGCCACACCAAAAGCACTTCCCGCGCGCTTCCGATTGCGCTGCTGCGTGCCCGCGAAACAGTCATGGCGCCCATTCGGGACATGTTGAACAACATTCAGCTTACAGAACAGAAGTGGCGCATTCTTCGCGTTCTGGACGAATTTGGTGAAATGGAACAAAGCGCCATCTCGAAAGAGGCCTGTCTTCTGTTGCCCAGCCTCACCCGCATTCTGCGCGCCATGGAAGCAGACGGACAGATTACACGTCGCCAGGACAGTCAGGACAAGCGCCGGTCGATGGTGAAGATCACGGATGCAGGCCGTCGAATCCTGACCGAGAATCTTCCGACATCACTTGCAATCTATGATCGCATTGAAGAACAGATGGGTCAGGACAAGCTGGACGACCTTCTGGACCTGCTTGAGGAGTTGCAGGCCGTCAAGGTCTGATCCCGGCCAAACCGGACGGGGCCAGCCACGCATCTACAGCGTCGACAGACCGGTATCCAGTGCCGACAGGATCTTGGCCACATCATCGGACGTAATGACCAGCGGTGGCGACAGAATGATGTTGTTGCCCGACACACGGACCATCACGCCATCTTCGTATGCCGCCTTCTGCACCTGCAAGGGCAGATGCTTGGCAATCGGCGCCTTGGTTGCACGATCAGATACCAGTTCCAGCGCACACATCAGGCCCTCGCCCCCGCGCACATCTCCGATTGCGTCGTGTTTTTCAGCCAGTTTTTTCAATCCGGTAAAAAGTTCTTCACCGCGGGCCGAGGCGTTTTCCCAAACACGCAGACGATTGATTTCAGACAGAGCCGCCAGCGCAGCCGCTGCGCCGACCGGATGGCCGGAATAGGTATAGCCCTGATCGACTGACGCCATACCTGTGGTGTCGCTTTCAAAAACCCCGGCGACCGCGCCCGAAATCATTGCCGCACCGAATGGGAAATAACCGTTGGTGATCGCCTTGGCTGTCGTCATGATGTCGGGCTGCACACCCCAATGCCGCGCGCCGCTTTCGCTGCCGGTACGACCAAAAGCAGTGATGATCTCGTCCGATATAAGAAGAATACCGTTTTTCGAACAGACCTCGCGCACCATCGGCATGAAGCTTTTGTGTGGTGGGATCACGCCGCCTGCGCCCAGAACCGGCTCCATGATGAATGCGGCGACGGTATTAGCCCCCTGAAACGCGATCTCGGCCTCCAGCGCCTTGACGCAAAGTTGCGCCAGACGCTCGGGGTCTGTTTCGTCGAACGGATTGCGGTAGGTCCACGGCGCAGGCACGTGGAAACAGCCTGGCATCATCGGCTCGTAAGCCGCGCGAAACTTCTGGTTGCCATTGACCGAGGCGGCCGCGAAATGGGTGCCGTGGTATCCTTGCTTGAGGCTGATGAACTTTGTCCGGCCGGCCTCGCCCCGCACTTTGTGATACTGTCGCGCAAGCTTCAGTGCGATCTCGACTGAATCAGATCCGCCCGAAGTGAAAAAAGCTCGGGTCAGACCATCAGGCTCGAAAAACTGCGCCAACTCATAGGACAGCTCAATCGCCTTGTCGTTGCTGGTGCCCCGGAAGGTCGAGTAATACGGCAGCGCATTCAACTGATCGGTAATGGCCTGCTTAACCGGATCACAGGAATAACCCAGATTGACGTTCCACAACCCGCCAACCGCGTCGATGGCCTTGTGGCCGTCTATATCGATGATGCTGACCCCTTCCCCTCCGGTCAGGATGGTGGGCGGATTGTTTTGACTGTCGGCAGGATGTGCCATCGGGTGCCAGAAATGGCGCGCGTTGTTTTCCTTCAGGAAATTGGAGTCTTTCATATCACGGGTCTCCGATGATCTTGTCCGCCCATCGGTCAGGGCTGGAACGCGGTTGGGAAGTTTCGCGGAAACTGACCACCGAAATTCGCAGTCAGTTCGAGCGAAAGGGAATGCAATGTCGTCAGGATCAAAGGCAGGTGATCGCCGTTTGCACGAATTTCAGGCACCGCTATTGCGATTGTGCCTATCGCCACCTGATCAATTCCAAAGACAGGCGCGGCGTATCCATAAACGCCTGCTTCAAACCCGCCTGCGCTGTTTGACCAGCCCTTGCGCCTGATCTCAGAAACCCGTTCACGTATCAGGTCAGGGGACACCAGGGTTTCCGCTGTGTAGGACGTCAAGGCTTGAGCATCCAGATCTTCAAGCAGGTGAGTGGGGCCAAAACTCAGCAGGCACAGTCCGGAAGCCGTTGCATTGATCGGCAGAATTTCCGCCGGATCAAGGCTGACCCGCACGGTGTACCGTGTGGTTTCCAGCGCCAGAGCGGTTTGCAATTTGCCTTGTTGCAGCAGCGAAAGGTGCATGCTTTCGCCGATTACCTGCATGGCGGACTGCATCCTTGCGCGCGCGCCTTCAAGCCCCGGATTTGCGATTTCCCGCAGCGCGGCAAGACGCACCACAGCCGGTCCGATCGCATAGGACTTGGAGTGCGGGTTTTGTTCGATCAGGCCAAACTCTTCCAATGCGCGAAGGTGGCGCAGAGTCGTTGCCTTGTTCATACCGGACAGCCGGGCAAGGTTGCTCAGACCGATCTCCGGCTGAGCACTTGAAAACAACTCGAGCAATTTCAAAGCATTAAGAGCGGTGCCCATGCGCTTTTCTCTCCTTCGCACGTAATACTTGACAGAAAGCATTTAACAAAGCAACATTATTGTTGTTACTTCGGTTCAAATAATGAACCAAGCTAGGGAGGCGTCAATGAAAAAATTTCTAACCGCTGCTGTTTTTGCAGCCTCTGCAACAGCAGCACTTGCTGAATACCCGGAAAAGCCGGTGACCTTTGTGGTTCCGTGGCCTCCGGGCGATCTGGAAGACGTGTTAACCCGGATGATCGCAGATGAATTCCAGGCCATGTACGGCGTTCCGGCCGCGGTTGTGAACAAGCCTGGCGGCGGAGGCGGCCCCTTCCCCGGCGCGGTTGAGGTCGCAACGGCTCCGGCAGATGGCTACACCATCGGATCCTTCGTTATTGGCGTTCCTGTCATCGGGCCCGAGATCGGAATCCCGGAGCTGAACCCAAATCCATTCGACCCTATCGGAATTTTCCTGACCTATCCGTTCGTGATCGCATCCAGCAAAGATGCGCCATTCTCGAATTGGGACGAACTTGTTGCATATGGCAAGGAAAACGATGTGGCGCTTGGCCATTTCGGCTCGGTCCTGCCGCCCACGCAGGTTACGTTTGCGGCTGCGGTCAACAGCGGCTTCGACTTTGCAAGCGAAGCGGCTTTCGACGCGCTGGACTGCAACACATTGGCGTCAGGTGACGTGGACGTCATTAATACCACGCTGCAACTCGTGCTACCCTGCCTCGACAATGTGAACATTCTGGCCAGCATCGGTGGCGAGCGAATTTCGCTTGTACCGGACACACCAACGGTTGTCGAAATGAACCCGGACCTGCCGCTTGCGTTGTGGAACGGATTGTTCGTGCACAAGGATACTCCGGCAGATGCCCGTGAAAAGATCACTGCCGCCGCGCAAAAGGCGTTGGAATCCGACAAGGCCAAAAAGCTGGCTGAAGAAACCGGTGCGTTGATCTATTGGCAGGACCCTGACGCGTCAAATGCGCAGATCGAACAGGACAAAGCGTCGTTCGCGAAAATCGAAGAGATTCTAGGCGAATAAGCACCTAACAGGGCGCGGGTGGAAAGCCCGCGCCTTGTTGCATGTCGGGGAGGGACATGATGATTGCAAAAACGCTTCAGGACATGTTCAGAAGGTATCGCCGACCTGGCGACATCATCTATGCCGTCTTTTTCCTTGCCTTCTCGTTGTTCCTGCTCAGCCAATTGGGCACCGAGACAAAGTTGGTAAAGCGCACCAAATGGTTTGCGCAGCCATCGCTGTGGCCGACCATCGCCATATGGGGCATGGTGATTTTCAGCGCCCTGCATCTGATCGGCTCAGCCGTTTCCCCCCGTATTCCCGGACGCTGGAGAGAGCTTACTTTCTGGCTCATGTCTCTTGAATATGTTGTCTATTTCCTGATCTACGTGGTGGCTGTGCCGTGGCTGGGGTACTTGCCCTCGACCATGTTGTTCGCCGCTTTTCTAGCCGCGCGCACCGGTTTTCGAACGTCCGGCGCAATCGGGATTTCACTGCTGTTCGGCGCCATCGTCGCCATTCTTTTCAGAGCATTTCTTCAGGTGAATATCCCGGCAGGTCGGGTTTACGAGTTCCTTCCGGACTCCGTCCGCGTCTTTGCCCTGACCTATCTGTGAGGCCGCTATGGACAATCTGATTTCCGGCTTTGCAATTCTGGCCCAATGGCAGGTTTTGATCGCACTGCTCATCGGGTCTGTTGGCGGAGTCATCATCGGCGCACTGCCCGGCGTCGGGGCGGCTGTCGCCATCGCCATTCTGCTGCCTGCTACGTTCGCCTTCGAGCCTATTGTTGGTCTGACCCTGCTGCTGGGTATCTACGGCTCATCGATGTACGGCGGCGCAATCCCTGCAATTCTGATCAACACGCCGGGCACGGCAGTGAATGCGCTAACAACCTATGACGGTTATCCAATGACAAAGCGGGGCGAGGGCCATCGCGCGCTGTCGCTGGCTTATTCCGCGTCGTTCTTTGGCGGCATCTTCTCGATCCTCTGCCTGATCACCCTGTCCCCGGTTCTGGCATGGGTCGCCCCGCATTTCGGCAGCCGCGAGATCTTTCTGGCCGCGTTTCTGGGCATCCTTCTGGTGATCCTGGCCCATCGTGGCCAGACATTTTCGGCGGCAATGCTGGCCTTCTTCGGCATCTTCCTGAACACGGTCGGGCTGGAGCCCGTCAAATACACAAAGCGTTTTACGTTTGACCAAAGCTGGTTGTCTTCGGGGATCGACCTTATTGTCGTTGTGCTGGGTTTGTTTGCCATCAGCCAGGCGCTATTGCTTCTGGTCGACAAGGAACACGCGCCCGGTGAGGCGCATGTTCGCGGCAACATCTTCGCCGGACTCAAAGAACTGTTGGGCATCAAGCGCATCGCGACGGTGTCGTCTTCGTTAGGTGTCCTGATGGGCATGATTCCCGGAACCGGCGAATTCACTTCGCAATTCCTGTCCTACACCTATGCGCAGAAAAGCTCGAAGACTCCGGAGGCTTTCGGCAATGGCTCTCCCGAAGGTCTGGTTGCCTCTGAGGCTGCGAACAACGCGGTACCGGGTGCCGCAATGATTCCCTTGCTGGCGTTGGGTATCCCGGGTGAGGCGCTGACGGCGATGATGCTGTCGGTCTTTTATGTCCACAACGTGGTCCCCGGGCCGCAACTGTTTGCCGAGCAGATGGATTTCGTTCTGGCACTGTACATGTCGCTGATCCTGCTGAACGTGATCGTTCTGGTCTTTCTGTTGTTTTCGACAAATCTGCTGCTGAAGATAATTCAGATCCCGACCCGGTTCCTGGGCATCATGATCCTGACCTTGTCTTTTGTCGGGGTGTTCAGCCTGCGCAATTCGGTCACCGACTGCGCCATTGCGGCAGGGTTCGGAGTGTTTGGTCTGATCCTCAAACGTCTGAACCTGCCGATCGTGCCGATCATTCTGGGCATGGTTCTGGGCGGCATCATGGAGGTCAAGCTGCGCAGCGCCATGGCGCGGGTCAAAACGCCGCTCGATTTCATTGACAGGCCAATCGCAGCGATCCTGTTCATCATGATCCTGGGCATCATTCTGCTGCATATCCGCACGCTGGTGAAGGAACACAAGGAACGGATCAAACCGCAGCCGATTGGCGACGAAGACTCGACACAGCAAGGATAACCCTCATGGACCAGTCCTCGATTGATGCGCTGCGCGCGCAGGAAATCTCCCCTCGTGGTCATTTCATCAATGGTGCCTATCAGGCCGCAGAGAACGGCGCGCGGCAGGAAGTGTTGTCGCCCATCGACGGTCAGCCCCTGGCACTCATTGCCGAGGGAACGCTATCGGACGTTGACACGGCGGTGCACGCCGCGCGCCTGGCGTTCGAAGATGGCCGCTGGTCCCGTATGTCGCCTGCCGGCCGCAAGAAAGTGCTGCTGAAGCTGGCCGATCTTATCGAAAGCCACGCACTCGAGATCGCCGTTCTGGGTGTGCGTGATAACGGAACCGAGATCAACATGGCTTATAAGGCCGAGGCGCTCTCCGCCGCCGGCACCTTTCGCTATTATGCCGAGGCGATAGACAAGGTTTACGGTCAGGTCGCCCCGACCGGACATGACGTACTGGGACTGATCCACCACGCTCCGGTGGGTGTCGTGGGTGCAATTGTGCCTTGGAACTTTCCGCTGATGATCGGAAGCTGGAAGATCGCACCTGCTCTGGCTGCGGGCAATTCCATTGTTCTGAAACCGGCAGAGAGCGCCTCTCTCAGCCTGTTGAAAATCGCCGAACTTGCGGCTGCGGCAGGCGTTCCGGACGGCGTGTTCAACGTTGTTACGGGGCACGGATCAGTCGTGGGCGAGGCGCTGGCGCTTTCGATGGACGTGGACATCATGGTGTTCACAGGATCAGGTGCAACAGGCCGCCGTCTGCTGGAATATTCCGCACGCTCGAACCTGAAACGCTGCTATCTGGAACTTGGCGGAAAATCCGCCAACATCGTCTTCAACGATGCCCCCGATCTGGCCGAGGCCGCGAAGGTTTCGGCAGCGGGTATCTTCCGCAACTCGGGACAGGTCTGCGTTGCGGGGTCTCGCCTGCTGGTGCAGGAAGACATCTATGAAGACTTTGTGGCCGAAATCTCGCGCCACGCCGAGAGTTTCCGCGTGGGTGATCCGCTGGATCTGAACAGCCAGATCGGCGCCGTTCACAGCCTGCCCGAGCTGGAAGCCAATCTGGACTTCGTCACCAGGGCCGAAGCTGAAGGTGCCGTACGCCGCACCGGCGGTTACCGTATCCTGACCGAATCCGGCGGCTACTATATGGCGCCGACGGTGATGGCGGGTGTGAAAGAGACCGATAACCTGTTTCAGAACGAGGTATTCGGCCCGGTTCTTGCGGTGACACCCTTCAAGGACGAGGAAGAAGCGATCCGCCTGGCCAATGCCACTGTATACGGGCTTGCTGGAGGCGTATGGACGTCAAACCTCAGCCGGGCGCACCGCATGGTGGCAGGCGTGCGGGCGGGTGTCGTGCATGTGAACACTTATGGCGGTTCCGATCTGACGGTGCCGCTGGGGGGGGTACGTCAATCGGGCAACGGGCACGACAAATCACTGCACGCTCTTGAAAAATATGTGGACTTGAAAACAGCCTGGATAAAGCTCTGAAATGTTGTCTGAACAATCCGCAGAACTGATCGAACGCAGAACCAGGCTGCTGGGTCCCAACGTCTCGACCTTTTATGACGAGCCTATTCATTTCGTGAAAGGCGAAGGCGTCTGGCTGTGGGACGCCGAAGGGCGCAGATACCTGGATTGCTACAACAACGTTCCACATGTGGGCCACTGCAACCCGCGCGTGGTCGAGGCGATCTGCCGACAGGCAAGCACGCTCAATACGCACACGCGATACCTGCATGGCGGTATTCTTGATTATGTAGAAAGGCTGACCGGAACAATGGATGTCTCGCTGGACACGGCGATCCTGACCTGTACCGGATCCGAAGCCAATGACATCGCCCTGCGCATGGCCGAGGGCATGACTGGCAGGCGCGGCATCATCGCTACCGATGCGACCTATCACGGCAACACCTCACTGGTCAGTCAGTTGAGCAAATCGAACACCCCTGCCGTGGGTTTTGGACTGGGCCAGTATTTCCGCTTTGTCGAAGCGCCCGACAGCTTTCGCAACCCGGACCCGGACGGCACCAGGTTCGCGGATGCGGTGGCCGAACAAATCGCCGAACATGAGAAGTCCGGTCTTGGGTTTGCGGCCCTGATTGTCTGCCCGTATTTCCTGAACGAAGGGTTCCCGGACCATCCCGATGGCTGGCTGGAACCCGCCGCCGATATTGTCCGCAAGGCCGGCGGGCTACTGATTTGCGACGAGGTACAATCCGGTTTTGGCCGCACCGGCACCCATATGTGGGCGCATCAGAAAATGGGCGCGGTGCCGGATATCATGACACTTGGCAAGCCGATGGCCAATGGTCACCCGGTGGGTGGTGTCGTCACACGCACCGAAATACTGACCAAATTCCGCAAGGGCTATCGCTATTTCAATACATTTGGCGGCAACCCGGTCTCGTGCGCAGCGGCCATGGCCGTGCTGGAAGAGATCGAAGACAAGCAATTGCTGGAAAATGCCAGAACGGTCGGGAAACACGCCCGATCGCGCATGGGGGCTTTGGCCCGGAAGTATAATTTCATCGGCGACGTGCGCGGCTCGGGCCTGATCTTCGGAGCGGAAATGGTGCTGGATCGGGACAGCAAAGACCCGGCCAGCGCCTTCACGGACCGGGTGATCAACGAAATGCGGCAGCGTGGGATCATTCATTCAAAGCTGGGGCGTCACAAGAACACTCTGAAAATCCGCCCTCCGATGCCCTTCTCTGTCGAGAATGCCGACTTGCTGTTTGACACGCTGGACGACGTTCTGGCCGAAACACCGATTTGCTCATGATAGACGCGGCAGAAAAGGCACTGGCGCTTTGGGGGTTTCAAGACGCAGTTTGCACGTTGGCAGCGGCCCGCGAAAACCACGTTTATCAGGTACAGCTGGATGGGCGCAGCTTTGCGCTGCGATTGCATCGTCCCGGCTATCGCACAGATGCCGAACTGTGGTCGGAACTGGAATGGATGGGTGTGTTGGCCGCAGAACATGTCGGGGTACCTGAACCCATTGCCAGCACCCGGGGCAACTTTCTCGAGGTCATTGAGCACATGCAAATCGATGTTCTGACCTGGTTGCCGGGGCGGCCACTGGGGTCGACAACAACCGGGATCGACCACGAAGACCGCATCGGCCTTTTCCATTCCTTGGGCCGGGAAATGGCCCGCCTGCACTCCATCAGCGACGAGTGGGAGCGCCCTGCAGGGTTTTCGCGCTGGTCCTGGGACCGACCGGGATTGGTCGGTCAGGAACCCGTTTGGGGCCCGTTCTGGGAAAACCCGACGCTTGGCGAGGAAGATCGAGCGCTGTTCATGCGCTTCCGTGAAACGGCAGAGCGGGATTTGAAACGCATTGAATCGGAACTGGACTATGGCTTGATCCATGCGGATCTGGTCCGTGAGAACGTAATGATTGCGAATGGCCAGGTCTCATTGATCGATTTTGACGATTCCGGTTTCGGTTTTCGCCTTTTTGACATCGCCACCAGTATGATCAAAAACCTCGCGGAACCCGATTATGATCGACTGCAAGCTGCGCTTTTGGCCGGATACCGATCACAGCGTCCGATTGACACGGACCATCTTGATCTGTTTCTGGCAGTGAGATCGGCAACTTATGTAGGCTGGGTTTCGACCCGGTTGCACGAAGATGGCTCAGAAGATCGGAACAGCCGATTTGTGGAAAACACCAGAAAACTGGCGCGCCGATACCTCAGGTTAAACGTTTGACATGGAGCCTCAATTTCGAGGTCGTCCACGCTCGCCAGCCGACTCCCAACTTTGAAGTGGCACCGCAAAATTCAGGCCTAACCCACGTTCGGGTTCCTGTTTCATTTAGGCTTCGGATTGGACCGTCCCGTATAGGTCGTAATGACGCGGCCCAATCACGTCAATTAGGCAACGGAGCCTGCATGTCGCGGTAGCCTCACAGCCCAAGTCGGCATAGAGAGGTTAAGAATAGAAAACGCATAGCGTTAACGCCGCTTTCAGGAGATCAAAAATGGTAAGTGACGAAAAGGACCAGCGGCTTTTGAAGCGCGGCATCGAGGACACTCTGGTTACCGATTTCGCAACCAAGCACCGCAGCAGCTATGGAGACTTTCTGGAACTCAAGACCCTGCTGAGCATTCAGAAGACTTTTCAGGACCCTGCGGAACCGGATGAGCTGTTGTTTGTGATCATTCACCAAGTCAGCGAGCTTTGGCTGAAACTGATGCATCACCAACTTGTGGAAGTCCGACGTTTTCTGCGCCAGGACGCCTTTGGTCCCGCTCTCAAGAACATTGATCGGATCAAGGCAATCCAGCGTCAGCTGATTGCGGCCTGGGAAACGCTGCTGACCATGACCCCGGCAGACTACATGACGTTCCGCGATGCGCTGGGAAGTTCATCGGGATTCCAAAGCTATGGCTATCGCCAGATCGAGTTCATTCTGGGCAACAAGGACACCTCGACGCTTAAGGTTCATGAACACGACCCCGAGGTCATGGAGGAGCTGAACGCCGCGTTGACCAAGCCGTCTTTGTACGACGAGGTCATCATGATGCTGGCGCGTCAGGGCTTCGATGTTCCGCAGGACCTTGTCGAACGTGATTTTTCCCAGCCATATGCGGGTGATCCGCGCATTGTGAAAATCTGGGTCGAAGTTTACAGGAACAAAGACAAGTATTGGGACTTATATGCCCTGGCTGAAAAGCTGATGGATGTGGAAACACTGTTCCAAAGATGGCGCTTTGACCACGCAACAGCCGTTGAGCGGGTCATCGGAATGCAACCGGGCACAGGCGGGTCCAGCGGTGTCGCCTTCCTGAAAAAGGCGCTGGAGCTCAAGTTCTTCCACGACTTGTACGACATGCGTTCCGAGCTTTTCTATGCGGGCGGAGAAAAGAAGTGACCTATCACGGGTTTTCCCCGGACGAGCTGGAAAGACAATACTCGCCAAGTGTCATGGTTGGCGGAGATATCTCTCATTATCTGGCGGCCTATGCGGATATGAGTGCAGCCGCACGTGTCGAGCTGGAAGTGCTGGAATACCAGAAATATGGGGACCTCGAGTCCAATGTTTTGGATTTCTTTCCCGCAAGCGAAGCCAACGCGCCGCTGCACGTTTTCATCCACGGCGGGTATTGGCAGGCGCTCAGCCAGCGTGAGTCAGCTTTGGTCGCGAAGCCGCTGGTTCGCGCGGGTCAGGCCTTTGCTACGCTGAATTATACACTGGCCCCCAAAGCGCGTCTGGACGAGATGATCACGGAATGCGGCCGGGCGCTGTTGTGGCTTGCAGAACGGGCCGAGAAACTGGGGTTTGACCCCGGCCGGATCACTTTGTCCGGCCACAGTGCCGGGGCGCATTTGGCAGCAATGGCACTGTACCGCTTTGGCGAAGACCTGAAGCAGGCGGGTTTGGTGATCCGAGACCTGGTTCTGATCAGCGGCATCTATGATCTGGAGCCGATCGCGCAGACATCGGTCAACAACCCCCTGCAGTTGACCGACGACGATATCCTCAGCCTGTCACCGATCCATCACCTGCCACCAGCGGATGTTCGCACCCGCGTCACAGTCGCCGAACGTGATACACGTGAATTTTTCCGGCAAAGCCGGGATTTTGCTGCGCTACTACGCAAGGCCGGTCGGGATGTATCATTTGACGTGCAAAAGGGGATGCACCATTTCGATATTATTATGCATCCAAACAGCTTCTTCCCGGCACCCAGAACTCGGGTATAGCAGCAGGATAAAGGCATCTTTAGTCTCATAGACACCCACTGCCGGGACCCGTGAATTGCGTGGCAGCCCTTCGGGCATGCCCTCGCCAAACATCCGTTCCAGCACGTTTTTGTGGTGGTTTTCCGACAATATGACGGTGCCGAAAGGCGAAGCAATACGTTGTGACACGGGTTACTCTCCCGGCGTTGGTTTGGTTAGCGAGATGGGAATACGCACGTCTTTGCGGCCTTCCAGTCCGTCGGTCGGATTGTCTTCTTTCAGCCGCTTTGTCAGCGACATGGTCATCAGGACCAGCACCACCATCAGGGGCAGCGACAGCTTCCGCGCACCTTCTGTACCGCCCCGAAATTGACAAGTGTAAGACCATATTGTGCGTCTTACAGATCGGGCATCAGTCCGAGGCCAACCACCGCGACGAGGAGGACTTTAATCACGAACAATTATCGTACCACTTCAGTTTCCTCTCTAAAGTTCAATGTCTCAACAAGTGAATAGTGATGGGTTTGTCTAACTTGCCTAAACGTCAGAACGACGTCCATTGCCTCTGTTGCGCCGACATTTCCCCGGATGCTCACTGTTTCCATGCCTTGTGAACCGGCAATTCACGTCAGTTCCTCCAGCGGACCAAAGAACACATTAGGACCTAAATCTCTTTGAAAACCGAAACCCGAGATTGAAGTCGAGTTGTCCAGAAACGCTCAGGGCCTGGTTTGACAGGCGTCACAGCACAGAGAGGCTGATACCCGAAACATTTAAGGGCCTCTGTGTGCAGAGCATTGGAAACTGGATCAGGAATAGTGCTTGTTCCTGGACATCCTGCCGATCCCCGGATTCATGCTGTTCGTGGGATCCACAGATTTGTAAAAATCAGCCAGATCGGGTTTGGCGGGGTACAGATGGCCAACATTGTGCTCGGCCGGGTATTCGGCGCCGCGGCGGTCGAGGATCTTAAGCATCTCGGCTTTGATCGCATTGGGATCAGCACCTTTCTTCACAATATAGTCCTGGTGCAGAACGTGGCACATGAAGTGACCATAATAAAGCTTGCCCACAAGTTGCTTTGCCAGTTCCGGCGGCAATTCTTCGAACCAGTCAGTGTCATTGCGGCGTAACGCTATGTCGAGCCCAATGATGTCTTCAACTTCATGCGCATGTACCTTCATGTAACGAATGGCGGCGCCAGCCGCTGCAAAACGGTGCAAACCCGCGATTTTCGCTTCACGCGGATCACACTCAAAATAGTTCAGCTTGTTCTTACCCACCATATCACTGAGCAGAACACGGGCCTCGTCGATACCGCCGTCGCGCATTTTCAGGATCAGGTGGTGCGGGTATCGCTTGCGAAACCCGCGCATCCGCTGCGGAAGGATATCCGGCCAGAATCGCATTGCGAACTGCATGAAGCGGTCGGTGAAGTTTGTCAGACCGGGAATACCTTCAAGTCGCGCATCAACGGCACCCTTGATGGCAAAGAAAGTCGGCAGCCGGTCCGTTCCCAGCTTGTCGATCATAACCATGGTATCCTTGCCGTATCGGTCCGAGATATCGAAAACCTCCTCGTGCATGTATTCAGCGCTGACCGGCAAGGTCTTGAATGTCGACAGGATGCAGCGGCGCAGTTCGGTCAGAACATCGGTGTCCTCTGCACCAACATAGAACGTGCGCTCAATTTCGTTCTTCGGGTAGGTGTCCAGCCGGACTGCAAAGACGGCCAATTTCCCGGCGCAACCGGACGCTTCGTAGAGCCGCGATTTATCGGCATTGAAGCGCGCCGGTGTATCCGCGTCGACATTCCGCACGCGCCGGGCATAGTCTGTGTCCGAGGCTTTTCGGTTGTCGGTTTCAGTATCGCCTGACCCGAAGTCGCCCTGTTGCAAACGGGTCAGGATCTCTTCGACCGTGTCGCCCAGGTGGATGCCAAGATGATTGACCAACTCCAGCGTTCCGTCCTGCGAAATACGAGCGTATAGCGACAGTTCGGTATAGGATGGGCCACGTTCGACCAGCGACCCACCCGAGTTGTTGCACACGCCCCCGACAACCGACGCACCGATACAGGACGACCCGATCACCGAATGCGGTTGCCGTCCGATGGGATCCAGCAGCTTTTCAAGTGCGAAAAGGGTCGAGCCAGGCAAACTGATAACCTGTTTGCCTTCGTTTATCAGATGCAGGCCGTCCATCCGGCGGGTGTTGATCAGTACCACACCACGGTCATACCGCCCCTTTGGTGTTGAGCCTTCGGTCAGCCCGGTGTTGGCCGCCTGCATGATGACTATTTTGTCCGCCTCAACACAGGCCTCAAGCACCTTCCATTGTTCCAGCAACGTGGCGGGCCGCACCACCGCCAGCGCGTCCCCTTCCCCCGATCTGAATCCCCAGCGAAAGCGGCGGGTGCTGCGGGCGGTTGTCAGCACATGACGCCGCCCGCAAATGGCCTGAAAGCGCTTGATCAGATCGGTATCGGTCATCCGGCGCTCCTCAGTACGCCACCGAAGGCAGCCACGTGGCCAGTTGCGGCCAGAGGAACACGAAGAACAGGCCGGTCAACTGCAGGATCACAAAAGGAACGATGCCTTTGTAAATGTCGGTCAACTTGATTTCATGCGGGCACACGCCTTTCAGGTAGAACAGTGCAAACCCCACGGGCGGCGTCAGGAACGAGGTTTGCAGCGTGACCGCGACAAGGATCACAAACCATACCAGCGCCGGTTCGTCGATGACGCCAAAGCCTTCGATATCCAGACCCAGCCCGTTCACAATGGGGCGCATCAGGGGCAGAACGATCAGGGTGATCTCGATCCAATCCAGAACAAAGCCCAGAAGAAAAACGATGAACAGGATCATGAAGACAGTGCCGTTGGGGCCAAGACCCGTGCCGTGGATCATGTCTTCGATCAGTGCATCGCCACCCAGTTCCCGCAGGACATAGGAAAACACCGTCGCCCCCAGGAAGATCGCAAAGATATAAGCGGTGGTGTTGAACGTTGCTTTCAGAACATTGATCAGTTTTGCCAGCGTCAGTTTGCGATATCCCAGCGCCAGCAGCGTCGCGCCCAATGCGCCCACACCCGAGGCTTCGGTCGGTGTGGTCAGGCCCGCAAAGATCGAACCCAGCACAGCAAGGATCAGGGCAAGGGTCGGCAGAACAGCAATCAGCACATCCTTGACCGCCGCCCAATCCGGGCGGGTCGCCCCTTCGGGCACTGGAGCGACTTCGCGTTTGATCAGGGCGATCACAAAGATATAAGTCAGATACAACACTCCGATGATCACGCCGGGGAACACCGCGGCCATGAACAGGTCGCCAACTGACAGGGCCATCTGGTCCGCCATGATCACCAGCATGATCGAGGGCGGGATCAGGATACCTAGCGTGCCTGATGCGCTAACCACACCGGCGGCCAGCGAGGGGCTGTATTTCTGCTCCATCATCGACGGCAGAGACAGCACGCCCAGCAAAACTACAGAGGCACCGATAATCCCGGTCGAGGCCGCAAGAATGATGCCAATCATCGTCACCGTGATCGCCAGCCCACCCCTTACCGTGCCGAACAAGCGCTGCATCGAAGACATCAGCCGCTCGGCCACACCAGACTCGTCCAGCATCAGGCCCATGAAAATGAACATCGGCAAGGCCACCAGAACCGCGTTCGACATAGTGGCGTAGACACGGTTTACTACGGCGCCCAGCGTCAGATAATCCAGTCCGGTCAGAGTTTCCTCCAGACCTGTCCAATTCATCATTCCGTTGTCGAACAGATAGGCCAGTCCGCAATACGCGACCCCGACGCCAGCCAGCGTCCACGCCACCGGGAAACCGGTGAACAGCAGCGCGATGAAGGTCAGGAACATGGCGATGACCAGCTTTTCCTCGGTCGTCTCAACCAGGAAGGTCAACGCGGTCGCCACGACGGCGAAGCCCAAGAGCGCCCAGATGATCAGACGCAGGCCCTTGCCCTGACGCTCTTCATCCAAATTCATGAACAGAGCGTGGATGTCGTGGATAAGCCGCGCGCCTGCTGCCAGAGCCAGCAGAATGAAACTGGCCGGGATCACGCCCTTCAAGGCCCAACGCGCAGGCAGACCAGTCGGGCTGTCCGACGACTCGTTTACACGCCAGCTTTCATAGAAATAGTCATAGCCGTGATCGATCATCAGCCAGATGAACGGCACCAGCAGCGCGAAGATCCCGATGATCTCGATAATCCGGCGGGCACGCTGGCTGAGTTGCATGTGCAGCAGGTCCACGCGCACATGGCTGTCCGTGACCAGCGCATAAGAGATGCCGATCATCGTGACCAGACCGTAAAAATGCCACTGGATTTCATCCAGCTTCGGGTAGTTCTGGTTCAGCAGATAGCGCAGGGCTACCTGCGAAACGATGGCGGCAACAAGCAACAGGTTGGCCCACATGACCACGTGACCCACGGTCTTGACCACATCGTCAACGGCGACTGCCAGTTTCTGACGGTCAGGCTCATCGTGTTCAAGAATGTCCTCGTAGATTTCGATCGGGTCGTGATGTGTCCGCTTGGTCTCAGCCATGGTCTCCTCCTAAAGATGCAGGCTTCGGGGCGGGAATACGCCCGTATCAGTTTGGAAATGACGAAAGTCGGGAAAGGTGGGGGCGGCGAAATAAGCCGCCCCCAGGGAGGCGCAAGTGCTCAGGTCACTTGCGAGGGAGGAACGCGTTTTCTTTCCATACGGCATAGCCATCCCGGAATTCGTTCATATCGGTCAGAACCTTGTTGAAGAATTCGTCATTAGCGGCCTGTTCGGCGGCAACCTCTTCCCAGGTGGTGCGGAAGGTGGCCAGCATCTCGTCGTTCCACTGTTTGATCTGCACGTCGTTGTTTTCGACGTTGTCGATCAGCGCTGCGTGCTGGATCGCCTCGCCTTCGGCAAAACTATCCGCCATCGAAGCCTTACATGCGTTTTCGATGATCGCTTTGTGCTGATCGCTGGCTTCGCTCCACACATCCTTGTTGATCATCAGTTCAAACACGGTCGCCTGCTGGTGCCAGCCGGGGAAGTAGTTGTACTTGACCAGTTTGTGGAACCCCAGACGCGCATCGATGGCAGGCATCGAGAATTCAGTCGCGTCAATCGCGCCTTTTTCAAGCGCCGGGAAGATCTCACCACCAGGCAGCAACGACGTGGCAACGCCCAGCTTCTGCATGACTTCACCGCCCAGGCCGAAGAAGCGCATCTTCAGGCCATTCAGGTCTTCGGGGCTGTTGATTTCATTTGCGAACCAGCCCGAGGTTTCCGGCGCAATGATCGCGCAGGGGATGACATGGACGTTGAATCCGGCCTGATCATACATCTCCTGATACAGGCTCAGCCCGTTGCCATAGTAAAGCCATGCCATGTATTCGCCGGCTTCCGGGCCGAAAGGCACGGCCGAGAACAGCGGAGCGGCGGGGATTTTGCCAGCCCAGTACCCGGCCGTGGTGTAGCCTGAATTGATCTTACCCGAGGATACGGCGTCCAGAATTTCAAACGGCGGAACCAGCTTTCCCGGCTCATAAACTTTCATTTTCAAAGTGCCGCCGGACATCAGGTCCAGTTGCTCGGCCACGCGCGGGATCGGCGAGCCAAGGCCCGGAAGCGCCGTGGAAAACGCAATCGGGGTTTTCAGCAACATCTTGTCAGCGGCCTGAACGGCGGGTGCGGCCAGAAGCGAGGCCGCAACGGCGAGCGAGGTCAGGGTGGTTTTCATGTGTACTCCTCCAAAGTGCAGGTCAGCCATCAGATCTGACCGGTCTCACCGCAGTGGCGGTATATGAGGTAAATATTGTTGACCACTTTATTCAGTCAACAATTTTATTTACCTCTTGGCGCCACATTCTCCGTTTTCGAGCTCAGGCGATTATTCGCTTTCGAAAGGCCGAAATTGATCAAGAAAATCTATTTTATAATTTTTACAAAGATATACGCTGCTCACACCCATCCGTATTTTTGGGTATTTTTCCTTGCATTACAGACCTTCAGTGGTAAATTTTAAAGACAACTGGATTTTTGTGATTTCCGGCAAGCGAGGAAAAGAATTGAGCACCAGCGGGCCTTTTGAACCTGTCGGCCACGAATCAATCGCCGACGCGGTGGTCGAACAAATCGAGACGATGATCGTCGACGGCATCCTCAAGGAAGGGCGCAGATTACCATCGGAACGGGACCTTGCAGAAGCGATGGGCGTATCGCGCCCAAAACTGCGGGAGGCGTTGCAAACTCTGGAGCAACAGGGGCTGGTAACTGTCCGTCACGGCGAAGGGACATTTATCGCGCCTCTGACCGGACGGGCTATGTCACCCGCACTGCTGTCGCTTTACGCCCGTCATGGCGGCGCATTTTATGACTATCTTGAATACCGACGCGAACAGGAAGCCTTTGCCAGCCGGCTTGCGGCGCAGCGCGCGACACAATCCGACAAGGAGCGCATCTCGGACATTATCGCGGAAATGCAGAAAGCCTGGGAGGAAGATGATACCGACGCCAGCCAGGAAGCCGATTTTCGCCTGCACACCGCCGTGGTCGACGCCAGCCAGAACACGACCCTTATTCATATGATGGCCTCGATCTACGATCTGACGCGCCAGGGCGTATTCTACAATCGAAGGTTTTTGCGCACGATGGACGGGACCGGAGAAGTGCTGTTGCAACAGCACAAGGACATTGCGCAGGCTATTCTGGATGGCGACCCGGACAGGGCCGAGGCCGCCGCGCGAAACCATATGGACTTTGTGGAAACGTCGTTTCGGACAGGGCAGGAACAACAGGCCCGGGAAATCAGGGCCGCTAAGCGCCGTCAGTTTTCCAACTGAGCCTGCCTGTGGAGAGCGGATATGGTTGAATTCGAGCAGCAACGCCAATCGGTAATCAAAACCTGTTTGCACCTAGCCGGTGAAGGGTATCTTGCGGGCACCGGCGGCAATGCCTCCTTGCGTCTGAGTGATGAACTATTTGCAATCACACCGTCCGCTACGGAATATCCGTCGCTGACACCGGAAGACATCGCGGTGCTGAGGCTGGATACTTTGGAACAAGTGGATGGAACCAAACCGGCCTCCATTGAAAAAGCGATGCACGCGCAATTGCACCATGCATTCCCCGGCCGCCGAGCCTGCATTCACACGCATCAACCAGTGGCAAGTGCCGTTGCACTGCTGCATCAGCGACTTGAGTGGCCAGAAGGCACGGAAACAGATCTGCACGGGGATCACGTCGGGCTAGCGGAATACCAGTTCTCCGGCACCAAAGAACTGGTCAACACCTTGAAACAGGCTTTGCGCCCGAATGTGTTCTGTTACCTACTTGCCAGCCATGGTGTCATCGCTGCGGCCTCATCTCTGGAAAAAGGCGCGGAACTGGTGGCTGCGATCGAATTTGCCGCCGCGCAATACCTTGCTGCTTTGATCCGGAACTCCAATGAATTGCCTGAGATGACTCGTCAGTTGGTATCTGAAACGCTGAGCATGGTCCACGAACAAGGGCTCACGTCATGACCCGCAATGTGGACGTCGAACATCAATTGCAGTTGGCTGCGTCTCGGTTGGCGGGCAAAGGCTTGCTGCAATCCGGCGATATAATGTCGATGCGGGTACCTGACGAGAATGCGACGGTCAGCGTACATACCGATGGCTCGATCAGCCGCAGCAAAATCGAAGCATCCGGAAACACTCATGCGCGTATCTACGCGGCGCGTTCAGATATCGGCGCGGTGTTGCAGTTCGATCTGATCTGGACCCGCGCCATGCATGAAATGCGCGCCACAATGCCCTCAGTTTTCGATGAACAGATGATCCGATTGGGACGCTCTGTTCCCTGTCTCGGCATCTCAAGCGACGATGACCTTCTGATCCCTGCTATCGCAGGACAAAACAACGCCTTTGTCTGCAACGATACTACGTTTTGCTTCGGAACAGGCCTTGAAAGGTTGTTGCTGAACGCCGAGTTGCTGGAAAAATGCGCTAAAGCCTTTGTACTGGCGCGCGCCTCGGGCCAACCGGTGCACGAGATCCCCATCGCCGAGCAAGACATGGCCGCAGGCCGCCTAAAAAAGGAAGAAGACGCCACAGCCGCGCGGCACAGGCAAGGGCTCTACTCCATTCTAACCAAGGGTTACTGACCCACCGGCAAAGGTGAAGAGATCGATTGCATCGTTTGCGGCCATCTAATCGCCGACCTCCTGAGGCCAACATTTTGTTACCTGAAACACCTGGCCGTAAAACCTCTTTGAAATTCAGCGCCCATTTTGTATTTTGGATACAAAATCACCCAAGTTCGAGATCAAGCAATGCCCCAAACGCGCGCAATTCCAAGACAAAGCCTACCAGATGTCATCACCAACGATCTGCGCGAAAGAATTCTGAGCGGTGAAATGACCGAGGGTGAAACAATCAGGCAGGAAGCGCTGGCGGAAGAGTACGACGTATCCCGCATGCCCATTCGCGAAGCACTGAAACGGCTCGACGCCGAAGGGCTGGTACAGTTGACCAACAACCGGGGCGCGTCCGTCACAAGGCATTCGCTGTCCGAGATTGGTGAAATTTTCGACCTGCGCGTTTTGATGGAGGTCGATTTGTTCAAGCGCGCAATTCCACATATGACCGACGCTGATTTTTCAAAATGCGAAAAACTGCTGGATGAGATGGAAAAGTCATATGACGCCTATGATGTCGGGCGGTGGGGCAATCTGAATTATCAATATCACATGGCCCTTTACGCCGCCGCGGGGCGTGCGCTGACGAACGAAATCCTGCAACGGGTCAATCGTCAGTCAGACCGATATGTCCGGCTGCATCTGAGCGTCATGGAGCAGCGCGAGCCCGCCAAAAAGGACCATCAGAAACTGTTAACTCTGGCACGCGAAGGTCGCGCAGACGAAGCATGCGATCTGCTGACCAGACATATTCAGCGCACCAAGGATCAGCTATTGGAAATGGTCGTGGCCAGACGTGCAGCCGAAGACCGCTGACAGATCAGGACAAAGGATAAAGACAGGCGACCTGATGGTCAGTACCGCGCAGACCCGGTGGAGCCGCTCGGCACTGGTCAGTTGCCAGCCAGCATCGCTGGGCAAATGCGCAACCTTTTGGAACGTTCATCGGTGACGGCAGTTCCCCCTCCAGCTTGATCCTTTCCTTGCGGGCATCCGGGTCGGCCCGGGGTGTCGTGGACAACAGCGCCTTGGAATAGGGATGACGCGGGGCGGCGAACAGCTGCTCTTTGGGGGCTTTTTCGACCGCACGGCCCAGATACATGACAATCACGTCATCAGCAAAATGCCTGACAACCGAAAGGTCGTGAGAAATGAACAGGTAAGCCAGGTTCAGCCTCTCCTGCAAATCCACCAGAAGGTTCAGGATTTGCGACTGAATGGAAACGTCCAGTGCCGAAACCGGTTCATCCAGCACCAGAACCTTGGGGTTCAGCATCAATGCGCGGGCAATGGCGATCCGCTGACGCTGACCACCCGAGAACATGTGAGGATAACGATCATAGTGCTCTGGTCGCAGGCCAACCATCTCGATCATTTTCCGCGCGCTGGCTTCGCGATCCGCAGCGGACATATCGGGCCGGTTGATGATCAATGGCTCCTGAAGGATCTGACCGATCCTCTGGCGCGGATTCAAGGAGCCGTATGGATCCTGAAACACGATCTGCACCGTTTCGCGCATTTGCGCCCATTTCGACGGTGTTATGTCGATCCCATCAATTGTCAGACTTCCCGAAGTCGGCTCTTCGATCATCGTTACCAGCCGGGCCAGAGTTGATTTGCCGCATCCCGATTCGCCGACAACGGCCAGTGTTTTTCCGGGTTTCAGATCAAAATCGACCCCAGACAAGGCTTTGACCGTTGCCGGTCTGGACAACAGCCCGCCCTTGACGGTGTAGAAACGCGCAAGCGCGGTCGCCCGTACGATAGGTGCAGTCATGCGATTTCTCCGGCTGCAATCTTTTCGACATGATGGCATCTCGCCTTGCCGAATGCGTCACTATGCGGTGTCGGGGGTGTCTGGACACAGGTGTCGTCGGCGAAACGGCAACGCGGACCGAAAAGGCAACCCTTGGGCCGGTCGAACTGCCCCGGCACCACGCCGGGAATTGTTGGCAGCGTTTTGGACGTCGCCCGTTCAGGCAGAGCGCTCAGCAAAGCCGAAGTATAGGGGTGGCGCGGCGTGCGGAACAGATCGCCCACCGGCTGTTCCTCGACCTTCTGCCCGGCATATTGAACCTGAACCCGCTCGGCGGTTTCTGCCACCACACCCATGTCGTGGGTGATCAGGACCAGCCCCATGTCCTGCTCGTCCCGCAACCGGACCAGCAGATCGAGGATCTGCGCCTGAATGGTCACGTCCAGCGCCGTGGTCGGCTCATCCGCAATCAGAAGCTTGGGCTTACAAGCGATGGCCATCGCGATCATGACACGCTGATTCATACCACCGGACATCTGGTGCGGAAACGTGTTCAGACGGCTGGCCGGAGCGGGAATACCCACCTGATCGAACAGTTCGATCGCGCGTTCGTGCCGTTCCTTGCGATTCAGTCCAAGATGGATGCGCAGCGCTTCTTTGATCTGGAAGCCGACCGTGAAACAAGGATTCAGCGATGACATTGGCTCCTGAAAGATCATCGCCATATCCTTGCCGATGATCTTGCGCCGTTCGCGGGCCGAAATACCGACAAGATCGCGCCCTTCAAAGCTCATCTCATCAGCCGTGATTGTCGCTGTCCACGGCAACAGGCCCATCAGCGCCAGCATCGACACCGATTTGCCAGAACCGCTTTCACCCACGATGGCCAGCAACTCGCCCTTGTTGACCGACAGGTCGACACCGTCGACGGCACGGAACTTGCCCGAGGCGGTAGCGAATTCCACTGTCAGATTGCGGATCTGCAAAAGGCTCATGCGATCAGCTCCGTTTCAGTTTCGGGTCCAGCGCGTCGCGCAGCCCATCGCCCATCAGGTTGATGGCAAGTACCGTGATCAGGATGGCCAGACCCGGAAAAGTTACCACCCACCAAGCGCGCAGAATGAATTCGCGCGCTTCGGCAAGCATGGTGCCCCATTCCGGTGTTGGCGGCTGTGCACCCATGCCCAGAAAGCCAAGAGCGGCCGCATCCAGAATGGCCGTTGAAAACGACAGCGCTGCCTGCACGATGATCGGTGCAAGGCAATTGGGCAGCACCGTGATGAACATCAGCCGCGCTTTGCCGGCACCGGCCACCCGGGCGGAAGTGACATAGTCTTTCTGGCGTTCTGCCAAAACCGAAGCCCGGGTCAGACGCACGTAATGCGGCTGGAACACGATGGCGATAGCGATCATGGCATTGGTTAGTGACGGCCCGAGGATGGCAACCAGAACCAGAGCCAACAGCAATGACGGGAAGGCAAGAATGATGTCCATCACCCGCATGATCAGAGTGTCCACCCATTTCGGTGCGAACCCTGACAGCAATCCGATCATCACCCCGCCCGACACTGCGACACAGACCACGACAATCCCCACAAAGAAGGAATAACGTGACCCCATGATTAACCGTGACAGCATATCCCGGCCGAGTGGATCTGTACCCAACGGGAAAGCCCAGCTGCCGCCCTCTTGCCAGAAGGGAGGTTGCAGGATGTGTTCGCGGAATTGCTCGGTCGGGTCATAGGGGGCCAACAGGGGCGCGAACGCTGCACAAAAGACAAAGACGGCAAAGACCCACAAACCGATTACCGCGCCTCGGTTCTCGCTAAAATAATACCAGAACTCACGCAGTGCGCTGGGGCGGCTTTCGGATTTGGGTTGGGTTGCGGAAAGCTCGGCCATCACCGCCTCCGGATCTTGGGGTTGATGATGCCGTAAAGGACATCGACCAGCAGGTTCACAAGCATCACGATCACCGCAATCATCAGCAGACCGCCCTGCACCACCGGATAGTCACGGCGGAAAATGCTGTCGACCATCCACTTGCCGATGCCCGGCCAGCTAAAGATCGTCTCGGTCAGGATCGCACCGGCCAACAAAGTGCCGACGGACAGACCGATCACCGTAACCACCGGAATCAGCGCGTTGCGCAATGCGTGCAACCCGTTGATCCGAGCCGGAGACAGACCCTTGGCACGAGCCGTTCGGATATAGTCTTCGCCCAGAACTTCCAGCATCGCGGAACGTGTCTGCCGGGCAATCACCGCCAGGGGGATCGTACCCAGAACGATGGTCGGCAGGATCAGGTGTCGCACGGCCGATCCGAACGCACCCGACTGACCGGACAACAGACTGTCGATCAGCATGAAGCCCGTGACACTTGGGAAGTAATACAGCAGATCAATCCGCCCCGAGACCGGTGTCCAGCCCAGATTGCCTGAAAAAACGATGATCAGCAGCAGCGCCCACCAGAAGATGGGCATTGAATAACCCACCAGAGCCGAGGACATCAGTGCCCGGTCAAAGAACTTGCCCCGGTTTACCGCCGCAATAACGCCCGCCGGCAGCCCAAGGACAACTGCAAATACCATCGCGCAGAGCGACAATTCCAGAGTTGCGGGGAACAGGGCAAAGAACTCATCCCAGACTGGTTTTTTGGTGACAAAGCTTTCGCCCAGATCGCCTTGAAGAACGCCGGTTAGATAGTCCCAGTACTGCTGCAGCACCGGTTTGTCGAAGCCCAGCTTCTCGACCATTTCCTGATAGCGTTCCTCGGTCATGCCGCGTTCACCTGCCATGACAATGATGGGATCGCCCGGAAGAACCCGGATGAACATGAAGGAAATCAGCGTCACACCCAGAAAGGTTGGGATGAACATACCCAGACGGGTGAGAAAATAGCCAAACATCAGCGACCTATGATTCTGAGATCCTTGGGAAAGCTGGTCAATGACCGGCAACCGTCATCCGTCACCAGTACGTCATCTTCAATGCGCACACCGAAATTGTCCAGTTCATAAAGCCCCGGCTCATTGGTCCACACCATGCCAGCACGGATCACCTGATCGTTGCCGCGCATGATATAGGGGGCCTCGTGCACATCGCGACCCAGCCCGTGGCCTGTCTTTGTGCGGATACGGTCGGCAAATGGCGAAGCCTCAAGCACGCCTATTACCGCGTCATCTATGTCATGAGCGGTCACGCCTGGACGGCACATTTCGAAACCCTTCAGATTTGCACGCAGCACAGTGTCATAAACCTCCCTGCCCTCGTCCGAGACCTCACCCACAAAAAAAGTACGTGTGATATCCGCTGCGAAGCCGCGCTTGCGGGCCCCGAAGTCGAACAGCAGCGCATCTCCTGACTGTATCTTGTAATCCGCACGCGCCTTGCCATGCGGACGGGCCGAATTATCCCCGGCTGCCACGATTGGGTTGAATGCCAGCGACTCTGCCCCTTCGGCGAACAATGCCTGTATCAGCGCCTGCTCAACCTGCTTTTCGGTCTGGCCTATGCGCACATTCGCGATGACCTGCTCCAACGCGCGTTCGGAAACATCAATGGCCGCCTGCAAAGCCGCGATATCATCGTCGGTCTTGACGATCCGCAACCCTGAAATCTCACGCTCGCCATCCACGATCTTCAGATTCGGCATTGCGCGGGTCAGCGCTTTGGACACAAACACCCGCATGACCTGACCTTCCACCGCCACGGACGACAGCGGCATGTGATCGGCCAGCGCCGCAAAAGCACCATCATAACCGGTCTGATCGAACCAGTCGTACACAGCGCCATTAAATCCGACCAGTTCCCACGAACCAAGTTCAAGGTTGGGTACGATAGCCGCCGGTTCACCGTTTGCGGGGATCACAACCAGAAAGGGGCGTTCGTGACTCATGAAGGCCTTGCCCAGCGCGCGGGTGAAATTCGGGCCGGGCACCAGCGCCACGGCATCAACTGACATATCGCGTGCCAGTTGGCTGTATTCGGACAAATCCGGCATTCCGGCCAGTCTCCAATAGCAAGAAAGCCAGAGCCGCCAAATCGGGCGGCTCTGACAAGTGAGTGGTGGTTTATTCTACGCTCACACCATAGAAGATGTGGCCGCCCAGCGGGTGCACCTTGTAACCCTGCACCTTGTTGCTCATCGGCATGTAGACAACCGAATGTGCGATGGTTGCCCACGGCGCCTGATCCTTGAAGACCACCTGCGCGTCTTCGTACAGTTTGGTACGCTCGGCCTGATCAGTGCTTTGCTTGGCTTTCTGGATCAGTTCTTCGAAAGGCTCGTGGCACCATTGTGCGCGGTTGGACGCTTCGCGACCGTCACAGCCCAGCAGCACGGCCAGGAAATTGTCCGGATCGCCATTGTCACCTGTCCAACCCAGCAGAACCGCGCCATCCCGGTTCAGCTCTTTCGAGCGCGACAGGTACTCGCCCCATTCGTAGGACACGATTTCGACGTCCACACCGACCTTGGAAAAGTCTTCTTGGATCAGCTCGGCCATACGACGTGCATTCGGGTTGTAGGGACGCTGCACAGGCATCGCCCAGACCTTCATCGACAGATCAGACACGCCTTCAGCTTCCAGCATCGCCTTGGCCGCTTCCGGGTCATAGGCGTCGTCTTCGATGGCATCGTTATAGCCCCACATGGTTGGCGGGATCGGGTTCTTGGCCGCCTGGCCCGAGCCCTGGAAGACCACGTCGATGATCGCCTGCTTGTCGATCGCCATGTTCAGCGCCTTGCGCACCTTCGGATTGTCGAACGGCGCCATGGTGGTGTTGTAGGCCAGATAACCAACGTTCAGACCTTCCTGCTCCATCATGTTGATGTCGGCGTCATCCTTCATCGCCTGAATATCGGCAGGGTTCGGATACGGCATCACGTGGCATTCGCCCGCTTTCAGTTTCTGATAGCGTACCGACGCGTCCGGAGTGATTGCGAAAATCAGGTTTTCAACCTGCGCCGGATCTTTCCAGTAATCGGCATTCTGAGCATAACGGATCACCGCGTCCTTCTGATAGGCCACGAACGAGAACGGTCCGGTGCCGATGGGCGCTGTGTTCAGCTTTTCAGGTGTCCCGGCCGCCATCATCGCGTCCGCATATTCCGCCGACAGGATCGAGGCGAAATCCATCGCCATGTTGGCCACAAACGGCGCTTCAGGCTTGGAGAGTGTAAATTTCACCGTGTAGTCGTCGATCTTTTCCACCGACTCAACCAGATCCGGCATACCCATACCCTGGAAATACTCCCAGGTGCCGCCCGAGACCTGATTATAGGGGTGGCTTTCGTCTTTCTGGCGCATGAACGAGAAAATCACGTCATCCGCGTTGAAATCACGGGTCGGGGTGAACTCGTCATTGGAATGGAATTTCACGCCCTGACGCAGTTTGAATGTATAAACCAGACCATCATCGCTGGCCTCGACACTTTCGGCCAGACCGGGGATCACATTTGTCGTGCCGGTTTCAAACTCGAGCAGTCGGTTATAGATCGGGTGCGAAGAGGCATCAAAGGTCGTCCCGGCCGTGAACAGCGCCGGGTCGAACCCCTCAGGTGATCCCTCAGAGCAATAGACCAGAGTGTTTGCCTGCGCCACGGCACCCGTCAGGGCAATCGCCGTGGTTGCGGCCAGCAATTTGAGTTTCATGATTTTCTCCCAGAAATGGACTTCTCAAGACAATCGCAGGGCTCATTGTCGTCAGAGCATTCAGTGACAGCACAGGTCGATGCGATCTATCTCAGCAATGTATCCAAAATACAATATCCATTGTCAACTGGCGGGCTGCTGCAATCTTGGTTTTCGGGAAACGCCTTTCAGTTATCCCTATCGAGGAGTCCAATGTCTTTGCGCGACATCAAATGCAGTCTCTGTGAAACAGATAGCGGAATATACCTCCGCGTCGGCATCAGAATCTTTGTGAAACTGTGTGTAAGTCAGGCCCCGTAGCGCGCCATGAACATGTCAACGGCCTGCTGCGCGACTTCATCGATCTCGGCCCGGGTGAAGCTTTTCTGAAAACCAAAAATCGCCCGGGTCCAGATCCGCACCTTGCACAGCTCCGAAAATTGTTCGGCGGCGATAAGGACATCGTCGATGGCCAATTCTCCCTTGGACACCGCCTTCTCAAGATACTCCGCCAACTGGCACTGACCATTTCGGGGACCCGCATCATAAAACGCCCGAACCAGCTCAGGGAACCTGTCACGTTCAGCAACACAGATCCGAAACATTTGCTGGGCAATATCCGAAACCAGAAATTCCGTCAGTTGTGTTGCTGCGATAGTCAGCACTTCCCTTGCCGGTTTGCTGTCGTCCACCATCGCAACCACACGATCAGCCATGCGGGTACATTCGGTTTGGGCGACCTCCATGAACAGCAGCCTTTTGTCCGGAAAGTAGCTGTACAAAGTCGCCTTCGACACCCCGGCCACCCGAGCTATGTCGTCGACACTTGCACCCTCGAACCCATCCGCCAAAAAAACCTCTCGGGCGCCGCGCAGAACCTGATCGAATTTCCGGCCTGTGCGCAGAATTGTGGCGGCTTGGGTCATGTCTTCTCCTGAGGTGGTGCCTGACCTGAATTTATAAACCGTTCAGTTCAGATACAACGATTCTCGTATTTCCAAGCGGTTCAAACCGGCAATTGCAACGAACCGAGTGCCATTTCCCCGCCAAAAGAACAACAAGCCCTTCCGAAAATCCGATCTTTATATGCCGAAGGCTTGCGACGCGGAAAATCCGTGCTACCAGTCTGCCCATGGTCGATATTTTCCTGCGCACGCTGCCCTTCTTCGCGATCATCGGCCTGGGATACTGGGCCGGGCGCAGTCGGTTTTTTTCCGAGGAAGCGACCGCATATCTAACCAAGTTCGTTTTCTACTTCGCGCTGTCGGCCATGTTGTTCCGATTTGCGGCCACATTGCCCTTTGCCGAGATTTTCAACGGACGGCTGGTACTGGGATATCTGATTGGCACTGTCACGGTTTACTTGCTGGCCACGTTTGTGGCGTGGCTGCGTGGTCTGGATGTTCCGACCGCCGCGGTCGAGGCGCAATGCGCAGCCATCGGAAATGTGGGCTTTCTGGGTTTACCTATGCTGGCGATGCTGTTCGGGCAGGCCGCGATCGGCCCTGTCATGCTGGTCCTGACGGTCGACCTTGTGGTGTTTTCGTCGCTGATCGTAATCCTGATCAATGGCGGACGGGACGGTGCGCTGAAACCCGCAACCCTTCGACTGATCGGCATGGGTCTTCTGAAAAACCCGATGATCGTGTCGATCTCTGCCGGTTTGGTATGGTCAGCCCTGCAGGTCCCCGTGCCTGCGCCGTTGAATGACTTCCTGACAATCCTCGGAGGTGCGGCAACACCGGGTGCACTGTTTGCCATCGGCGCATCTTTGGCGGGCAAATCGGCTGAACGCGTGCAAATCGCCGCCTGGCTGAGCATTTGCAAACTGATTGCGCATCCGATCTGCGTGGCCATTGCCCTGATCTGGTTGATCCCTGTCGCCGCCTTCCCCGCTTCGGTTGCAATCGCCGCTGCCGCCCTTCCTGTTGCAGGCAACGTGTATATGCTGGCAGCCCATTATGGGGTCGCACCACATCGGGCCTCGGCCGCGATTTTGTTGTCGACGATTACCAGCATCCTGACGATACCGCTTGTCATTGCCTGGGTGGGCACTCTCTGATCGTCACCTTTTCGAAAAATACTCTCGCCGAAGGCACCTGCACTTTACGGCAGGGCCTGTGACCGTTAGCCATGGGTCGAACCCAATACGAGGACAATACCTGATGGAAACCCTTTCCGAGAATGCCTGTTTCGGCGGCGTACAGGGCGTTTATCGCCATGCCTCAGCCGCGTGCAAATGTGACATGACCTTTGGGCTGTTTTTGCCAGCCGAGGCCAAGGACGGCCCGGTTCCTGTCCTGTGGTATCTGTCTGGCCTGACCTGCACCCACGAAAACGCCATGACCAAGGCCGGTGCGCAGGCCTGGGCCGCGGAACAGGGCATTGCCGTGGTATTTCCTGACACATCACCCCGGGGCGAAGGCGTCGCAGATCACGAAGACTATGATCTGGGCCAAGGCGCGGGTTTCTACGTGAACGCAACCCAGACCCCATGGGCACCGCATTTCAACATGTGGGACTACGTTGCCGAGGAACTACCCGCCCTGCTGGTTGAAAACTTCGCCATCGACAGTGATCGGCAAGCCATCACCGGTCACTCCATGGGCGGGCATGGCGCGTTGACGCTGGCGATGAATCTGCCCGGCCGGTTCCGGTCGGTTTCGGCTTTTGCACCGATCTCCAACCCGACTGGCGCAGATTGGGGCCGCAAGCAGCTTGGCGCTTATCTGGGCGATGATGAAGCGGTTTGGGCCAAACATGATGCGTCCTTGCTGATGAAGGAAAAGGGCTTTGACGGCCCAATCTTGATCGATACCGGAACCGATGATCAGTTCATCGATCTTCTACGCCCGGAAACGCTGGCGCAGGCCATCGCCGAGCGCCGTCAACAGGCGATCTGCCGCCTGCAGCCTGGTTATGATCATTCGTATTTCTTCGTGTCCACATTCATGGAAGACCACATCACCTTCCATGCCGAGGCCCTGTACGGAGACTGAGGAATGAGCAAGTTTGACTATGACCTGATCATCATCGGGTCCGGCCCTTCGGGTCGTGCTGCGGCAATTCAGGCGGGTAAACTGCAACGCCGTGTTCTGGTGATCGACCGCAAGGACCGGTTGGGAGGTGTTTCCGTTCACACTGGAACAATCCCGTCAAAGACCTTGCGCGAAACTGTTCTGAACCTGTCCGGCTGGCGCGAGCGCAGCTTTTACGGGCGCTCCTACCGGGTCAAGGACCAGATCCGCGCCGAGGATCTGAAGGCGCGGCTGCACATGACACTGGACCACGAGGTCGATGTGCTGGAGCACCAGTTCAACCGCAATCACGTGGAGACCCTGAACGGTCTGGCGAAATTCATCGGGCCGCACGAGCTTGAAGTTGCGACCGACGCGGGTGAAACAACGCGACTGACCGCCGCAAAATTTCTGATTGCCACAGGCACCAAAACATATCGCCCCGATTACGTTCCCTTCAACGGCAGAACGGTTGTCGATGGCGACGAGTTTCTGGAGATGGCCGAAATTCCACGTTCACTCTGCGTGATCGGCGCCGGGGTGATCGGTGTGGAATACGCCACCATGTTTTCGGCTCTGGACGTGCGTGTCACGCTGATCGAACCGCGCGAGACGTTCCTCGACTTTATCGACAATCGCCTGATTCACGACTTCACCCATCAGATTCGCGAAAACGGTGTCGATCTTCGCCTTGGTTCGGCGGTCGAAAAGATCGAGGATGCCGGCGGGCATGTCGAGATCACGCTGGACAATGGACGCCACGTCCGGGCCGAGATGCTGCTGTTTGCCGCCGGTCGCATGGGCGCGACCTCGGCCCTTAATCTGGACGCGGTCGGGCTGGCAACCGACCATCGCAACCGGATTGAAGTGGATCGGAAAACCTATCAGACCGCTGTGCCTCATATCTATGCCACCGGCGATGTGATCGGGCATCCGTCGCTGGCCTCGACCTCGTTGCAACAGGGCCGCGTCGCCGCCTGTCACGCACTCGAGACGCCCACACTGCCGGAAAGCCCCTGGTATCCTTACGGCATCTATTCTGTTCCCGAGATTTCCACCTGCGGCATGTCCGAGGAAGAGTTGCAGGAACGCGGTATTCCCTACGAAGTCGGCGTGGCCCGATTCCGAGAGACTTCGCGCGGGCATATCATGGGGCTCGAGCATGGCATGTTGAAAATGCTGTTCTCGTTGAAAACCCGCCGGGTTCTGGGGGTTCAGATCGTCGGCGAAGGTGCGACCGAACTGATCCACATCGCACAGGCGGTGCTGAACCTGAAAGGCACGGTGGACTACTTTGTTCAGAACACGTTCAACTATCCGACGCTGGCCGAGGCCTACAAGATCGCCGGTCTGGACGCGTTCAACCGGATGCCCATCCCCGAAGAGTTCAAGGTCCGTAAGAAATCTACTGAACCCTCCAAGAAAGAGGCAACAAAGGCGTGACGACCCTTTACGTCGATGGCGATGCCTGCCCCGTAAAGGCTGAGGCTGAACGAGTGGCCACGCGGCACAAGGTGCCCATGGCGCTGGTGTCGAACGGCGGACTTCGTCCATCGGCGAACCCCTTGGTGCAGATCGTCATCGTCGCCGAAGGGGCCGACGAGGCAGACAAGTGGATCGCCGAACGGTGCGGGCCGGGGGATGTGGTGATCACTTCAGACATTCCTTTGGCTGCGAAATGCGTTGAAGCAGGCGCACGGGTTCTGCGCCCCAATGGCGAAGCGCTCACTGCCGCCAATATCGGGCAGCAACTTGCCATGCGGGACCTGATGGCGGATCTGCGGGCCGCCAATCCCCTGGGTTCGGGAGGCGGCGGAAAACCGTTTGGAAAAGCGGACCGGTCGCGGTTTCTGGACGCGCTGGAACGTGAGTTGCGTGCAGCACTCAGGAGTTAGTGCCCTTGCTGGGTGCGGCCACGTTGCAAACGCGCTTCTCTCTGTGGTGTCAGGCGGCACGACGTGCCGGATTTGGGCGGACCGGCTGCGTGACACAATGGAATCCCAAACTGTCACTCTGACGCAATTGCGCCGCGCGAAAACCGGAAGACCCTGCACATTGCCGTTGCAGCGACCGCGCAATTACAATCACATACGCCCATGACTCTGCCAACGATCACATCAGAGCAAAACGGCGACGGCCTGCGCATATCAGTGGCCGGTGATCTGGTGACTCAGTCGTTGGAACACATCGAGCGCGCCTTTGCCGCGATGCCCCCGTCAGGCAAAGACGTGACCTTGGACCTGTCAGCCGTTGACTCTCTGGATACCGGCGGCGCATGGCTGGTGGCCGATCTCGCGCGCCGATACAAGGCTGCGGGGGCTGAAACGCAGTTTTTGGGCGCTTCTCCCGCTCATTCCGCGCTGATCGATACCGTATCCCGAAACATGCCGGAAAAGTCCAGCACGGTGGAGGGGCGCCGCAGCTTTGTCGACTGGGTCGGTCATCTGGGCGAGAAAACCGTTGGCGCAGGAAGAGATGCCCTGTCGATTCTGGAATTCACGGGGCTGACTTTGCACCGCCTGACCCGGACACTGGTGAAACCATGGCGCCTGCGCCGCGCGGCGTTGGTCACCCATATGGAGGAGACCGGCTTCAAAGCCCTGCCAATTGTTGGATTGATGGGTTTCCTGATCGGCGTGGTTCTGGCGTTTCAGGGGGCGACGCAGCTCAAACAGTTCGGCGCCGAAATTTTTGTGGTCGAACTGATCTCGATCTCGGTTCTGCGGGAACTGGGCATCCTGCTGACGGCCATCATCGTTGCGGGTCGGTCCGGCTCGGCCTTTACCGCGTCTATCGGGTCAATGAAGGTACAGGAAGAAATCGACGCCATGCGCACGTTGGGCCTGGATCCGATCGAGGTACTGGTGGTGCCGCGTGTGCTGGCGCTGTTGATCATGTTGCCGATCCTCGGCTTCGTCGCCGACATGGCCGGCCTGATCGGCGGCGCATTGATGAGCTGGATCGACCTTGGTGTCAGTCCGGGGATGTTCCTGACGCGCCTGAAGGAAAATACAGGTGTATGGCAACTGGCGGTCGGACTGATCAAGGCCCCGTTTTTCGCCTTTGTGATCGGCATCATTTCCTGCTGGCAGGCAATGCAGGTGAAAGGATCAGCCCAAAGCGTGGGTCAGAGAACAACCGCGTCCGTCGTGCAGTCCATTTTCTTGGTGATCGCCATCGACGCCCTGTTTTCGATCTTTTTCTCCGAGATCGGGGTCTGACATGGACGGTACGGCCCCTCAGAAATCCCAACAGACGAATACGCAGCGCGAAGCGGTAATCCGAGTGCGCGGATTGAGAAACCAGTTCGGACCGCAGGTTGTGCATGACGGCCTGGATCTTGATGTTTGGCGCGGTGAGGTACTGGGCATCGTCGGTGGTTCGGGCACCGGGAAATCGGTGCTGTTGCGAACCATTGTGGGGCTGAACAGACCCGCCGCTGGTAGTATCGAGGTTCTGGGTGTCGATGTACTGAACGCGCCCGATGAAGAACGTCAACGGATCGAAAAACGCTGGGGGGTGGCCTTTCAGGATGGGGCTTTGTTTTCGTCGCTCAGCGTGCTGCAGAATGTCATGGCCCCGCTGCGTGAACACACCGGGATCAGCGAAAAGCTGATGGAAGCACTGGGAAGCCTGAAGATAAGTCTTGTCGGGTTGCCACAACTGAGCTGCGGCAAGTTTCCGTCCGAGTTATCAGGCGGTATGCGCAAACGCGCGGCCTTGGCACGGGCTCTGGCACTGGACCCCGAGATCGTGTTTCTGGATGAGCCGACCGCCGGGCTGGACCCGATCGGGGCTGCTGCCTATGACGATTTGATCGGTGAATTGCAGCAGGCGCTTGGGCTGACGGTCTTCATGGTAACGCATGATCTGGACAGCCTTTATGCGATTTGCGACCGCATTGCCGTGCTTGCAGAAAAACGCGTGCTGGTTGAAGGTCCGATTGAGGATATGGTCAAAGTAGATCATCCTTGGGTGCAGGAGTATTTCACAGGCCCCCGTGCGCGCGCAGCGCAACAGAAGGGGCAGGACAGGTAGAGGCGATGGAAACTCGGGCGAACTATATCCTGATCGGCGCGTTTACCCTGGCGGGCATACTGGGCGTGTTTGGGTTTTTCCTGTGGCTGGCCAAGTTCGAGGTCAATCGCCAATACGCCTATTACGACGTTCTGTTCGAAAACGTGTCAGGTCTGTCAGCCGCTGGCGGCGTCAGTTTCAATGGTCTGCCCGTTGGTCAGGTGGTTTCGCTCAGGCTGGATGAGGGTGACCCCTCAAAAGTCCGCGTCAAGCTTGAGGTGGACGCCGACATTCCTGTTACGTCGGAAACCGTCGCCCAGCTTCAGTCGCTTGGCGTCACGGGTGTTGGCTATGTCGAACTGACCGGGGGATCGGTCAATGCGCAGCGGCTGCCGGAAAACAGCGTCATCAAAAGCAAGCGCAGCACGATACAGTCACTGTTCGAAGGAGCTCCGAAGGTTCTGGATCAGGCGATCGTGCTTTTGGAAGACCTGAGCGCCGTGGTGGACGAAAAAAACCGCAAGGCAGTCTCGGATATTCTGGACAATCTGGCGTCAGCGTCCGGGCGGCTGGATAACACTTTGTCGGATTTCGAAAGCCTTTCAAAGGACATCAGCGGAGCCGCAAAGAACATCGGCGCGTTTACCGATCGGCTGGACCAATTGGCAGACACCGCGGACACCACCCTGAAGGCGGGCACGGACACGCTGCAAAGCATAAAAACCGCCTCAGATTCAGCTGTCGGCGCATTGGATGAGGCCAAGACAACTCTGGCCACGGCCGATCAGGTGTTGAAGCAGGACATCAAACCGTTCCTGGATCGTGGCTCACAACTGGCCGAACGTCTGATCGGCCTGTCTGACGAGGGCAGCGTGGCACTGGGCGTAATTTCGGAAACGGTGCTGAACGCAAATTCGACTATGGCCACGATCTCATCGACAATGGATACGGCCAAGGGGGCGCTCGCTTCGGCCGAGCGTGCTTTTGATTCAGCCAACCGTGTCATGGACGAAGATGTTTCGGTCGTCGTGCAAGACATTCGGAACGCAGCCAATCAGGTGGCGGAGACGGTTTCAAATGTCACGGAGCGGATCGACAAGATATCTGACGACATTCTCAATGCCTCGAAATCCGCATCCGAATTGCTGGAAACGATCGATGGCATCGTACAGGACAACCGCCGGCAGGTCTCGGATTTCCTTCGGGTCGGATTGCCGCAATTCGTCCGCTTCATCGAGGAATCGCAGCGTCTGGTCATCAGTCTGGATCGCCTGGTCGACAAGGTCGAGCGTGACCCGGCGCGCTTCCTGCTGGGCACACAAGCTTCGGAGTTTCGCCAATGATTAAACGCCTCTCTCTGGCTCTGATGATCGGGGCGCTTGGCGGTTGCACGGGGTTGGGCACGCTGAAACAGGCGTCGAAGCCGAACGATCTATATCTGCTGACGCCCAAAAGCACGTTTTCGTCATCGCTGCCGCGCATCAGCAAGCAGATCGTCGTCGAGGAGCCAACGGCAACGGCGGCCGTCAACACCGACCAGATTGCGGTGCAGCCTAACCCGTTGCAGGTCCAATACCTTCCACGTGCCAGATGGGTCGACCGTGCGCCGTTGATCGTTCAGGCCCTTTTGGTGGAGAGCTTTGAAAACAGCAACAAGGTAGCCGCAGTGGGTCGGTCCACAGTCGGTCTGCGCGCTGATTATGTGATTGTGCCTGATCTGCGCGAGTTTCAGGGGATCGTGGTCGCCGATACCGAAAACACCAAAACCGTGCGTGTCGAAGTGCGGATGAACATCAAGATCATCGATGATTTCGACGACAAGATCATCGCTTCGAACTCGTTCCAGGAATTTGTCGTCTCAGCCAGCGACCAGACGCCAGATCTGGTCGAGGCTTTTGACGTCGCACTGGGAAAAACCATGCGCGACGCCGTGGAATGGAGTGTCCGCAGGATCAACAATCACGCGGCCAGCAACCCCCGCGCATTCTGATCCTGCACCAAAGACTACTCGGACAGCGACTCAGACAGCCGCATCAGCGTCACGGCTTCCGCACGGTAGCCGAACGGGTCATCGCCTTTGGCTGCATTTGCCAGTGAAATGGCGTCGTCGTAGGACCAGGTGCCCAAATATTCACCGCCGCGCAACAACTGGCCAAACCCGGCAATCGCAGTTGAAAAGCGTACATCATCGGTCGGCACCCCCTGCCCCGGTAGAATAGGTTGCTCGATCAGCTGGCTTTGGCTGGCACCCGGGACCTTGTAGCGCAACTTGAAAAACCCGATCTCATCCGAGCCGCCCGGCGCGGTTTCATTCGCATAGCGAAGCGGTCCGTTTCGAATGGCGTCCGAGCCTGTGGGCGTCACCTCGTAGATGGCGGTCACGCTATGGCCCGCACCGATATCTCCGGCGTCCACCTTATCGTTTGAAAAGTCCTCGCGCCGCAGGGCACGGGTTTCATAGCCGATCAGACGGTATTCAGCGATTTGTGCAGGATTGAACTCAGCCTGTATCTTGACGTCATTGGCAATGGGGAACAGCGCCCCGGTCAGTTGATCGACCAGAACTTTACGCGCCTCGCCCAGCGTATCGATATAGGCCGCCTGGCCGTTTCCATATTGCGCCAGCGCCTGCATGGTCGCGTCATCCAGATTACCCCGGCCAAAACCAAGCACGCTGAGATAGGTTCCGCTGTCCCGTTTGCGGGCAATGAAATCCTTCAGCGCGTCCGGGTCGGACAAACCGACATTGAAATCCCCATCCGTCGCCAGGATCACGCGCGTGACGTCCCCGTCATCTGCCATGGCCTCGGCAACCTGATAAGCCTGCTGCAACCCCGCCTGACCGGCCGTCGATCCACCCGCCTGCAACTGATCAAGGGCGTTCATGATCTTGGTCCGATCCGCCGCTGTGGTCGGCTCCAGAACCTGACCCGCACTGCCGGCATATGTCACGATCGAGACCTGATCTTCGGGACGAAGCTCGGACAACAACAGGCGGAAGGATTGCTTGAGCAGTGGCAACTTGTTCGGCTGCTGCATGGACCCCGACGTATCGATCAGAAAAACAAGGTTCAGCGGCGGCCGATCTTCAATCTGCGGCAACGCGCCCTGAATACCGATATGCACAAGCTGAGTACCCTCGTTCCAGGGCGTCGGTGTCACCGTGATCGTCGGCCGGAAAGGCGCATCTCCTTCGGGAGCAGGATACGTGTAGGGGAAATAGTTCACCATCTCTTCGACCCGAACCGCATCTTTGGACGGCAGCCGACCGTTCATCAGAGAGGATCGGACGATGCCATAGGACGCCGTATCCACATCAATTGAGAACGTAGAGACCGGATCGTCAGTGGTGATCTTCAACGGGTTGGTTTCGGTGTTGGAAAATGTTTCTGTGTTTTGGTCTTGTTCGGCAACCGGTGCAAGCATGCGTTTCGCAGAATGTTCGGACGCGCCGGTCGCATATCCCAGGACGACACCGTCAACGAGCGCCTCAGCCATGCCCCTCTCGGGTTTTGCAGACGGCGGCACTAAGGTCTCTGCCTCGGGGATATCGGCAATCGGCTCCTCTAGCAGGGGCTGGGGCGCTGCATGGTCAATATCTGCCTCCGGTTTTGAACCCACTTGTGGAGATGACGCGTTGCTTTCGCTGCGGGACAATGGATTGACAACGAGGTCCTGCGCCTGCGGTACGATCAGGATCAGGGCAACAGCGGCTATCGCGGTGGTCGCGGTTAGCGCGCCACGGTGGGAGAGGGCATTCAACATCGATTTCGCTCCTTCAGTCATGCGGGCCAAGAGGCCTCGCTTGACAGTGGGACGCGTCCCGGTGCCCGATCCTTGGACGCGGGAGAATTTTTTTTGCGCCATGGCCAGGTTTTCAGCCCGGCGCCGGGCATCCGGTGCGGGCGTTGCCGCATCCATCAGCGCCTTGAGATCATCCAGATCGTCGGTCATTGCGCCAACTCCTCTTGCCGCATTGCCTTCAGGCGTTTGCGGACATCCGACATCCGCCAGGATATCGTCCCTTCCGAGACACCCAGGACCTGAGCCGCCTCGGCGTGGGTCATTTCATCCTCAAGCGTCAGTGCCAATGTGTCCTGCAGCTCCTGCGGCAGCGACCGCATAGCCCGTTGCAGCCAATCCATGGCTTCTGTGGTTTCTGCCGCCTCCGCGCGGCGCATTTGTTCGACATCGCCCCACCCTGCCGCGGCTTTTTCATGGCTTGCCCGGCGCCGTCGCGCATCTTCTGCCGCGTTGACCACAACGCGGTACAGCCACGTGGTGAACTTTGCCTGTGCCCGAAACCCCTTGATCTTGGCCGGTAGAGCGGCACAGATATCCTGCGTCAGATCCTCGGCCCTGTCCGCGTGACCGGTCAGCCGAAATGCCAATCGGAAGACGAGATCATAGTGGCGCGCCAACAAGGTGGCGAACGCGTTCGCGTCGCCTTTGGCTGCCGCCTTTGCCAGGTTTTCGTCAGACGTCGTCATCCGCATCACGTTGATAAGACGGATACCAGGCGTCAATCCTTGGCGCGTTCCGAAAAAGAATCAAAAATGAGCGGCCGAGGCTGTTTTCCAGTCTTCTGCAAACATCTGGGGTATCGCTTCAGTCAGCAGAGCACCGTCGTCGATGAACGAATAAAGCTCTGCATACGTTCGCTCGCACTCATCCGCCGTGCGGCGGTGAATATCCGAAGGACGCAGGTCAGCAACCTTTTCTTTACCCATCGCGCCAAGCAATTCGCGAAAGCTCTCCAACGTGGCGTCATGATACCGGTGAACGCGCTGACGCTTCTGCGGGACGTTCACGGCCCGACCCCGGACCGGATCCTGTGTCGCCACGCCCGAAGGACAGCGGTTGGTGTTGCAGTGCAAGGCCTGGATACAGCCCACCGCGAACATCATGGCCCGCGCCGCGTTACACATGTCCGCCCCCAACGCAAATTTCTCGATCATGTCATAACCAGTCGCTACCTTGCCCGAGCAGATGACGCGTATCTGGTCGCGCAAACCTACGCCGCGCAGGCAGTTGTTCACAAAGATCAGAGCCTCATTCAGAGGCATGCCCAACCGGTTGGTAAACTCGACCGGGGCCGCCCCGGTGCCACCCTCCGCACCGTCAACGGTAATGAAATCGGGCAGAATACCGGTCTCCAGCATGGCCTTGCAGATCGCCATGAATTCGGACGGTTTGCCGATGCACAGCTTGAACCCCACCGGTTTGCCACCCGACATTTCCCGCAGGTGCTGAACGAAATGCATCAGGCCCGTCGGGCCTTCAAACGCAGAATGCGTGGGGGGTGAGATGACATCCTGGTGCACCGGCACACCACGAATCTCGGCAATCTCTTCATCAACCTTGGCCGCGGGCAGAACGCCACCATGCGAAGGCTTTGCCCCCTGTGACAGCTTGATTTCTATGGCCTTGACCACCTCTTTTTTTGCTTTTTCGGCAAAGAGATCCTTGTCAAAACCACCCTCCGGGGTGCGGCATCCGAAATAACCGGTCCCGATCTGCCAGATGATATCCCCACCTTCGGCCAGATGGTGCGGCGACAGCCCACCTTCGCCGGTGTTATGCGCAAACCCACCATCCCTGGCTCCGCCGTTCAGCGCCCGGATCGCGTTGGCGCTGAGGGCCCCAAAGCTCATGGCAGAAACATTCAGTCGGGACGCGCTGTAGGGTTGGTCGCATTGCGGCCCGCCCAGCGTTACCCTTTCTTCGCTTTCGGGCACGTGTTTGGGTGCAAGTGAATGGGCAGCGCGTGTGTAGCCAACGGTGAGGATATCGTATTGTGTTCCGAAGGCCTGCGTATCCACCTGTCCCTTGGCGCGGGAATAGACCAACGACCGGACGATCCGGTTGTAAGGCCGACCGCTTTCATTGGTTTCCACGAAATATTGGCGGATTTCCGGGCTTACGAATTCCAGCATATAGCGAAAGTGCCCTAGGACCGGATAATTGTTCAGAACGTTGTGCCGGGTTGTCATCAGGTCATATGCCCCAACCACAGCATAGGGCACCAGCAAGACCAGCAACCAATGGATCGGAGACCAGAAAAATCCCAGCAGCAGGGTCAACGGCAAAACGACGCAACTGAGCACGAAATAAAGCCTGCGAACGATCATTTTCGGTCTCCTTGCGCTTGGCGGGCCGGGGTTTGCTTGGCTTAACGAGAGGCTTTTTGGCTATGGATTGCAAGCCTTTGTATGTTTTGCATTCTGATCAGACGGAAATGTGATGATCTGCGATGGGTCCCGACTTTGGTTGATCCCACACCTGCCAGTCTGTATGCCGAAATAGACACCAGAACAGGCCCGATCCTTGGCAGAGCGAGCAAAACAGGCAACAAACCGGCACCAGGCGCTTATGTTCACTGCCGTATTCGTAGGCGGAGCGGCAGGGTCGCTGCTGCGCGAGGTGTTTGCCGTCAACTTACCCGGGTTGCCCTACCTAACCTCAACTTTCGGGATCAACGTGGTCGCGTGTTTTGTTCTGGGCTGGCTGTATTCCGTCCGGCACCGCGTTCACGCGCATGTGCTGCATTTGGGTGCGGTCGGGTTTTGCGGGGGGCTTTCGACCTTTTCCTCCTTCGTCGCTGATCTTGAAGTCATGGCAATGTCCAGTGGCTGGATGGCTGCTGTCGCCGCCGTGGCGGAAATTGCTGTCGGTTTGGGTGCCGCCATTCTGGGTGAGATGACGGGGCGGCGGTTCCAATCAGGTGGTTTCCGGACATGACCGACCTGTATCTGCACGCAATGTTTGGCCTGGGTGGGGGTATTGGCGCCGTGATGCGACATTGGCTTGCGCTTAAAGTCACGCACCAACTGCCATTGTCCACGCTGATCGTGAATATTCTGGGCAGTCTCTTTTTGGGCCTGTGGATAGGGTATCTGGGCGGTGCCGCAGACATGGGCGAAGAAGAAAAACGGCTGGTTTTCGGGTTTTGCGGCGGGTTCACGACCTTTTCCAGCTTCGCCTATCAGTCGCTGGAGCTGCACCGCGAACGGACAATCGCTTTGGCAGCCGGGAATATCCTGCTCAGCCTTGTTTTGTGCTGGGCGAGCTTGTGGCTGGGTCTGACGGTCATGCGCTAATGTGCGTGAACGCTGACTTCCGTTCCCGGTTTCGGCGCCCGACAAAAGAATACCAGTGGGATCGTCGCCAATGCCAGTAGCCCAAGGTTGTTGAACACAGTCAGATAAGAGATCATCTCAGCCTGCCGCGCGATTTCCTGCCCCAGAATTGCCGCCCCTTGCGGGCTGTCCGGTGTCAGGCCAAGCGGCTTCAGATATGCCTGTGCGGCAGGATTGTAAGGCGTCACGTTCTGGCTGAGGGTCGCGGTATTCGTCTGCAGACCACGCACGACCCAGGTACCGACCAGCGATATGCCAACTGACGAGCCCAACTGCCGGGTCACGTTGAACAGCCCCGAGGCTTCATCCTGGCGGGCTTTGCTGATGCTTTCGAAGGCAAGAATGGACATGGGTACAAAAACCAGTCCCATGCCCAATCCGCTGACCGCGCCCGGCCAGGCCAATTGCCAGAAACCGGCATTCAGATTGAGCGCGCCCAGCATGAAGTTCCCGATGGCTGTCAGCAGCAAACCCAGACCGGTCAAGAGCCTGGGATCGAACCGTGTAACCAGCACGGAACCCGTCAAAACCATCGACAATCCCGCCGCAATCCCGCGCGGGATGAACAAATGCCCGGACTCGATGACCGGAAAGTCCAGAAGGTTTTGGACAAAAGTCGGCAGGATCGCGATCCCTCCGAACAGGGAAATCGCAAAACCTGCGATGATCAGATTGCACAGCGCGAAATTGCGATCCGCAAACAGCCGCAGGTCGACAACCGCGTTTTTGGCGGACAGGGCATGAACAATAAAACCCAGCGCGCCCAGAACCGAGGCGATCAACGCGACCTGAATGACCCGAGAGGACAGCCAATCCTTGGTCTCGCCCTGATCGAGTATGAATTGAAGGCATCCGATCCCGACCGCCAGCAGCGCAAGGCCTTTCCAGTCGATCCGGACGTCTTCGGTCTTGTCATCAGGCAGTTCCCCGGCCAGCAGCAACAGTGCCATGGCCGCCACGGGAAGGTTGACGAAGAACACCATGCGCCACGAGAAATACTCGGTCAGGATTGCACCGGCTGTAGGCCCAAGAACCGGCGCGACGACCACACCCAACCCGAATACAGCCATTGCATTGCCGCGTTTTTCCTTTGGAAACGCATCAAACAGGATGGATTGCGACAGGGGGATCAGGAACGCCCCGAACATGCCTTGCGCCAGACGGAATGCAACTACGGTCTCAAGGCTCCAGGACAGGCCACACATCACCGACATGGTGGCGAACCCGGTAACAGCGGTCAGGATCAGGCGGCGGCGGCCCACTCGCCGCGCAACAAACCCGGTCAAAGGCATAACCACAACAGCCGAGACGATATAGCTGGTCAATATCCATGTCGCCTGATCGGTGGTCGCTCCGAATGCCGCCTGAATATGAGGCAGAGCGACGTTGACGATCGTACTGTCCAGCACCTCAAGGATGGCGCTCAGCAATACGGCGATAACGATCACCGGATTCACATGGCTGGCGACCGTAGATGTCACTTTTCAGCCTGATCAGTTGTTGTGTCCACGGTCACTTTACTGCTGCCACCGACGCGCAAGGGTGCGTCGGTCGGATCCAGCGCGATGCGTACGGGAAATCGGCGTGTAACCTTGACCCAGTTCCCGCTGGAATTCTCGGACGGCAATAGAGAGAATGTATCCCCCGACCCCCGACCGATCGAGGCGACCTTGCCGGTCAGCGACACGCCCGGCAACATATCGACCCTGACGGTCACGGGCTGGCCCGGACGAATTCGCGGCAATGCAGTTTCCTTGAAATTGGCATCCACCCACCAATCAGAAGACTCGATAATTGAAAATTGCGGGGCGTTGGCAGATACAGCTGAGCCGGGCCGTAGGGTCAGATTGGCGATCCAGCCGTCTGCCGCCGCGTAAATTTTGGTCCAGTTCAGGTTCGCCTTCGCAATTTCAAGCTGCGCCTGTGCCGCCAGCGCATCGTCCTTTTTCGCCGCCAATCCGCTGCGCAATGCCAGAAGACTGGACTGGCTTGTCGTCAGCCGTGCCGAGGCCTGCGCAGCATCGGTCGTGGCCTGATCCAGCGAGACCTGCGCGACATCCCCGCTGGCGAACAACGCCTTGGAGCGCTCGAAATTCTTCTGCGCTGTGTCAAATGCGGATTGCGCCGACTTCACTGATGCTTCGGCTGCCGCGATCTGGGTTGAATAGGACTGTGCCTGCTGCCTGGCACTGTCCAGATCGGCCTGGGCCTGATCGACCGACGCGCTGAATTGTGTGGCATCGATTTCAAACAAAAGATCGCCCGCGTTGACCTTTTGGTTTTCTACGACAGAAAGGCCGGACACCTGCCCTGTGACCTGCGCGGCAACATAAATGATGTTGGCCCCGATATAGGCGTCCTTGGTCGACGGGTAACGCTCCTCATGACGCCAGTACAGAAGCAGTCCGGCGGCAATCGCGCCCAGCATGGCAATGACAGCGACGGTTTTCAGGGATTTCATGTGATCCGTTCCAATTGAGTGCCGAAGTTGAGGGTCCGTCACATCGGGATCGTGTGCATCCGCACAGACAAATTGCCCAGAATCCAGACGGTTCCAAGGATGATGATGAGCAGAACCAATGTCGAAAACAGGACCAGATCCAGATCCTCGCGACTGCTGCGGCGACGGTCGATGTGCAGAAAATAGACCAGTTGAACAATCAACTGCGCCAGACCCAGAAGGCCAATGGTCAGATAGACCCCGGGTGTTTCGATACCGTACCGATAGGCGATCATGAATACGGCCATAGTCAGCACCAGCGACCCGCCATACCCTATCAGATATCGGCGCCGTTCGCGGCGGAACATCTCGGTCTGCTTATCCATAAGTCAGCCCTCCGAAGTAGACGATGGTGATGATGCCGATCCAGATCAGGTCAAGGAAATGCCAGAACAGCGCCAGCCTTATGACGCGCGAGATCACCTTGTCGGTCATCCCCATCACCCGAAGCTGAATGCCCAGCACGACCAGCCAGACACAGCCAGCGGCCACATGCAGCCCGTGCAGCGGGACCAGCCCGAAGAAGGCAGACAGAAATCCGCTGCGCTGTGGCACCCCGCCCTTTTCCGCCATTGCCATGAAGTCACGAACCTCGAGCACCAGAAAGCTGATGCCCAGCAGCAATGTCAGGCAGAACCAGAAAATGACACGCACGCGCGGCCGGTTGTATTTCAACGCCAGCATGGCCAGACCAACCGTCAGACTGCTGGTCAGCAGGATCATGGTCTGGGCGAAGATGCTGTAAAGGTCGAACAGTTCATGCGGTCCGGGGCCACCCGCCTGCGCGTCGATCATCGTGATATAGATCGCGAACATCAGGCCGAAATAGACCAGATCGCTCATCAGGAAGACCCAGAATCCGAAGGTGACGACTTCGCTCGATTTGTCGGCGCTGGCGTGGTTTTCGCCCAGATTCAGACCCGGATAGCTGTGTGAGGGTGCGCGTCTCATGTCGCGGCCTCCAGATCGGGGCCGGCAAGACCGCAGTTTTCCGATGCAGTTTCCAGATCGCGGTTCACGGGTTGGGATTTGCGCACCAGATCCAGCCAGGCTTCATGCTGTTTGCGAACAACTTCGGCCGGGATCACCTCCTCGGTGTCGGTGTCAAAAGTCCAGATGATGGCCGACAGGATCATCAGAACGGTCATCAGGATGGCCAGCCACCAGATCCACCAGACCAAAGCGAACATCCAAACACCGCTGAGCACGCAAAGCGCAAAGCCGATGGCTGTATTGCGGGGCATCTCGATGTCTTCATAGGCATCCGCGGATGGGTAGGCTGTTCCGTTTTCCTTGGCTGCGGCAAAGTCATCCCGGTCGGACACCTGCGGAATGATCGCAAAATTGTAAGGTGGTGGCGGTGCCGGTGTCGCCCATTCCAGCGTTCGCGCGTCCCACGGGTCGCCAACCGGTACCCGTGTCTTTGCGCGATCCCTGATACTGACCCAAAGTTGCACCAGCACCGACAACAGCGCCATCAGAATGACGAGCGAGCCGACAACCGCGACGATCATATAGGGGTGGAAGCTCGGATCCTCCCAACTGAAGGACCGGCGCGGCATACCCATCAGGCCAACAAAGTAAAGCGGCAGGAAGGTCAGCATAAAGCCGACGGTCCACAGGGCCACAGACACCCGGCCCCAAAACTCGCTCAGCCGAAAGCCAAACGCCTTGGGGAACCAGTAATTGTATCCGGCCAACAGGCTAAACAGCACACCCGGCAACAGCACGTTGTGGAAGTGAGCCACCAGAAACAGGGTGTTGTGTACCTGATAATCCACGGTGGGATTGGCCAGTATCACGCCGCTAAGCCCGCCGATGACAAACAGCATCAGAAACGACAGGCCATACAGCATCGGCACCGAGAACCGGATACGGCCACGGTACAGAGTCGCCATCCAGTCATAGACCTTAACGCCGGTCGGGATGGCAATCAGCATGGTCGCGATGCCGAAAACCGCGTTGATCAGGGCGCTTTGGCCCATGGTGAAGAAGTGGTGCAACCAGACGGTAAAGGACAGCACCGCAATCGACATCGTGGCGATGACCAGTGAGTTATATCCATACAACCGTTTGGCCGAAAAGGTCGCGAAGATCTCGGAATAGATACCATAGGCGGGCAGAACCAAAAGGTAGACCTCGGGGTGGCCGAACAGCCAGAACAGGTTGGCATAGTTCATCATGTTGCCGCCAAGGTCGTTGGTGAAAAAGTGGAAGTCGAGATAGCGATCGGCCGCCAGCAACAGCGCGGCGACCCCAAGCGGCGGCATGGCGAAGATGATCAGGATCGAACTGCAGATGATCGTCCAGCAGTACATCGGAAGCCGCATGAACGTCATTCCGGGCGCGCGCAGTTTGTAAATCGTGACGGCAAAGTTGATGCCCGTCAGCGTTGTGCCGACGCCCGAGACGACAATGGCCCAGATCCAGTAATCCGGTCCAACGCCCGGATTGAAGGCCGCACCCGTGTAGGGCGGATAGGCCGTCCAGCCGCCTGTCGAGAACTCACCCACAACCAACGAAACCATCAGCATCATGCCAGCCGAAACGGTCAGTCCCAGCCCGATCTGGTTCATCACCGGAAACGCCACATCCCGCGCGCCAATCATCAGTGGGACCAGATAATTTGCGACCCCAAAGACAAAAGGAACAGCGACAAAAAACACCATGATCGTACCATGGGTGCTGAACAGTTCCGCGAAATGTTCAGCCTCAAGAAATCCGTCGCCCGGTCCCGCCGCCTGCTGGGCGCGCATGACCACACCCTCCAATACGCCGCGCGCCAACATGACGATGGCGAAGACGATATACATGATACCGATCTTCTTGTGGTCCGCACTGGTCAGCCAGTCCCGCCACAACGGCCCCCAAAGGCGGAACCATGTCAGCAGGCTCAAAACCGCAATGGCACCGACGATCACGATGCCCGCCGCCACATTGGCCACGATTTCGTTGGCGTTGGGATCCCGGATCAGTCCGCTGATCGGAAAGGCATCCCAGTCGAGGCGGCCAAAGAAACCTGATCCGACCGTCGTCATTGACTGACCTCCTGCCCGAACTGCGCGGTTCCCGGCTGTTGATCCCGAGGCAACGGTTCGCCGCTGTGGTATCGGTGAAGAATGGACATGAACAGGTCTTTGTCCTTCAATGTAAAATAGAGCGCGTTTTCAGGCATTTGCGCCGTGCCAAGCGCCGCCTGAACCTCATCCCGGTCAGTTCGCTTGGCCAAAGTCCGATAGGTTTCAGGGTCAAGCGGGATACCATTGGAACGCACAATTTCCACCCATGCATTGAAATCGTCAGGCTGCATCGCCAGAGTCTGAAACTTCTGTTTTGTAAAACCCCGACCATTGTACTGAGTGTTTTCCCCCTGCATCCGTTCAGGATGGTCAGCAACAAGGTGCAGTTTGGTTGTCATCCCCGGCATCGCATAGATCTGACCCGCCAAGGCCGGGATCATGAAGGACTGCATTACAGTGTCGGTTGTCAGCGTCATCGCCACCTGCTGCTTGACCGGGATGCCCAGCTCTCCGACACTTGCGATGCCCAGGTCGGGGTAGATGAACAGCCATTTCCAGTCGAGCCCGACAACCTGCACCTCCAACGCGGGCGCATCACCGAAAGGCGCAGCATAAGGGTCAAGACGATGGGTCGCCTTCCACAGGTAGAAGGACAGTATCGCCACTATGACAACAGGGACCCCCCACATCAGGAATTCCAGCCTGAACGAAAAATCCCAGTTTGGTCGATACTCGGCAGTGCTGCCCTTGTGGCGGCGATAACGCAGGGCAATCAAGGGAACCAACACCAGGACAGGAATGACAGCGACCATGATCAATACCGTTGCGCGCAGCAGATGCGTTTTCTGAACAGCCGCAATTGGCCCTTGCGGGTTCATGAAACTGTCGCTTGCGCCAGCCAATTGGGCCGAGGCAAACAAAACCACCGCTGCCGCCAGTACTGAAACTGGCGCAGGAGAGATCCTGAAACTGGTCACGCCTGCCCGTCCTCTCATGCCGTTGTTTTCCGCCCAACTATCGACACTGTCACAGATTTTCTCAAGGTTTTTTACCGTACCGGAGATTGATCGGCACGATGTCGGCTCAACCAAAGCCAACAAACAGAGGCCATGGCTGTTGACTTGGACTGCGCCAGAGTTGAAACCGGAGTGGTGATGAAACTGTTTGTTTTTGTTCTTTCCCTTCTATGCCTGCCAGCCGCAACACTGGCGCAGGATCGCGCCACGGTTGAAAAACAGTTTCAAACCTGGCTGAACACCACGGTATGGCCTCAGGCCCGCGCCAAGGGCGTTTCGCGTCGCACGATGGAAGCGGCTTTCGAGGGCGTGACCCTGAATTGGGACCTGCCCGACCTCGTCCCTCCCGGTACGAAGGCAAAAACCCCCAGACAGCAAAAACAGGCCGAGTTCGGGTCCCCGGGACGTTACTTCAACGCTGGTTCCGTAAACGGCGCCACATCGGAAGGGCGAAGAATGGCGGCCCGCCATTCCACCACACTGGACCAGGTCGAAAGACAGACGGGTGTGCCTGGCCGGATCATTCTGGCGATATGGGGTCGTGAAAGCGGGTATGGGCAGGTGCCGATCCGGTACGACGTGTTCGAGGTTCTTGGCACCAAGGGGTTCATGAGCACACGCGCCGAGTACTTCACAGCCGAACTGGTCGCCGCCCTGCAGATCGCGCAGGCCGGCCACATGCCTGCGCGCACCATGAAAAGCAGTTGGGCCGGGGCGCTTGGGCAGCCGCAATTCATGCCATCGAACTTCCTGACCTATGCAGCAGATGGAAACGGCGACGGACGCACCGACATCTGGGGCTCGGCGGAAGACACAATTGCGTCAATCGGGAACTACCTGCGCCGCCATGGCTGGGTCTCCGGACGGGACTGGGGGTTCGAGGTTGATGTTCCCGGGTCGGTTTCCTGTGCGCTTGAAGGCCCCGATCAGGGTCGCCCCATCCATGAATGGGAGGCGATGGGGATCACGCGCGTCTCCGGCAAACCGTTTCCGGCCCACGAAAGGGACGGCGTTGGGTATCTGATGATGCCGGCGGGACGGTTCGGGCCTGCCTTTGTCGTGACACCCAATTTCTATGTGCTCAAAGAGTACAACAAAAGCGACCTCTACGCCCTGTTCGTGGGCCACGTCGGCGACCGTATTCAATATGGGGTCGGTGATTTCACCGGGCGCTGGGGCAAGGTCGGCGGGCTTTATCGATCAGACGTTGCCACGATGCAACGGGCGCTGGAGAAACAGGGGCACGATGTCGGTGGAGCGGACGGATTGCCGGGGTTCAAAACGCGCCGATCAATCGGGCGCTGGCAGTCTTCGACAGGTCAGTCCCCCACCTGCTTTCCGCAAGCGCACATGAAAGCGGACCTGAGGGGCTGAGCGTCATTCGATCGGCACCAAGGGTGTAGCGATTCGCTGTCTCCCGGCCTTGGAAGCGCAGGTCTTGGCGGTTTTCCAAAGACACATTCTGGATGCAGGTTCACGAAAATGTCACGGACCCCCCGGGGTTCCTTCCTAAAATTTCCGACGCACCCACGGTTTAGGAAGTAATCCACCTTTGGTTGTTCAAACGAACGACCAAGGCTTTAACCTTTTCGAAAACAATGTCACCTTCTGCCGCAGTGAAAGGCGACTTTCGCAAACAGTTCCCGACTGCATACCGAAAGACTGCGACGCGGTGTTCATTGCGATCAGTAACAAGACATATGGACCCCTCCCGGTTTTGTTCGGAGTCGGACAACCAAGGCAGGCGCGCGCCAACCCTATTTGGGTTTTGCGCCTTTGCTTCAAAAAACGGGAGTACATAACATGAAAAAGACTATTCGGATGTCGCTGGCGGGGCTGTTGTCCTCGACCATTATCGCAGGCGCGGCCTTTGCCGCCGGAACCCATCCTGTAACCGGTGAGGCACTGGCCGACGACCAGACCTTTACCTATCGCATTCTGGACGAACACAGTTCGGTCGATCCGCAGGTTGTCGAAGATGTCTCGGGCGCGGAAATCGTTCGCGACCTGTTCGAAGGTCTGATGAACCAGGACGAAGACGGCAACCTGGTGCCTGGTGTGGCTACGGAATATTCCGTCAATGACACCAAGGACGTCTACACCTTCACACTGCGCGACAATGCAAAGTGGTCGAACGGCGATCCGGTCACGGCCGGTGATTTCGTTTATGCCTGGAAGCGCGCGGTCGATCCTGAACTGTCCTCGCCCTACGCCTGGTTCATGGAACTGATGTCGATCGAGAACGCCGCTGCAATTATTGCCGGTGAAAAGCCCGTGGATGAACTGGGCGTCAAGGCAATCGACGACAAGACTCTGGAAGTCCGCCTGAGCGCCCCACTGCCATATTTCCCGCAGATGACCACACATTCGACCACCTTCCCTGCCCCGCAGAAAGTGATCGAAGAGTTCGGCGATGCATGGACCAAGCCCGAAAACATCGTATCGAACGGTGCCTATGTCCTGACCGAGCATTTGCCGCAGGAACGTTCGGTACGCGAACGCAATGAAATGTACTGGGACAACGACAACACCATCATCGACAAGGTTGTGTCACTGGTGATCAACGACGAAAACGTCGCCCTGACCCGGTATCTGGCTGGTGAACTTGACCGCACCGAAATTCCCGCCGGTCAGTACCCGCGCCTGAAAGAGGAACACCCTGAAGAAGCCATCAGCTTCCCGCGTCTTTGCAACTACTATTACACCTTCAACCTGTCCGAGGGTGGCCCTGAGGCATTCAAGGACCCCAACGTCCGTCAAGCCTTGTCTCTTGCCGTCGACCGCGCAATCATCACTGAAAAGGTCATGGCGGGCGGACAGCCGCAGGCATACACCTTTGCGCCCGAGGCAACTGCCGGCTTCACAGTTCCGGCTGTAGAAATGGCTTCGATGACCCAGCCAGAACGGGACGAGCTGGCCAAGGAACTGCTGGCCGAAGCAGGATTTGGCCCCGACAATCCGCTGAGCTTCGAGATGGTCTACAACACCTCGGAAGACCACAAAAAGGTTGCCGTGGCACTGAGCCAGATGTGGAAACAGAAACTGGGTGTTCAGGTCGAACTCGCCAACATGGAGTGGAAAGTCTTCCTGGAAGAGCGCGGCAACCAGAACTTTGATCTGGCTCGTGGCGCATGGTGTGGCGACTATAACGAAGCGTCCACTTTCCTTGACCTGCTGCAATCCGATTCCGGTTATAACGACGGCAAGTACAATAACGCGCGCGTCGACGAGTTGCTGGCCGAGGCCAAAACCTCGAACGATCCGGCACCGCTTTACACGGAAGTCGAGCGCATTATCGCGCAGGAAACCCCTGTGATCCCGATCTACCACTACGCCGGTGTCTACATGATGGACAGCGACGTCGGGAACTGGCCGGTGAACAATGTCGAGCAAAACTGGTACTCGAGAAACCTCTACAAGCTCGCTGAATAATCGTCTTTGAACCGCGCCCTGTCCCGGTCACATCCGGGGCAGGGCCAATAAAAATGGGGGCATGAAATGCTTGCCTATAGCTTGCGGCGATTGCTCGTCGCCATTCCGACGATCCTGTTGCTGATCGTCGCCTGTTTCTTTCTGATGCACTTCGCGCCCGGCGGTCCCTTCACCTCGGAACGGCCGCTGCCGCCTCAGGTTCTGGCCAATATCGAGGCGCGGTACGGGTTGGACCAGCCACTGTGGAAGCAGCTGTGGGACTACCTCTACAACATCGTCGTGCATTTTGACTTCGGCCCGTCCTTCAAGTTCAAGGACCGGGACGTCAACGACATCATCGCGCAGGGTTTCCCGATCTCGCTGACCTACGGTTCGCTGTCGTTTCTTGTGGCGACCGCAGTCGGTGTGAGCCTTGGGATTGCCGCCGCGATCAAGCACAATAGCTGGATCGATTATTTCGCGGTTGGTCTGGGTATCGCGGCGCAAGCGCTGCCCAACTTCATCATGGGCCCGATCCTTATCCTGACCTTTACCCTGTGGCTGGGCTGGCTGCCGGGCGGCGGCTGGAATGGCGGTCAGTGGCAGTACCTGATCATGCCGGTCATCGCGCTGGCGACGTCCTATATGGGCTCGATCGCGCGGATTACCCGGTCATCGATGCTGGAGGTTCTGAACTCGAACTTCATCCGAACCGCCCGCGCCAAGGGGCTGCCGACCAGAACCGTGATCTGGCGCCATGCGCTGAAACCCACGCTGCTGCCGGTCGTGTCCTATCTGGGACCGGTCTTCGTTTACGTGCTGACCGGCTCGGTCTTTGTCGACATCTATTTTTCGACCGGCGGTCTGGGTCAGGCCTACGTCGGCTCGGCCCTGTCGCGTGACTATGCCGTGCTGCTGGGGGTTACGATCCTGTACGGCGCGCTGACCGTTGTCGTGAACCTGCTTACCGACCTGGCCTATGCCTGGTTCGATCCGAAAATCCGTTACTGAGGGGCAGGCAATGCTTGGAAAATCTCAAAAAGCCGCCCATCTGGCCGAGGAAATCACCGATTACACGGTCATTCAGGGGCGCTCACTCTGGCAGGACGCGCGGATGCGTTTTGTCCGCAACAAGGCCGCGATGGCCAGTGTCTTCATTCTGGGGATGATCGTCCTGTTCACGATTATCGGACCCTATTTCGCAGCCTGGAACAACGAAGAGATCGACTGGAACGTCATGGGTGACGTGCGCGGCATGGGAATGCCGTCCATCGAGACCGGACACTATTTCGGCGTCGATGATCTGGGGCGCGATCTGTACAGCCGTGTCATTCAGGCAACCACGACGTCCCTGCTGGTGGGTCTGATCGGGGCGGCAACGGCGCTGATCGTGGGCACCTGCTACGGCATCGCTGCAGGTTATATCGGCGGCCGCACCGACAGTGTCATGATGCGCTTTGTCGACATCCTGCTGGCGATCCCGGCTACGCTGGTCATCATCCTTCTGCTTGTCGTGGCGGGACGGTCATTCTTCATGCTGTTCATCGCCCTTGGAGCGGTCGGTTGGCTGACCATGGCGCGGATCGTGCGGGGACAAACTCTGACTCTTAAAAACCGCGAGTTTATCGAGGCCGCCCGCGCCGCCGGGGTCAGTGAGTTTACCATCATGTACCGACACATCCTGCCCAACCTGCTGGGCGTGGTGATCGTCTATGCCTCGCTACTGGTGCCCGAGATGATCCTGACCGAAAGCTTCATCTCGTTCCTGGGTCTCGGGATTTCGGAACCTTACACCTCATTGGGCCGTCTGATTGCCGAAGGGGCCGGCACGATGAGCTATGGCACGCTGTGGCAGTTGATGTACCCCCTGACATTCTATGTCGCAATCATCATCACCATGTTCTTCATCGGTGACGGTCTGCGTGACGCTCTGGACCCGAAGGATCGCTGATATGAGCCTGTTTTCCGTAAAAGACCTGAGCGTCCGGTTCGACACTCCCGATGGCGTGGTCGAAGCCGTCAACGGCATCAGCTTCGACATAAATCCGGGTGAGTGCCTGGGCATTGTTGGCGAAAGTGGGTCGGGCAAAAGCCAGACCTTCATGGCCGCGATGGGGCTGTTGCCATCTGCAGGCCACGCAAGCGGGTCGGCAATGCTGAACGGCAAGGAAATCCTGAACCTGCCGGTACAAAAGCTCAATCAGATCCGTGGAGCCGATGTGGGAATGATCTTTCAGGATCCACTCACGGCCCTGACGCCGCATTTGCGGGTCGGCCAGCAAATGCGCGAAGTGCTGCAGGTTCACGAAGGCCTGCAAGGCTCGGCCGCTCGTGCCCGGTGTCTGGACTGGCTGGACCGTGTACGCATCCCCGAAGCCGCGCGCCGGTTGGATCAATACCCGCACGAGTTGTCCGGCGGGATGCGCCAGCGGGTCATGATCGCCATGTCGATGCTATGCAATCCCAAGCTGCTGATCGCGGACGAACCAACGACCGCCCTTGATGTAACGGTACAGGCCGACATTCTGGACCTGATGGTTCGACTGCAAAAGGACGAGGGTACGGCGATCGCGCTCATCACCCATGACATGGGCGTCGTGGCGCGGATGTGCGACCGCATTCAGGTCATGCGGCTTGGTCAATTCGTCGAGGCCGGTGACACCCGGGAAATTTTCCGCGCGCCTCAGCATGAATATACCCGCACATTGCTTGAGGCGATGCCGCGCATCGACGCCGGTGATGCCCCCAAAGCTTTGGCCAAGGTCGAAGAGCCGCTGCTCAAGGTCGATAACGTCAAGGTTCACTTCCCGATCCACGTCAAGGGCGGTTTGTTCGGGCGCAAGGTTCCACTAAAGGCGGTCGACGGTGTCAGCTTCGATATCCGCAAGGGTGAAACGCTGGGCGTTGTTGGCGAGTCGGGTTGCGGAAAATCCACGCTGGCACGGGCCGTACTTCAACTGATCGAGCCCAGCGCGGGCAATGTCAGCTGGCTGGGGCATCCGATCGTCGGACTGAGACGAGCTGAACTGAACAAGTATCGCAAGGACCTGCAGATCGTGTTCCAGGATCCGCTGGCCAGTCTGGATCCGCGCATGACGATCTCGGCCTCGATTGCCGAGCCGCTGAAAACCTACCGCCCCGACCTGACCGAGCGGGAACGCAAGGAACTGGTCACCGAGATGATGGAGCGGGTCGGCCTCAAGGCGAACATGATCAACCGTTATCCGCACGAATTGTCTGGCGGACAAAATCAGCGCGTGGGAATCGCCCGGGCGATGATCAACAAGCCAAAGCTGATCATCTGTGATGAAGCGGTTTCGGCTCTGGATGTGTCCATTCAAGCTCAGATCGTGGAATTGTTGCGAGAATTGCAACAGGAATTTGGCCTGTCGATGATCTTCATCAGCCATGATCTGTCCGTAGTGCGCGCGGTGTCGAACCGGATCATGGTCCTGTATCTTGGCCGTATCGTCGAACTGGGCGATGGCGAAGTGATTTGTTCCGATCCGGTTCACCCATACACAAAGTCGCTGATTTCGGCGGTACCGATACCCGACCCCGATGTGGAGCGAACACGCCAACGTCTGAAATTACCGGGAGAATTGCCCTCACCCATGGATCCCAAGGCGGCTTTGCGTTTCCTTCCCAGTCGCCTGTCGGCCGGACAGTCGGACTATGTTCCACAACTCAGCGAGATCGCACCCGATCACTACGTGGCCGAACATGATCCGCTGGAGATTATCATGAAGGCGTCCTGATACTGCTTCCGGCGCCTGATTGCAGGCGCCGGGGGTACGTTTTTCTGAACTGGGTTTGGACCGGATGTTTTGACTCCTCCGCATCGAGATGGCACCTTTCCGATCACTTCTAGCCTGGGAATCCGGGCGACGTTGATTGTTCAGGCATTGCAGCCTAAGAGGAGAGACCGGCCTCACCACACTCTGTCGGGCTCGTATTGAATTTGAGAGGTAACATGGCACGTAAGGTCACAAAGGCGATTTTCCCGGTTGCAGGGCTGGGTACGCGATTTTTGCCCGCAACAAAATCAGTTCCGAAAGAGATCATGACTTTGGTTGACCGGCCGCTGGTTCAATACGCCATCGACGAAGCCCGTGCCGCAGGAATTACCGAATTCATCTTTGTCACCTCGCGCGGGAAATCCGCGCTTGAGGATTATTTCGATCACAATCTCGTGCTCGAACAGGAACTCAAAGCCAAGGGCAAGGACGACCTGCTGGAAACCCTGAGCGCAACCAACATGGAAAGCGGCGCCATCGCCTATATCCGCCAGCACAAGGCACTGGGCCTTGGCCACGCGGTTTGGTGCGCCCGGCGTCTGATCGGGGACGAGCCCTTTGCCGTCATGCTGCCCGACGATGTGATCGCGGCGGACAAACCCTGCCTGCAGCAAATGGTCGAGGCCTATGAAGAAACCGGTGGCAACATGGTTGCCGCGATGGAAATTCCCAAGGACAAAACCAGTTCCTACGGTGTTCTCGATGTTGGCGAGAATATCGGTACGGTTGTCCGGACCAAGGGCATGGTCGAAAAGCCAGACCCCGATGATGCCCCGTCCAACCTGGCGGTGATCGGGCGTTATATTCTGGGGCCGTCGGTCCTGTATAACCTCAATCAGAAAAAGAAGGGCAGCGGCGGTGAAATCCAACTGACTGACGCGATTGCCGAAGACATTGTGAACGGTGTCCCTGTTTTTGGATACAAGTTCAACGGTCAGAGGTTCGATTGCGGTTCCAAATCCGGGTTCCTGCAAGCCACCGTGGCCTTTGCGTTGGCACGCAACGATTTGCGCGACGATCTGAGCCAGTATCTCCATGATGTCGTTGTTGCGGGAAAGGCGGCGCAATAGGCTATTGCGCGACCCGAACACCTCTTTCAGGGCAACTGAAATCCAAAGGCAAACGTCATGACAACTGTCCATCCCGTCATTCTTTGCGGTGGCTCCGGGACCCGGCTGTGGCCCTTATCCCGCAAGAGCTATCCCAAGCAATTTGTGCCGCTGCTTGGCGAAACCAGCCTGTTGCAGGATTGTGCCGCGCGGATGTGCGGACCGTCTGACGCGCCTTATGCCAAACCGCTGATCCTGACCAATGAAGCGTTTCGGTTCGTTGTACCCGAGCAGCTTAACGGCATTGGCATCGATCCCGGTCCGGTCCTGATCGAGCCCGAGGGCCGCAATACTGCCCCAGCCGTATTGGCGGCTGCGCTATACCTGGCTGCTGAAAACCCGGACGCCATCATGCTTGTCGCCCCTTCCGATCACGTGATCCCGGACAAAGCCGCGTTCCACGCGGCTGTTGCCAAAGGTGTCGAAGCCATCCACGAACGCGGTGATCTGGTGACCTTCGGCATCACTCCGGACCGGCCGGAAACGGGGTATGGGTATCTGAAACTCAGCCATGCCCCGAACGCAGACACCGCAGTTCCGCTGGACCGGTTTGTTGAAAAGCCCGGTCTCGAAAACGCCCAGGCAATGGTCGCCGATGGCAGCTATCTCTGGAACTCAGGTATTTTCCTGTTTGCGGTGAAAGACATCATTGCAAGTTTCGAACAACACGCCCCGGACCTGATCCCGCCGGTGCAAAAAGCGGTTACCGATGCGCAGACCGACCTTGGATTTCTGCGTCTCGATGCGACCGCTTGGAGCGAGGTCAACGATATTTCGATCGACTATGCGGTCATGGAAAAAGCAACTAACCTGAGCGTCGTGCCCTATGCCGCTGGCTGGTCTGACGTCGGAAGCTGGTCCGCCGTGCAGGAGTTGAGCAATCCTGACGCCGATGGCGTCGCCACAACCGGAGAAGTGACTGCAATCGATTGCCGCAATGTCCTGATCCGGTCGGAATCCCCGACGCAGGAAGTTGTGGCCATGGGGCTGGAAAACGTGATCACGGTTGCCATGCCCGATGCGGTACTTGTGGCCAGCATGGACAAGGCGCAGGACGTAAAACTGGCCGTCGCTGCACTTAAAGCGAAAGGCGCGAAGCAGGCGGAATCTCTGCCGGTGGATCATCGCCCGTGGGGCTGGTTCGAAAGCCTTGTGATCGGGGACCGGTTTCAGGTGAAGCGTATCCATGTCCATCCCGGTGCCGCGCTGAGCCTTCAGTCACACCACCATCGCTCGGAGCACTGGATCGTTGTGGAAGGCACGGCAAAAGTCACGATTGACGACGACGTGCGCCTCGTGTCCGAGAACCAGTCGGTCTACATCCCGCTGGGTGCCACGCACCGGATGGAAAACCCCGGAAAGGTGCCGATGGTTCTGATCGAGGTGCAGACCGGAACATATCTGGGTGAGGATGACATCATCCGTTACGAGGATATCTACGCGCGCGACTAGGCGACCGATTCTCGCACGCGGTTCCTGGCCCTGTGTCAGGCAACCAGCAGTTAATTAGCAAATCGTTTCGCGGGCGTTCGGCCCGGTCGGACAGGATTCATGTGTGCCACGGCAGGGTGGCGCGCAATGCAATTGTCGGACCGACAGCCACAGGAGGACGCCCGTGTCACAGACCTCACCCCGATTGGACCTGCCATTTCTTCAACCTTCGCAGGCCCAGAAACACGTCACCCATAACGAGGCCCTGCGCCGGCTGGATCTCGTGGTGCAGCTCAGCGTGGTGGCCACCAACGCGACCACGCCTCCCCCGGTTCCGGAGCAGGGCGAGGTTCATGCGCTGGGATCTGCGCCAACCGATGAATGGGCGGGTCAGGCAGGTAACCTTGCAGCCTGGCTGGACAACGCCTGGCACTTCCTTTCCCCCGGCATCGGATGGCGCGCCTGGGATCAGACCGCTGGCCAGATCAGGATTTGGGACGGATCTGCCTGGATTGATCCGCCGGTGGCGACACAGAATCTGAACGGTGTCGGCATCGCCACCAGCTATGACGACACAAATCGCCTTTCAGTGCGCGGCCCTGCTACGCTGTTCAGCCATGATGGCGGCGGACATCAGGTCAAGATCAACAAGGCCGGTTCCGGTGATACCGCATCGCTTTTGTTCCAGTCCAACTGGACCGGCCATGCGGAAATGGGGTTGGCTGGAAACACAGGGTTTTCCATCAAGGTCTCTCCTGATGGGGGCAGCTGGACCGAAGCGCTGCGCCTTGATCCGACCACCGGTATCGTGGATGGCGCCGCCGTTCAGGCCAGTGCCGACGACACAACGACAGGCCGCCTGATGCGGGCGGATTACGGATATGGTCCAGGCAATTTGCTGGGGTCTGTATCCGAATCCGGCGGCGTTCCAACTGGTGCGGTGATCGAACGGGGCAGTACAGCAAATGGTGACTATGTTCGTTTTGCCGATGGAACGCAGATCTGCAACGCCGCATTGAATGCCGTTGCGTGTACCACCGCCGAAGGGACGATGTTTGCAAGCAATACAGACACCTGGACCTTCCCTGTAAGCTTCGCCCCGGGTTCGGTTCCAGTCATCAGTGGCTCAGGGGGTGCGGCATCCCGGTTTGTGGGCTTCGCTTCGCCTTCAGAAACGCAGGTGACCTACAAGGTATTGTCTGCATCCTCGGATGCAGCCACGAACGCGCCAGGGGCCATTGCAATCGGTCGCTGGTTCTGAACATCAGGCTGCCCGGACCTTAGTCCGGGCAATCACTTTGAACGCAGATCTACGTCGTTCTGTTCAAGAAACCACGCATAAGTTTCGCGCAAACCATCCTCAAGCGACACACGCGCGCGCCAGCCCATATCTGCCAATCGCGTGACGTCCATCAGCTTGCGCATTGTGCCATCAGGTTTGGACACATCCTGTGTGATCCGCCCCTCAAACCCGGTGACTTCAGCCACCAGCGCCGCCAGATCCGCAATCGAGATGTCCGAGCCGGTGCCAACATTGATGTGGCTCAGCATCGGTTGCGTGTTTGCCTCATATTTGTCGCGCGGCAGGTCGAGGACGAACAGCGACGCCTCGGCCATGTCATCCACATGCAGGAACTCGCGCCTGGGTTTCCCGGTTCCCCATATCACAACCTCGTCCAGCCCGTCGCGCTTTGCCTCGTGAAACCGCCGGATCAGGGCAGGCAGAACGTGGCTGTTTTCAGGGTGGAAATTGTCCCCCGGACCATAAAGGTTCGTGGGCATGACCGAGCGGTAGTCGACACCGTGTTGACGGTTGTAGCTTTCGCACAGCTTGATCCCCGCGATTTTGGCTATCGCGTACGGTTCGTTTGTCGGCTCTAACACCCCGGTCAGCAGCGCGTCTTCGCGCATCGGTTGCGGAACCGCGCGCGGATAGATGCAGGAACTGCCCAGTTGCAGCAGGCTTGTGACCCCGGCCGAAAAGGCTTGATGAATCACATTGCATTCAATCATCAGGTTTTCATAAATGAAATCAGCGGGGTACGTATTGTTGGCGTGAATGCCGCCAACCTTGGCCGCCGCCAAAATGACCACATCGGGTCGTTCAACCTGCATGAATTCCCGCACAGCTGTCTGGTCCGTCAGATTAAGCTCGGCTGACGTTCGGGTCACAAGCTCAATCGCTTCACCCCCAGCCTGACGATCCTGCAACCGGCGCAGGATGGCACCGCCGACCATGCCGCGATGCCCTGCTACGTAGATCTTGCGCATGTTGTCCCCCTCAGCCGTTTTCCAGGCTGACCGGCAGCTCGAACCCGTGCTCTTTCAACAGCGCATGGCGTTTGGCTGTTTTCAGGTCTTCCAGAACCATCTCGGCGCACATTTCCTGCACGGTCAACTCCGGTTCCCACCCGAGCTTCTGTTTCGCCTTCGACGGATCACCCAACAGCGTCTCCACCTCGGCCGGGCGAAAATAACGTGGGTTGATCCGAAGGATGACATCGCCGGGCTTCAATGCTGGCGCGTCGTCGCCTTCAATGGCGGTGACCGTCGCAACCTCATCCACCCCTTCGCCCGAAAACTTCAGCGAAATGCCGAGTTCAGCCGCTGACCACTCGATGAACTGACGCACAGAATACTGCTTGCCGGTTGCAATCACGAAATCCTCGGGATTGTCCTGTTGCAACATCATCCACTGCATACGGACATAATCCTTGGCATGTCCCCAGTCGCGCAAACTGTCGATGTTGCCCATATATAGGCAATCTTCAAGCCCCTGCGCGATGTTGGCCAGACCGCGGGTGATCTTGCGCGTCACGAAGGTTTCGCCTCGGCGTGGGCTTTCATGATTGAACAGAATTCCGTTGCAGGCATAAAGACCATAAGCCTCGCGGTAGTTCACAGTGATCCAGTAGGAATACAGCTTGGCCACCGCATAGGGCGATCTGGGGTGGAACGGCGTCGTTTCCCGCTGCGGTGTTTCCTGAACCAGACCATACAATTCCGACGTCGAGGCCTGATAGAACCGCGTCTTGTCCTCGAGCCCGAGGAACCGGATCGCTTCAAGCAGGCGCAGGGTGCCAATTGCATCCACATCGGCGGTGTATTCCGGAGCTTCAAAACTGACGGCAACATGAGACTGTGCACCAAGGTTGTAGACCTCATCAGGCTGCACCTCCTGCATGATCCGGGTCAGATTCGAGGTGTCGCTCAGGTCCCCGTAATGCAAATGCAGCTTCGGGTTCGGTACATGCGGATCCTGATAAATATGATCGATGCGCTGCGTGTTGAAGGACGATGCCCGCCGTTTGATTCCGTGAACCTCGTAGCCCTTTTCCAGCAGAAACTCGGCCAGATACGACCCATCCTGGCCCGTGATACCGGTAATCAATGCCTTTTTGGTCATATCTGCGCCTCACAAATATCAATGTGTCAGTTTAGCGTCTCAAAAACAGCAAGAAACCATGGAATGCAAGCCAAGGTCACAGTCAGGCATTGAATCCGGCGGAAGATTCTTCGAATGTGCGGTCGCCAGACTTGGTAATTGGTAAGAAGGATTTTAACGAATGCGTATTGCAATGATCGGAACTGGCTATGTCGGTTTGGTATCCGGTGTCTGTTTCTCGGATTTTGGGCATGACGTGATTTGCGTCGACAAGGCCCGGGAAAAAATCGAGATGCTGCAGGCCGGAAAGGTTCCGATTTATGAGCCGGGCCTTGATGTGCTTATGGCCAAGAACGTGGCGGCCGGCCGGCTGAGCTTTACTACTGATTTGACTGCAGCTGTCGATGGCGCGGATGCCGTTTTCATAGCTGTGGGGACACCCACCCGCCGGGGCGATGGCCACGCGGACCTGACTTATGTAATGGCCGCCGCAGAAGAGATCGCACAGGCCATAACCGGCTACACCGTTGTTGTCACCAAATCGACCGTTCCGGTCGGGACCAATCGCCGGGTGCATCAGGTCGTTTCTGCCGCAAATCCCCAAGCCGATTTCGACGTCGCCTCGAACCCCGAGTTTTTGCGCGAGGGTGCCGCAATTGACGACTTCATGCGCCCCGACCGTGTGGTTGTCGGCGTCGAAAGCGACCGCGCCGCAGACGTGATGGCCGAAATCTACCGCCCGCTCTATTTGCGCGATTTCCCGATCCTGACCACCGATCTGGAAAGCGCCGAGATGATCAAATACGCGGCGAACGCCTTTCTTGCGACCAAAATCACCTTCATGAACGAAATCGCGGGCCTGTGTGAAAAGGCGGGGGGCGACGTCAAGGAAGTTGCGCGCGGCATTGGCCTGGATGGCCGGATCGGCAACAAGTTCCTGCACGCAGGCCCCGGCTATGGCGGGTCGTGTTTCCCCAAGGACACCGCTGCGCTGGCCCGGATCGGGCAGGAGCATGCGCACCCGATGCAGATCACCGAAACCGTCATTCGCGTGAACGACGAGGTCAAGAAACGCATGATCGGCAAGATCCGGGACGCCTGTGACGACAGTTTCAACGGCAAGACCATCGCCGTTCTGGGCGTGACGTTCAAACCCAATACCGACGACATGCGGGATGCTCCGTCACTGACCATCGTCCCTGCCCTGATCGGCGGTGGCGCAAAGGTCCGCGTTGTTGATCCTCAGGGCCGGTCCGAGGGTGAAGCCCTGTTGCCCGGCGTCGAATGGTCCGACGATCCGTATACCGCGGCAAAGGATGCGGATGCGGTGGTCATCCTGACGGAATGGAACGAGTTTCGCGCACTGAACCTGACCGAACTGGCCGGGACCATGAAAACCGCAAGGATGGTCGATTTGCGCAACGTCTATTCCGGCAACACCGCGTTGAAATCCGGTTTTGATACCTATGTAGGTGTCGGGCGCTGAACGCGCCCGCCTAATCCATCAGACCTTATCCAACTGTTCCTGCAGTTTTGCCAGCTCACCTTCGTGCATCCCAATGGACTGTGCCGGATATGGAAAGGCTTTGGCCTGCACCTCGGATTGAAATTCCTTCAGCGCCGCGACCCGCTCGTGATACATCTGCTTGTGCAGACGGCCCAGATTGCCAAAGGCGTGGGCGTGACGCGGAGGATTTTCCGCTTCGCCGCAAATGTCTGCCATGAACAGGAAGATCACGTCACCCGCATTGCCCGACCCCAATGAAATCGTGACGATCGACGTCTTGTCGTTCAGCAGGTTCAACGTGTCTTCGGCGACACATTCGATTTCGCAGGCCATCGCGCCTGCGTCCTCATAGCGCTTGAAGGTCTTGTAGATCTGCATCGCCTCATCGGCGGTACGGCCAAAGGCCCGCAATCCCCCGGCCCAATGGCTGAGCGACGGAACCAGCCCCATATGAACCTGAACCGGAATGCTTTCACGCGCCAGCATTTCCACCACGTCGTACGAGCGGTTGGTGAAATACATGTCCGCGCCCATTTCCATACACTCGATGGCATGGCGCATGATCTCGTCATTGGTGGCGAACTGGCCCCAGTTCATGGCAGTACCTGCAAAATGGTTCGGTGCAATCTCACGCGCCATGTCCAGGTGCACATCCCACAGCGTCAGTAGGTCGATCCCCGCATCGACACAGGCCTGTATTTCGGCCTCGTTCGCCGGGTTGCACATAGTCAAGCGCCGGCCGGTTTTCTTCAGGTCCAGCAGATCCTTGACGGTATAGTTTCGCCGGGCCGGGCGGCGGCCGAAAGTATAGATGTTTTTCATGATCTTCCCTGTTTTCAGATAGCAGTTGCCGGGCCCAATAAGACCCGGCAATACCCGTTTTCGGTTGGCTTACTCGGCTGCCCAGATCTTGCGGCGGCGTTCCTTGACCATCTCGTTGCCCTCGTCGGTTCCGTCATGGAAAGTATTGAACCACTCATCCCACGGCGTTTCCCAGGTGCCGTAATTGCAGTCAAAGAACCTGTGGTGCAGCTGATGAAAGAAGTCTCCGACCAGGAATTTACCCTTGTTGCCGAACTTCACGTGCTCGAACCCGGCATGAGAGGTCGGCGCGCCAATCCCGTGGTGAAACAGCAGAAAGATGGCGTGGATCGGGTGAGACGGCAGAAGAAAGAAAATCATCGTGTCGAACATCAGAAAGAAGCTTTCAACCGGATGCATCGCCAGACCTGACCATGGACCGGTATTGATGTTGCGGTGATGCCAGGCGTGCACCTTGGTATAAAGCGGGCCGACATGCAGCAGCCGGTGCAGCCAGTAGAAATGGAAACCTGCCCAGATCGGAATGAACACAACCATGGCAATGAACCAGACCGGGTTTCCATCAAGGGAAATCATCGTCACCCACCCATTGGCGTAAGCATACAGAATGAAGCATTCCCAGAACGTCCAGAATGTCAGCGCCGGACCCAGGGTCCAGAACATGTTATCCCAGACCTGGTTTTTGAAGGTAAAGACCTTGGCACCCTTCATCATCGGGCGCATGTCATATCGGTATTCGTCCTGCTGGGTGCGGAATTTCCACAAGGCCAAATGCAAGCCGCCCGCAACCACCATAAGGATGCAGAAATTGCGGAACCAGATCTCGGCCACCCAATCCCAGCTCAGCGTTTCGATCCGGGCCAGAGACGGGGTCAGATAGGTCCACGTGATGATCGCGAAGACCAAAAGCAACGCGCGCAGCGCCAAGGGATTCCAGCTTTGCAGCAGGTATCGCAAGGCGGTCAGAGGCTTCATCGGCCAGTCCCAATAGGGCGAGGTCTGAATAGGCAATTGCGGGGTATAGTTCCAGATCTTGCGCTTTGGGCGCGGCTGGGGGGGTGAATCCGACATGATGTGGCTCGTCTGTTCAATTTGCTGATCGCCAGCTTAAGATCTGTGAGGGAAAGCTCAGAACTTATTGTCTTGCCGGTCAGCCTAAGTTTTGCTTAGCCTGATTTCATGGCAACCCGTATTCCCTCGCTGAACTGGCTGCGCGTTTTCGAAGCAGCAGCACGTACCGAAAGCTTTTCCCGCGCGGCCGCGCAGCTGAACATGTCCGCTGCCGCCGTCAGCCAGCAGGTCAAGGCGCTGGAAACCCGCCTTGGTACACCACTGTTTCACCGCCACGCCCACGCAGTGACATTGACCGAGGCAGGCCGCGCCTATCTGCCATCGGTTCAGCAATCGCTGCTGATGTTGGAAACGGCAACGACGGGGCTGTTCGGGGAAACACGGGAACAACGGCTTTATGTTCAGTCCGTACTGCTGTTTGCACATGGGGTTCTTGCCGGTGGTCTGCCCGCCTTTCAGGCGGAACAGCCTCGCATCAACTTGTCACTGTCCACAGGCAACATGATCTCGGATTTCGCAAACCAGTTTTCTGATCTGCAAATCGTGTTCGGCAATCCGGCCCTCTTGAACACCGAATGGGACGAGTTGCTGAAAGAGCGCCTTTTCCCGATCGCTCCACCAGAGATAGCCGCGCAGATCAGATCGCCCCAGGACCTGTTCAAGTTCACCTTGATCGAGGTCTCAACACACCGCGCAAGCTGGCCGCACCTGTTCGAGGCCCTGCGCCTGCCCGCCGGTCAAGCCCGCTATTTCTTCGCCGACAATTCCCTGATGGCGGCCGAGTTGTCGGCCAGTGGCGGCGGCATTGCGCTGGCCCGCGCGCCCGCATCTGACAGGATAATGCAACTGTCGGGACTTGTCCCCTGCCTGCCCGGCATCAGTGTTCCGGGACAGGAAGCCTATCATTTGATCTATCCATCGCGCACCGCGCTGCGTCCTCCGGCTCGTGTGTTTCGCGATTGGCTGCTGGACTATAGTGCAGCCGTCCAGACGCGGTAACGTCCTTGCCCCGTGACCTCCCGGATCAGGCCGCGACGCGTGAAACGGTCGAGGTTTCTCTGAACCGCCGCACGCGAGGCTTGGGTCAGTTCCTCCGCCAAAGGTGCCGATATCATGGGCCAGGCCGTCAACGCGTCAAGCAATAGCGGAGGCGTCCGGCCGCTCAGATCCTGCGTGGCGTCGCGCGCGCGCTGTTCCCACGCGCTCACACGATCCAGATGCAGCAGTGCGGCCAGAACCGCCTGCCCTGCTCCGCTCAGCCATGCCTCCAGTTTTTCTCTCGGCTCGCCAGTCCCGCGCAACGCGCCCGGGCCGGACAGCGCAAGTGGAAGAAACAGTGCCCCGCCCCGCCCCATCTTCGCGGCAAGGCGCGCGGCTATGATTGCCGCCTCGGTGTCCTGTCCGATGCCCTGCGCCAGACTGCGCCACGCGTGAAACCCAATTGCTGCCTGCGTTATCGGGTGCAAACTGTCCGTGTTGCGCATGACGTCAGCCAGATCGGCCACTGCTTCGGGTACTTCTTCGACCCCCTGACCCATTCGGTCCAGAAACGCGGTCAATCCAGACTCCCACCCGCCTTCTGACGGGTCGGCACCTGTCGTCAGGCGGCGCACGGCCCAGCCCGCGCGAAACAGGGCCTGAATGTCATCGCCGGTCGAGCCCAGCCGCAAACCGGTCCACAGCGCCAGACGATCGGCGCTGATCCGGTCCCCTGTCCACCAACCCAGGTCAGACACTTCCATCAAGGCCAGACGATGGCCCCATCCTTTGGGCCCCGCCCGCAGACGCTCGTCCAACGCGCCGAAAGTGACCGCGACATCGGCCAGTTCACTGGACAACTCCGACTGCCCTGCATACCAGTCGCGTGGATCGAACAGCAGGCGTTCCTGCATCCGCGTTCCGGGCGGCAGATAGTCCGGAAGCGCTTCATCTTCGTCCGGAGGCAGGAACCAAAGGTCTTCGTCCTCGGACGGGTCCGCGTCATAGATACTTTGCGGGCCGAGCGTGTCGGCCTCATCATCCGGGTCAGGCAGGACGTTTCGGGGCTTCATGCCCGCTATTCTTCGGGCAAATTCGCGGGTTCACAAGGCTATTTCGCGGCTCAGCCAGCAAACAGCGCAGTCAACGTGTCCAACTGCCCACCAAGGTCGGTTTGCGCGTCGCTGCCCAGCAACATGTAACCATAGCCACCCTGCGCCCATGTGGCCGTGGCCAACCCGCTGAGAACCGCCTGTTTTACGCCCTTGTTCGGGGCCGCCGGTCCCTGCCGTATGACACAAAAGGCCAAAGGCTGCCCCTGCGCATCCGCGAATACAATCTGAATCAGAGGTTTGCCCTTGAACGACAGGACCTGCGCCCGCTTCAAATCAAGGCCCGGCAGCGCCTCGAGCGCATTACGGTTCAGGGACCGTCCAAGCTGTTCCTCGGCCTGTGCGAATTGCACATCCAGCGCGGCAGGAGAGTTGTCCAGCGTTGCAATCGTATCCGGCACGTATAGCGACTGATAGATCGCGGCCTGTTCCGCCCAGCCCATCTCGACCGGGCGCGTTACCCAGAACGTCGCCGACACCGCAATGACGGCAACCGAAGCCGCAACGGCAAGCAGACGCCATGAGCCAGCGACCGACCTTGCGGAGGTTGATGCGTAGGCATCCGGCAAATCGACGTGCGGCGTTTGGGCAGGCATCGCCTCGAACACCTGCTTCACCACCGGTGCAAACGGGTCCAGCGCCATCAGACGTTGTTCCAATGTCGGATCATCCGCGACCGCATCTTCGATCGCGCGGGCCTGACCCTCGTCCAGGGTGCCTTCCAGATACGCCACTAGCGTCTCGTCGGAAAACTTCATTTGCCACTCCGTCGAACGACATCCGCCGCGTCTTGCTGCATCACGTTTTTCAGTTTCTGCCGGGCGTTCGAAAGCCGGCTCATGATTGTCCCTATCGGCACCTCCAACAACGCGGCAGCCTCGCGGTAGCTATAGCCTTCGACAAACACAAGCATTACCGTCTCGCGCTGCGCTTCTGGCAGTTGCATCACCTGTGTAAACACTTCAGTGGCGAAAATATTCGTCTCAGAATCGTTTCCGGGTGCAATTAAATCCGCCTCGGGCGTGACCGACAGTGCCTGGGCTTTGCGAACCGATCGCGCGCGCACCTCGTTCAGCCAGATCGAGCGACAGATCGTCATCAGCCAGCTGTCCAGCCGATCATGCGATGTCACCTGATGGTGACGCTCCAGCGCACGCAGGCACGTGGATTGCAAAAGATCGTCTGCAACGTCCGACGCGCCCGACAATGCCAGACCAAACCGCCAGACACGTTTTGAATGTATCTGGATCGCGCCACGCACGGCCTGTTCGGAACTGATCTCACCACTCATCGAATAATTTGCGACCTGTGTGTGTTTGTTTTTCACGGACCGGGCCCGCGGGGTCAGGATTGACACAGACTCAGGGGGAAAGAAATGAAACTTCTGCTTACAGCAGTCACGATTGCGTCGGCAATTGTTGCAGGCCCGGCGCCGGCGGACAGCTGGACACTGGCCCCAGAAGGCTCGCACCTGGCATATGGCTCGATCAAGAAAGACACGGTGGGCGAGGTCAACAGCTTTACCCGTCTCAGCGGTCACGTCAGCCCGGACGGCAAGGCGGACATTAAGATCGACCTGTCTTCAGTCGAAACGAATATCGACATTCGAAATGAACGGATGATCGAATACGTGTTTCGCAAAGCCGGAAGCGCAACGCTGACGGCCCAGTTCGATATGGATGAGGTCTCGGGGCTTGGCGCGGGCGAAACCACCACCATCGATGCCGAGGCCATCTTGTCGCTGGCAGGCACAGACGTCGCGTTCGATGCCGAAATGTTCGTGGCGCGCCTGTCCGAAACATCGGTCATGGTCTCAACCAACGATATGGTGTTCCTCAGCACGGAAGATGCAGGCGTCAACGCCGGGATCGATACGCTGATGGAACTGGCGGACCTGCCGGGCATTACCCGAACCGTGCCGATCACCGCGCGACTGATCTTCAACAAGGACGACAAAAAGGCCGAGGCAGGGCCCTCGGCCCCGGTCACCCTCGCCGCCATCGAGGGCGACATTAAGGCGGGCAAAAAGGTCTATCGCAAATGCAAGGCCTGTCACCAGTTGCAAGAGGGCCGCCACGGGGTCGGCCCCTCGCTGCACGGGATCATCGGCGCAACAGCGGGTCAGAGCGATGGTTTCAAATATTCCGGCCCTTTGCAGACCTCTGAAATTGTCTGGACGGCAGACGCGCTCAGCGCGTTTCTGTCCGATCCGAAAAACACCGTTCCCGGCAACCGGATGCAGTTTCCCGGCCTGAAGAACCGGACCGACATCACCAATCTCATTGCCTATCTGCAATCTGAATCGCAGGGCTGAACAGAAATCCCGCTTTTCAATCGCCGGGTTGCCACGCTATCCCTTGTGCTGAATTACCGGCACAGGGGACAGGCATGAGCGATATGGTCAAACTAAATCTGGACGACATCCGGCAGCTAAGCTTGAACGTACTCACAAAATCCGGGTTTGGATCGGCCCACGCAGCGGCCATCGCAGACATGCTGACCACTTGCCAGATCGATGATTGCCAGTCGCACGGGCTGTTTCGCCTGTTCATGTGTACCGAGACGATGCAGGCGGGCAAGATCGATGGCCATGCCGCGCCGGTTTTGGCCCCATCGGAAAACGCGATCGTTCGCGTGGATGCCCAGGGCGGCATGTCGCTGCTGGCGTTTCAGCAGGCCTTGCCGGTTCTGATTGAAAAGACCCGCACCCACGGTATCGCCGCGATGGCGATCAATCGATGCTTTCATTTCTCTGCGCTCTGGCCCGAAGTGGAACGCCTGTCATCGGCCGGGCTTGCCGCGATGGCAATGGTTCCAAGCCATTCGTGGGTGGCCCCCGCAGGCGGAACACGCGGCAGTCTGGGCACCAACCCGCTCGCCTTCAGTTGGCCCCGGTCAGGAAAAGATCCGTTCACCTTCGATTTCGCCACCAGCGCCTTTGCCCGCGGTGAAATCGAACTCTATAGAAGGGCAGGAAAACCGCTGCCCGAGGGCGTTGCCATCGACAAACACGGCAACCCGACCACCGATCCTCAGGCGGCCATGGACGGTGCCATGCTGACCTTCGGCAGCTACAAGGGGTCGGCCTTGTCGATCATGATCGAATTGCTGGCCGGTCCCCTGATCGACGACCTGACCAGTCTGGAAAGCATGGCGTTTGCCGTGGGCGCGGGCGGTGCGCCCTATCACGGCGAGATCTTTCTGGCATTTGACCCCGATCAGTTCAGCGGCGGCAAAACGCAGGAAAACGACGCAAGGGCCGAACGGCTTTTTGCCGACATTCTGGATCAGGGCGCGCGGTTGCCGTCGCAGCGGCGATTTGCGGCCCGCGCCCGCAATACTGCACGCGGGTATGTCGAAATCTCCAAAAACCTGTACGACGATTTGCAGGCTTTGTTGTAACTGTAGAGGCGGGTCGTTTTCACCTCTTCCCCTCTTGGGCGGCGCTGGATAAGAAGTCCTTCCAACCGTAGTTCAGGAGGCCTCATTGGACCGCATCGCCCGCACTATCGCTACCGAGATCAACGCGCGTCCCGAACAGGTGGGCGCAGCGGTCAAGCTGCTGGACGAAGGGGCCACCGTGCCTTTTGTCGCCCGTTACCGGAAAGAGGCGACAGGCGGACTGGATGATACGCAACTGCGGGTTCTGTCGGACCGCCTGACCTATCTGCGCGAACTGGATACCCGCCGCGACAGCATCCTGAACTCGATCAAGGATCGGGGAAAGCTGACCGAAGACCTGGCCAAATCCATCGCGCAAGCCGACACCAAAGCGCAGCTGGAAGACATCTATCTGCCGTATAAACCCAAACGTCGGACCAAGGCGATGATCGCCCGCGAATACGGGCTGGAACCTCTGGCCGATGCCATTCTGGCCGACCGTTCTGTCGACCCCGAAGCCCTGGCCCAAGGTTTTGTGAGCGATGCGGTACCTACAAACAGGGACGCGCTGAACGGTGCCCGCGACATCATCACTGAACGCCTGACCGAAAATGCTTCGCTGCTGGGTGAACTGCGCAGCTTCATGCAACGCGAGGCAGTGCTGAGCGCAAAGGTGATTGAAGGCAAGCAGCAGGAAGGCGCGAAATTCAGCGATTACTTCGACCATTCCGAGCTGTGGTCCAAAGTGCCCTCGCATCGCGCGCTGGCAATGCTACGCGCCTCGAAAGAGGGGATCGTGACGCTGGACATCGCGCCCGAACCCGAAACCGGCGCAACACGGGCCGAAGCGATTGTGGCCGCACATCTGCAGACACGCAGCGATGGGCCGGCAGATAAATGGCTTCGCAAGGTGGCGGGCTGGACCTGGCGGGTGAAACTGTCACTGTCGATGATGGTCGAACTGATGGCGGACCTGCGCGGCCGGGCGCAGGAAGAGGCCATTCAGGTGTTCTCCCGCAACCTCAAGGACCTTCTGTTCGCGGCGCCTGCCGGCGCACGCGCAACGCTGGGTCTGGACCCCGGAATTCGTACCGGCGTTAAGGCGGCTGTGGTGGATGCAACCGGGAAAGTGGTAGCCACGGATACCTTGTATCCGTTCCAGCCCAAAAACGATCTGCGCGGGGCGCAGGCTGCAATCCTGAACCTGATCTCGGCCCACAAGATCGAACTGATTGCGATCGGCAACGGCACCGCCAGCCGCGAGACCGAGCGATTGGTAGCTGACACGCTGAACCTTTTGCCGAAGACGGTGAAGGCCCCGACAAAGGTTGTGGTCTCCGAAGCCGGTGCCTCGGTCTATTCGGCATCGGAACTGGCCGCGCGGGAGTTTCCCGACCTCGATGTGTCACTACGCGGCGCGGTGTCGATCGCCCGGCGACTGCAGGACCCCTTGGCCGAATTGGTCAAGATCGAGCCGAAATCGATCGGTGTCGGGCAGTACCAGCACGACGTCGACCAGCACCGCCTTTCCCAATCGCTTGATTCCGTGATCGAGGATGTGGTGAACGCCGTGGGCGTCGACCTGAACACGGCCTCGGCCCCGTTGCTGTCGCATGTTTCCGGTCTGGGGCCTGGGCTGGCCGAAGCGATTGTGATGCATCGCGACCTGCATGGCGCGTTTCAATCCCGCAAAGAGCTGCTGGATGTCGCCCGCCTTGGTCCGCGGGCCTTCGAACAATGTGCGGGCTTCCTGCGTATCCGCGACGGGGCCGACCCGCTGGACGCGTCCTCGGTCCACCCCGAGGCCTATGACGTCGCGCGCCGCGTCGTGGCCGCATGTGGACGTGACATTCGGCAAATCATGGGACATGACGGCGCCCTGAAAGGCCTGAGGGCCGAGCAGTTCGTCGACGACCGCTTTGGCCTGCCGACGGTACGGGACATTTTTTCCGAGCTGGAAAAGCCCGGACGCGACCCGCGCCCAAGCTTTGTGACCGCCTCATTCACCGACGGGGTGGAAGACATCACTGATCTCAAACCCGGCATGATGCTGGAAGGGACCGTCACCAACGTTGCGGCCTTTGGGGCATTCGTGGATATCGGCGTTCATCAGGACGGGCTGGTGCATGTCAGCCAGCTGGCCGACCGGTTTGTCAAAGACCCGCACGAGATCGTCAAGACCGGTCAGGTCGTCAGGGTTCGTGTGGTGGAGGTCGACGTGCCCCGCAAAAGGATCGGTCTGACCATGCGCAAGGACGGAGGCGCCTCTGCGCGTCAGGAGCAAACCTCGCGCGGCGCGGGAAAGGCCAGTGGTCAACCAAAACACCGCAACACGCAGCGAGCGGGCTCAGGCGGAAACGCGCAGAACGGCGCGCTGGGTGACGCTCTGCGCTCTGCGCTCAAAAACCGTTAGACATCGCTGGCCAGCGTTTCGTGACAAGCTGGTCACACTGTTATTTCGTGGGCAGGACTTGCCGTTGGTTCTGAGTCAAATCCTGGCACTCAAATTTGATTTTTTTCGAAAATTAATGGCACGCAGAATGGCGTTCAGTTTCGGAAACAGTTTCGGGTGCCAACAGACAGATCGTCCAGTTATACGCGCGGGTATGATGGTGCAATCTACCAACAGGCCAGCGCAATTAATTGTTTAACGAAGGTTTGTTATGAGGTTTCCTGTGACTTCTGCGCTTTCTGCTGGCCAGTTGTAAAACCGTTGGATTTGACTCGACACGGGCCCGCACATTCACCGGTTCGGCGGTCACATGACATCGGCGCGAAACGACCCGTTTCCTCAACGCATCCCCACAATTGACTTTTGCATTGCCACAATCAAAGCATCGCGTTTTTGCGACAACTCACCCGGTGTCATGCCCCTTGCTTCGGCCTGAACGCCCTCGGTCATTTGTTGGGCGACCTGATCGGACAGATGGATCTGGCCCAGATCGTCCCACCAGCCGTTGAACGTATCGGCGAAGTGATCGCAAAACGCCTTCAGCCCACCTTCACCCGCCCCAAGGTTGAACAGCATGGTCGGCCCCATAGCCGCCCACCTGAGTCCGGGACCGGCCCAGACGGCCTTGTCGACATCCTCGACAGAAGCCACACCCGAGACAACCAGACTGACGGCCTCGCGCCAAATGGCCGCCTGCAGACGGTTGGCCACGTGACCGGGCACTTCCTTGTGCAAACGGATCGTTGTTTTTCCAACGCTTTCGTAGAATCCCTGCGCACTCTCGACCACCCCGGGGGCCGTTTTGTCGTTTCCCAACACCTCGACCAAGGGGATCAGGTGCGGCGGATTGAACGGATGGCCCAGCACAAAGCGCGAAGGATCCTTCCAGCCGGGCTGCATCTGGCTCAGAGTCAGGCCGGACGCCGAACTGGCGACAATTGCACCGGGGGCCAGGGCGGGCTCGATCACGGAAAAGGTTTCATGCTTGACCGGCAGCCGCTCAGGCACGTTTTCCTGCACGAATCCGGCGCCTTCGACCGCGCTGGCCGCGTTTGTATGGAAGGTGATCGCGTCGGGCGTGCCATCTTTGGTCAACCCAAGCTCGGTCATCGTGGGCCACGCCGTTTCGATGTAGTCGCGCACATTGCGCTCAACATCGGGGGCCGGGTCGAACATCGCGACCGAACGGCCGGATGCCAGAAACAAGGCCGCCCAACTGGCGCCGATCACCCCGCCGCCAAGGCAGGCCGTGTGTTTGAACTCCATCAGAACAATCCCGGATTGAGAGGGGATGCGGCGGTCATGCCGCCATCCACGGTAAACAACTGGCCTGTGGCGAAACTCGCTTCGTCCGAGGCAAGCCAGACCGCCATGCTGGCGATGTCTTCGGGCTTGCCGAAACGGCGCATCGCATGTCGGGCAAGCGCATCCTGCCGCGCGGCCTCGGGGTTTGATGCAAGGTCGAAACCTGCATCCAACATGCCCGTTTCGATCCAGCCCGGGCAGATTGCGTTACAGCGTATTCGGGGGCCATGATCCACGGCAATCGACCGGGTCAGCCCATGCACAAAGGCCTTGGACGCATTGTAAAGCGCCATCGAAGGATCCGCGACCTGCCCCGAGATCGAGCCGATGTTGATGATCGACCCGCCTTGGGGCATTCGGGGGATATATGCGCGACACATATTGAACACGCCCCGGCAATTGGTCCCGATCACGGTTTCCCAGTCAGCGTCGGTGCTGTCAGCCACCGTTCTTTCGACCTGAACGCCGGCATTGTTGACCAGAATATCCATCCCGTCCGTCGCGCTGGCCAGTTCCTCTACGGCAGCGGCGTCCGTGACGTCCAGCGGGTACCAAGTGACACTGTCTGGCAGCCCTTCGGGCTTCGGGCCACGCCCGCAGGTCGAAACCGTCGCATCCTCGCGCAGAAAGGCCTCGACAATCCCGCGCCCGATGCCTTGGCGGCCACCGGTCACAAGTGCTCTTTTTCCAGCCAGCCGCATCAGTTCGCCACCATTGCCTTGCCACGCGGACGTGTTCCGACAGGCCCTAACATCGCGCTGCGCACGATCTCGGCGCCGTCCCGGTTGATATCCAGTTTAGCCGATGGAGCGGTCCGGATGATTACACAGCTTTGCCGCTTCCTGGCACCAAAGAACGGGTATCTCGTTTCGTATCCCAACGCTTCACTCATAGTTTCATCTGCTGGACCTGCGCGCTCAGCCCTCCGTCAAGAACCCAAAGCTGGCCGCTGGCATAGCGCGCCTCGTCCGATGCCAGCCAGTTGACCAGGTTGGCGATGTCGTCCGGCGTGCCATAGGTGCGCATCGGATGCACATCGCGGACCGCCTTCTGCAATTGGTCGATGGTTTTGCCGCCGCCACCCGAACCCTCGCCGGTAAAAAAGCTTTGCAGCATGGGTGTGTCGACATAGCCCGGGCAGATTGCGTTGACCCGAATACCTTCGGGCCCGTGGTCGCAGGCCATTGCCCTGGTCAGGGCGTGAACCGCGCCTTTGGTTGCGCAATAAGCCGCCAGTCCCGGGTCAGCGATGAAGCCGTCGTAGCTGCCAAAATTGATGATCGATGCCGTCGTCCCGGCGGCAGTGACCTTTCGCATCAGAGGCAGCGCATGTTTTGACGTCAGGAAGGTGCCGGTCACGTTGACGGCAAAGGACAGGTTCCATTCCTCCAGAGTGGTCTGTTCGATGGTCTTTTCGATCTCGATCCCAGCCGCGTTGACCAGAATGTCCAACTGGCCAGCGTTTTCGGCGACCTGCGCCATAGCCGCAACGGCATCCGCCTCCTGCGTGACGTCGAGTTTGACAAACACGCTGCCGTCGCCGTCATGGGTGGCCAACGATCCCTCGGGCGTCAGGTCAGCCGCATAGACCCGTGCACCTTCTCGCAGAAAACGGGCGACGATGGCGCGCCCGATGCCGCCTCGACCGCCTGTGACCAGCGCGGTTTTGCCCTTCAGCATCATTCTTGGTTCTCCTTCAAAGGTGAAAAGCGGTATCTGGCCGCGGCAACAGTCCAGTCCATGTGATTGCGCACATATTCCTGAGAAGCGTCGCGCGGCGGATTGTAATCCCAGGCCTCACCCGCCCCGGCTTCCATCGCGGCATGAAGCGCATGACGGGATTTTTGTGTTGCGATGATATCCGCACGCAGCTTTTCACTATCCCAGCGCTGGTCGGTTTCGGCGGCGAAGGCAGCAGAATGGGCGGCATAAGCCGGATCGTCCGCGACATTCACCGTTTCCAGTGGATCGACGGACAGGTCGTATAGTTGCGGTGGGTCGGGGTCACAATGGATGTATTTCAGCGGCCCGCGCCGGATCATGAAGACCGGATAAGGGGTCATCTCTGCACAATACTCACCGATCGCTTCGTCGACGATGTCAGCTTCGCCGCGGGCCAGCGGCATGAGTGAGCGACCATCCACCGGTTCGCCAAACATCTCTTCTTGCCCCCCAGCGATTTCAACGAAAGTCGGCAGCAGGTCCAGCAGCGAACAGGCGTTGAGTGCTGCCCCTTGCGCAACACCCGGCCCGGCCATAATCAGTGGGACGCGGGCAGAATGCTCGAAGAAGTTCATCTTGTACCACAACCCCCGCTCGCCCAGCATATCCCCGTGATCGGCGGTCACGACGACGATAGTGTTGTCCAGTTCGCGTATATCTTCCAGCGCCTTCGCAACCGCCCCGACCTTGCTGTCGAAATAGCTGACATTGGCCAGATAGGCGCGGCGGGCGCGGCGCACCTCCTCATCCGTCAGAGAGACATAGCTCGCCTCGATTCCGTCCATTACCCTGCGCGAGAACGGGTCCTGTTCCTCGGGCGTCAGTGAGGTGTCCGGCATCGGAACATCCGCATCCGTATACAGGTTCCACCATTCAGGCTTGGCCACGTAGGGGTCATGAGGGTGGATGAAGCTGGCGACCAGGCAGAACGGCGCTTTGTCCCCGGCCGCCCGATCGCGGCCCCGGTCAATCAGCCAGCGGCGGGCTGCGAACTCGACCTCATCATCGTAATCGGTCTGGAACGTCGCGATGGCTTCGCCGCTTTCCTTGACCGTTTGCATATTGTGATACCACTTGTCTATCCGTTCATCCGGGGCTTCCCAATCTGGTGTCCAGGCGAAATCGGCAGGGTAGATGTCGGTTGTAATTCGGTCCTGAAATCCGTGTTTCTGATCCGGTCCGACAAAGTGCATCTTGCCTGACAGGCAGGTTCTGTATCCCAGCGCCTTAAGGTAGTGGGCAAACGTCGGGACCGAAGCGCGAAACTCACTGGCATTGTCATAGGCCGCAATCCGGCTGATCAACTGCCCTGACATGAAGGCAAAGCGGGACGGCGCACACAGAGGAGAGTTGCAGTAAGCCGCGTCAAACCGCATACCGCGTGCCGCCAGCGCATCGATGTTCGGTGTCCTGACCGTAGGGTGGCCGTAAGCCCCGCAGAAATGCGGGGCAAGTTGATCGGCCATGACCACAACGATGTTGGGCCGTGTCACGGCGCGGCCCTTGCGTAAGCGTCCAGAACCAGCCCATGGAAGTGATGCACCGCATGTTCGGACTTGCCCGAGCCGCTCGGGTCATGAACGATACGTCCTTGCGTGAAGGCAGGCGTACCCATCCCGCGCTGAACGCTTTCGACGATATCGATGTCTTCGCGCTGCAGAACCTCGTCGAGATAGCGGATCGCCTCCTGCTCTGCCTCGTCCGGTTCCGGAGTTTCGAGGAAGAAGTCATAGGTCTCAAGCGTGCGGTCAGGTCCCACGGGGATGATGTTCAGCACGATCATCGATGACCGGCCCGGGTAACGCATCAGGCAGGTGGTGGGCCACAACCACCAGACGGCATGAGTACGCACAGACGCATTCGACACGTCATAGGCAGAGTTTGCGCTTTTGCCTGCGTCGGCCATATGGCTGGAATAGATGCCGTAGGTTGTAACCTTATAGGTGTCCATATCCACCAGATCGCAAAAATCCTTATGCGCGGTCGGGCAGTGATAACACTCAAGGAAATTGTCGACGACGTTCTTCCAGTTCGACTTGATGTCATAGGTCAGGCGATGGCCAAAAGTCAGCTGTTCAATATCCGGGGCCCAATGGCGAATTTCCGTTTCAAGGTTGCCCGACACTTCGCGTAGGGGGCGCGCTTGGGGGTCCAGGTTGACATAAACGAAACCTGCAAATTCTTCGACTTGCACTTGATCAAGGCAAATGTCCCGGGTGCTGAACCCGGTCAGGTTTTCCGTTTCGGGCGCACGCACCAATTGGCCGTCCAGCCTATAAACCCAGGCGTGGTAGGGGCACATAATGCGGGTCGTTTCCCCCTCACCCGACAGCAGGTGATGCGCGCGGTGCTTGCAGACATTGTAGAATGCCCGCAATTCCCCCTCGCGGTCGCGCACGACGGCAATGGGCCGACCGGCGATTTCAACCGTCACATAAGATCCTGGCGCGCGCAGCTTTTCGACGTGACAAACCCATTGCCATGTCTTGGCAAGGATTTCATTCAAATCCACCTGATGCCAAACCGGATCAACATAGGCCTCGGCCTTCAACGAGCTTGTGTTGAATGGATCTGGACTGAAGCCATCGGAAATCCGCTGGAATTGTTCTTGGGTTGGCAGCTCGTTCATTGGTGACTCCAAGATTTCGGACCCGCGCGGTCCGGTAGGCTGGCTTGCGAAGCGTATGATCCTTTGAAATCAACTCACGTTGTTGATTTTTTTCGCCTCTCAAATGACTATTTTCGCCATCCGCAGAGTTGTGCATCAAGACTGCCTATGCTTGCGATGCATCGGCCAAGCCCGGTATTCAAACGGGACCCGCCCCTCGATCCGATCCTGACTGGGCGGCAAGCCAAACCTGTCTCTGTACGAGCGGCTGAAATGCACCGGGCTGGAAAACCCCGATGCCATTGCAATCTCGGAAATCGGCATTTCTGTTTGCGTCACAAGCCCCCGCGCCCGGTCCAGCCGGATATCGCGATAATAAAGCGCCGGAGTTTTCTTGATAAAGGTGGCAAACATCCGATCAAGTTGACGGTGCGAGACACCCGCGCGCCTGCATATCTCGGGGATAGACACCGTTTCTTCCAGATGTGCCTCCATGATCTGGATCGCAGATTTCAACGTCGCCGGAACAACCGCCCCTAAAGGCTCGCTGCCTTCAGGTTGCTGCATCGAAGCGGGGCCCCGCAAGCGGTCGTGAAAAATGTATCTGGCGGCCGCGTTGGCCAGCGCGCTGCCGTGAATACCCTGCAGTATCTGCAGCGCAAAATCCACCGAAGCACTGCCGCCGCAGCACGTGATTCGGTTGCCGTCTAAAACGTAAAGGTTCTCAACCACTTCCACGCCTGGAAACAGTTCCTGAAATGCGTCGATATGTTCATAGTGAACAGTCGCCCGACGACCGGAAAGCAATCCGGCCTGCGCCAGAATGAACGCACCCGTATCCAGTGCGCCCAGCGTTACGCCACCTCGCGCCCAACCGCGCAACGTATTGCCGATCTTGGGCGTCAGATGTTTTTCCGGGGTCCAGCTGGTCGAAACGATCACGATATCCCGCTGACCTGCAGCGCTTTGATCGATCGCCTTGGTTTCTATCCCAGCACCATTGCTTGAGGTGCAATACCCACCGGATTCTGAGACAAATTCCCAACTGAAATAAGACCGTCCGTCCATGTAATTTGCCGCACGAAACGGGTCAATAAAGCTCATGGTTGCGGACAAATTGAAACTTGGCGCAACAATCACCAACAATCGGGTTTTGCCATCCATAGTCTTCACGGTCGCGCTTTCCGGCCACAAATCTCAATCGAAGTACGATCGCCCTACCTTCGACCTGCGGGTGTGGATTTGCAACGCTGCCCACCCCAAAACCTATGGATTTGGGGTGGGCGACGTGTACAAAACGGCGCGGTCAACCTGGCTGATATCTCAACCTAGGCGGCGACCGCGGCAACCTCTTGCCGTTCATCCCTTGCGAAAAACACCGCGTAGAGGACCGGCGCGGCGACCATTGTCAGGATCGTGGCAAAGGCTAAACCTCCCATGATCGTGACAGCCATCGATACAAAGAACGCATCCGTCAACAAGGGCGCCATTCCCAGAATGGTGGTGATCGCGGCCAGAATGACAGGGCGCAAGCGCGAAATCGACGCTTCGATGATCGAGTCTTTCAACGGCTTTCCGGTCGCGCGGACCAAATCTATTTCTTCGACCAGCACAATCCCGTTCTTGATAAGCATCCCGGACAGGCTGAGCAGCCCCAGCAACGCGGTAAACGTAAAGGGCAACCCGGTACCCAAAAGGCCGATCACCACTCCGTTCACGGACATGGGCACCAGCAGCCATATGATCAGAGGCTGGCGGATGGCGTTGAACAGCAACACCGATATCAGCACCATAATCAGCAGGCTCAGCGGTAATTGTTTTCCAAGGCTTTCCTGAGCATCGCGCGAGTTCTCGTATTCACCGCCCCACTCCATTTTGTATCCGGGTGGAATTTCCATTGCCTCGATCGCTTCGCGCACCTCGGCGTGCACTTGCGCGGCTGTCATGTCCGGCGGAATGTCGGCACCGACTGTAATCGTCAGGACACGATTTCGGCGATGTACACGGGTATTTTGGGTTTTGTACTCAAATCCATCGACCATCTGTTCGATTGGCACCCACTTTTCGGCCTGCGTTGAATAGACAACCTGATCGACCACGGAATAGTCGCCATCAACCGGTCTGCGTAGGATGATCGGGATCAGGCGGTCGCGTTCACGGAACACTCCGCCGGTGATGCCGTCGGTGGAAAACAAAAGCGTCGCCGCAACGTCTTCGCGCGTAACGCCCGCGGTTTGCGCCCGTTCGGTTGCGTAGATTGGCTGAAGCGCCAGTTCCTTCTCGCGCCAGTCGTGACGAACGCCAATGACATTGTCCGAAGCATCAGCCATGCGCCGCTTGGCCTCTTCGGCGAGTTGGCGGAGCACCATCGGATCGCTGCCGGAAAACCGGGCCTGAATCGGATCACCACCGCCGGGGCCGAAGACCAGCCGCTTGGTGCGGAACTCTCCTTCGGGGTACAACGCCATGCCATACTCTTCCAGGTCAGCCTGAAGCTGCGGGATATCGTCCAGAGTTTCCGTACGTATGATCATATGCCCGTAACTGGGATTGGGTTTTTCAGCGGAATAGGTCAGCATGAAACGGGTCGCCCCCTGCCCCACAAAGGTCGCCACCGAGACCACATCGTCGCGCTTGCTTAGCCAGTCCTCGATCTGCGCCAGATCCTCGGACGTCCGCGCAATCGGGGTGCCTTGCGGCAGCTTGTAATGGACAAAGAAAAGCGGGGTGTTCGAGTTCGGGAAAAACTGCTGCTTCATCAGACCGAAGCCCGCAAAACAGGCCGCCGTCACCGCGACCAGTGCGATGATTACCAGCCAGCGGAACCTGAGCGCTGCTCTGAGGATCGTGCCATAGATCCGAAACAGCAAACCGCCATAGGCGTCGATTTCGCCTTCCTTACCCTGCTTGAAAAAGTAGTGGCCCAACAGCGGAGTGACGGTCAGCGCCAGAACCCAGCTCAGCAGCAGCGAAATTCCGATCACTGCGAACAGCGAGAACAGAAATTCACCTGTAGCATCGGGGCTCAGGCCGATGCCGGCAAAGGCCATGATTCCGATCACAGTCGCGCCAAGCAATGGTATCTGGGTTTTGGAGGCCGCGTCGTCTGCGGCATCGCGCGAGTTTTTACCGCGCAGCATGGCAATCTGCATGCCTTCGGCGACAACGATGGCGTTGTCGACAAGCATTCCCATCGCAATGATCAGCGCGCCAAGCGAAATCCGCTCCATCTCGATCGAGAACATCGACATGAACAGAACCGTGCCCACAACGGTCAGCAACAGCGTGCTGCCGACAACGATTGCGGCGCGCCACCCCATGAACAGGCCAAGCACCGCAACCACGATCGCAACCGACATCGCCAGATTCACCAGAAAGTCGTTGGACGCCTGTTCAACCACGACGTGCTGCTGGTAGATTGGCAGAATATCGACACCAAAGGGGATATTCGGATCCAGCTCTGCCATCTTGGTGTCAACGCGTTTGCCGACTTCGACAATGTTCTCGGTCGCCAGACCCGCAATCCCAAGCGTGAATGCCTCGACGCCGTCAAAACGGACGATCAGGTCAGGATCGTTCTGGCGGCCGCGATAGACATCTGACATGTCGAACAGGTTGATCACGTGGCCCTGAGAGCCGACCGACAAACCGGCGATTGCGGATACACTGTCCGAGCCTTCGGCCGTCAGCAGCGGCGTCAGATTGTTCTCGGATCGAAGTGAACCAGAAGCGTTGACCGAGTTGGCGTTGGCAATCGCTTCGTTGATCGCCTGCAGCGGTACGTTCTGGTTTACGGAAATGGCGAGGTCCGGTTCAATAAAGATTGCTTCCTCGGGAAGGCCCTGAACCTCGACATCGGCAACCCCGTCAACGGTCAGCAACTCCCGTCGAAGGTAAGTGGCCAATTCGTGCTTTTCGGCGTCGGAAAAACCTTCGGCGGTTACTGCATAGAACAGGCCGAACACATCGCCGAAGCCATCGTTCACATATGGCTGGTCCACGCCCTGCGGCAATCCGCGGGCGGCGTCCCTGACCTTGGCCCGAAGCTGGGTCCAGATATCCGGCAGCTCGCTGCCGTCATAGGTCGACTTGATCTCGACCTCGATCAGAGACTGTCCTGGGCGGTTGACCGAGGTGATGGTGTCCACCTCGCCCATTTGCTGGATGGCCGATTCCAGCGGTTCGGACACTTCCAGTGCCACCTGTTCGGCGGTGGCGCCGGGATAGGTTGTAACAATGACGGCCTGTTTGATGGTAAAGGCCGGGTCCTCCAGCCTTCCGAGCGAGAAGAAGCCCCAGATACCGCCAAACAGTGCGACGAGAATGATGAGCCACGTATAAAGCGGCCTGTCGATGGATGCGCGCGCGATGTTCATCGGTCCGCCCTTCAGTTCGCAAACCCGGCAAAGCGGCGCACCGCCTGTCCGTCACTCAGCGCGTTACCGCCGGCCACAACGATTTCGTCCCCGTCGGAAAGACCGGACACGACACGCACATCCCCCGATTGGGTCGGCTCGATCTCGACCGGCACGCGCTGCACGGTTCCTTCGTCCGCGCCCGCCGGGGAAAACAGCATGACACCCAGACGACCTTCGGCATCCGCAACAATGGCGGTCGGCGGGACGACGATGCCGGTTTGATTATCCTGAACCTGCACGTTTACCGTTACCGACGAGCCGGGAAGAACCTGAATGCCTTCCGGCGGTGTCAATCCGAAGTTGATCCGGAACGTCTGACCGACGCTGGACGTTTCAGCATCGAATTCGCGAATTTGCAGCGGAAAAACTTCATCGCTGGCGGGAAATTTGGCAGTGATCGTCACGTCATCCTGACTGCCCCGGCGCTGAAACAGGATTTCGGGCACATCGACTTCGATCCGCAATTCAGACATGTCGTGGATACGTACGATGGGCGTTCCGGCGGAAACGGTGGTGAATGCCTCGACCGTGCGGCTGGAAACTAGCGCGTCGAAGGGGGCCGTGAGGGTCGCATGTTCAAGCGCGTATTCCGCGTCACGTGTGGCAATTGCCGCCAGCTGGGCGTTTGTATCCGCATCATCCAGGGCCACCTGACTGACCGTGGTCCCCCTGAGCCGGGACAGGCGTGCAACCGTGCGGTCGGCCTGATCCTTTTGCAGTCGGGCGCGGTTGAGCTGCAGCTCGAACGGTTCCTGATCGAGTCTGGCGATCAGCCCGCCTTTCGGAATAACCAGACCTTCGGTGACGGGCATCTCGATAATCTGTCCGGCCACCTGAAAGGCCAGATCGACCGTTTGGCGGGCCGCGACCCGGCCAAAGAACTGTCGCGAAAAGCCGGGTGACGTTTCACTGACCATCAGCAGTTTCACCGGTTTCGGGGCTTGCTGTGCGGTCAGCGATGTCGCCAGCACGATCAGGCCAAAAGCCAAAGTTGACAGGATCTTCATTTCTTCAAACCTTCGGGTATGCCTGTTTTCAGGACGGTTTCGCGGATCTTCTGCGCCAATCGCGCGAATTCAGCGGTTTCTTCATCATTGAGCCCCGAGGCACGGCGAAACAGTTCCCCGGCTTCGGTCACAAGTTGTTTTCGGGCATCTTCGCCCTGCCCGGTCAGAACCAGCAGCCACGCGCGGCGGTCCTCGGGATCGCGCTGTCGAACCAGGTAACCGGCCTTGGCCAGCGAATCCGCAGTCGCGGTTATCGTAGAGGGCAAAGATAACATGTCATGTGCCAGAACGCCCATCCGCTTGGGCTGTTCCAGCTTGATCAGCATGTGGCATTCCTGATGGCTCAGATCGGTCCGCAACAGATCGATGCTTTCCTCCAACTTCCAATAAAGCGCGTAGACGCCCATCATCGATTGAATTTCAGGACTGTACTTCTGCGTTGATGGTTCGACCGTCTCGGTCATTTCGGTGCCCTCGGATAGGTTGGGCGCGGTATACTTCAAAAAATGAAATATTCAAGATGCGAAGTGAAGATTACTCAGGGTCGCGCCGGATCACTCTTGGAACGTGAACGTCCTTATTTGGCGCGTTTGGGAATGCGCAAACACGAGTGGGTTTCGTCGAGGGCCGGAATTCACCTTGCCACGGAAAGCAGATCGCTGGCCTTTTCGCCGATCATGATCGCAGGTGCGTTTGTGTTTCCGCTGACAATTTCGGGCATGATGGAACAGTCAGCCACCCGCAGGCCTTCAATGCCTCTGACCTTGAGCTGCGGATCAACGACGGCGTCATCCGATACTCCCATCGCGCAAGTGCCTGTCGGATGGTAAATCGATGCCGAGTTGGACCTGACCCAATCCAGCGTCCCATCATAATCGTCCATGGCCAGATCGGCAGATGGCCGGAACTCTTCGGAAATCTTGGACGCAAGCGGGTTTGCCTTTGCGATGGTGCGCGCAATGTTGACGCCATCGACAATGGTTCGGCAATCCGTCTCGGTCGACAGGTAGTTGGGGAAAATCTTGACATAGCTCGACGGGTCGGGGCCATTCAGCCGCAGTTCTCCCCGGCTTTCGGGGCGCAGTTGGCAGACCGACATGGTAAATGCCGAGAACGGGTGAACGCCCTCTCCGGGGCTGTCGGCCGACCAGGGTTGGACATGGAATTGAATATCGGGCGTCTGAACTTCTGGTCGCGTTTTCAGAAAGCCTGTCGCCAAACTGGCGGCCATTGTCATCGGGCCGGCACGGAACAACGCGTATTTCAAGGCTATTCGCGCCTGATTGAACAGGTTCCTCACCTCGTCGTTCAAAGTGGGTTCGTTACATTTGAACACAAGCCGCGCCTGCAGGTGATCCTGCAGACCTTTCCCCACTTTGGGCAGCGCGTGTCGCGGTTCGATACCGTTTTCCCTCAGGTGATCCGGATCGCCGATACCTGACAACATCAGAATCTGAGGGGAATTGATCGCGCCGCCAGACAGAATAATCTCACGCCGTACGGTCAAAGTCTTTTCGGCACCGGAACGGTCCCGATACACCACACCGACCGCGCGTTTTCCTTCCAGCTTTATGCGCGTCACAAGGGCACGCGTTATGATCTTCAGATTCTGTCGGTTACGGATCGGCTTCAGATACGCAACCGCCGAACTGCACCTGCGTCCGTTGCGCGTTGTCAGCTGAAAATAGCCGACACCTTCCTGCTGCGCGCCATTGTAGTCCGGATTGAACGGGTAGCCCGCTTCTTGCGCGGCAGCGACCCAGGCATCACAAATCGGGCGCTGGATACGCATGTTGGATACGGCAAGCGGGCCTCCGACCCCATGAAAATCGTCTTCTCCGCGCTCCTGGTCCTCGCTGCGCCTGAACAATGGCAGGACATCATCCCAGCCCCAGCCGATATTCCCCATCTGCCGCCAGCGGTCGTAGTCCTCTTTCTGACCGCGCACATAGAGAAGACCGTTCAACGAGGACGACCCCCCAAGAACCTTGCCGCGCGGCCAGTCGATTGACCGACCGTTCAGACCCGCGTCTGGCTCGGTCCGGTAGCACCAGTCCACCGACGGGTTATGCATGGTTTTGAAATAGCCGACCGGAATATGAATCCACGGATTTGTGTCTGGCCCACCGGCTTCGAGCAGTGCAACGGACGTACCGGAATCGGCGCTCAGACGGTTGGCGATGACACAGCCGGAAGAGCCAGCCCCGACAACTGCATAATCCACCTCCATAACCGTCTCCTCTTAGCGAAATTAAAAAAAGTCTATGCAAGTTGCATCAAATATACTAGCATTTTTTGATACAAAACGTCTCAATAATTTTTCATCGGGAGGAAAAAGATGGAGATTGGTCGGAAACTAAGCGGAATATCACGGAGGGATTTCTTCCGCGTGGCGGGCCGATACGGCATGAGCTCAACGCTGCTGGCCGCAGGAGGGTTCGGTGGCGCGATGAGCCTGGCGAATCTGGCGCAGGCCGCTGAATCGAATTATGAAAAACGGTTCTCGAAAGAACCCAAGCACACCCTGAAATTCGGCGCTGCCGGGTTCAACACCCGCAACCTTTTGATCGAGCGCGCAGGCGCCATCGAGTTTGCACGCGACCTTGAAGAACGGACCGATGGCGAGATTCGTGTTGAGTTCATCGGCGACAACCAGATCTGCGGTCAGCTGAGCTGTGTCGAAAAAACCCAACAGGGCATTGTCGACATCTACGCGGCTTCAACGCAGAACTCGGCAGGCGGCGCACCTTATCTGAACGTGCTGGACTATGCCTATATGTTCCCCAGCCGCGCGGCCCAGTATCATTTCTTCTACAGCCCGGCCAGTCAGCGCATTCTGCGGGACCCGCTGGAAAAACGGCACGGTCTGAAGTTCCTGTTCACCCACTGTGAACTGCGTGGACTGCAAATGGGTTCGACATTCTCGGACAAGCCGACGGTCACCAAGCTTGAGGAACTGTTCGGAACCAAGAACCGTGTTACCGGAACTCAGCTCGGCCGCATTGCGATGCAATTGCTGAACCTGAACCCGGTGCCAGTGGCGTGGGAAGAGACGCTGGACGCGCTCAAGACCGGGCTGATCGACGGCGCTGAAACCTGGGCTTCGGCGGTGGCTTACGCCAACATGTCGCCGGTGGTGTCACAGTCCGTGAACCTCAAGTTCTTCTGCGGCACCGAACATACCTCGATGTCCGCAAAGGTCTTTGACAGTCTGGGCGGTGAACTGCAGGACGCGGTCATGGAATCGTCCTACTTCACCCAGGCACTGATTCAGGGCGCAAACGAAGCCGCGCTGCTGAACACCGTCGGGTTCTCGGACCCGCAATTGCCGGGGACGATCTTTGCCGAAAACGGGGTCCGCCCCGCATTCCTGCCGGACGATCAGATCAAACTGGCCGAAGAGATGTGCGCTCCGAACTTCAACCCCGATCCATGGGCACAATGGCGCGAGCGGTTGGACAAATGGGCTGGCGGCATCGACACATATCAGGAAATCTACGACATCGCGCGTGAGATTCCGGCGGACATGTTGCCGGAAAATGTCGAGCCACGCCGTTGGTGGAAAGGCGAAGCCTGATAAGACTACCGAACCGGCCCCACGCGGGCCGGTTCCACTAAACACCGACTGGGAGGACGGGGTTCATGTCATTTTGGACCGATGTTGGCGCAATATTCAGCGCCATTCTAAGCCAGGATTCGTTCGAGATTCAGTCTGCGCTGCAGTCTGACGCAACATGGGTGGTAGGGACTGTGGTCGCTGCCCTGGGCGGTCTTATCGTTATGGCGATCTATCGAAAGGTTCCCTTCATTGAACGCCAACTGGAACGGTCGGTCATGGTCTATTCCTATCTGGCCATTGCGCTGATCATTTTCTGGGGCGTGATCGACCGCTTTGTGTTCAACGATCAGGAGCCGTGGTCCACAACCATTCCGCCGCTGCTTTTCATGGTGATGGCGTGGTTCGGCGCGTCCTACAACGTTCGCCTGCGCACGCATCTGAGTTTCAGCGAATTCCGCACCTCGATGCCGCGCGGCGGGCAACTGGCCTGTCTGATCCTGGATGCGATCCTGTGGTTCATCTTTGCGGTGATCGTCATCGTAACAACATCTCGGCTGGTGGCACTGTCGGCTTCGAACTTCCAGATCGTGCTTGGCACCGACAACGTGATGCAGTGGTGGTTCCTGCTTGCAGCGCCACTGTCGTTCTTTCTGATGGTCGGCCGCGTGTTTCAGAATCTGGCGGACGATTTAAACAACTGGAAAAACGGCGAGCCCTTGATCAAGCAAGCCGTGATTGGGGCGGACTGATGGCAGACGGAACCTGGGTTACATTGATTTCACTGGGCGTGACGTTCTTGTTCATGCTGGGCGTGCCGGTCCTGCTGGTAATCGGCTATTGGGTCATAGGCTGTTCATTTGTTCTGGGTCTGACACTCGACAACATGGGGGCCGAGCTTCTGAATGTGTTCAACAAGGGCTTTGCCCTGCTGGCGATGCCGCTGTTCATTCTCACCGGCGATCTGATCAACAAATCGGGCATCGCACGACGGCTGAGCGATTTCGCATATGCCTGTCTGGGCTGGATACGCGGGGGGCTGGCGATGGCCTCGCTTGGCGCATGCGGGCTGTTCGCCGCGATTTCGGGCTCGAACTCGGCGACGACGGCAACAATCGGATCGATGCTGCACCCCGAGATGGTCAAGGGCGGGTATGACGAACGGTTCAGCGCCGCCACGGCGGCGGCAGGCGGCACGGTCGGGATCATCATTCCGCCGTCGATCATTTTCATTGTCTATGGCTTCCTTATGAACCTGCCCATTTCCGAACTGTTCGTTGCCGGCATCCTGCCCGGTGCGCTGATGGTTATCGGAATGCAGGTCGCTTGCTGGATCATCTGCCGTATCAACGGCTGGGGCCATCTGATCCCGCTGCAACTGAACCGCGTTCTGAAAACCGCCTTTGGTGCCTGGCTGGGTTTCTTTGCAATCGGGCTGGTGCTGTGGGGCATCTACACCGGCAAATTCTCTCCGACCGAAGCGGCGGGTGTGACCGTCGGCTTCTGCGTCATCGCCGGTCTGGTGAGCTATCCGATCAACCGCATCATGGGTGCGCGCGACGACATTTCCCCGACTGACAAGAGCTATGCGGAAATGATGGTCGTCGAAGGGTTCACGATCCCGGAAATCCCATCGATCGTGATCCGTTCCGCGCAAATTACAGGGATCCTGGCACCGCTGATCGCTATTTCGGTCGTCATGCAACAAATCCTGTCGCTGCTCGGCGCGCAGCAAACCATCGGGGATTTCGTGACTTCGATGGGCGGGTACCATGCGGTGCTGTTCACCTCGATGGTCATCGTCTTTTTCTCGGGCATGGTGCTGGAGAGCCTTCCGGTGACCATCATCCTCGCACCGATTCTGGCCCCCATTGCGGCATCGGTCGGCGTAGATCCCATCCACTTCTCGGTGATCTTCCTTGTCGGCGCATCAATCGGGTTCATTACGCCGCCATATGGCCTGAATCTTTATGTCGCGTCAGGCGTAACGGGCGTGCCCTATTTCCGGCTGCTGCGTTACACCGTTCCCTATCTGATCGCGCTGCTTTCGGTCTGGATATTGGTGTCTCTGGTGCCTGATCTGGCCTTGATCCTGCTGCCAAACAAATAGAATGTAAGGGGATGGTCGACACGGACACTTCGGAACGAGAAATTCAAATACCGACAAATCTGCGATTGCTTCTCATCCTGGAAGAAGTCGCAAAGCGCGGCGTTGCTGTTAAACCGGCCGACCTGATCGACACCCTGGGGCTGGCGAAACCAACAGTTCACAGGCTGCTGCAAACAGCCGAAGCGGAAGGGTTCTTGCAGCGCGATCTGGACGGACGCTCGTTCGGGCCCGGTCCACGTCTGCGCAGGTTGTCCGTCAACACAATGTCTGCTGAACACCTGCGCACCGCGCGTCTAGCAATCCTGCGCGGGGTTGCGGACGAAATCGGAGAGACCTGCAACCTTGCGATCCCGGATCGCGAGGGGATGATCTATCTGGATCGGGTCGAAACCAAATGGCCGCTGCGCATTCAGTTGCCGATCGGCACCCAGGTTCCGTTCCATTGTACCGCCAGCGGAAAGATGTATCTGTCCACCCTGCGCAAGGCCACGCTGGACGGCTTTCTTTCAGCCCGGAAGCTTCTTCCGCAAACCGAGCGGACATTGACGGACCCCGAGACCCTGCGCACCGAGATCGGGCACATTGCGCAAAACGGGTATTCCACCGACAACGAGGAATTCATGCCGGGAATGGCCGCCGTCGCCGTGCCTGTTACCGACGATCAGGACAGGCTGGCCGCGACACTGTCCGTTCACGCACCCACCCAACGCCACGATCTTGAAAGCTTGAAGAAATTCCTGAACACCTTGCAGGATGGGGCGGACAAGCTCAGAAGGCTGCTCTTGTCCTGACCAGTCCGCCGCGGGGCAATGGACTAATCACTTCAAAACGCTACACTCTCTGTCCATGTTGCGTTTTGGTTTCGTTGTTTCACTTGTCATTGCATTTTCCGTTGTGTGGTCCGGGCCACTGATTTCACAGTCATATGCAACCGACCGACCGCAAGATGCACTGACCGTACAACTGGCAAATCAGGGACGTTATGCCGAGGCCGAAGCGCTTTTGCGCAGAACTCTGGCGCAGGACCGTGCGAACCTTGGGCCAACCCATCCGAATACGGTCGACACAACCGAAAACCTGGCCGTTGTGCTGGATATTCTAGGGCAACCCGATGAAGCGGAACCGTTGCATCGCTTGGTTCTTCAGACGCGCCGCAAGCATCTTGGCCCAAACTCACCCGCCACACTTCGGGCCATGAGCAATCTGGGAACCACCCTTCGGGATCTCAACAGGTTTCAAGAAGCGGTCGAAATACTCGACGCGTCAATCGCAGAGTCAAACATTACCCACGGCGAGACGGCGCCCGAGACATTGGCCCGCATGAACATGCTGGGCCATACCCTGTTGCGCGCCAATCAGCCAGAGCGGGCCGAGCAGGTTCTGAGACGCGCGGTGGAACTAGGCGGCCAAACGCTTGGTGAAGACAATGCCGAGGTCCTGTCCTGGTCCGTCAATCTGGCTCTGGCACTGGACACAATGGCGCATTTTGAAGATGCAAACGCCTTGAACGCGAGAATTATCGCTGGCCTCAGTCGCCGGCAGGGTCCGACTTCACCCAGAGTTCTGACGGCCAAGAACAATTTTGGTTTCAGCCTCATGAGTCAGGGCCGGATGCTTGAGGCTGTTCCGTTGTTTACCGAGGTTCTGAATGCGTATGAGCAAACCCTGGGGTCTCAACATCCTCAGACAATGACGGCGCGGATCATGTTGGGAAACGCTTTGTCCAAACTGGGCCGAGGGGACGAAGCACTTGCGTTGCGCAGGCGGGATCTGGACCTCATGATCAGCTCGGCAGGCCCGGAGCACGTCTATACGGTTCGGGCGATGCGAAACTATGCCAGCGCGCTGGAGGCGGTTGGGCGGTTAGCGGATGCCCAAACCATCCGCCAACGCGTTTTAGCGATTTCCCGGAAAACCAATGGCGAGCGTAGCGAAGACACGTTGATTGCCATGAACGATGTTGCCCTCGACCTGATGGAAAGCGGTCAGGTTGCGCAGGCAAGGGAGTTGATGGAGCGCGCCCTTGATGGATTTGTGGGATTGTACGGGGCTGCTCATCCCCGAACGGTAGAATCCGCCATAAACCTTGCGGCCATTCAAGCACAGGCCGGAGATAGCGAAGCCGCCATCGCTTTGCTGCGTGACATCCGCAAACATCTTGGTACACACCCGCATTTCGGACCGGTTGAGGAATTGCGGTTGGCGTTCAATCTGTCTTCAACCCTTCACGATGCCGGATTGCCACTTGAAGCAGCACAGGAGCTTGAGGGGATGGTTCCCAAAGCGGACACCGTATACGGCCCGACGTCAGTCAGGCCACAATTGTTCCGGTTGCGGTTGGCCGAATCCTCTCTGGCTTCGGGTTCGTTCCGCAAGGCACTGCACTTGTCCCGTCACGCCCATTCCGTCTTGGCAGATCGATTGCGCCGCACCGGCAACCTCACCGCCGACGAACAGCGGGTTGCGCTGGAACAGGCCTCTCGCGCGGCGTGGGCTTTTATTTAGGCGTCCTGGGCGGTTTCCCAACAGACGGATAGAGCCGAGGCTGACCAGCTGGCGCGGGATGCTTTCGAGGCAGCACAAACGATCGGGCTTGGGCCTTCGGCCTTTGCCATATCGCGGGCTGCCGGGCGCATTGCGGCAGACAATGCCCGCGTCGAGCCCTTTTTGAACGACTGGATTGGCGCCAAACGCGATTTGGCGGCATTTGAGATCAAGTCCGTTGCCGCCGCATCCGGCGCAGGGACATCGATAGTGGCCGCGCCCGATACGCTTGATCGGCTGACGGACAGATTGGATAGAACAACGCAGGCCTTGCAGAATGCCTTTCCCCCTTTTTTTGACCTGATAAATCCGCACGTGGTCCGGGTGACTGATTTCCTACCGGGTGGCGTTGCCGAACTTGATGACGACGAGGCGCTGATCCTGATCGTTCCGGAAGGTGGGAATGATCGTTCAACGCATTTCGGACCCGGTTTTGTCTGGGCCGTAACCCGTGAAGGCGTCACATGGTCCCGATTGGAATTCGATGCAACTGAGCTGGAAGCCCGAGTCTCGGCCCTTCGCCGTTCCATCAACCCAAACGAGGAGTTCCTTGTCGCGGCACGCGCACCCATTAACCCCACCGGTTCCACGCGACAGGACAGCACACGCAGGTTTGACATTGAACTGGCCCACGGTCTGTTTCTTGACCTGTTCGGCGCACCGGAGATTTCAGAGACAATCGCGCCGAAGAAGCGGTGGCTGATTGCCCCGCAAAGTTCGCTGCTGAGCCTGCCATTCGGCGCGCTGGCGACCGCCCCTCAAAAGGAATTCGGGTCCGTGGCGGAAACCCTTCGAAATACGCGCTGGCTTGGCGTCGAACGCGCCCTGAGTGTCATTCCGTCCCTGCAACTGGTGTTGCGAGACAATACGCGCACCACGGCCCGGGCAGACACACGCGTCAGTTATGTCGGGTTCGGCGACCCCGATTTCCAGGGGACACCCGAACCCCTGCGGCTGGAGACCCGCAATCTTCACAGATCGGCCCAGGATCCGCGCGAAGGGTTGAAAAACCTGCCAAGATTACCCGGAACGCGGACCGAGATCCTGTCGCTGGCATCGCAGTTTGGGGCCGGTGAACATTCCGTTTTTCTTGGATCTCGGGCCAACGAAAGTGAACTCTGAAAACTGGACGCTTCCGGGCAATTGCGCCAGACGCGCGTTCTGCATTTCGCAACGCACGGGCTGATATCCGGTGATTTCGACAATCTGGACGAGCCTGCCCTGGCGCTTTCGCCCCCGCCTTCGCCGGGCAGCCCCAAGTTTGGCGGACTTTTGACCGCATCCGAGGCGGCCACGCTGTCCTTGGATACAGAATGGGTTCTTTTGTCCGCATGCAACACCGCGGCGGGGGCAAAACCGGGGGCGGAAGGGCTGTCCGGGCTGGCCCGTGCATTCTTTTTTGCCGGTGCCAGGAACCTCCTGGTGACTCACTGGCCGGTTCGGGATGATCTGACATCCCGCCTGATCACCGAGGTTGTAACGCCCTCGACCGACCGGGTCCGCAGCGAAGCACTGCGTCAGGAAATTGAGGCGCTGATACAGGACACCAGCGAAGATCACCGCGAACGCCCGTTGGCGCATCCCGGGAACTGGGCTGGCTTTCAACTGGTTGGTGCCGGTTGAACAAATCCGCTTTCACAGCCATTCGAAAAACACTGAACACAGGTCTTGGCCGTTTTCCTGCCGTTGCATATCTGTGGCAGTGACCTACTCGTTAGGCAAAGCGTGGAGCAACCCCTGTTGGCCGTCAGATCCTGCAACCAAGTCATGCCCGCGACGCATGCCGGACATGCATTGCACATACTTATTTTTCATAGGTTTTAGGGATAGATGCAGAAACAAGAACTTCTGTCCCTGAAACACTTGGAATGACACGATGACCAAAGAACTACGTGAAACCGTACACTATGTCAGCTTTGTTGTTGCCGGGCTGGCATTCATTGCCGCACTCTCGATCCTATTTTACAGCTAATCGGGCAAAGCGGCCTAAAGACAGGCATCACTTTCGAATTGTCTGAAAGCCGGAGGAACACTCCGGCTTTTTTATTGGGCTTGCGCCATTGAACCCGGTGTTCTCAGCGGTGCCCATGTGAGGTCAGGCAGTCACACCCTCACCGGAAACGGCCGCTCTGAAAAAAAGGCACCCGAACCCGCACGGGTCGGATGCCTTTTTTGGATTTTGAGTGTCGGATTACCGGCCCAGCAACAGGTCCGGCAACCACAATGCCAGTTCAGGAATAAACGTGGTCAGCATCAGTGTCGGCAGCCATGCAAACACGATGAAGATCAAAGTCGGCCACAGCATCTTGGCAACCGGCGTGTCGCAAACCTGCGCCCCCAAGTACAGCAGCGGCGCCGTGGGCGGCGTGATGTTGGCCATACCAAGATTGACGCCGATGATCGCGGCAAAGTGGATCGGATCCACGCCCACGCTCTGCGCAATCGGCAGCAGAATCGGCGTGGACAGCAGCAGCCCCGAGATATCGTCCATCAGCATGCCGATCAGGATCATGACGACATTGATCATCAGCAAAATCACGACCGGGTTGTCCGAAACCGAATAAACCATATCCTTGGCCATCTGCGGCGCGCCCTGCGAGATCAGGTTGTCTGATACGATCAACACCATGAAAATCATCACCATGACCACCCCGATCGTAACACCCGAAGTCTGGATGGTCTGGGCCAGGGTTTTCCAGGTCAGGCCGCGATAGAAGTAGATTGCCACGGGAATCGCGTAAACAACGGCGATACCAGCGGCTTCGGTCGGTGTCATGATACCGCCGTAGATACCGCCCAGGATGATGATCGGCATCATCAGCGCCGGACCCGCCAACCGACCCTGGCCCAACAATGCAGGCATGAAGGGATTCGGGCGCTCTTTCAGTTGGATATCGTCATACTTTCGCAGCATGAACTGATTGGTGATGATCAGCAGCGTGATCAGGATGATCGCGGGAATGACCGTCGACAGGAAGCACTTCAGCACGTGTTGCTGTGCGACCCAGCCGTAGAGGATGTGCGATGAACTGGGCGGGATCAAAAGGCCTAGGGGGCTTGCCGACACAATCAGGGCCGCGGATTGCCCTTTCGGGTAATTCGCCTTTTTCAGGTGCGGCATCATGATGCCGCCGATGCAGGTCAGGGTCGCATTCGCACTGCCCGAGATCGAGCCGAACACGCCGCAGGCCAGCACGGAGGCCGCGTTCAGTCCACCCTTGATGTGGCCAATGAACATTTCGGCCAGCGCCACCAGAGGCGCCGCAATTCTGCCTTTCTCCATAATGCCACCGGCAATCATGAAAAGTGGAATCGCGAGCAGCACCAGAGAGCGGATCCCCGTCGCTCCGGTCGGCAGATATCCTGTGATGGATTGATCTCCCACCATCGCGATAAAGATCAGGACGGCTCCGAACGCCACATAGACGCTGACACCCAGCAGGAGCATCAGGCAGACAATAACAAGACTTCCGGCGATAATCATTTCGCGGCTCCCTTAAGAATTTCAGAGCGCAACGGAAGCCCGAGCCCCTTGCGGATATGAACGTAGAGATATGCAGCGGTGAACATCGCCATGAAGCCAAAAGAGCACATGATCGCAATGCGCCAGGAGACGAACGGAATACGCAGGACCGGAGTAGATCGCAGCCGGGGGAACGAGAAGTCGTCAAGCAGCGAGACGTAGCAGGCGTAGACCATAAAGAGGATCACAAGAAGCTCGACCAACAGCACCACAAACCCGCGCCACCAGATCATCCGGGGATTGTGGATCACGATACCCAGAATATCGGCGTTGATATGCAGATTGCGGGCAGAGGCCAGAACCGCACCGGCAAAGAAGCCGATGATCGAGAAGGCCAACAGCCATTCTTCATAAGCGAACAGGTCGCCGCCGAAACCGTATCGGATTACAACAACAGCGCCAAAGGTGAAGGCCATCAGGAAGCCGCAGGCCATAACGATTTGTCTGCAAACAAACGCGATCACTTTCATGGGATACCCGATGACGGGCGGCAATTCGTCGGTAACTTTCTGCGGTTTATCGGCGTCTTCGTCGCCAACCCATCTCGTCATGTCATCGTCTTCTATCGACATGTCTGTCCCCGCTTTTTGTTTTTTTGTCAGGTATTAGAAAAAGGGCCGGCAAGTTTGCCGGCCCACCTGGGTTTCAGACTATCAGTTTTTGCTTGCAAGCAAACGGTCAATCACATCCTGACCGACGCTTTGCGCCATCATGGGCCAGATGTTTTCCTGAATGTGGGCAGCCATTGCGGCCTGCTCTTCCTCGTTCAGGGATAGGATAGTATAGCCTTTTTCGATCAACTTCTCACCAAAGGCCGCATCGTTGTCGCGGTTATACTGGAAGAAGTCGTCGGACGCCTTGGTCATTGCGGCCTGCAATGCCGCCCGCTGCTCGTCGTTCAGCTTGTCCAGCGTGCGCTGCGAGGCATAGAACGTGGTCAGTTCCGAGATCGAGTTGTACTCTACGAAATGCGTGCCGACATCCGACTGCGCGAAGATCGAGTAGGTTGCCGTCTTGGTGCAGCAGATCGCGCCGTCCACGATACCGGACTGGATCGCGGGGAAGATGTCGCCCCATGCCATGGTCGTCGCCTTGTAACCAAGTGCTTCCACCATGGCTTTCACAGCCGGAGACGACCAGACGCGAATGTTCATGCCTTTGTCGTCAAAAGTGTTCCAGTTGGTCGGCTCCTGCGTGGCCACGATGCCGACAAACCCTTCGGGGTTCTGGGCCATCACGCTCACACCATACTCGTCGGTGATTTCCTGCAGGATTTTGTTATATTCGGAATCCATGTTGCGCATGATGTTGTTCATGTCGTCCCAGCCACCCACGAGGAACGGCATCGACAGGAACTCCAGGCGCGGGTCGGTGTCGGCATAGATAAAGGCCGCCGCCAGATCGATGTTGCCGCGGGCCACGTCTTCAAACAGCGCCTCGCCCGAGCCCAGCTGGTTTGCGGGGAACACTTCGATCTTCAGACCGACGTTTGCCGCCGCGACGTCCGCCGCAACCTGTTCCATCATCTTAGTACCCTGATGGTCGATTGGGAAAACACCGGCAAACCGCAAAGTCATATCTTCGGCGAAAGCAGCGGTGGCCATCAGCGCGCTGGTGGCGCCAATGACCAGCCCCTTGGCCAGTTTGTCGAATTTCATGAGAATTTTCCTCCCTTTGGGGTTTTTGCCCTTGAACACCGGGCTTTTAGAATCGTTTTGGCCAGCAGCATCGCCACGTGGCCAGTTCTTAATATTTTGTTATCACTAAAGCTGGAATTTATCATCTGCAATTTGTTTTTGCGAATCTTTTTCGATTGAAACATCTGAGAGGCGAATTTGGCCGACGAAAAACAGTTTGATTTCAACCCTGTGGATGTAAGTCCACCGACAATTGTTGCAGGCCCACGCGTCGCCGGTGGATTTGAACTGAAACCCGAACAGCTATGGATCGCACTCATTCGGACCACTCCATTGGCACCGGACGTTGCAACAATTGCAGATCGTCATCTTGCTGAATCCCCCCGGGCGTTTCAACATCAACCTTAGTAACCGGACAGAAATGCGTTCAGATTTTCACCCAGTTCATCGCAAAGATAGCCCCCCTCCTGCACGATGACGGTCGGAACGGCCAACTCATTCAGCTTCTCCGCAATTCTGGTGAAGCCCGGCGTTGATACCGCCAGCCCGCCAAACGGATCACCTTCGAAAGCGTCGAGGCCCAGCGCGATCACGACAGCGCCCGGCGCAAAGGCCCGGACATGTTCAAGCCCGCTTTCCAGCCCTTTCATGAACCCGTCATCCCTGGTTCCGCGTGGTAGGGGAACATTGAGGTTATAACCAAATCCGGCGCCCTCGCCGCGTTCATGCTCGTGGCCCCAGAAGAATGGATAGAACCGGGCGGGATCCGCGTGGATGGAAAGCGTGAAGACGTCACTGCGTTCATAGAAAATGCCCTGCGTACCGTTTCCATGGTGCAGATCCACATCGATGATCGCCACGCGGTCATGCTGCTTTCGCAGGTATTGCGCCGCGATTGCGCTGTTGTTGAGATAGCAAAACCCACCCGCCAGATCGCTGAAACAGTGATGCCCGGGCGGGCGGCACATCGCATAGGCGACATCGTCGCCTTCGCTCACGGCCTGCGCTGCAGAAACAGCGCAGTTCGCAGACCAGCGCGACGCTTCCCAGGTGTACTCTCCGATAGGACAGGACATATCCGCGATGTGATATCCCGCTTGCGCCACGGCGGATAACGGATAGCTCGCCGTGCGGCGGTCGGGATGAATGTTCGGGAAAATCTCTGGCGCCGCATCCGGAATACGTTGCCAGCGCGGGTAAACCGTCGACAGAAACTTCAGATAGGCCGGAGCGTGGACCGCCGCAATCGGACCCAGGCCATGATCCTCGGGGGCCAGAATGTCATGCCCGCCTGTCGCGACCCCATCCAGAAGCCGTTCCAGCCGTTCAGGTTTTTCCGGATTGGGCTGCATGAGGCCATTCACCAGAAATCCCGAAGGAAAGTGTTGGCGCTGTTTTTCCTGATCAACAAAGACTTTCATGCCATCCCCCTAAAACGCGACCTGATCCGCGCCTTTTAGCCCCAGTGTTTCGCGTACATCCGTGGGTGTTGCGACATCGAACCCCAATTCTTCGACAATGCGTCGAATTTTCTGCACCTGCTGCGCATTGCTTGTGGCCAGTTCCCCTTTCGCGATCATCAGGTTGTCTTCCAGCCCGACGCGCACGTTCCCTCCCAGCACCACGCTCATTGTCCCCAAAGGCATCTGCTGGCGCCCGGCAGCGAGAACGGAAAACTGGTACTGATCACCCAGCAAACGGTCCGCGGTTGATTTCATGTGCATCAAGTTCTCGGGGCTGGCATCCATGCCGCCAAAGACACCCATGACAAACTGAAGGAAGACGGGTGCCTTGATCCGTTTTTTCCGAAGATAGTAGGCGACGGTCTGGATGTGACCAACGTCGTAGCACTCCAGCTCGAACCGTGTTCCGCACCCGTCCCCCATCAGCGTGAAAAGACGCTCGATATCATGAAACGTGTTCTTGAAAACATTGTCGCGAGAGTTTTCCAGAAATGGCTCTTCCCAGTCGTGTTGCCAGTCCGAGAAACGTTCGCGCATCGGGAAAAGACCGAAATTCATTGACCCCATGTTGAGCGAACACATCTCGGGCGACAGTTGCGACGGAGCGGACAGGCGCTCTTCGATCGTCATCTGCGAACTACCACCTGTCGTGATGTTGATGACCGCATCTGTAGCCTGTTTGATGCGCGGCAAAAACTGCCGGAATACGCCGATATCCGCGCTTGGCTTCCCGGTTTCCGAGTCGCGCGCGTGAAGATGCAAAACCGAGGCCCCTGCTTCGGCTGCCCCGATAGCCGCAGTCGCGATCTCATCCGGTGTCACCGGAAGATACGGGCTCATGCTGGGGGTGTGGATCGATCCCGTGACCGCACAGGTTATGATGATTTTTCTTGTCATACTCAGCTCTCCAGCCCGGCTTCCCGCGCAAATACGGAAAGGCTGTCATCCAGAATGTTCAGAATGTCGCCAACCTGATCTTCGGTTACGATCATCGGCGGGCAAATCAGGAAATGATCCCCTTCCAGCCCGCCCCTGGTCCGGCGGGAATAGGTGATCAGACCCCGGTCGTAGCAGATGTCCACAAACCGGGAATACGCATCCAGTTGCTTGGGAAGAGGCGTCATGCTTGCGCGATCCGAAACCATTTCAAACGCCATCAGCAAACCTTTGCCCCGCACATCGCCGATGAAGGAATAGCGCCCCATCAACTCGTGCAGCCCGGCCATCAGAACACCACCCATCCGGGTCGCGTTCTCAAGCAGATTCAGACGTTCGATTTCACCCAGCACGGCCAGACCCGCGGCGCAGGCCAGCGGGTTGCCTGCATAGGTGTGACCATGCGCAAAACCGCCAGCGGCCAGGACGGCGTCCACCATCCGTTCGTCGGCAATCATCGCGCCCAGCGGCGCATAACCGGCGGCAAAGCCCTTGGACACGGCGGCCAGGTCCGGACGAACATCCCAATGTTCGGACGCCATGAATTTGCCCGTCCGGCCAACGCCGGACATGACTTCGTCCATGATCAGAAGGATACCGAATTCGTCGCAGATTTCCCGGATGCGGCGATAATAGCTGTCCGGTGCAACCAACGCTCCGGTCGACGCGCCACCCACCGGTTCCATGATAAAGGCCAGCACGGTCTCTGGACCCTGAACGATGATCTCATCTCTCAGCATCTCGGCGTATTTCAAACCGCGCGCGTCATCGGACAGGTTGTCATTGTCCAGATAGCAACGCGGTGCCGGGATTTTTGGCATGTCCTGAAACATTGGCCGAAACACGTCTACCAAGGGCCCGTACCCGGTCAGTGCAAGCGCACCCAAGGTGCTTCCGTGGTAGGAAGGGAACCGCGAAATCACTTTCCAGCGGTCCTGCTGCCCGGTGGCGACCGCCCATTGCCGCGCAAACTTCACGCAGGATTCAACCGCTTCTGAGCCACCGGACACAAAGAAGACCCGGTTCAGACCGTCCGGCATGCGCGCAGCGATGGCCGACGCCAGGTCTTCGGCCGGGGCGTTTTCGAAATGGAGCCTGTAAGCGAACGTGGCGCTGTCCATTTGCGCCTTCATCGCAGCCAGAACGTTCGGGTTCGAATGTCCGATATTGCTGACCATCGCACCGGATGAGCCATCAATGTACCGTCGGCCTTCCGTATCCCAGAAATAGATCCCCTCGGCTCGGTCGACCTGAGGCCGCCGGAGACGGGATTGATAGAACAAATTCGATTTCTGCACTGACAGGCCTCCGAGAATCCCTGAACGCATCAGGGCGACAAGAAGATGTTGCGCGCAGATCTGTCATAGACCAAATAGATAATGTGAATAGCCATCATAGATCTGGTTAATGCCATGAAGGAGACCAAGGCGGAAAGACTGGCGCGGGAACTGGACTGGAACCTGCTGCGCACCTTCATGTTTATCGTCCAGGAAGGCAGCCTGACCAGCGCAGCCAACCGGCTGAGATTGCGCCAGCCGACGATAAGCCAGGCCTTGCAGCGGCTTGAAGCCCGCACCGGCACCAAGCTGATCGAGCGCAGTCCGTCAAGTTTTCGGGTCACGCCGGCCGGCGAAACCCTGTATCAGGAATGTGTTGAAGTGTTCGGAACCATCACGCGCGCCGTGCAGACAGCCCAAACCACACGGGATCATCTGACCGGTCAGGTCTCCATCGCCACAACCAGCCGAATTGAAAGCCCTTTCTACGACAGGGTTCTGTCTGATTTTCACGAACAGAATCCCAACGTGACATTTGAAGTCAACGTCATGTCCAGCGCAAACGTCCAGCGCAGTGTTCTGGAGAAGAACGCGGCCGTGGGCTTTTGCCTGGCCCACGAAATTCACCCCAGACTGAATCACGAGATCATGTATAGATCTTTCTTCAGCTTCTTTTGCGGCCCGACGCATCCTCTTTTTGGGCAAGCGGATTTGAAGCTGAGCGACCTAAGAGAGTATTCGTCGGTCTCGTTCAAAACCGACCAGTTGTGGGACGCCCTAAGGCCGGTGGCCCTTTTGCGGGCGCAGCAGGCGCTGGACAAGAAGGTTATCGGATACACGTCTAATCTGGACGAGGCCTTGCGGATGATCATTGCCGGGCTGGGGTTTGGCCCTCTGCCCGTCCACTTCGCCCGCCAATACGTGGCGCAAGGCAAACTCTGGCGACTGCCGCCTTACACCAACGAACCGGTGATCGATTTTTTCATGGTCCACCACAGTAACGCGCGTTTGAACCCCGCAGAATTCGCCTTTCTTGAAATGTTTAAGGCCAGAATATCCAGTACTCCGCTAAGCAAACGCACATACTCGGACTGACATGCCGACACCGCGACACAGGGCATCGTACGGCTCGGATGTTTTCAAATGATACAGTTGTCGCGAAATATTGCACGAACGTGAAAATCATCCTAGCATCGCGCTCAGGCTGTTGGGTTCGGGCCATGTCAATACACCCGGAAACATCAACGTGAGCAACCTCCTGTTCTGAGCACTTGTAGTATGAGCGATTATCAGCAAATCGGCGAACGCCTGAGGGACCTTTACCCCGACCTTCCCCGCGTTCTGAAAATCGTCGCGACCTACATGCTTGAGCATCCGGGCGACATCGCGACACTGTCCATGCGCCGTGTGGCAACAAATGCGGGCGTTTCCCTGCCGAATTTTTCCCGCATGGCAAAAATTCTGGGGTACGAGACCTATAGCGAGCTGCGTGACGTCTATCGCAAACAGGTGCAGCAGCACGACATCAAGGATTATCACCTGCGCGCCGTAACCATGAGCGACTCGGAAGACAGCCGCAGCAACATCAGGTTCTGGGAGCAGTTGCGCGACGCAGCGCTGACCAACGTATCTTCTCTGTTCGAAGCCAACGACCCGGAGCACATCGCCGAGATCGCCCGCATGTTGAGCAAAAGCAGACATGTCTATCTGGTGGGAATGCAGGCTTCGCAAACCCACGCGTCTTACCTGCACTATCTGGCGGGAATGACCAGCGGCAAATTCCGCCTGCTTCAGGCCGCGGGCGGTGTTCTGGCCGACTCAATCACCGATATCTCGGAAAAGGACACCGTGATAACAATCAGCCTGCAACCTTGCGCCAACGCGGCCATTCAGGTGTCCGAATTTGCGCAGGAACGAAAGGCGAAGGTAATCGCGATCACCGACAGTCCCGCGTCGCCTATTGCGATCATGGCAGATCACACACTGCTGGCTCAGGATCAGGCCCCGTTTTTCTTTGGCTCCTTTGCCGGCGTAACGGTGCTGATCGAGGCACTGATCGGGTTCTTCACGATTGAGGAACGGGCCAGCGCAACAGACAGAATCAAACAGATTGAAGCGGATCGCATCAGGCTGGGAGAGTATTGGAAGGACAAGGAAGTCTGACAATGTCGAAGGAAGAAACACTGGCAATTCTGGCGTGTCAGATCCGCATTCCGCAAACGAACTCGGCGCAGGAACGCGACGATCATCTGGCGCAGTCCACGCAAAGAGTATCCGAGGAACTGGCCGCCCGGCCTGCGGACCTGGTGGTCTTGCCCGAATTGTCGAGCATAGATTATTCCCGCGCGGCGTTTTCGCGTCTGGACGATATTGCCGAACCCCTGGACGGTGCTTCATTCCGCGCTTGGCGTGATGTGGCGCTAAAGTTCGGCGTTTTCGTTTCCTACAGCTTCGCGCGCAGAGGGACAGACGGCAACTATATCTCGATTGCGGTTGTGGGACCGGACGGCAATCTTGTCGGGCATTATGACAAACTACATCTGGCCCAATACGGCGCCTCGATGGAGAAAGAGTATTTTGAGCGCGGCGCGCATCTGCTGACTTACGAAGTCCGTGGGTTCAGGATCGCCCCTATCATTTGCTACGACATCCGCATTCCCGAGCTATGCCGCACCCTGGCCGTCGACAAGGGTGTTGATCTGATAACCCATTGCGGCGCCTATTTCCGGGATGAATCCTTCCCCACCTGGCACGCCTTCGCGACCACCCGAGCGATGGAGAACCAAATTTTCCTGATGTCGCTCAACCGCGCCGGTGCGCAGTATGGAAATTCGCTGTTCTGCTGGCCCTGGATGGACGAAAACAAGGGCCCCGTCGCGTTCCCTCAGCATGAAGAAGCCTTGAAACACATCGTTTTGGAACGATCCGTTCTGAATCAGGCCCGCACCGATTATTCTTTCCTGCGGGACCGGCTGGAAGACTATGATCGTCTTCCGACCCTGATCTAACAAACCTCGCAATACGCCAACGATTGGCTCAGGACCGCTCGGGAAATTTCCGGAAGGGTGGTGGAACTTCGCGCTTGCTCACTAAATTTAGCGAATGATAAAATTAGTTATACAAGTTTTTCAAACTTAATATTCTGGGCAAAATTGGCTTTGAATCAGAATCACAGGAAAGCGAAATGACTGTCCCAGGCCACGCTTCAGTAATTGTTATCGGCGGCGGAATTATGGGGTGCTCGACCCTGTACCACCTGGCAAAAATGGGGGTCGGCGATGCGATCCTGCTGGAACGCAACAAGCTGACCAGTGGTACGACGTGGCACTCTGCTGCACAGGTTCGCGCACTTCGCCATTCGCAGAACCTGACCCGTATGATCCAGTATTCGGTCGATCTTTATTCCCGGCTTGAACAGGAAACGGGCCAGAATGTTGGCTGGATCCAGAAAGGCAGCTTGTCCATCGCCACCTCGGACGGGCGCCTGACGCATATCCGACGGCAAGAGGCGCTGGCCAGAGCCTATGGGGTCACTGCGCAATCCATCAGCGCAGGCGAGGCCAAGGAACGCTGGCCGCTGATGAATGCCGAAGATGTCATCGGCGCTGTCTGGTCGCCGGACGACGGCCGTGTCAGCCCTTCGGACGTGTGCGCCGCACTGATCAAGGCTGCGAAAGGTCTGGGCGCAAGGATTTTCGAGGATACCGGGGTCACTGGCATCCTGACTGAAAATGGCCGCATCAAGGGCGTTGAAACAACGGCCGGCACGATCACATGCGATGCCATTGCCTTGTGCACCGGGCTTTGGTCACGCGAAGTGGGCGCCATGGCCGGCGCCGCCGTGCCTGCTCTCGCCTGCGAACATTTCTACCTGCTGACCAAGCCAATCGACGGAATTGTCGGAAATACTCCAACGCTTAGCGACCACGACAGCCATCTGTACATCCGCGACGATTCAGGCGGCTTGCTGGTGGGTTGCTTTGAACCTATGGGCAAACCGGTGAAACCCGGCATTCTGGATGAAAACTTTGTATTCAGCCTACTGCCCGAGGACTGGGACCATTTCGAGCCGATGATGATGAACGCGCTGCACCGGTTACCGGCGCTTGAGACGGCCGAGGTCAAAATGCTGCTCAACGGGCCCGAAAGTTTTACCCCGGACGGCATGTTCATGCTGGGCGAGACGGCGGAGACACGCGGGCTCTATCTGGGCTGTGGCCTGAATTCGGTCGGGGTTGCTTCGGGTGGCGGCGCCGGGATGAACCTGGCCCATTGCATCGTTCACGGACACACGGCGTATGATTTAGGCGAAGCGGATGCCAAACGTTTTGCGCCTGTGTTCAACTCGCTGGATCATCTGATGGCCCGGGCGCCGGAAATACTGGGAACCCACTACGAAATCGCATATCCCGGCCGTCAGCTCACAACCGCGCGGAACCTGCGTGCCCTGCCGCTCGAGACGGAATACAAAGCAGCGGGCGCGCATTTTGGCCAGTTTTATGGCTGGGAGCGCCCGCTCTACTTCGGAAAAACCGCCGAGCCCGCAATGAGTTTCGGCAAACCCGACTGGTTCGAAAACGTGGCGAATGAAGTCAAAGCCGCGCACGAGCAAGCGGCTGTCTTCGATGCGTCATCCTTCGGCAAGATCGAGGTTGAAGGTCCGGATGCCGAGGCGTTCCTGCAACATACATGCGCGTCCAACATGGCCAAGCCGCCGGGCAGTGCCGTCTATACTGCAGTACTGAATCAACGCGGCACCTATGAAAGCGACATTACCGCCCATCGGATTGCCGATAATCACTATCGCCTGTTCGTCGGCACCAATGCGATCAAACGGGACCTCGCCTGGTTCCGCCGCCACTCGGAAGGGTTTGATGTGACCCTGACCGACAGCACCGAGGACTACGCCGTTCTGGGCCTGATGGGTCCTGACGCCGCACGGATCATCACCGAGGCCGGTGCGCCCGAACTGACCAGACTGGGCTATTTCAAGGTCGGTCCCGCGCACATCGCCGGATGCCATGTTCGGGCCGTGCGCATGTCATATGTCGGGGAACCGGGCTGGGAGATCACCATGCGCGCCGAAAACGCCCCCGCGGTTTATGCGGCACTGACGGCAGCCGGCGCAAAACCGGCGGGCCTGTACGCCCAGACCGCCATGCGGATCGAAAAGGGATTTGCCGCCATGGGTCATGAACTGGACAGCGACACGTCCCCTGTTGAGGCCGGGCTGGACAGTCTGGTGTCGAAGAAGAAGCCCTTTATCGGTTCCGAAGCGCTGGCACAGCGCCGCGAAACGAGTTCACGCCATCTGGTCACGGTGATCATCGAGGACGAGGCGGCGGTGCCACTGGGACATGAACCCATCTATGCCGGAGACAAGATTGTGGGTCATACGACGTCCGCCGCTTTTGGCTATCGTATCGGCAAGCCGGTTGCACTCGCCTATGTCAAACTGAAAGACGCTGATGGCGTCAGGGTCCATTTGGATATAGCCGGCAGCCGGTTTGCGGCGAAACTTCAATATGCGTGTGCGTTTGATCCGGAAGGCGCACGGATGCGCAGCTAAGACGCCACCGCGCGGTGGTGAAAAAATCCGGCGCGGTGGAACCGAAACATGTAAAACGTCGCCAAGTTCCGAATTCACTGGTATCCGGGTATGCAAGCCGGTCGCAGAAAGGGTGACGTCCGAAAATGCCAGTCGAAATCATCGAAAACACATGGATACCACTACCGGACGGGCGAAAGCTTGCCGCAAGGATCTGGTTGCCGGAAACAGGGCCTTCCCCTGCGATTCTGGAGTACCTTCCATACCGAAAGCGTGATGGGACTGCGCCGCGGGATGAAACAACCCATCCTGTGTTTGCCAAGGCCGGGTATGCCTGCATCCGGGTCGACATCGCCGGAACCGGCGACAGCGAAGGCCAGTTCGATGATGAATATTCCGAGCAGGAACTCAGCGATGGCGAAGCCGTTCTGAACTGGATCGCAGCACAGGACTGGTGCGACGGAAACGTCGGCATGATCGGAATTTCCTGGGGCGGGTTCAACGGATTGCAACTGGCTTTCCGCCGTCCTGCCGCGTTGAAAGCGGTCGTCAGTGTCGCCTCGACAGTCGATCGTTACGCCGACGACATTCACTTCATGGGCGGGTGCCTGCTCAGCGACAACGTCAACTGGGGGTGCCAGATGTTTGCCTACCTGACGCGCCCGGCTGATCCCGCTTTGCGACCTGATTGGCGCGAGGACTGGCTGAAACGGCTTGAAAACGTGCCATTTTCAGCCGCCGACTGGCTGCGCCATCCCACCCGAGATGGGTTTTGGAAACATGGCTCGGTCTGTGAAGACTGGTCAGCCATTCAGGCCCCCGTTTTGGCAATCACCGGCTGGGCGGACGCCTATGTCAACGCGCCCCCCGCGCTGGCCGCCAATCTTGAAGTACCCGCAAAGGCTATAATCGGGCCCTGGGAACACCGCTATCCGCATATTGCCAAACTGGATGCCGGGGACTTCCACTCGGAAGTCATCAGGTGGTTCGACCGATGGCTGAAAGGGCAACAGAACGGGGCCGAGGATTTGCCCGCCTATCGGACGTATATGCAGCAACATTTCAATCCGACCAAGGAAAACAAGCCAAGACAGGGGCACTGGATCGCCGAAAGCCAATGGCCCTCACCCAATGTTGGTACCCAGCGCTGGCACCTGCGACCGGGTGGATTTGCGGACGCTCCTTTCGCCGAAAAAGCGACGGTGGCCTGCCCCTCGCATATCGGACAGGCAAGCGGGTATTTCTGTCCGGGCATGCGGATAGATAACGAGTTGTCCGAGGATCAATCTCAGGATGATGCACTGTCACTTTGCTTCGACAGCACAGCAATGCAAAAACCGCTGGACCTGTTGGGGCGCGCCCGGCTGAAACTGTCCTTCACCGCGGACAAGCCGGTGGCGCAACTGGTCGCGCGTCTGTGTGACGTTGCCCCCGACGGAACGTCGCAGCGGATTACCTACCGCGCGCTGAACCTGACGCATTGCAACAGCCATGAGACACCAGAAGTATTGGTGCCCGGAAAGGTCTATGAAGCGGAAATCGTATTGAACGAATGCGCCCACCGCCTACTTCCGGGACACATCCTGCGTCTGGCGCTGTCCACCTCATATTGGCCAATAGTCTGGCCTGCACCCAACGCTGCACAAGTGACGCTGCTGCTGGAACACTCAGCCCTGTTGTTGCCCGTGCGGGACGTACACGAGGAAATCGCACCATCAAATCCCGGGCCGGTTCAGGATTATCCGACACTTCAGGCCAGTCAACTGCGGCCACCTTCTGGACGTTCGGAGCGCTCGGTGGAAGACGATGGAACCGTGGTCCTTACGACATTTGACGATTACGGCAAGGCCACCGATCCTTATCATGGCATGACAGTTGGCAGCCATGTGGCCATGCGTTACGCGATCCACCCGGACGATCCGACAACGGCACAGTACAAAGCCAACTGGTCATTTACGTTCGCACGAGGCGATTGGCAGGTTGAGATACATACGGAAGGACAAATGACCTGTGATGAGCAGAATTTTTACTTGGAAAGAAAACTGCGCGCGACCGAAGGCTCCGAAAAATCCGAAGTCCTGACAAAGGAATGGCGCGAGACAATCCCGCGTGGACTTCTTTGACAATACTGGTCACGGCAAGGCGACGGCCGCGGAACCTCGCCAGTCCTTCTGCAGGGTCTGCTTCAAAAGACTGCACCCTATGGCAACAACAAGACCGGTTCTGACACCGTTTGCATGCAGAAAGTGCCGGACACGTGACGCGCCACGTGTCCGGCATACAAATTTCAGGTTTTCAGGATCAAGCCCTGACCTGTCGGCAGAGACAAAATGTGAAAGTTCATCTCCCGGCTCAGCTCATCCATCGCCTGTTTCTGCAGTTCGAACCCTTTCTGAGCATAGTCATCCAGAAGCACAATTCCACCGGGCACGATTCTGTCCCAAACGAACCGCAAGGCGTCTATTTCCGGTGCAGGGTTATTCAGGTCGATATGAACAAATGCCAGTTGTTCGCTCGTCAACTGATCCAGCGTGTCAGGAATAAAGCCAACCACAATCTTGGTGTTTTTGAATTCCGCAAAATTCGCGCGAACTTCATCGGCACTGATCGCATAGAAGCCATTAGACAACGCGGCGGTGTTGTATTCGGACAGGTGTTCTTTGCCTTCTTCCGCGCCTTCAATATGTTCGGGCTTCATCCCGGCAAATGAGTCGAAGAGGAAGATGGTTTTGTTCTGGTTGTTCCAATCCAGATCAAGCATGGCACCGGATGCCAACATGCCGTAATTCACTCCGAACTCGGCAAAATCGCCCGGAAGCGCCATGGCGGTTCGCATGCACCACAGACCGACATGGAACCGCCAGTACCAGTGATGGTCGATGCCGCGGGCGGCTTTCGAACCCCGTTCATACGCTTTTTTGAAAGCGGGATCCTGCATGAAATCAGAGCTGTGAATGGTGCTGAGCCCGTCAAAATCATACACACCCTTTAGTTCGGATGGACGACGTTTTTCCTGATAGCCATAGTTGACGAAATGGGTCCAGGGATCCTGACCGCTTGCGCCAATTTCCGGGTAGGCTTTCACGTAATACTCGGGGTCGAACCAATCAGGATGGGCTGGTGCGGCGGATGGCTTAAGGCCTTCCCGATAACCGTGCTTCAGGTAGTGAGACCACGGGTCCATTCCCTTTTCACGGACGGCCGGATTGGCACTCAGGTAGAACTCGGGATCAAACCAGTCAGGATGGGTTGGCGCGCCCGACGGTTTAAGTCCTTCCTGATAGCCGTGCTTCAAGTAATGAGACCACGGATCTATGCCTTTCTCGCGAATCTGAGGGTTGCTGTTCAGGTAGTATTCGGGGTCGAACCAGTCGGGATGCGTCAAGTTGCCGTTCACTTATCGTTTCTCGTGTGAGTGGGTGGATATCTCAGATAGGATGTTATTCCTACAAACTTCTCCGGTTTTTTCCATAGGCGGAGTTCGGGACCATCTCCAAAACGGCATAACAACTGCTACTTTGTGAATCGGCCGCTTCGCTAAGCGATCTGTTCCGCCGTGTCGGCGAGAATGCTGGCCTTTCCGCCGTAAACTTCAAAGATTGTTGCCATGACAATCTGGTGATCAAAGACCCGCATCAGTTAGACGCCTTGAGTGTTTCATGCAGGTGCCAGCCCGGTATTTCCCAGTCGACAAACTCAAAGATGAGATAGTCAGGCTGAAACGCTTCGACTGCGTTTCTATCGTAGGCGCCGTGCGCATGATGCGACCACCGTACTTCACTGAAAACTGCGCCCAGGAAAGGTCGAAAGAACCCAAACGTGAAGCTGTCCCCGATAATCTGCAGTTTGGGTTTGCCCGAGCTACCGTCATCGAATTTGACAATGTAGGAATTCATCGAAACATGGTCTTCGAAGTCCTCAACGCTTTGTTCTTCGACGGCCCGCAACATGGTCATGTCCAATTCGGGAATTGCCTCACTATCAGCGGCTTCGCTGAGCCCCATAAACTGGTCGAGAACACCGAAATACGTGCCTTCATTGTAGCCGATCAACAGAGCCTGCGGGGGTGGAAGATTTTCGGCCAGGCCCAGTCGGCTCATCGCGTCATAGAAGACGACATAGGCACCGAAACTGTTCCAGTGGGTATCCCGTTTGTAATAAAGAGGCGTTTCGTCAAGATCATAGTCCTGATAAACGACATAGGGATCCGTCAGGGGTATGTTCTGGTCTGCCAAATTCTTGATGATGGCCCGTTGTTCAGATTTCTCGAACTCGTCTGTTTGCGCCCAGGACGGCATATACTTGTTGTAGACAGCGTGCTTGGTCGGAACCGGAATAGCCAGAAATTCGGCGCCAACCTTGTCTGCCAGGTCCTGCGCCTCGAGCACATAGTTTGTGATACTGGTGACGCGCCAAGGCAAGAATTCCAACCCGCTTGTTCGTTCAATGACCGACGGCGCGTTGTAGTACATCCAGCCTTCCCGCCCCACGATGACCTTCGCGTTGCCCTGGCGGTTCACTTTTTTATCCAAGGACTTCTTGGCCAAAATCATCTGATTGCGAAGGCCGATATTGTCGGAGACAAAGTCATCGACCCCTGCAAAAAAGTCGTCCAGTCCGGACAGTGAATCCGGGAACGCAGGAAACTCAGTTTGTGCGCGGTTTTCAAGATTGAGATCACTGCTGAAAAACCCGGCCAGGACGGGTATGAGCAGGCATATGAGCAGTATTTTGTCCATGTCAGAACCGGAAATACAGGAATGGGCTATACGTGCTGTTGGCCACGAACATCAAACATACCAACAGCAGGAAAGTGAACCACATATTAGAGAGCCAGCCAATTCTGTTGGGGCGTTTCCAGATGCGGTCGCGAACCGGCCGTGGAACCAAGCCGAAGAAAAGACCAATCGCGAAGATCGCCATGACTTCATTGCTGACCGTCAGAAAGAACTCGGGGGATATCACGCCATCCCCCGAGGCGCCGAACATGTGGCCAAGGTAGTCAACCGCGTCACCCAACGTCTCGGCCCGGAAGAACACCCAACCGATCAGCACCACGAGCAACGTGTAGACTCGTGCAAAAACAATCTGACGGGGTTTGCCAAAGAACCGCTCAAGCGTCAGAAAACTACCGTGCCACAGGCCCCAGATGACAAAGTTCCACGCGGCACCATGCCAGATACCGGTCGCAAGAAAGACAATCAGCAGATTGATGACCGTACGAACCTGACCGTGACGGTTTCCGCCCAGTGGAATGTACAGATAGTCGCGAAACCAGCTGGACAATGACATATGCCAACGCCGCCAGAACTCGGTCATGGACTTGGACACATATGGGTCGCGGAAGTTGGTTGGAAATTTGAACCCGAAAAACAGACCCAGTCCGATCGCCATGTTCGAATATCCGGCAAAATCGAAGAAGATCTGAAGGGCATAGGCCACAGCGCCCAGCCACGCTTCCCCCATGTCCAACGCTGGCCCGAGTGAAAAAGCGTGGTCTGCAATTGGTGCGACCTTATCTGCGATGATGACCTTTGACGCCAGGCCCAGGACGAAGAGCTTGGCCCCAACCGAGCGCCTGCTGCCGGTATCAAGCCGCTTTCCCATCTGCGTCACAACGGACCCAAAGCGCACAATTGGGCCGGCAATCAGCTGCGGGAAAAGAATGATATACAGCGCAGTGCGCAACAACGTCGGGGACTGGTATTTTTCTTCGTCGCTATGACGATACACGTCGACCAGTTGCGAGATTGCCTGGAACGTAAAGAACGATATGCCCAATGGAAGCGCAATTGTCAGTTCGGGCAGGAATCCGACCCCGACCGAGCGCAAGTTTTCGGCTACAAAGCCGTAGTATTTGAAGAACCCGAGCAGCGATAGCAGGGCCGCGATACACAGCGAAACTACCAGCCGCTTATGCTTTGTTCCCTTGATCTGATAGACCGTGCCAGCATGCGTGATCGCAATGGCCGTAAAGATGAGCGGAAGGTACTTCAGCTCTCCCCAGCTATAAAAGATCACGGAACCGCACAGCAGAAGGATATTCCGCGTGTGGGCAGTTCTGGTCAGATAGCATCCTGCCAATATCAGCGGTAGGAACGCATACAAAAAGGTCGGGCTGCTGAATAACATCCGTCAGGCTGCTCACTTCTGGAATTGCGACAAGTCGCGATGCTTGTTCTTTTTCTGGCGTTTGATACCAAGCGCTGCACCGACCGATTTGAGCGCCGGCCTGCAAAACCTTTCGAACTGCCGCAATGTGCTGGGTGTTCGGCTGCGGTGAGTTTCACCATTGACGTAGGAAATCAGGTGCCCGTGCGGTGCGACGTGCTCCATCGGGAAATAGGAATACAGGCTGTCCATCTTGTATTCCATCAACGTCGTGCTCTGGGCGGCCACATAGTCCGGCCAGACGGTCGCCGACATGTAACCCCGGGCCTGTGCGACATAGGTCATGGCCCGTTCCTGGCCGTGCGCCAACCCGCCATCCACATGATTGGGTTCCTGATTGTATTGCGAATACTGGTATTGATCGTCAAACATCGGCCGCAGGGCGTCCGGACGGAACCAGTACACGGTGCCGTATGCGGCCAGAGGCGAATAGGGTTCTTCCGGGACCGAGCAGTTCAGGTCCTCAAGGATTTCAGCAAAAATCGGCCGGTTGTCGTACCAGGCGTGCCCCATCGACCGGTAACCGGTATGAATCATGGGCGCAAATGCCATGCCCACATGCTGGTGCGTGGCAAAGAAATCCAACAGATGAGACACGTATTCCCTGTTCGCCAGGACCGAGTCAAAAATGAAGTTTTTGAAGTATTTCCCGGTGGTTGGGTGGACTTGAGGTGACTTCTTGGAATGCAGGCGGCAAACCAGGTCATAGTCCTTTTCCATCACCACGTCTTTGAGGTCGATATACAGCGAGGACATATCCCGTCCACGGTTTTCGCCCACGACACGCACATCTGCCTCAATTCCAGCGGCTGCGCATTTTTCTTCCAGGATCGCTTTCTTCTCGTCCGACGCGGTGGTGATATAGAAATCAAACGGGTGTGGAATATTGCTGACCCGGTCAAAAATCTCTTCAAACGCTTCGGTGTAGTAGAGATGCGCACAGGCCGCGATTTTGAGCGAAGGATCCCATTTTGGCGTTCCTTCGTATGATTTGCTGTCAAACGTAAATTGATAGGCCAGATTGGTGTGCAGCGACCGCAATGAAGTCGTCTTCAACAGAACCTGCCACATCAGGTTCGTCGGATAGTCGCTGTTTTCTTCCAGATAGGGAATGATCCGGTCCAGGTTGATCTGATATGCATCCTGAAGCGCCGGAGAGCTGTAGAACGGGTGCAGCAGGATAAAGGGGCACCGCGCGTCTTCCAGCGTTTCTTTTATTTCCAGCAGAAGCGGATGGTCCGTCTCATAGTCTTCAGGTTTGATGAACGCACCGCCTTGGAAGCCGTGCTTGATCAGATAGGCCGCCAGATCCGGCGTGGTACCTGGTTTGTTGCCAGGCGAACCTTTCCTTGGCGTGTGTTTTTGCAGGAACTTTTGAAACGGCTCCGATTGCAGTACGTTCTGACCCAAAGTCAGAAAGATACTAACGAGTTGCCGATCGTTTTCTGACAACGCTTCGTCTTTTCTGCTGGCGATTGACCAGAAGTCCAGATCGCTTTGCGCCGCCATGCTGGCCCGCATGGCTTCATAGGGGTAGACGGGACCGATCAGGTCACAATCCATAAGGGTCAATTCATCCAGCGCCTGGATCTGATCCAAACCCAATTGGCTGATGCAGCCCAGATACCCCCGGATGTGGTCCCGCGGTTGTTTCTCCAGAACGAAGACCTCGTCGCTGCATGCATTCAGCTCGGCCAGGCCATCGGAATCAGGCGTTCCGTTGGTTACAACCCAGATACGATCGAAATCCGGTCGCAGAGACGCAAGGCAATGCGTGGCGTACCCAAGGACTTCACCCTTTTGAAGCTCCAGATTGTAGATTAACCCGCGCATCACCCCTGCTCCTTTTTTGCCCATGTGCTGAATTGGTTGAGGCCGTCCCTGACGGAGACCTGTGGGGACCAGTTCAGCAGGCGGCGTGC
>NZ_JBQFPO010000006.1:0-237750 GCF_056536425.1 Ruegeria sp. D1(2025) | reverse complement strand
ATTGGGATATCTACGAGGCGCGGTGTCATGTCTTCTCAAATGCTGAATGCACTTTAGCCTCAATCGGAACGTCACGCTATGACTGCGAAGGGCACGGCGCGGACATTCGCGGCATTACCGAGAGTGACCGCCTTGCGGGCAAAGTGATCTTTCTCGGCGGTCGTACCAACGCCTTGCATTCGGGGTAGCCCCACACAGAATGCGTTAAAAGCCCTGTAGACTGAGCTGGGTCGACGTCACTCACTACCGACGACCCAGCAACGTGGGTACCTTATGCGAACCTCGCGGATCGCATCTGCAAGTATCATTCCCTGGCCGACGAGAACATCAACTTGCTGTAGCTTCTGAACCATTTCCTCAGGATTGTGTTTCTTGTTCGACATTCTCGGATCTCCGTTTCTCAAACATTACGGTAGTCCAAATCAAAAGGGGCACTTCAGCACAAACAAAGAAACTACCAGAGGAATTGCTCACTGTGCCACGGCGTATACTGCAAGCGAATGGCGGAATTGGGGCGACGGGCTCGCGCTTTGCTAGTACCGGTACTAAGCTTGCGTAATGAACGCTTTGAAATCTGTAACCTCCAAGATTGCCTCGTGGGGGGAACTTATGCTTCCGGCCTGCCTTTTGTTAATCATTTTTGGTTGGCCGTTCTTTTGGGGATCCCAAGTCTCAGAGCAGGTATTCGAAGGCGTCTTCCTGATACTCATTGTCGTAGCGGGTGCGGCGTCATCGACCGGTCGTGTGACATTCATCGCTGTGGTAGTATTCGGTCTACTCGCCTTCTTTTTCGACTCAGTTTCGGGCGACACCCGTCCGATCTTCGAGCGGCTTGGGACCGTTTTTGATCTGTTATTCTCATTGGGCCTCACACTCGTTCTTACCGAAAGAATCTTTGGCGCAACCGGTGGCGTGAGTTGGAGAGTGGTCGCCAACGCTCTGAGTGTCTATCTGTTGATCGGTTTCGCCTTTGCTGCAATCTATAATCTAGTCGGGTTTGGGGATGTCTCGCTTGATCTTGGATTTGCGAAGGGTGACCCCGATCTGGACGCTTTCGCCGCAACCTATTTCAGCTTCGTAACCCTAACCACACTTGGGTATGGCGACATCACGCCTGAAAATGCGCGCATCGCCAGCTTAGCGGTCGTACAGGTGCTGATAGGGCAATTCTACCTTGCTGTGATAGTGGCGCGATTGGTCGCGCTTGTGGTAGTCAGGTCTCAGGATTGAAAGCAGTTATTTGCCTTTTTCAATGGTCCGCTCCAGCACCTTCAAGAACGGTGTCGGCTGAATTGGAAATGTAGTGGAAAACGGGTGGGAGAAGCCAATGATGGCAAAAAACACCAAGCCATTAATGCCCGCGAACATACCGAGGAAAGATGAACGCACCAAACCGTGCGGCATTGGAAAGAACGACAAGCAGGTCAACACCAATCCAACGACTGCGATCATCCAGAACATCGGACTGATAGGTTCTTCAATATCGAAACTGCGTTGACCCCGCTCGTTCTCGATGTCGTTAATGTCGTCCAGCAGCGCACTAGCTAAGCTTGATCGGTCCGAGTTGTCCGCCAGATCGATGATTTGACGGTATATTACATCGACCAGTAAATCGGCTTTTTCCAGAGGACTTCCGGCCGCCATGGTCGGCCATTCCTCGTTAATAACCATCTTAGTATAACGCTCTACCGCGTCTTGGATCGCCTCAGCCTCAGCTGTGCCAAACCCTTGCAAACCACGATAGAGTTGCTCGATGGCCAACGCTTCGCTGTCGATGCTTTCCTGCAATTCGTTATACTCTGCTCGCACACTGGAAAAGGCGAGCGCCAGAATGAGAGCGTGAACCGCCCCGATCCTGACAGACCCCCACTTGGCGGCTTCCAAAGTTTCCTCTGACGGCTCGATTGGAAAAAGCAAATGAACGCCTCGATGCGCGACCATTACTATCAACGCAGGGATAAGAAACCAAATCGCGGCGTCAAAGATCGGTAGAGCTGTCATGAAATACGTTCACGCTTCAAAATGATGCTGCCCAGACATTACGAGAAATGGATCCAAACCACAATTCCGGTGTTGTCAGTGGCCAGTCTGCCACTGTTTCCATGAATCCGTCAGAGCAGCTCTCCGGCGAATGACCTTAAGTCCGCAATTCTGGCATTAAGCCTCTATCCAGAAACCGACCTACCTCCTGCATCTAAACTAAGAAACAACTGTGGTTGGCCCGGTTTCACTTCGCTTTGGCCGAAAAAGGAACACTTTTGGCTGAAATTCAGAAGAGTGATTGGACACGCCAAACCAATATTGAATGACGCGCCAAACAAAGCGCCTTGCAAGTTACAGAGATAGAGTTGGAGCGTCAGTCATGAAGACCGAAGCAGTCAGTGCCGTCGAAGTAATAAACATGCATTTGAACAGACACTATGAACCCGATCAACGCGCAGATGCTGTTGTCGAAATGTTGCTTGCAAATGAAATTTCCAGCGCAGATTTCTGGCCTTTGTTGAGGGGTTTATGGGGTGGGTTCGAAAAAATCGATCACACCATGTTTGTTCACGCGATGGATGCTAAAAAACGAAAATCATGTTGGGTTCCGACGAAACAGTGGCATCGGCTTCCCAATGCAATCTCGGTTTTTCGCGGTCAAAGCCTGGGAAAAGAAGTTGGCTTGTCTTGGACGACAAGCTCTGATGCAGCATTGGACTATGCAATTAGATGTCATGGTTCGACGGCCAAAATTCCGATTACCCTTGAAACCAAAATCCCCAAGAGCGCTGTTGCAATGGTTATCGAAGAAGGTGAGCAAGATGAGCTTGTCTTGTGGAGAGCACCACAGATTTCAAACTGCATAGTCACCCAAATTTCCAACACTACGCACTAATCAAACAGCGGCGTTTCTCAGGTGTGGTCCAACAGCGAAGGTCGAAGTCAGGACATCGCGTCGGTTCAATTTTGTTTTTGAAATTCACGCGGCGTTAGCCCTGTCCAATGTTTGAATGCAGTGGAAAACGCGGGCTGGTCGGCAAAATCCAAGTAGAATGCAACTTCTCCGATGCCGAACCCGTCTTTAAGATACGTCTTCGCAAGATCACATCTGATGTTTTTTACGATACCACGAAAACTCTGGCCTTCCTCATTGAGACGTCGCGAGAGAGAACGCGCGCTGAGCCCAAGGCTTGATGCCACTTCCTGCGCGCTTAACATTCGTCCTGGGAGCTTATTCAATATCTGGGCCTCAACCTTACCGCGTATCCCTAGTGAACTCGCGGCATGCATTCTCAAAAGGTTGTTTCCGTAGTCCGTAAGATGGTTTCTGAGTGCGGGGTCATAGCTTGGAATTGGGAGATCAAGCGATGCAAGCGATAGATTAATTTCATTTTCTTCGGAACCAAAGGATATCGTGCAGCCCGCCGCCTTTTTCATTGCGGATGCCGAAGACTTAACTACATGCTTGTACCGAACTCCCAGAGGGTGAAGTTGAGTATTCGTAACAATGCGCATCAATGAAATTGTCGAGAACAAGAGAAACTCGGTGCGTCGATGATACCTGCTGAGCTCGCCGTTAACAATTTGCATCCTTAGCGAAGCGTGGTTTTCTGACTCGACAAGTCTGTATTCAATACTCTCATCAACCAAAGCACCGTAGTGTGAAGCGTTTTCAATAGCTTCTTTGAGATTCTGTGAATACTTTGAGATATACCATACTATGTCGCGAGGCGTATCAAACGCCAAACCAGCTATTGTAGCGAAGGCTCGGTCTCTTAAATGATCACAAGCCAAGCGAATAAACTGACCCTCCTTCAACGGGTCGATCTCTCTGGTGGACTCTTTCAAGTCGCCTCGCTTCAGACCAGAGCTTTTTAAGACTTCCTCAAATTCACTTGCATCTTCCGTGCGCTCTGCGAACATTTGGGCAAAATGCCGTAACCAAGCGTTGTCGACACCCATCTGGCTACCCCCATAATGCGCCGTGGTTTTTGAGACCGGATGTTCCTAAGTGATACTTATCGAAGGGCTGTACGTCACACTATAAAACACCAAAGATCACGTGTATTGACAGGAACATTTGCCACAAAATTTATCCAAGCATTTTAGCGGCCACATCTGGCTGGCGTCCGTCGTCAAATCTTTTTGGGCAGATAGCCGCTTGATCTAAGAGAGGATCAGACTCGCCTAGCTGCTGTGATCCGCGGCGGATTTGCGATGAAACAAGCGCCAGGTTTAGATTGTCTTCCGTTTGATCCTTGCTCGTTGTTTCAGAATGGATTGGCTGCGCCCGAAGTAGACATTGGCTTTTGTGAGGTTTTCCAAGCTCTCGTGATAGCGCCGGTGGTTGTTGTGGTCGACAAAGGCGTCAATCTGTTGCCTGAGATCACCGGGCAGATGGTAGTTTTCTCGAAAGATGCGGTTCTTCAAGGTCTGGTGCCATCGCTTGATTTTCGTCTGAGTTCGTGGGTGATACTCGCGGCGTTTCGACGCCTTTTGATTGGCCTAAAATCCGTTTTTTGAAGCGCAGAGCGGCCGGTCGCTGCGTCGCAGCGCACCATCTTGCAATGAATAATCGCTTTGGGCTCAACGCGCTCATTCGCCGCTGTGCGGCGCTGGGACGTGGCCCGATTATCTTCTCGCGGACAAGGTGGCCGTTGGTTCTCTAAAAAACTGTCATTCTTGGGTTTAGAGTACGCAGGTTTCGTAAAGTGGGCAGGATTACGTGTCTTCTCTTCCGGACGCGAAATGTCTCAATTGGCACCTTCATTAGATGCTGAAGAGGCCGCCACCAATCGACTTTCCATCATATCTTTAAGTCCAGGCGCGGCTTCCAAAAAGGGCGGAAGAGTTCAATCTTGGGGCATCGGTTCATCACGACCTTAAGGCCCGCTGCTTCGGCGAGTTGCGCTGCTTTGTCGTCGTACACGCCGATCTGACCCCAAAGTACATTTGCCCCGATTGCAATTGCCTTCTCGGCAAGGCCGTATAACTCTTCTTTCGGACGGAAGACGTCTACCATATCAACATGTTTGTCGATCTCTTCCAGCGAGTGGTAGACTTTGAGCCCTCTGATTTCCGAAACATTTGGGTTGGGGTTCACCGGTAGAATATCATAGCCGATTTCGCTGAGCTGTCGCAGAACGCCATAGCTGAATTTTGTTTTGTCCGCGCTGGCCCCCACCATTGCAATGGTTTTGACCGATTGCAGGATGTCGGCAAGGTACTTGGGGTCGTAATCGTAGATGCGATCGATGTCTGCTTCGGGCATCGGTTAACCTTCCTTCGGCGTCGCAATGTCAGCCTTGAGTTCGTGGGGTTTGAGTGGGTCGAGAAACGGATTCCGGTACAGCTTGTCATGGCTTTCGACCCCTATCTCCAGCGTGATGTCGGATGTCGGACGTGCCACGCAAAGGATCACATAGCCGTTAGCAATTTGCCGATTGTTTAATGCGACCTGTCGGCGTTGATCGACTGTACCTGTTTTTAGTTTTGCCGCGCAGGTAATGCAGCCGCCGTACTTGCAACCAAAAGGCAAATCGACGCCATGTTCTCTCAGCGTTTCCAGAAGTGGGCGCCGCGCATCCACATAATATTGCGCGCCATCCCTGTTCGCGATCGTCACGATATACATAGTCATAGCCAGATGTCGCTTGTGCAATCACCGCCCGGATACCGGCTCTCATGACAGCGCGATGGGCCATTCGGTTCCTTGCCAAAGTCCACGATGAAGTCCTCGTTGATCTTCATGCCACCGTTTTCAGGGTCGCAGTCTATCATCACCATCACCCCGCCCTTTTCGCGGATCTCGGGATAGAACTGGTTATCCCAAGTCGAGAACAGCGAGGTCGTGACATAAAGCCTTCGTCCGTCGAGAGAGAGCTGGAACATTTGCGGACCACCAGCGACCTCGACCCCGTTAACGATCGGAGCTTTACCCAAAAGGCCCCCCATGAACACTTGGCCGGTCAGCTTGGGATTATGCGGGTCGGTGATGTCATACTGGCGCATATCTCCATGCAGCCAATTGTTCAGGTACAAGTATTGGTCGTCCATCGAGATCAGGATCGCCGACATAACCCCCGGCAATGGGATCGGCCATTCGGGGTGCATCTCGTTTTCCACGTCAATGATCTTTTCCCACCGCCACATTTTAGCATCGTCTTGCCACCAATGGATCACATTGGTCGAAAGAGCTGCGCCACAGAACCCATGCGTGCTGTCGGGGTCATGGTGGAACTTGACTTCCAGTGGCAACAGCCCGTCTTCACCCAAATAGAAGCTTTCGACCGGTTCGCGCTTTTCGAAATCCCAAAAATGCAGCTCCCGCCCATATTTCAGGTGACCCACTTCTTCCAGATCGAAGCCCGGCATGAAGGTATTGGGCGCAGCCCATTCGGAACTGACCATCACGTTGTGGCGCGGTTGGTACCAAAAGTCGTAGCCAAACTTGATATCGCCCATGGAGCTTTCCCAGCGACCGACGATGTTGAACTCTTTGTCGAGATGCAGGTAGCCTCCAGGAGCTTCACCCTTGGCATTTCCAAGGAAGGAGATGATGATTTCCGAGCCCAAACAATGCACCGTATGCGGGCCCGATAAATCTGCCTTGGCCTTGATCTCGGCCCCGTCGATGACCTTATGCAACTGCGGCGCACGCGGGTCAGTGGCTGTATCAACGATGTGAAGGTTGTTAGAGCGTACGCCTGGCAGGATCAGGTATTTGCGGGACATCGAGCCGTCGTCGTGACAGGACGAACAGGCGTTCCACCCCATGTGGTGAAGCTCGTCCCCAATACCCGGCATTTCCAGCCTATGGATTACCTGGGAAAAGGTCGGGCTGTCCGGGTCAACATCCACTGTAGCCAGGTAATCAGGCTTCTGGATGCCGGTGCCTGTGTAGATGGCGATCGTGTATAGTAGCTTTTCACGGGGGGCTTTAATGGCTTCTTGCGGACTCCTGAAGCCCGGCCCACAGCAATGTCCGTCCATGGTGTGCTCCTCCCTTGATTCTCCTAAATGTATCGTATATCGAAAAATCTATTATCATAAAGTGAGAAGTATGCATCTCGAACGATTAGCGCTGATTTTGGAAATCGTGGGTCAAAAAGGACGTGCGTCTGTAACGGATATCTGTGCCCAGTCCGATATTCCCAAACCTACAGCCTACAGGCTGGTTCAAGACCTTGTCTCGTCTGGCCTACTTGAATCGCCAACCCGCGGTGAATTCGCAATTGGTTCAAGACTCAAGCGTATCACGCTAAGCGATCACTCTGATTCTGCCCTTCTGCAAGTTATTGCGCCTGTGCTCTCCGGCGCCGCGGATGAGTATGGCGTTGCGTTTTTCTTGTCTCGACTACGGGGCCATTGGGTAGAGATTATTCATGTGGAGACACCGCAGACGGGCGTGTCTTTTCTTCATCCAGGTATGGGCAAACGACCAATGCATGCGTGCTCTTGTGCCAAGGCAATTGCCGCCGTGTCGCCTGAGCTGCTGTCTCATGACGAACTGAATGGGCAGCTCAAGCGATACACAGAGCGCACAATTACAAACCGAGAGAGTTTGGTCGCGGAACTCGACGCCGTCAGGGCAAAAGGCTATGCCGAATGTGTCGAGGAGTTGGAACGCGGGATCAGCTCAGTAGCAACAACACTGGCAAAATCAGGTGTTGGTGCCACGCTGTCAATCGGCGCTACAGCTTCCCTTCGGGTGTTTACACCCTCGAAGCGAGAAAAGATCGGCCAAATACTTAACGCGATGTCGGACAAGCTTTCACGCGCGCTAGGATGGGGTGAAGCAGATGAGAAAAGGATACCCGCTTAGGGTCATGAGTATAGCAATGCTGTAGGTTAATACCCTGCAAGAGGATTGGCGTATTTTGTGACCTTCGTCCGCTTGTAGGTCAATGAAGGAGAAAATTATGGACGAAGCAATGTTTGGTGGTTTCTTCGTGATCAACGTCAAACCTGAGTATCGACAGCCCTTTTTGGATGCCAGTATTTTCCAAGCGCAAAATGTTGTCAGTGAAGAACCCGAAGTTTTCCAGTTTCACATTATGGCGGATGAGGCAAACCCAAATCGTTTCTATTTCTACGAAGTTTTCAGGGATGAAGCTGCGGTCCAGGATCATTGGGAATCTGAAACCTTCAATAACTGGTTGAACACTGTCCGAATGATGCTGGATGGCGAGATCGAGCTTGTTGCCAGGATGCGCTCGCTTTTTCCGACTACAAAAGGTTTCAAGGCGCAAAAAGCAAGCCTGCTACTTTGGTAAAATTGACAGCCGCTTGAGGCTATCGTCGGTGTAAGAAAATTATGGGTCTTGGTGCTGGTCCGCTTTGGGCTCGAAGCTGTCACCTGCCTCTTTTTGTTGGATACGGGTTATCAATGCGGAGCGGACATTGCGGCGACGAGTTCAATTCACATTGCTGACTGGTATTCCCCAATTTAGGTCCCCTCTTAGGCGGTTAAGGAAGCAGTTGGGGGCGAGACCCTCACAATCGAGACCAAATTGCCTAACAGCAAAACAAATATGGCAATAGGCGGGGCATTCTTATCCCGGCAATGCTAAGCTTAAGGGACATCGCTAAGTCTTCCATTTTATCCGACAAATGAGCCTGTACATTGAGACGATTTCTTGCTTTCGCGGTGTTTTCAACTGCAAGTTCAACTAGTCCATCCAATGCTCAAAGCGTGGACCCTGATGCCTCTGAGGCCGCAGCGCGAGCGGCTTTGTCTGTCTTGAGTATCGCCGCCACCCCAAACGAGACTTTATCCTCGTTTTCTTTTCTTGATGCTTCCGGAGGTGCCAAGAGTCTACGCTCTACGCAACTGCGAGGAGGTTACAAGCCACTTGAAAACGGGCTGTATGTAGAGGGTCTTGTTGCCTATCAAAAATATAACCCGGTACTCTTCTTTCCAGAGATCGCCCCCGGCACTGAGTTGGATGTAACTTGGTCAAGCGTGGCAGCAACGGTCGGCATCGGTTGGGAATTTCCATTGGTAAACGAGTGGAAAGTTCGTCCGGTCGGACATCTTTCACTTGGCCAAGTGACTGCGGATGCTTTTCTTGGCGGCTTTCCATTGCTGCGTTCGGCATCTAGCTCCAACGATTTGATCGACGGAGACTTAAACGCATTCGGGGTTGGTGCTTCGCTTGGTATCTTCCGAGAGGCGCAATTTGGATCGTGGCAGGGGGAATACCGTATCCGTCAAACATTCTTGGATTTTAACCCGATCAACGAGCCTGAGGCTGGGAACGCAAGTGCGAGTTCAAACCAAACAACCCTGTTCTCACGTCATCGCTATCCGCTGGAAAACGTCTATCTCTTCGAACTCCCAACACAACTCGTTCTGGATGCTGGTGTTGTGCTGTATCACGGCGACAGTGCAACCGTTCTTGGCACCGATTGGCTGGCCACAGCTGGCGTAGGACTTGAGATTGATACTCGCCTGACCGGTCTGCCAGCCGTTCAAGCAGGACGTGTAATGTTTAACGCTGTAGTTGCCGAAGGATTTTCCGGTTTTTCGATAGGCTTCGGTCTGCGGTTCTAGGTCGGGGCCTGATCCTGTGACAAAAAGTCGGTTGTCTGATGCTTAGCAATTATTACACTCAAACGCGCCTGGCGATCATGTCGGCAGCTTTTTCAGCAATCATAATCACCGGCGCGTTGGGGTGTCCGGTGTTCATTTGCGGCATCACAGACGCATCGGCAACGCTCAACCCTTCAAGCCCGTGCACTTTCAAGTCAGGAGCTACGACGCAATCATCGCTTTGCCCCATCCTGCAACTGCCAACGGGATGAAAGGACGTCGACGAAATCTCACGAATGTCCGCAAGAAGTTCTTCGTCGCTCTGGGCGTCCGCCCCCGGAGATATCTCAACCGGATTAAGCTTCGAAAAGGCTTCCTGTGATACAATCTTCCGCGCTTCCTTGATGATCGAGCGCATCAGATCGACATCCGCCGGGTCGCTTAGATATCCAGGATCGATAATGGGCCGATCCAATGGGTCGTTTGATGCAATAGTCACACGCCCTCGACTCCAAGGACTGGTCGGAAAACCAGAGATTGTGAAACCGTGGCGATCCGGTGGGCGATACTCCGGGGCTCCCAAGCTTATGAAATATGGGATCATAAGCAGTTCTATGTCGGGAATATCGACATGGGGCCCGGATCTCAGAAACGCACCAGACTCAAAGTGGTTCGTTGTCAGGGGACCGCGCGACTCCTCCGAGTATAGGCGCTCAACCTCTGCCGCTTGCTCTGCGCTTCGGCCATAGAAGGTCAAAGGCTGATCGATTTCCCAACGGGCGCGGTAATGGAAGTGATCCTGCAGATTTTCACCCACGCCGGGCAGGTCATGCTTTACCCGGACTCCGACATCGTTCAAAAGGTCTGCAGGGCCAACTCCTGAAAGTTGCAATATCTGAGGTGAGCCTACGGCCCCCGCCGCCAAGACGGTTTCCTGTGCAGTTGCATGGTTCAGTTCTCCCTTGGCAAGATAATTCACACCGGTCACAGAACTGCCCTTATATTGCAACGACATAACCGTCGCACCGGTCACAACGGTCAAGTTGGGACGCCCCATCGCCGCGGAGAGGTATGTCTGCGCGGTGCTGCCCCGCCTGTTCTCTTGCAAGGTCGCGGGGAAATAACCACAGCCGTCCAGTTCCATGCCATTCAGATCGCCATTAAATGGAATCCCGGCCTGCTGGCAGGCTTCTATAAATGTCTCGGTTAAGGGCGACCGCTCGCCTGGCTTAGTCACAGTCAGCGGGCCGCCGTCCCCATGGATCGACGGATCTCCATCGATTTCCCAATTCTCAGCCTTCTTGAAATAGGGCAGCACACCGTCCCATCCCCAGCCCGTTGCGCCCATTTGGGACCACGTGTTGTAGTCTGCCGGATGCCCGCGCAGGTATATCATGTAGTTTATCGAACCAGTGCCGCCGATACATCGACCGCGCGGATAGGCGATCTGGCGTCCCGAAAGTTCGCCCTGCGGAGCTGTCCGAAATGCCCAATCGAAACGTGTATTAGTGAGAGCGCCAAATTTTGCGGGTGTGGAAACCCGGGGGTCGTCGTTCGATCCACCGGCCTCTAATAACAAAACGGAACGCTTCACATCTTCGGTCAAACGAGCGGCGAGGACGCATCCAGCACTTCCGGCGCCAACGATAATGACGTCAAAACTATCCGTCATGACAAAACCCCAAACTACCAATCCGGAAAGAGTGGCGGACAGTCTGCCCTTTATCAAGCAACACATTTTGCGGAGGTTGGGTATGTCCGCTTTGGGCTCGAAGCAGACATTCGCTGAAACTTGCTTGAACGTCTACTTCGCGGACTGAGCCGTCATTCGCCGCACCAGCAACTTGGTCAGATCCGAATGTCTGGAATGCGCTGAAAGCGGACCTTGTAAATCTGAACAAATGACGAAGTCTACCGAACACTTTGACAAGGATCACCAAGTGGGCGCTCCCGATTTCGGAATCTCACTGGGCTCTCACCTAAACACTGATATTGATTGAACCTGGTGGATTGATCCTTTCATGCGCTTGGGTGCCAGACAAATTTATTCAGGGGAGGCGTTTCGCCTGAACTCGCTAGGTGTTTTACCAGTCCATTGCCGGAACGCCCGAGTGAAGGAGGCGGGTTCGGAGAACCCTATTGCTTCTCCCACTTCTTGGATCGAATGCTGTTTATCGTTCAACAGACGCTTCGCCAGCCGCTCCTTGTTACTTCGGACTATCTCCCGAAAGCTGACTCCGGAAGCTAGAAGTTGTCTTTGCAGAGACCGCGTTGACATGGAAAGCACCGAGGCTATTTGCTCAAGTCCCAGAGTGGCGTCGTGCAGATGGTCTTCGACCAACTTGGTGACCACAACTTCGATACCGCCAATGTAATGCGTTCCGCCAAGGCTTGTAATGTCCGCCTCAGGATCTCCGCTCAGAAGCAGCCAAGCAGCTGGAAACCGGAATTGAACATCAGCCTTCCGGCATTGTGTGATCGAGTTCCTTGGAAGTGCCCAGTCAGGAATGGCACGTGCGGAACTGACACGGACACGGAATTCATCTGGCGCCCAATGGCCCCCTGCACATCCCTGCACAAGGCGAAGCATCATCCCTGCGAAAAACCCATCAGGTTGCTCGGGAATGACTGGAGGTGTGAAAAATCGATGCTGGGAAAGAACAGCGAATTGTCCGTCAATTTTCAGGTCGTAGTTTGCCTGATTTGTCAGACATGGCGCATCAACGATAAGAGCCGTAAGATACTCTACCAGCATAGCGCCAGAAGGTCGGAGGACCTCCAAATTGGCAAGTTTTGGAAAAGGCGTCGTAGCGCCAATCTGATAACCTAGAGTTGGATTGCCCAGCACCTCGGCGACAGCGTTCGCGAATGAGTAGGAGACTGTGGATGGGACATACTCTTCATCGAGCGACGCCCATTCCGCCCCGATTTTATGCTGAACCTGCTGTTCCGGAATGCCGCCTTCCCTTAGCGCAATCCGAAAAGGAACCAACATACTGGCTCGAACCAGCGGGATTTCTGTCTTCACACATTTTTTCATGAGTTGTTGGTCTCAACCTGCTGCAATTTCGTCAATATCGCCATTCCAACGAATTGTCATATTGCGCCAAAATTCGCCCTCTATCTGATATATGGACAAAACATGGCAGCTAAAATCTGCCAAAATCCATAGGAACCAGAGCATTTTAGACTCCAGAAACGGGGAGCCAATCACATGAAGAACGTCATAGCCGCGATATCGTTGACCCTAGTAAGCACCGCTGTATCTGCCCAGGATTGCGACCTTGCTCTGCTGAACGGCCGGGTCATGGACCCAGAAACCGGGCTCGATGCCGTCCGGAACGTTTGCGTAAAAGGGGATCGGATTGCGGCTATTACAGAGGAACCCATCTCTGGCAAAGAAGCACTAGATGTAAGCGGGCACGTGATGGCTCCGGGGTTCATCAACACACATTCGCATTCCTTTGCGCCGTTTGAGCAGGCCATGATGGCTCGGGATGGAACGACGACGCTGCTCGATATCGAGGTAGGAGTGGCTAATGTTCCGTTCTTCTATGATCGCTACAACGAAGATTCGCTCTTGAATTTCGGTGTCGGCGTCAGCCACGAAGAGGTGCGCCGGGTCATCATGGATGGTATGAGCCCCGAGGAGACTTCCGACCCGACCTATGTCCTGACCTCGCGTGCCTATGCCGAGGCAATGGCGAAGAAGACGGGGGGCGCATCCAAATGGGCCGTGGAAGTACCGTCGGACGAACAGCACAAGGAAATCCTGCGCATGTTCGAACAGGGCATTCGTGAGGGAGCAGTCTCGGTCAACACTACAGTCGGATACATGGGATACGGCACACCCACCTACGAGATATTCGACCTACAAAAACTAGCGAAGAAGTACGACCGGATCTTTGGTGCACATACCCGCTTTGGTCCGACCGAAAGCTTGCCGACCGACTACACAATCGGAGTGCGTGAAGTTGTCGCCAACATGGTTGTTCTCGACGGTGCAGCGGTCATGTCTCACATGCAGAACTCCGAGTGGCAGGAGACCTATGAGATCTGTCAACGTTTGCAGGAGAAAGGCTATACCATCTTCTGCGAGTATTATCCTTCGGTCTTCGGAAATCCCAATATCGCCACCCCGCAATTGATGTCACCCGAGCTTCGGGCGGCCAACAATATGGACCCGACCTCGACTATCTACAACCCGCAGACCGGCAAGCCCTTCTCATCAGAAGAGGAGTTCGAAAAGATGCAGGCAGAGAACCCCGGCATGGGGGTTTTTGTTCTGGTTCGGGATGAGAAGTGGCTGAACCAGTGGCCCTATATGAAAGATGTCGCAATCGGCAACGACGTGATCACCTATTTCGACAAGGACGGGAACGTGCTGCCCGAGGACGCCGACCCGAGCCTCTATGGTGGCCATCCCAGAAATGCCCGGAGCTATTCATATGTCTTCCGGCTGGCCCGCGAACTGGGCATTCCCCTCATGAACATCGTCAACAATGCCTCTTACACACCAGCCAAGTATCTTTCGCGCCTTGGCCTCAAGTCGATGCAGGAGCGTGGTCGCATGCAGGAAGGGATGATTGCTGACATCACGATCTTTGACCCAGAAACCATCGCAGACAATGCAGACATGAAGATCGGTAACCGGGCAAGTTCACCCACCGGGATACCGCATGTTTTGGTCTCGGGAACCTTCGTTGTTAGGGACGGAGAAAGCCAGATTGGTGCCCGACCCGGCCAGCCCATTCGCTATAAGCCAATCACCGACGGCGACATCGTCCTCGACTATGATGACAAGCAATACCAGTGGCACGCGGAGATCCCGGATCACGAGGATACGAGGAGGGACTAGGGTGCCATTGCGGCCTAGCTCTCAGAGATTGATCCGCAACCGCAAACCGAAAACCAGCGGATCGTTCGTGTTTGATCCTGGGTTATTGAGATACTGCACATCAGCAGTCAAGGCCAGGTTGTCGGCAAGATCAAGGCGATAGAAGGCTTCAATGGTTGTCTGGTTGGGCAGACCCGGTGTCGTCAGTTCTGCAACAGTGGCAGCGAGGCCGAAGAGGTCGTCGTAGGCGCCCGGCCGCCACAACAGGCCCGCATTGACAGCCCGCTTTGCCAGCGCCCCACCACCATTGGACCAGCCCAGTCGCCCGAAGATCATCACTTGGCTATCGAATGTGTAGTTGGCCGAAAGCGTTACTCCGTAGGTTTCTGGCACGCCAGCTTGGGCCCGTTCGTCGGTGTGGAACAGTCCCAGATGCACATTGGTCAGAAAGCGTTTGGAGCGCTCAGGTGTCCAGCCGATCTCGGCATATTTGTAAAACTCGGCCCCGTCAGGGAACCATTCGACATCCGTGAGTGAGCCGTTGGCGTCGGAAGCCAAACCGAGCAGGTAAATCTGGTCGGTCAGGTAGCCTCCGCCAGCAATACCAAAGCCCGGGTCGGGGATCGGCAGAACCGGGCTGAACAGGATCGAGAAGTTGGAAAAGGTCGTCCGCGGGTTCACGTATCCAAGGATGTCCGAGTAGTCCCCCGGGTCGATCCGGCCCACGGCAAGTCCAGCGCGACCACCCGCGAGAGCCTGCTGCCAATAAGCGACGGACAGAGTTGTGTCTGTGTCACCGAAAGTCAGCCCAGTAACGCCCTGATACCCGATCTGCGCAGGCAGCGCCGAAGGCGCAATGGTCTGACCAAGCTGGTGCCGGTTTTCCAGAATGAAGACGAGACTTCCTGGGTTCTCGCCAGCTCGGTTTGCCAGCTCCCAAGTTCCGATCATTCTGAGCTGGCCAGAGGCAGCCTTATCTTGGCCGTTCAAACTGTGGGAACTGTGCTGATACATCGCCTGATAGTCAAAGCTGAGGGCAAGTCCTGTGTTTTCCCTTAGACGACCGAGCGCAGTTTCAGCCGGATCGATGGTTCGGTCCAAGCCAGGCCAACGCGAGTTCTCTAGTCTACGCAGACGGTCAGTTTCCTGTTGTGCACTGGCAGACCCGGGTCCGCCAAGAGACGCTTGGGCTGCGGCTTCAAGTTTGGTCGAATCCTGAGCAGTTGCAGGGCTGTTCAATGACAAGACAGCAATAATGAGGCTCAGTACAAGCGCGAGGCGCGAGACTCGGTATAGAAACATCAAAAGGCCTTCACTTTTTGGCTTTGACTGTCTTTCTCGCAAAAACCCCCAGAGGCACCGGATCGAAAAACTTAGCTTCAATCAATTTACCCTTCTATGTAACCACCGTCACTCGGTAAAACTATAGTCGCCGGGGCTACGAAGTAGGACCGAAGAACCAGATTGAACGACTGGCATTCCTTGAGTGACCTAGGTCAGGCTAGCTCCGGTTTAAGTCCGACCGACTGCCGACGGGCCAGGTTGTCAGAACATGTGTGGCTTTTCGCTGAGCCGTTGCATGCTAAAAGTGCCTTCGAAAAGCATGACCAACTGGTTTGACCGCTTCTTTGTCGGACCAAGACTGTTCCAGAGGTCACCATGGCGATTGAAATAAAGATACTCGGCTTAGTTCATCTGGACTCCGCCTTCAACCTGGCCACACAAACGTTCGCGGAAGCAAGCACGCTTCATCGCGCTCTGAAGATCGGACTGAACGAGTACAAGGAATATCTGCGCGATCCCTTCGAGTTGATGGTGAAAGAAGGGCTGTCAATTGCAGCGACAGACAGCCACTCGGGCCATCTTGTGGGTTGCCTCATCGTTACTGATTTCGCTCGACAGCTCGTCGAAGAAACCAATGATGACCCCAGATTCTCGTCCTTATCGGCCCTTACAAAAGACCTGTGTCGCCAATACCAGAGTAAGAGGGATGTATCTTTTGGAGAAGCTATTCTCGTGGATATGGCGGCGGTATCGAAAGAAGCCGCTGGGAAAGGTGTCTACCAGAAGATGCGGGCTGCCGCGCATAACCTTGCCCGAAGCCAAGGGTTTCAATTGGTAATGGGAGAATTGTCATCCGCAGCAACCCAACATGTTGTTTTGGAATTGCTAGGCCACAGAAAGATGGCAGAAATCGCCTTTGCAGAATTCCAGTTCGGTGAAGAGCATCCGTTTCAAGCAATCAAAGAGCCACCAAGCATCATTCTTTCAGAAGGCAAGCTGTGATGGTTTGGCTCATGCCAGCGTTTAAAATCGAGTCAGTATATCCCGCATTTGCGCAAATTTACTCGCGACGGCCAATGTCCGCATTGGGCAGGGTACGGTCGAATGCGCTTGCGGCATTGAGGCTGTCCAACTGTGGCAGCACTGGGCTCGATGCTGTCATTCACGAAATCGCAACCGACGTCCGCTCTGCGGACAGAGTCGACATTCGAAGCTGCTCGTTAACGCGCATAGAAAAATCTCACCATTAGGCTAAACTCAGTCACTGAGAGGTTCTGATGGAACGACGGTTGGCCACAATCCTCGCTGCGGATGCTGTCGCATATTCAAGGCTAATGGGCGAGGACGAGGAAGCGGCTCTGGCCGAACTGACGGTCTGCCGGGAACTGATTGACGCGCAAATTTCAAGCCATGGCGGTCGGATCTTCGGTAGTGCCGGGGACAGCGTGGTGGCTGAATTTTCCAGCCCGGTCAAAGCGGTACAGGCGGCATTGGCTGCACAGGGGGATATGGCCCGGCGCGCCGCGGAAAGCCCAGGGCCCAAAGGGCTGCAGTTTCGCATTGGTATTCATCTTGGTGATGTAATGGTCCGGGGTGATAACTTGCTGGGTGATGGGGTCAATGTTGCTGCGCGGCTCGAGGCCTTGGCGCCCCCCGGCGGGATCGTTGTATCGAAACCGGTTGCCGAAATGGTCATAGGAAAGCTGGATGTCGAGTTCGGGCATTCTGGCATCCACGAGTTGAAGAACATCACTCGAAGCGTGGAACTCTGGACTTGGCCAGCGGACAAGGCGGTTAAGCCGGCACCGCGGCGTGATAGTCGAAAATTGGGCGCCGTGGTTGCTGCAGCTGTTCTGGCGCTTGCAGGTTTGGCGTACCAGTTCTACCCAAAAGAAGAGGCCTATGCCCTGCCAACCGGACCAAAGGTGCTGATCCTACCCTTCGAGAATGTCGGCGGCGGTCCGCAGGACGACTATTTCAGCGATGGCCTGACCCGCGATATTAACGTGATGCTCGCCAAGTTCACTAACCTGTTCGTATTGGCGCCAGGGGCCGGCAAGGCATTCAGAGAAAATGCGGGCTGCCAAGCGATCCGCGATGAGCTGGCTGTGGATTACATACTGGGTGGCACGGTGCAGCGTTCTGACGACAAGCTTCGCGTCACCACCACGTTTACCGATGCAAAAACTTGTCTGCAGCTTCAGGCTCCTGGCCCCTTTGAAAGCGACCTGAGCCTTGCGAGCGTTCTGGACGTGCAGGTGGAAGTCGCCAGCAAGATTGCCTCGCTTATCGGATCGAGCGATGCCCCATTGTTCAAGGCCGATGTTCTGAAAACGATCCGCGAAAAGGCGCCCGAAAGCCTCGATGCATATGAGTGCTTTATGACCGCACACTGGTTTTATCAGACCTTTGCACTGCCCGAGCACCGAAAGGCACGCGATTGTCTGCTGCGGACCGTGCGGGAAGAGCCAGGCTATTCATTGGGTTGGTCGCGCCTCGCGTACAACTACCTTGATTCAAAAAAGAACTCTTACGACCTTGATCCCGATTGGGCTCAGAAAAGCTTTGACGCGGCTCAACATGCCATCGAAGCAGATCCCGATAACCCAGATGCATATTACGCACTGGCAGTACGGAGCCGGTTGCTGGGTGAGAGCATGGATGTCTACCGTAAACATGCTGAGCGTGCGGTGGCACTGAACCCGAATGACTCTTGGATTCTAGCTGATCTGGGTATTTTCTTTGCCTATTCAGGTGATTTTGAAACGGGGTTGGCATGGATCGACCGGGCACGGGCGCTCAACCCAAAACTGCATTCGGGCTATACCTATGCGGCGCATCTGGATGCTATTTCTCGCGGTGATTACGAGGAAGCAATCAAAATACAGTTGGCTGCGGCGGGTAGATTGCCCATGAACAAAGCAAGTCTTGCGGCCAGCTATGCCCTAAACGGGCAGCAAATGAAGGCTGAAGAGACCGTAGAATATATCAAACAGCAGTTCCCCGAATACCAGTCAGATCCGCGTGCACCGTTTCGCGCACGTGGGATGCCCAAAGAGCTTATTGACAAAATAATGGAAGGCCTGACCCTTGCTGGCTACCCGGTGCAACCGGAAGAGGCCACCAAGTGATGATACCGCGTGATCTTCAAACCAGCTATGATTTGCGGGCTTGCCGATCCTGTACCGAACGTCTGCTTCGGGCGGGTATCGTTGAAAAACTCCAGTTTTGGCCAAAACCGGTGAAAAAATACACATTGAGAGGCGGTTGAAGTTTTGGGCCAGGGGGTCGGCCAAAGCATTGGTTCCGCTATGGGGCACTTCTGACCGCCGGAGAGGCCGTTCTCTAGTGCTGACGGCGTCCGTAGGACTGGACCGTTGACGAGTCGTTCCGGGGGCTGACGGGGGTCGCTGGTGCTGGCGGATTGGGGGGGGGGCGGACGTTCAATCCTAGTGCTGCGAATGACTGATGGGAGCCCAATGCGGAAAGGATGTGCAATCTACCCAGACGCGGAGCACTACCTTGAGACAGGTTGCAGAATCGTACAACTGCACAGGTACGCTGCTGGCGCAAATAAGTAGGTGGGGTCTTCATATTGACGTATGTCAATACATGACAAAGTGTTTCTCATTAATCTGGTTTTCCAAATACCGAAGCTCGGAGAATGATCTAGGAGAGCCGGAAATGAAGCTTCTACCCATCGCCGCGACAATTGCCACTCTCTTGATTGCAGGATGCGAAACTCCATCTCCAAAGACAACCGATTCAATTGGAAATCAAGGAACAACGAGCCTGGTACCAACCGTTCCAGCGAATCGTTCAATGGTTGTATTTTTCCGTGGAAACGAATTTGCAGGCAGCGCAAATATCTATAGGGTCTTTGTAAACGGTAATGCTGTGGCAGACATGTCTATTGGTACACGCCATGTGCAAGAAGTCAGCCCCGGAACGGTAAATTTGAATGCTGAGACTGTGGCGAGCGTTTTGAACGTAGGACTTGGATTGGTGATTATGGAGAAACCTCAATTACAGCTTCAGGCGAAGGCGGGTCAGCTCTATGTAATCGAAATCGATCCCGGATTTGCTGGCGGTCCTGTATTCAAACAACGCGACAGCCAAGCGCTGTCCAGCACTCAGGGATACTCACCGGCTAAAGCTCCGTCGCAGTAACTCTTTCAAACTGTCCCATTGGTGCTGACGTCAGACAAGCTTCAGCTCAGTCATCGTCGGGCCTCCACGTCCAGAGGACCGCCAGCAGAACCAGCGCCGAGACAGCGGGATGAGACCGAGACACCACCCAGAGCATCGTCGTCAGGACAGCCTTGGGCGGTGGGTGCAAAAGAAAACCCCCGACGAGAACGCCGAGGGCAGACAAGTACTTCATGGATCAAACTCCTGCATTTGCTTCTTTATTTAGATGCAGGAGGTTGCTCGGTTTTTAGGGGGGGCGGACATTCAGATTTATTGCGGGAATGACCAAGTTGCGGACGAAGGAGCCATTGCCTCCAGCCGCGCGCCTTATCTGTCAGGCATCGAGAAAACCCCGGAGCGCCTGGATAAACACATCGAATGTTGGGTGGCCAGGGACAGGCAGGTGGTTCGCGCTTTCCAACACCAACAGCTCCGAGCCGGGAATGCCTGCAGCAAGTTTCTTCGCCTGCACCAAGGGATGTATTGAATCTTTACGACCTTGAATGATCAGAGTCGGGCATTCGACATTCTTCAATACATCGATGATTGATGCATTGTTGGACCGGTCGCGGTGATCGAGCATGAATTTCTGAGAGGCGCTTTCCTGCATTAGTCCCACCATTTGCCGCACGCCTTCGGCCGGACCCTCGGGAAAATAGGCCGTGAGAAAGGCAGTGGCGATCCCGCCTTTATGCTGGTCCCAACCTGCCTCCATCATAGCCTTCAAGACCTCGGGCTGGCCTTGCGCCTCACGAATCCCGCGGCCCTCTGCATACCCGCCAACCATGACAAGGTGTGTGAGCCTCTCAGGATGCGTTGCAGCGAATAGGACGGCTGGCAAACACGCACCAGATTCGCTCATGAGAGCAAATCGGTCTAACCCGGCGGCATCGGCAACGGCGACCATATCCTCGACATTCTCTTCGATGCTAAGCGCTTCATCCAACGCCTCCGACAGACCCGTTCCGGCCCAGTCCATTTGAATGAGCGTACGACCCTCTCGATAGGCATCATAGCCATCTCGCAAGATCGGTATGTGCCACGCCTTCTCCTTGCTAAGCGGCGGACCATCAAGTTGAAACAGCGGTGGCCCGGAACCGGAAACAAGATAGGCCAAAGAGTGCCCGCGCTTTGAGATCGTGTATCGCACCTTGGGAGCCATTGGTTTTTCCAAATTTGGGCGGTCGGTGGCGTCGCCGCCTGTAACAACAGCAACCATTTCCAGACCTCGCCCGTGATGTGTCCGAATTACCTTCTGCTGCTTTCCGTTGTCTCCAATCGCACGGCGTGCTGCAGCGATCCGGGCGCTGACGGCACTTTCGGAAACGACGCGTCCGCCCCAGACGGCGTCAATGATCTCATCTTTGGTCACTAATCTTGAAGGGTTCTCCGCCAGAAGCCGCAGCAAATCGAAAACTTGCGGTTCGATGGCAACTTCCAGACCGGCGCATTTCAGTCGGCGGCTGGCAGTGTCGAGTTCGCAATCTCCAAAACGGTAAAACAATGAGACAAACCTTTGATCCAAGATGATCTTTGAAATTCTAGACAAATCCAAATGAATTCACAGGGATTTCTAAGGGCTGTCTTCAAGCGAAGATCTTTTACCCCTGTCACAGTGGCAACAGGAACAAGGAGAAAGACGATGAATGCCCCTTTTGATACCGCCCTGCTCAAGCATTTGCCCGATCACCTATCCCCGCTGACCGAAGCTGATCGCGCTGCCGAAAAACTATCGCGTCCCTATCGCCCACCGTTCCATGAGTTCGCGGCGCAGGTTTTCTCCGCGGTGCCACGGCATCGAAAATCTGAGTTGCCACGAACTGCGGCAACTACGCGGCTGTGAAAATCGAAAGACCAATTTGGGCTCATAGCCGACGTACGCTGCTATCTGAAGCAATGACCGTTTGGAGCAATCTGCTGCACTTTCCAAAGTCTGCTTTCCGCGCATCTCTGCCGTTCGTGGCCAGCGCAGCAATTGCCCCTACTCCAGCACCTCATTTCCGTCGCGAGCAGCCGCACGCCTTTCGGCTAGGCGCAATTGATTTGATTGGGTTTGCAGCGGTCGTAGACCAGCTGTGGGCAGAGGCAGCGGCACGTGAAGCGGCTGGTGAAGCTCTCACGTTGTCACGTGAATTGCGCAAATCTGCTGCCGATACCCAGGCGCAACGCCTGGCGGAAGTGGTGCCTCAAGAGGGACTCGAACCCCCGACCTTGTCCTTACGAAGGACCTGCTCTACCAGCTGAGCTATTGAGGCTTTCAGGCCCTACTATGACCCTACTAGTTCTATGTCTTTGCCGTGAACTCTTTGGTTTCGCAAGTCATTCTCGCGGGGACCCGCTAATTACGAATGACGTGCTCTACCAGCTGAGCTACAGCGGCCTAGTTATGTTCGCCAAGCCCTGTATTGGGCCGGACTGTGACGGCCTTTTCTAGTCAATTCGAAGCGAACGTCAATCGGAGATGGGGCGTTTTGAGAAAAACTTGCGCTCCTCACTCGGATGTGGCCGCTGTGCTCTCGACCCTGTGTGGCCTGTTAGCTTTTTGAGACGGGATGAGCCCAGTTCAGAAATCCAGGCCTAGGTCGATTGTCCGGTAGGAATGGGTCAGCGCGCCGGAAGAGATATAGTCCACTCCGGTGGCGGCGATTGCTGCTACCGTTTCACGGGTTACGTTTCCCGACGCCTCGGTTACCAGACGTCCGTCGACCATCTCGACCGCGTTTGCCAGGGTTTCCACGGACATATTGTCCAGAAGAACCACATCCGCGCCACCGACATCCAGGACTTCGGCCAGTTGATCCAGGCGGTCGACCTCGATCTCGACCTTCATCATGTGTGAGGCACGGGATTTCGTAGCCCGCAGAACGGCGGCGATTCCACCGGCGGCGGCGATATGGTTATCCTTGATCAGGATTGCATCTGACAGGGAAAACCGGTGATTGAAACCGCCGCCGTGTAGGACGGCCTGTTTTTCGACCAGACGCAGGCCGGGCGTGGTCTTGCGGGTGCAGGTGATGCGCGCCTTTGTACCTTTGGTTTCCGCCACAAGGGCCGCTGTTTTTGTCGCCACGCCAGTCAAACGTCCGGCAAAGTTCAGCGCGACGCGTTCTCCGGACAGGATCGAGGCGGCGCTGCCCCTGATTTCCATCAGCGTTTCACCTTTGGCGCACCGCTGTCCGTCGGCAACAAGCGGCGTAATCTGAAGTGATGGGTCGACCAGACGGAAAGCCAGTTCCGCGACCTGCATTCCGGAAACAACAGCGTCTTCGCGCGCGTTGAGACGGGCCGTGTACTGCGTTCCTGCCGGAATAACGGTCAGGGTGGTGATGTCGCCATTGGAGCCGAGATCCTCCATCAATGCAGCCCGGACAAGGGGCTCCAGGATCATGTCAGGCAATGTCGGGATTGTCATTGTGGAACCTTTGCGATGCGGTCGCGCAGTGTCACGGCCTCGCCGAGTGTCAAAGCTGAGCGTTTACCGGGGCCGGGATCTGTCTGGGGAAAATCGGACCGAAAATGCGCGCCGCGGCTTTCTTCGCGCATCAGCGCGGCCGCGGTAATCAGGGTGGCGGTTGCGGTCATGTTCAGAAATGTGGCCGATGCCGCACTTTGTTTTTCGAGCCTGGCGATTTCGGACAGCGCTAGGCGCAATCCCTTGCCGTTCCGAACAACGCCCACGTAATCCGTCATGACCCGCCGCAGAGTTGAAACCGCCGGGACCTCTGTTTTCGGGTCACCTTTAGCCGGGTCAATCGAGACCTCAGGGCAAGGCTCCGCTGCCGTATTCGCTGCGATGTCTTGGGCGCAGGTGCGGGCAAAGACCAACGCCTCCAGCAACCCGTTTGAGGCGAGGCGATTGGCTCCGTGCAGGCCCGTGGATGCGGCTTCGCCACAAACCCAAAGCCCTGTGAGGGTGCTGCGCCCGTTAAGTTCTACTTCAACACCCCCCATGTGGTAGTGAGCTGCGGGCGTGACAGGGATCGGTTGGGAAACGGGATCCACCCCATTGCGAATACAGGCGTCGGTCACGGCCGGAAATTGCGTTGTGATTTCCACACCAATGGCCGCCCTTGTGTCCAACGCAGGCCGCTGTCCGGATTGCGCCTGCAAGTAAACTGCCCGGGCAACAATATCCCGGGGCGCCAGATCACCATCGGCATGAACCCCTTGCATGAAGCACTTCCCGGCTTTGTCGATCAGAACCGCCCCTTCACCGCGCAATGCCTCGGTGGCCAGCGGCGTTGGATCTTCGCCGACATCCATTGCGGTCGGATGAAACTGGACGAACTCAGCATCAGCTATTCGCGCCCCGGCGCGGGCGGCCATGCCGATCCCCTGCCCGCGGATACGCGCCGGATTGGTGGTTTGGGCGTATAGCCCCGCGGACCCGCCAGTCGCCAGAATGTGTGCGGCCCCGCGCAGAAGCACTGGTTTGGCGCCGTTGTCGGCAGCAGCAGTCAAGTAGACGCCGCTTACATGTTTGCCGTCGCTTTCCAGCCCGATGGCCTGAACCCCTTCGATCACCTGAACCGACGGGGTCCGGCGCAATTCGGCAATCAGAGCGCGCATGATTTCCGCGCCTGCCTGATCCCCTTTCACCCGCACCACGCGCGCAGCGGAATGGGCGGCCTCGCGGGATTGAATATAGGCCCCGTCCGGCGTGCGATCGAAATCAGTACCCAGATCAGTCAGATCCAGAACATGGTCGCGGGCAGAGCGGGTCACGTATTCGGCAACCTCACGCAGAACGGACCCGGCCCCGGCAAGGATGGTGTCTTCGGTATGGGCTTCAGGACTGTCACCCGGAGCCATGGCAGCGGCGACCCCGCCTTGTGCCCATGCGGAACTGGCCCCTGACCCCAGCGGCTCGGGCGAAATCATGACAACGGGTCGTGGTGCCAGCTTCAACGCGGCGTAAACGGCGGCCAGCCCGGCGCCGATAATGACCACCCTTGGAGTCACAATTTCCTGCATCGGCTGGGTCAAATACCCAGCTTGCGGGACAGGTCGATCATTCGCTGCACGGACAACCGCGCCTTTTCGGCAATGCTCGCGTCAACCTCGACCTGACCGGTCATCGTGTCGAGTGCATAAAGCACCTTTTCCAGCGTGATCTTTTTCATGTACGGGCACATATTGCACGGCCCGACAAATTCGACTTCGGGCAATTCATCGGCGATGTTCGACGCCATCGAACATTCCGTGATCAGCAGTGCTTTCTCGGGCTTTTCTTCTGTGACATACTTGATGATGCCGCTGGTCGATCCGGAGAAGTCGGCCTCATTCACCACGTCCGGTGGACATTCAGGATGCGCAATCAGGCGCGTACCGGGATTCCATTCACGGAAATCGCGCAGATCGCTGGCGCTGTATTGTTCGTGAACGATGCAGGACCCTTCCCACCAGACCACGTTCTTTTGCGGCACGTCACGTGCCACATTCTGGGCCAGGTACTGGTCCGGCGTCATGATGACCGTTTCATTGTCCTGCGCGGCCACGATCTGCGCCGCGTTCGACGAGGTGCAGCAGATGTCGGATGCGGCTTTGACCTCGGCGGTCGTGTTCACATAGGACACAACCGGTGCGCCTGGATAGCGGCGGCGCATTTCCGCGATTCCCTCGGCTGTAATGGACTCGGCAAGCGAACATCCCGCCTCCATATCCGGCATCAGTACCGTCTTTTCCGGGCTGAGGATCTTGGAGGTTTCCGCCATGAAATGCACACCGCATTGCACGATCACATCTGCCTCGACCTCAGTCGCCTTGATCGCCAGTTGAAGGCTGTCACCCCCAAAGTCCGAGATGCCGTGAAAAATCTCTGGCGTCATATAGTTATGGCCCAGGACGACCGCATTCCGCTGGGCTTTCAGATCATTGATCGCCTTCACGTAAGGGGCATAGATCGCCCAGTCCGCCGGGGACACAACGCGGGACATGCGCGCATAAATGTCTGCCATGCTGGCGGCCAGTTCCGGCGATGGGCTGAGGTCATATTTTTCGGAAAGATGCGCGCGCTGCGCGGGTAGGTCGAACACGGGACTGTTTTTCTGCCTGATGACGTCGTGAAGCTCTGATTATTCGATTTTCTTCAGAATGGCTACCGTCAACGTGAACCGGCAAAACTGACCCAAATTTTCTGCGATGGATGGCCAAGGCGGTTGCCAATCGCCCGCAGTTTTCCTAGCCTGACGCAAAGGTAACAACCAACAAAAGGAGGGCACGAGCTGAACATGCGTATCATCCGCCGACTTCAGCACGGTCCCCGTTTCGCCCTGTAGATCCGTTTACAGGGCCGACCCGAGACACCTTTCATCGACGGTCTGCTCAAAGCCGCTGTGCGGCCATACCTTCTGGGTGCGAGATTTCCATGACTGTCATCAACATCAATGCCTTGGGCGTGAACCTTGGCGCGACTTTATTTTCTGACCTCAACCTGACCATATCAAAAGCCGACCGGATCGGTCTGGTGGCCGCAAACGGACGCGGCAAGTCCACGCTGCTTGCATGCCTGTCGGGCGACCATGAACCCACAACCGGAGAGGTTACCCGCGCTCGCGGCTTGCGGGCCGGACACGTAAAACAGGACATTCCGACCGGTGCGCTGGCGCACAGCTTGCACGATTGGGTCCTGGCGGGCCTGCCACCAGAGCAGGCGGACTACGAAAGCTGGCGCGTGGATGTCGTGCTGGATGAGCTTCAGATCCCCTATGAGTTGCATCACAGGCCGCTGCGCGATCTCAGCGGCGGATGGCGGCGCACTGCCATGCTGGCCGCGGTCTGGATCACTAGGCCGGACCTGCTGCTCTTGGACGAGCCGACCAACCACCTTGACCTTAACCGGATTGCGCTGCTGGAAAACTGGCTGGGCGCGCTGCCACGCGACGTGCCGGTTGTGATCGCCTCGCATGACCGGGCGTTTCTGGATGCCACGACCAATCGTACCTTGTTTCTGCGCCCCGAAAATTCCCGCGTGTTTTCGGCGTCATACTCATCGGCACGTGCAGCCCTTGCAGAATCTGACGCAGCCGATGGACGGCAGCAAGCCAATGAACTGAACAAAGCCCGGCAGCTTCGTCGTCAGGCGGCAAAACTGAAGAACGTTGGTGTGAATTCCGGCTCTGATCTGTTGCTGACCAAAACCAAACAGCTGCTACTAAGGGCCGACAAGCTGGAACAGGCAAGCGGTCACGTTCACCACGAACAATCTGCAGGCGATATCCGGCTGGCGAACAGCGGCACTCATGCCAAGGCGCTTGTCTTTTTGGATGATGTGCCTGTTCGCTCGCCAAACGGGCAATTGCTTTTCAAGACTGGCCGGAAGTGGATTGCGCGCGGGGACAGAGTTGTGATGCTTGGCGCGAACGGTGCTGGCAAGACACGTTTGATTCAGACGATACAGGCAGCTCTGGCAGGGGCCGAAGATGGCATCAAATGCGCAGCGTCCATTGTTCCCGGCTTTTCCGATCAGCATCTGAGCCAGCTGGATGATGCGGAAACTCCTTTGGCTATGGTGGTAGCACAGTTTTCCATCGGCGATCAGAGGGCGCGTTCGGTCCTGGCCGGCGCTGGAATAGACTACCAGATGCAAGACACGACAATTGGAGCGTTGTCCGGCGGCCAAAAGGCCCGGCTGGCGATGCTGATGCTGCGGCTAAAGGCACCTAACTTCTATTTGCTCGACGAACCGACCAATCATCTGGACATCGACGGGCAAGAGGCGCTTGAGGCCGAGCTGACGGAACATGGCGCAACCTGCCTGCTGGTCAGTCACGACCGAAGTTTTCTGCGGAATGTAGGAAACCGGTTCTGGTGGATCAAAAACCGGAAACTTGAAGAAGTAGACAGCCCTGACACGTTCCTGTCTGACCAAAGTCAAGGTGGCGCGGACGACTGAGGAACATACTATTTTGCGTGCGTTTCCACGGCGCGGCGCTGCACTGCAGCGCCGTGTTGGCTCGCAACGCGTTCAATTCGCTGGTTTTCACCTGAATGCCATTCCACATGGGAGATTCCAGTTGTAGTTTTTGGGTTTATCAATAATAAAAGCCGGAAAGACAGACGCCTAGGAAAAGTATCGATAAAATGGATCAATCGACCCCCACCTGGACCCGCGAGGCCGCGCAAGCCTTGTACGACATGCCTTTGATGGATTTGCTGTTTCGCGCTCAGACGGTTCACCGCGAAAACTTTGATCCAAACAAGATCCAGACATCCAAGCTGCTCTCGATCAAAACCGGCGGATGCGCCGAAGATTGCGCATATTGTTCTCAGTCCGCTCGAAACGGCTCGAAGCTGTCGGCGTCAAAACTGATTGAGGTTCAGCGCGTTCTGAACGAGGCGCGCAAGGCAAAGGATGGCGGCGCGACTCGGTTCTGCATGGGAGCCGCCTGGCGCGAGCCCAAGGAACGGGACATGGACGCGCTTGTGGCCATGGTAGAGGGTGTGCGCGACCTTGGCATGGAAACATGCATGACGCTCGGCATGCTGGACGACAACCAGGTCGTCCGTTTGCGGGATGCCGGTCTGGACTATTACAACCACAATATCGACACGTCCGAACGGTACTACTCCGAAGTGATCACAACCCGCACTTTCGCGGACCGGATCGATACGATGAACCGGGTTCAGGAAGCCGGAATCAAGGTCTGCTCGGGTGGCATCCTTGGCATGGGCGAGGAAATTCAGGACCGCGTCGATATGCTGGTGACGCTGGCCAACATGTCCCCCGCGCCCGATTCCGTGCCGATCAACATGTTGATGCCACAGGAAGACACACCGCTGGCCGATGCCAAGCCAATCGACCCGATCGACTTTGTACGCGCAATTGCAACCGCCCGCATCATGATGCCAAAATCCTACGTGCGTCTGTCCGCTGGCCGCAGTGAGATGAGCGATGAGATGCAGGCGATGTGTTTCCTGGCCGGAGCAAACTCGATCTTTGTGGGCGAAACCCTGCTGACCGCTGAAAACCCCGAGGAAGATACTGACGCAATCCTGTTTGCCAAACTCGGTTTGCAGGTCGAAACCGTGGCTGGGCAGAGCTGCGTGGAAGCGGCTGAATGAAGGCATTGGACCGCCTGAAATCCATGCTGGATGTTCTGAACAACCGGCACCGCTATAGGGTGCTCGCACCTCGTTGCGGCCTGGATTTCGCCTCCAATGACTATCTGGGGCTGGCGCAGTCTCCAATGCTGAAGGTAGCGGCGCAAGACGCGCTGGACCGCGGAGTTCCGCTGGGGTCCGGCGGGTCGCGCCTGTTGCGGGGCAACCACCCTGAGCATGAAGCGTTGGAACAGGAAGCCGCCGCCTTCTTCCAGGCCGAATCCGCCTTGTTCATGGGCGGTGGGTTTCAGGCCAATCAGGCGATCTTTTCCACCCTGCCCGCCGCAGAAGATCTGGTTCTCTATGATGCATTGATTCATGCCAGCGCGCATGAAGGCATGCGCATGGGCCGCGCCACTACACTGGAGTTTGCACATAACGATGTCGCCGATGCGCGGCGTGTAATCGCCGAGTGGCATTCGGCCGGAGGCTCCGGTCAGATCTGGATTGCCGTTGAAAGCATCTACTCGATGGAAGGCGACTTCGCGCCTTTGGCAGAATTGTCGGAGCTGGCCCGCGCCAATGACGCGATCCTTGTTGTGGACGAAGCCCATGCCACAGGCGTATTCGGCCCGCAGGGCAAAGGGCTGGCGCATGGCTTGAACGCGGAACTGCTGACGCTGCACACCTGCGGCAAAGGGCTTGGTGTTGCCGGCGGGTTGATTTGCGGATCAAGGGTGATGATCGACGCCCTGATCAACCGCGCGCGCCCTTTCATCTTTGCAACCGCCCCCTCCCCCTTTAACGCAGCGCTGGTGCGGGCAATGATCAGCGTGCTGAAGGCGGATAGCTCGCTAATTGATGCGGCGCAGGAACGTCTGCGGCATGCCCATGCAGAAGCACGGCGTTTTGGCGTGCCGAACGACGTTCTGAACAGCCAGATCATACCCGTCATTCTGGGGGATGACGGGCGAACCATGGAAATGGCGGCCACGCTGGCAGAACACGGATTCGATGTGCGCGGTATTCGACCACCGACCGTGCCGCGCGGCACTTCGAGGTTGCGTATCTCTATCACCGGCAATGTCAGCAAGGCGGAAATCAGCGCCCTGTTCGAAACACTGAACCGTTACCAGAGGAAAGCGGCATGAGCGCTGTCGTCGTGACAGGAACCGACACCGGTGTCGGCAAAACGGTCTTCGCCGCAGGCCTGACGGCGGCGCTTGGAGCCAGCTATTGGAAACCAGTTCAATCCGGGTTGGAGGATGCAACCGACAGCGAAATCGTTGCAACTCTCTCGGGGGCTGAAGTGCTGCCGGAAGCCTATCGGTTGAACATGCCTGCATCTCCGCACCTATCCGCCGAAGATATGGGTGTCGAAATCGACCTGTCGCAGCTTGCACTGCCGGAGGTAGACGGCCCGTTGGTTGTTGAGGGCGCAGGCGGGGTCATGGTGCCGCTAAACCGCAGGCATTTCTTTCTGGACCTGTTCACCCACTGGAAGGCGCCGGTGGTGCTTGTCGCGCGTACCGCGCTTGGAACGATCAACCATACGACCCTGTCCCTGATGGCGCTGCGCACCGCGGGCTGCACCGTGGTTGGCGTGGCCTTTATCGGCGATGCGGAACCCGAAGTAGAACAAACTATCGTCGAAATGTGTAACGTCCGCCATCTGGGCCGGCTGCTGCTAATCGACGATCTGTCACACGACACGCTGTCAGCGGCCTTTGAAGCCATCGATGTCAACGCTATCCGGAGCGTCCTGTGACCCCGCTGGAATTCGACGCACGCCATCTTTGGCATCCCTACACCAATGTGTTGAACCCCGGCCCGATGCACCTCATCACCGGGGCCGAGGGCGTCTGGCTTACTCGGGAAGACGGCACACAGATGATCGATGCCATGTCGTCATGGTGGTGTGCAGTTCACGGGCATCGGCACCCTGCCATTATCAGCGCAATGCAGGATCAGCTGGCGCGAATGCCGCATGTCATGTTCGGCGGCCTGACCCACGAACCCGCCGTGGAACTGGGCCGCAGGCTGATCAGCCTGTTGCCGGATGGTCTGGACCGCATTTTCTACAGCGACAGCGGTTCGGTCGCGATCGAAGTCGCACTGAAAATGGCTGTGCAGTATCAGATGGCCATGGGTCGTTCCGAGCGCACGGAATTCGCCACCATTCGCGGCGGTTACCATGGCGACACCTGGAAGGCGATGAGCGTTTGCGACCCCGTCAACGGTATGCACGGGCTGTTTCGGGGCGCATTGTCGATACAGCATTTTTTGCCCCGCCCACAGATCACTTTGGATCAGGACTGGTCTGACGACACTGCCCTCAATGGCCTTGGCGCACTTGAGGAGTTGCTGGAGACCAAAGGCAATCGAATTGCCGCACTGATCCTGGAACCGGTGGTTCAGGGCGCGGGCGGCATGTATTTTTATCACCCGGTCTGGTTAAAGCGCGCGCGGGCGCTATGCGATGCATACGGGGTTTTGTTGATTTTCGACGAAATCGCCACAGGCTTCGGCCGCACCGGTGAATTGTTTGCGATGCATCTGGCTGACGTCGTGCCGGACATTCTTTGCCTTGGTAAAGCGCTGACAGGTGGTCATATCACTCTGGCGGCCACGGTCGCCACTGAACCTGTGGCTCGTGGGATCGGTGAAAGCGAAGCCAGTGTGCTGATGCATGGCCCGACGTATATGGCCAATCCCCTGGCCTGTGCCGCCGGTGCTGCAAGCCTTGACCAACTGTCCCGGCGCGACTGGCGCGCCGAGGTGCACGCAATCGCACAGCAGATGGCACATGAACTCGCCCCCGCGCGGAATTTGCCCGGAGTGGCGGATGTCCGGGTTCTGGGCGCAATCGGTGTCATCGAGATGGAGAATTGGGTTGATCCCTCTATCGCGCACAGGAAGGCGCCGGAAACCGGTGTCTGGCTGCGCCCGTTTGCGCGGAATATCTATTGCATGCCACCCTACATCATCTCACCGGACGAGTTGAGCAAAGTCACCGCTGCGATGGTGGCGTTGGCCAGGGAATCGTAATGAAACGCCAGTGGTTATCCCGGTCGGAACAATCATCGCTGATCCTTGTTTTTGGTGGCTGGGCGCTGGGTGCGGCCCCGTTTGCAGAACTGACGGGACAGGACGATGTCCTGCTGGTGGATGACTACCGTCACTTGGATGATGCCCTGCCCGAACTCGCGCAATATGACCGCGTTGATCTGATTGCTTTTTCTTTCGGTGTCGCGTCCGCCGCGCATTGGATGGCAATGACTGGCTTTTCACCCGCGCGTCTTGTCGCCGTCAGTGGAACGCTGTCGCCAGCGGATGAGGAAACCGGAATAGCGCCCCAAATGATACGCGCGACAGCCGATGGCCTTACGGCAGACAGTTTTTCGAAATTTTGCCGTCGCGCCGGTTTGCAAGGCCCCGCTCCTGCCCTGAACATCGAGGCCGCGCAGGCTGAGCTGCATTGCATCATTGATCGGGGTCCAGCCCCGGAACGTGCCTTTGATCGCGTCTGGATACCCGAAAAGGACCGGATCATCCCGACCGGCGCCCAAAAGGCAGCGTGGGCGCGGCAAGGCAAGGCTGTTCGCCCCGTCTCGGGGCCACATGTTCCGTTTCGGGCCGGGCAAAGCTGGGCGGAGTGGATCACATGATGGCGCATTTGACAGACCGGGTTCAGCGTAGCTTCAGCCGTAGCTTTGACACCTATCACCAGGCCGCGGGTCCTCAGGGGCGGATCGCGGAGCGACTGGTAACGGACCTGCGCGATTGCGGCGCGCCGGGTCACTTTTCCTCAGTCCTGGAACTTGGCTGCGGTACCGGGCTTTTGACACAAAAGCTGCGCGAAGCATTTGTCATTGGGGACCTGACCCTCAACGATCTGGCGCCCGAAGCCGGGCTGACTGCACAAACGGCCGCCGCCACGTTCCTATGCGGGGACGCGCTGCAGGTAGACTGGCCCGACCGGCCTGATCTGATCACCTCTGCCTCAATGATCCAGTGGCTGGCGGATCCGGCTGCACTTTTGCGCAGAGCCGCAGACGCGCTTGCGCCGGGTGGTTGGCTGGCAGTCTCGGGCTTTGGCCCAAAGCAGTATCATGAGCTTGCTCAAATCGGCTCGTCCGCAGGGGCACCGGGTTTGTGCCGTTCCGAGGATCTGGTTGCTTCAGTCCAAACTAAAATGGAACTTGTGACATCGGGCGAGCATGTGCAGCAACTGCACTTCGCGTCACCGCGTCTTGCGCTTAAACATCTGCGCCAAACCGGGGTCAACGGGCGGGCCAAACAGTTCTGGACCAAATCCGATCTGTTGCGGTTTTCAACAGATTACACCCGCCGGTTCGGGACCGACGCCGGCGTACCCTTGACCTATCATTCAGTCTGGATCGTCGCACGAAAACCGGTCTAAGTCACCTTTGTGCCCGGACCGAACAAGACAGATGGCCTAGATGTAGGAATTGGCAATCAATTGCTGGGTATAGGCATGATGGGCGGATCTGCTTCGCAGTTGCTCGACGCTCAGATGCTCGACGATCTGGCCAGCATTCATCACGGCAATGTGGTCACACAAATGCCCGACAACCGCCAGGTCATGGCTGACCATAAGATATGTCAGGGATCGCTCGGCGCGTATGTCCGTCAACAGGTTGAGAATCTCGGCCTGAATTGAAACGTCCAGCGCGCTGGTCGGCTCGTCCAGCAAAAGCACATCCGGCTCGGCCGCAAGCGCCCGTGCAATTGCAACCCTTTGGCGTTGGCCGCCTGACAGCTGATGCGGATACCGAAAACGAAACCTGTGGCCCAGATCCACATTGGCCAGAAGATCCTCGATCCGGCGGTCAATGTCGGTCATGCCGTGCAGACGCAAGGTTTCAGACAGAACCTGATCGACGGTCTGGCGGGGGTGAAGCGAGGCATAGGGGTCCTGAAAGACCATTTGAACCGTCTGATAAAACTCGCGCGAGCGATGTCGGCCCAGTTCGGCACCGTTGACATGCATTCTGCCGGACCAGCCGGGTACAAGGCCGGACAGCGCCCGCAATATTGTCGACTTGCCCGAACCGCTTTCGCCGACAAGGCCCAGGCTTTGCCCTTGTGCGACAGAAAGCGAGGCGCTGCGCACGGCGTCCACCCGATCCCTTCCCGTTCCGAACCAGACGTTCAGATTGTGTATGTCAATCATGCTCATGACTTGACCTGTCCGCTGACTGAAGGCGCATCGGCCCAGGCTTCGTCCCTGTTCAGAACCGCAAGCCGTTCATGTGGCTCATCCAGACGGGGCAAGGCATTCAGAAGTCCCTGAGTATATGGGTGTTTGGCCTCAGACAGCTTGTCGGCATCGCAGACTTCGACAATGCGCCCCGCAAACATGATCAGCACCCGGTCGCAGAATTCGGCCACCAGGTTCAGATCATGGCTGATAAAGATCAGCCCCATTCCACGCTCGCGCACCAGATCGTCCATGATATTCAACACCTGACGCTGGACCGAAACATCCAGCGCGCTCGTCGGTTCGTCGGCAATCAGGATCTCGGGATTTGCGGCCAGCATCATGGCGATCATGATCCTTTGCCCCATGCCGCCGGACATCTCATGCGGATAAGCGCGAAGTACCCTTTCCGGGTCTCGGATTGCAACGGCGTCCAGCATTTCCAGACTGCGCGTTCGGGCAGTGGAATGCCCGGCGCCGGTGGATTGGCGATAGGCCTCGATCATCTGCGCACCGATGGTCATCACGGGGTTCAGGCTGAACTTGGGATCCTGCATGACCATGGAAATCTTGCTGCCGCGAACAGCGCGCATCTTGGGTTCGGACAACCTCAGCAGGTCAATGTCGTGCAGCTTGATATGGTCCGCCTCGACAAGACCCGGGCTGCGCACCAGGCGCAGGATTGCCCGCCCAGTCATGGACTTCCCGGACCCGCTTTCGCCGACGATCCCCAGTCTTTCCCGCCCAAGGCTGAAACTGACCCCGCGCACTGCGTCGAACACGCCCCTGCGGGAAGGAAACCGAACCCAGAGGTTCTGCACATCCAGCAATTGTTCGCTCATCCCTGGCCCCCTTGTTTAGGGTCAAGAATGTCACGCAATCCGTCGCCCAGCAGATTGAAGGCGAGCGATACGATGAATATCGCCAGCCCCGGCATGGTGGCGACCCACCAGTGATCCAGGATGAAACGGCGCCCCTCGGAAATCATCGCACCCCATTCCGGGCTGGGCGGTTGCGCGCCGAGGCCCAGAAATCCAAGACCGGCTGCCGCAAGAATGATCCCTGCCATATCCAGCGTGACCCGAACGATGAGTGAACTGATGCACAACGGCCAGATGTGGCGCGTGATGATCCGGAACGGACCGGCCCCTTGCAACCTTATGGCGCTGATATAGTCCTGCGATCTGATCGTCAGCGTCTCGGCCCGAGCCAACCGTGCATAGGGCGGCCAGGCAGTGAGCGATATTGCAAGAACTGCGTTTTCGATCCCCGCGCCCAGACCGGCCACAAAGGCCAGTGCCAGAACCAGCCGGGGAAAAGCCAGAAATATATCGGTAATCCGCATCAGGACGAGGTCGGCGATTCCGCCGACATATCCTGCCACGGTGCCAACCAGAAGCCCAAGAACCGGCGCGATAAGAGCGACAAGTGCAACGATGTAAAGCGTTATTCTCGCACCGAAAATCAGGCGGCTGAGGATATCACGCCCGAGGCTGTCCGTCCCCAGCAGATGTCCTTCTGTCCCAAGCGGAAGCAGACGTTTGCCAAGGTCCTGAACATACGGATCATGCGGTGCCAGAAGTGGCGCGAACAGGGCGGTCAGGACCAGCGCCACAATGATGACCAAACCGATCATAGCCATGACATTGCCGCGCAACGTGAGCCATCCGTTATATATGGAGGCGAGGCGGGCCTGTACCCTGCTTTCCGGTTCTTCCGAGAGAAGCCATTGTCGTAGCGTTTGAGTGGTCATTTGGCCCTCGGGTCCAGAACTTTGTAAAGCAGATCGCTTGTGACGTTCAGCAATATGAAGCAGAAGCCGACAACCACGGTTCCACCCAGAACGGCATTCATGTCCGCACTTAGAAGCGCAGTGGTGATATAGCTGCCGATGCCTGGCCAACTGAAGATGATTTCGGTCAGCACGGACCCTTCCAGCAATCCCGCATAAGACAGGGCTATGACGGTGATCAGTTGCACACGGATATTGCGGAAGGCGTGACGCCAGATAACGATACGTTCGGGCAATCCTTTTACACGGGCGGTCAGGATGTATTCTGCGCTGAGTTGCTCCAGCATGAAACTGCGGGTCATGCGGCTGATATAGGCCAGCGAATAATAGCCCAGCAGCAGCGCGGGCAGGATAATATGGCTGACGGCATTCCAGAAGACCGTCATGTCGCCGGCAATCAGGCTGTCGACAAGGATCATACCCGTACGCGTCGGCACGATGTCCTCGTAGAAGATATCCAAGCGCCCCGGGCCACCGACCCATCGCAACTTGCCGTAGAATATCATCAATCCCATCAGGCCCAGCCAGAAGATCGGCATTGAGTATCCCACCAACGCGATGAAGCGGGCGATCTGATCGATCCAGCTACCCCGGTTGACGGCCGCGACAATGCCCAGCGGCACGCCGACCAGAATACCCGCCAGAACACCCAGGGTGGCCAATTCCAGTGTTGCGGGAAAAACCCGCTTGATATCTTCAATCACTGGGCGCGCGTTAAGATAGGAAATTCCAAAATCCAGCCGGGCGACGTCGGACAGGTAGTACCAGAACTGGACAAGCAAAGGCTTATCCAGCCCGAGCATTTCATAAGTTTCCTGATAAACTTCCTGCGTGGCGCGTTCACCCACTATCGCTATCACCGGGTCGACCGGCATCACCCTTCCGATGATGAAGGTCACAAATAACAATCCCAGCATCGTCACCAGAATCGATCCGATCGTCAGAACGGTTGTTTTTAAGACGTGCATGAGAGGCGCGAGCCCGCGCCTCTCGGAATTTGTCATGTCGCTCATTACTTGGTTACGACAAAGTAACCGGCTTCGGACACCGCACCGCCAAGGTTCCAGTTGGTGACGTTGCCGCCGATCCCGGATCTCTCAGTCCTTTGGAACATGATTGCAAAGGGCGAAGTCTGGCGGAATATGGCCTGGATTTCCTCGTACATCTCGGCCCGTTTTGCCGTGTCGGGTTCAATCTTGGCCGCATCGGTCATTGCCGTCAGTTCCCCGGGGTTCCAGGAATTGCGCCAAGCAAGAATCCCGGTGGCCTTTGCTTCGTCCGAATTGTCAGGATTCCAGGCAAAGGTTCCGGCATTGGTCTGCGGATCGGGGTAATCCGGCCCCCAAGCGCCAAGATAGGCGTCCAGTTCACGGGCGCGATACCGGGTCAGCACCTGCTTGGCGGTCCCCACAGTGATCTTCATGGTGATCCCGGCCTCGGCCAGCGTGTTCTGGATGGACTGTGCGATCTCGATACGTTCCTGCGCCTCGCGCACACCGACTTCGAACTCAAACCCCGAAACACCGGCCTCGGCCAGCAATGCCTTGGCTTTTTCCGGATCATAGCTGAACGGATTGTCGTCGACCGATCCCATGTAGGTTGCCGGCAGGAAGTTCTGGTGAACCGCCCAGTCACCCTTGAGGAAACTATCGGCCATCGCTTCATAATCGATCAGGTACTTTATGGCCTCCATGACCTTTGGGTTCGACAGTTCGGGGTGTTTCTGGCTCAGCGAGAAATACATGATCTGACCGCTCAGGGCCGCGTACATGTCCAGGTCGGCGTTCGACTCGACCGCGGCCATGTCTTCAGGGTTCAGGTTGCGTGCGATGTCGATATCGCCTGCCTCCAGCAACAGCCGCTGCGACGCGCTTTCCTGCACATGGCGGGTGATGACGCGTTCCATGGCAGGGGCACCGCCATAGTAATCAGGGTTGGACTGAAGCGAATAGCTCTCATTCGGTTTCCAGCCTGTCAGCATGTAGGGACCGGAACCCGCCGAGTTTGTCGCCAGCCAGGTGTTGCCCATGTCGCCATCCACGGCGTTGGCTTCGACGGTCTTCATATCGACGATGGCGCCGACACCGGCTGTCAGGCAGTTCAGCACAAAGGATGTCGCGTATTTCTTGTCCGTGGTAATCAGCAGCTTGCCATCTTCCACGCGGATCATCTGATCAACGTTTTCAGGGGTGAAACCGAACTGAGTGAGGATGAAGGCCGGTGTCTTGTTCAGCTTGATGACACGGCGCAGCGAGTACGCCGCATCTTCCGCCGTCACCGGGTTGCCGGAGTGGAACTTGACGCCCTCGCGCATCGTGAAGGTGATCGTCTTTCCGTCCTCGGACACGTCCCATTTGGTCGCAAGATCCGGCTGATACCCGGCGTCCAGATCAAGCGGATCGTAATTGACCAGCTTGCCATAAATGTTGCGCGTCATCTCCATGCCGGTGAATTCAAACGACTGTGCCGGATCGGCTGTCGTGATGTCATCGATACGCATCGCCATGACCAGCATGTTGGGCGGCGTTTCGGCAAACGCGGCCGGTGCACCCACAGCCAGTGTCGCCGCAAAAGCTGCGGTGCCGACAAGTTTGGAAAATAACTTCATAGTCTAACTCCCTGTTGATTATGCTCGGGTCTACCCGCCCCAGGTGTCGGTCAGCACGCGCAGCCAGTTTCCGTTGGCTATCTTCGTGATCCGATCTTGTGTGTATCCATGGACCTCCATCGCATTCAGCAATGCAGGCAGCTTTTCTGCTCCGTCGAGGGCATTGGGCACCGTCGCCCCGTCATAGTCCGAGCCCAGGGCCACACTGTCTTCGCCCATGACGTTGATCATATGATCGATATGGGCCAGAACCTGATCCAACGGCACATCCGGGTCGCGACGACCGTCTGCGCGCAGGAACTGGGCCGCGTAATTTATCCCCACGACACCGCCCTTTTCGCCGATTGCGCGCAGTTGCGCGTCGGTCAGGTTCCTGGAATTTGCGCAAATGGCATGGGCACAGGAATGTGTGGCCACCAGCGGCGCATCCGACGTTTCGGCGACATCCCAAAAACCCGCTTCGGTGATATGCGACAGGTCCACAAGAACACCAAGCGTGTTGCACCGTGCGACCAGCGACCTTCCCGCTTCGGTCAGTCCACCGCCGGTATCGGGTGATCCGGGAAAGCGAAACGGAACGCCGTCGCAAAAGATGTTGTTACGGCTCCAGACCGGGCCAAGCGACCTGAGGCCCGCGGCATAGAACAGGTCGAGCGCTTTCAGGTCCGGATCAATCGCCTCGGCCCCTTCCATATGCATGATTGCGCCGATTTCGCCGGACTCGCAGGTTAGGCGCAACTCCGCCGCGTTCTTGCAAATGCGCAGCGCCCCGCGTAGCTCAAGCTGAACAAGACTGCTTGCCAGTGCAACCGATCGTCTCATCGCCGCATCTTGTGGCAATTCCGGCGGCAACGGCACGTCATAGGTCGCTCCGGCCATCAGGCCATCATAGTCGATCGTATCGTTTTCGGATGGCCCCCAAATGGCGAAGAAACCGCCCAGCAATCCGCCGGCCTTCATTCTTGGACGATCAAGATGCCAGTCCCCGTTTCCGGAACAAAACAGCGCAAGAGGATCCGAGGCATTCGAACCGGCAATTTTGCTTAAAACGTCATTGTGCCCGTCAATGGCGAATGGCGGCATCTCGAAAACCCTGGACTACGTGTTCTGTGCATGGTTCCGCTGGTTAGTATCAATTTGCAACAAAAAAATCCAAAACTCCGGAAATGCCTTTCGGAGGGATTGCAATAAAATGAATGCCTTCTGGGGACGCCAACAGGCTATAGGGCGCTTTTTGCCCTGGTCTGCCCATCAGCCCTCGGATGCAGATCATCAATAATGATCACGTGCTGATGAGGCTCATCGCCCTGTAGATGTGGGTGATCCTGCGGCAAATCCGGGTGGTCGTGACGGACAGGTCGGCCGTCATCGGCCGGCCATAGTCGCACGGCCGCCAGAAGACCGAACAAAGCCAGAGCAGACAGTGAGATCATGGCGACAACGGTGCCGAACACGGTTATCAGCCAGCCCGACGCAGGGTAAAAGACCAACCAGCAGGCGTGGGACAATGTGAATTGGGCTGCAAAGATTGCCGGACGGTCTTCGGGATGCGCCGACCGTGTAAGCAGCCGCCCTGTCGGCGTCAGTATCGCGGAATATCCCGCACCAACCAAAAACCAGCCGACCATCAGAGCGGTTTGTGACAGCGGCGTTGCCAATGATGTCAGCGCCAAAGTGAACAGGGTCAGGATGCTCAGCATCGCCCCTAACAGCATCACCTTTCGGTCGGGCACGCTGTTCAGCAGGCGCGGAAGGGTCAATGCGGTCAGCATGGAACCTGCCCCGAACGCCGCCAAGACAACCGCGACAGCGCTTTCTGAAAGGCCAAGATCGCCACGCACGATGACAACGGTGTTGACGATGACCATCGCGCCAGTGGCCGAGGCGACCCAATTCAGTGCCAGCAAGCCGCGCAGGCGCGGCGTTCTGAGATATAGCCGCATCCCGCGCGTTGTCCGATCGTAAATGCCGCGCGGCTTTGCCGGCTTTGGCGACGGCAGCAGCACCGAGACGACCAGAAGCGCCGATGCGACAAACCCGATGCCGGTGCCCCAGAACAGGTTGTCAAAGCTCATCACGGTCAGCAGCGCCGCCGCCAGCATCGGGCTCAGCAGGCTTTCCATGTCAAACGCAAGACGGGACAGCGACAGCGCCTTGGTATAGTCTCGTTCATCAGGAAGAACGTCGGGGATCGTGGCCTGAAAGGCGGGTGTGAACCCGGCCGATGCCGATTGCAGGACAAAGATCAGAACGTAGACCTGCCAGACCTCTGATACAAATGGTAGGGTCATGGCAACCGCGGCCCGGATCAGATCGAGGACCACCAGCATTCGTCTCCGATCGACGCGCTCGGCAAATGCCGCCGCAATCGGAGCGATCGTGACATAGGCCACCATTTTGATGGTCAGTGCGGTTCCCAACACCAGCGCCGCCGAATCCCCTGCCAGCTGGAATGCAAGCAAGCCCAGTGCAACAGTGGCCAGACCTGTGCCCGAAAGCGCCACGATCTGGGCGAAGAAAAGATGGCGATAGGTGCGATTTCTAAGAACTGAAAGCATCGGATTACAGGTACTTGCTGATTGTTTTCAACTCTTCCACGGCCCCTACCGGATCGTCGCCGCCCGTCAGACAATGATCGATATGATCATGGATCAAAGCGCGTTTGGCGTTTGTGATCGCTTTCTCGACCGCGTGCAATTGCTGGGCGATGTCGGAACAAGGTTGCTGCAGTTCCAGCATCGAAACCACTTTGGCTAGATGCCCTTCGGCCCTTTTCAGTCGCGCAATGATTGCCGGATGGGTTGAGTGGATGTGTGTCATGTGGCGAACCTTATCCTCCCCCGGGGGATATCGTCAATCGATCTTCCTTTCTTTTCGAACGGGTCCCGATACTTCGACAAATGGCCACCGTCGGAACAGTTGCGGGCCGTCGAACAACTTCATCTCCGCTGTTGAATGCCCGCCTTATGGCTTCTTATGGCTCAGTCCCTGATGACACGTGAGCCCACCTGAAACGCGGCCCAAAGTCCCGCGCTGCTCCACTATTTTCGTTGAGCTAGAAATTCTCAGCCGATAAGTCTCTTGCATCGCGAATACAAAGGTCAGTTTCTTGGCAAACCCACTCTATGACAGCCTGTTCGGAATTCATGCGGACAAAGACACACCGTTCCTGCATCTCGCGGATGGCAGGGTGATCTCTTATCGCCGCTTTTTGAATACAGCGGCGCAGATCGCGAATGTCACTGCGCGGATGGGGTTGCAACCCGGTGATCGGGTCGCGGTGCAAGTCGAAAAAACGCCCGAGGCGCTTGCCCTTTACGCTGCCTGTGTTCAAGCCGGGTTGGTGTTTTTGCCACTCAATACGGCATACACGGTCGAGGAACTGACCTATTTCATCGAAAACAGCGGCGCATCTCTGGTCGTATGTGACGAACAGAACGAGGACCAACTGAAGTCTGTCAGTACTCCGATGGGGGCCAGCGTTGTGACCCTCAATGCCGATGGCGGTGGCACATTGATGGAACAGGCCGCCGCCATGCCGAACAGCTTTGCAACTGTGGATCGTACAGGAGACGACCTGGCGGTCTTTCTGTACACCTCCGGCACAACTGGCCGGTCCAAGGGGGCCATGCTGACGCAGAACAACCTGCTGTCCAATGCCCGGACGCTGGCGAAGGAATGGCGGTTCTCGCCTGACGATGTGTTGATGCACGCGCTGCCGATCTTTCACGCTCACGGGTTGTTCGTGGCGACCAATGTCTCTCTGATCGCTGGCAGCCGTATGGTGTTCCTGCCCAAGTTCGATCTGGACAACATCATCACACTGATGCCGACGACCACGGCGATGATGGGTGTTCCGACTTTCTACACGCGACTGCTGAATGACGCGCGTTTCACCAAGGAATTGACCGCACATATGCGCCTGTTCATCTCAGGCTCGGCCCCGCTGCTTGCCGATACACATGTTCAGTTCGAGAACCGCACGGGCCATCGCATTCTCGAACGCTATGGCATGACTGAAACCAGCATGAACACGTCCAACCCTTATGACGGTGAACGGCGGGCCGGGACGGTGGGATTCCCACTTCCGGGGGTCGAGCTTAAGGTATGCGACGCAGAAGGCAGTCCGTTGCCCCAGGGCGAGATCGGCGTGATCGAGGTGCGCGGCCCCAACGTGTTTTGCGGATACTGGCAGATGCCGGAAAAAACTGCCGCCGAGTTGCGAGAGGATGGTTTCTTCATCACCGGCGATCTGGGGCGGATAGACGAAGACGGTTATGTCCACATTGTCGGGCGCAACAAGGATCTGATCATTTCGGGAGGCTACAACGTCTATCCAAAAGAGGTTGAACTGGCGCTGGACGACCAGCCGGGTGTTCTGGAAAGCGCAGTCATCGGCGTGCCGCACCCGGATTTCGGTGAAACCGTGGTCGGTGTGATTGTTGCGGAACCGGACGCGCACCCCGATCTGGAAGCGATACAGGCCGCGATCAGCAGCGGTCTGGCCCGCTACAAACACCCACGAAAACTGATCCAACTGGATGAGTTGCCGCGCAATACGATGGGCAAAGTTCAGAAGAACGCGCTACGCGCGCAATTCAAAGACCTGTTCGCGGGCTTGTGACACGATCACCCCGCAAGAGCCCTAGGGGCCTTCGCGTACCATCGGAAGAACCTCAACCCAACCGCTGTGAAAAGAAGATTCTGAGGTCTTCAAGATGAGTCTGAACACCCCTATCAGGTGATGTTGGGCACCACCATCGTTGGAATTGTCGAGCGTCTCAGCACCCGTTTGACGACCGTCCCGATGAAGGTGTGTCCGGTGCCCTGCTCGTGCGTGCCCATGACAATCAGGCCGCAATCCAGCTCGCGCGCGCGCTGCAGGATGGACTCGGCGGGATGCCCGTCAACCAGCTCCACCGAGGCGACAGACGCGTAAGCCTCCTTTCCTTCTTCGGTCAGGGTTTTCACGAACTTCTGCTGGTTCTCTTTCAGCAGTTCCTTCACCGAAGCGTGGCGGTCCCGGATCGCTTTTTTGCGCGATGCATCATCCTGAATGAACATTCGCATCGTCACGATGGCGTCCTGTGTCAGAGGCTCGGTCACGTGCAAAACATGGACTTTCGCCCCATGGGCGCGCGCCATGCTCAGGGCATGGCGCAACGCATTGTTGGCGTTTTCGGACAAATCCGTTGCGAACAGGATGTCTTTGATCTGAGGTAACATGGTTCAGTTCCTTTCTGTCCGCACTCAATACCCAAGCGCCCGCGGCAGCCATAGCGAGATTTCGGGAAAGAACGCTATGATGAAGATGGCGACCGTATTGATGAAGGCAAAGGGCAGCGCTGCAACGGAAATCTTCTCGATTGATATATTGGATATACCGGATGCGATGAAAAGGTTTTCGCCCAATGGCGGGGTTTGGAAACCGATCCCCAGCGTACACACCATCACGACACCAAAGTGGATTGGGTCGATGCCAACGCTGTAGGCCACAGGCAGCATCACCGGAACCAGGATAAGAATGGTTGCCAGCGTTTCCATGAACATGCCCACGAACAGCAGGAACAGGATGACCAGCGTCCAGATCACATAGATGTTGCTTGTGACGGAAAGCATGCCTTCGGCGATCAGTGCAGGGATCTGGTTTTCGACCAGAAGTCGGCCAAACACCGTTGCTGTGAACATGATCAGCAACACGCGCCCCGTCAGCCATGTAGTGGTTTCAAGCGAGGTGAACAGCTTTTCCCAGCTGAGTTCGCGGTAGATGAATGCGCCCACAACCAGTGTGTAGAAGATCGCGACGATCGCCGCCTCGGTCGGGGTGAAGAAGCCCGAATAGATGCCGCCCAGGATCACCACCGGGGCCATCAGGGCCCAGAAACCGCGATACATTTCGCACCAGATATGACGCATGGACCAGCCCTCGGTCGTACCCTTGTAGCCGCTCTTTTTGGCCAGGATGTAGTTCATCAGCAAAAGGCTGCCGGCGATCACGAATGCGGGCATGAAACCGGCGATAAACAGTTTCGGGATGGACACGGTCTGGAAGGTGCCATGTTCGGCAACAGCTTCTGGCGGGGCTGGCATGCCGAGCGCGGCAATGCCGAAGATAATCAGCGGGATGGACGGCGGAATGACAATCCCCAGCCCGCCGGACGATGCGGTGATCGCCGAAGCATAGTTGCGTCCGTATCCCCGATCAATCATGGCCGGGATCATCAGCATGCCGACGGCGGCGGTTGTCGCCGGGCCTGAACCCGAAATCGCGCCGAAGAACAGGCAGGCAAAAACTGTTGCCGCCGACATACCGCCGGTGAAGGGACCAGCAAAGCTTTCGGCAACATTGATCAGTCGCCGTGACAGGCCCGAGGCTTCCATTAATGCGCCCGCCAGAATGAACGCCGGCAGGGCCATGAGCGGGAATGAACCCACGGACGTGAACGCAATCTGGACAAATTTGATCGGATTCTCGTCCAGGACGAGAAAGGTGATCATCGTCGAAACGCCAAGCGCGACCGTTATCGGCGCGCCGATGAACAACAGCAACAGGAAGCCGCCGAACAGGATATATACGATTTCACTGCCCATTATTTTGCCTCCCCAATGTCAGTGTGGTCCACGTCAGCGCCCAGGTCTGCGCGGACTTCTTCCAGATCGATCGCGTCAGGATCACGCAGATCTTCGTCCAGAATGATTTTCTTGTAGTTCACCTGAAGGATACGAATGGTCATCAGGGTGAAGGTGATCGGCAAAACGATGTAGACCCAGCTTAGATGGAACCCCAGGGTCTGGGATGACTGGAACCGGTTCATGCGGTTGAATATGAAGTCGATCGCCAGGTAGACGAAGTAGACATTGAAGCAGATCCAGAACAGATCCGCGAAAGCCTCGATATATTTGATCGCGCGAGGGGGCAGAAACTTGAACTGAAAAGTGACGCGGTTATGCGCACCCATCTTGGCCGCATAGCTGGCGCCGAAAAACACGAACCAAACGAACATATAGACGGACAGCTCTTCAACCCACGAGAAAGAAAAGTTGAATACTGTCCTTACGACCACCTGCAAAAACAAAAGACATACAAAGACTGCCAGAAGAAACCGACAGATGTAGCTTTCTATGTTGTCGACTATTCCCCAGAAGTTTTTCATCGGTCCCTCTCCCTCAGAATGGAAAGCGCCAGTCAGGCGCTTTCCTTTTGTTTTATACTATTTTCATTCCGAAACGGGGTCGCGGCCGATGGCGGCCAGAACGGCGTTCAGCTTTTCAACACCACCGATGCTTTCATAGAACTTCGGCCAGACCGCTGTGGTTGCCAGTTCGATGAACTCTGCCTCGTCGTTTTCGGGAACATGGATTTCCATGCCCTTTTCGACCAGCAGCGCTTTGATCTCGGCTTCCTTGTCGCGCAGGAATTGGGCCGAGGCCTGGGTTGCATACTGCCCGGCTTCCAGTACGGCAGCCTGATCTTCGGCCGACAGACCCTGGAATACCTGCTCGGAAATGATCAGAGGCTCGATCGAGAAGATGTAACGGATTTCAGTCACATAGTCCTGAACTTCGTAGAACTTCATCGCGTTGATCGTGGTGTAGGGGTTGTCCTGACCATCAACAACCTTGGTTTGCAGACCGGCAAAAGTTTCCGACCAAGCCATCGGTGTCGGGCTGATGCCCCACGCCTTATAGGTGTCGATCATGATCTCGTTCTTGGGAACGCGGATGACCAGACCTTCCAGATCCGCAACCGATTTTACCGGCTTCTTGGAGTTCGTCAGAACGCGGAAACCGGTATAGGTCCAGGCAATGATGCGCACACCGGCGTCATTGATCGTGTTTTCGGTCAGTTCCTGCCCAATGGGGCCCTGGGTCAGGGTTTCGGCGTCCTCCAGGCTGAGGATGACGTAGGGCAGCGTGAACACACCTACGGTCGGCGAGAACGGCGTGACGTTGTTGATCGCCAGCAACGACATGTCCAGCGTGCCGATTGCTGCTTCGTTCACGGTGTCCTGTTCGGACCCGAGCTGGCCGTTCAGAAACAGAGTTGCGGTGTGATTGCCACCCGACAGCTCCTCGAGTTTTTCCTTGAAGGCAAGGCCGGTTGCCTCCTGGCTGGAACCGCCGCTGTCGCCCACGGCGATCTTGAAGTTCTTCGCCATGGCCGGCGCGGCAAAAGTCGCGGCGGCAAACGTGGCAGCCAACGCGACAGATGAGAATGATTTGATGAGTTTCATAAGTCCTCCACCTTATTTGTGACGATGGCATCGCATTCCTACGCCTGTGAGTATGGCGCAAACTGGAGTCACCGGTGGGCGAGTTATAAGTTGCAAAAACCGTTGAGGTAATACAAAGTAATCTACGTAAAGTTCGACAAAAGGAAACATTTCAATTCCAAAGAAACTCGCCATTACGCGCATCTCGGATGTGGACATTCGCTTGCTGCAGATATTTCGTACCGTGGTTGCCTGCGGAGGGTTCACCGCCGCCGAGTTTGAGCTCAACATCGGGCGTTCAACTATCAGCAAACACATCTCGGATCTCGAAACCCGCCTGAACCTGAAGCTATGCCATCGGGGACCCGCCGGGTTCTCGCTGACATCCGACGGCCAGCATGTCCTGAAGTCCGCAGACAGCCTGTTTGCCTCAATCGACAGATTTCAGAACATTATCGGTGAGGTTCGCGCCGAAATGGCGGGAAAGTTGAAGATTGCAATCTTTGACCGGTCTTCATCCAACCCGGATGCCGAAATGTCCGAGGCAATTCGACTATTCCGAAACCGCGCGCCGGGCGTCACGCTCGATATTTCGGTCGAACCGCCCAACGTGATCGAAGAAGGTGTCATAAACGGTCGATTCAATCTGGGCATCGTCCCCTTGCACCGCCAATCGCCGATGTTGAACTATTCGCCCCTGTATACCGAAGACATGCGCCTGTTTTGCGGCCAGAATCACGAGCTGTTTCAGCGCGCAGAAACCGAGTTCAAGTTAAGTGAGCTTCGAAAGTACACCTACGCGGGCCTGAGCTTTAACTCACCCAACATGTCGATCCATCAAAAACTGAAACTGAGAAAGTCTGCCTTTGTCCAAAGCGAAGAAGCGTTGGCACTTCTCATCCTTTCCGGTTGCTATCTGGGCTTCTTGCCGACCCATCAGGCACAGCCGTTCGTGGAAGCTGGTCAAGTCCGGGAAGTCCGTTGCGAAGCTGCGGAATATATTTCAAGCATGGCCGCAATCGTGCGCAAAAGCGCTTCGCAAGGGCGCAGGTTGAACGTGTTTCTTGAGTGCCTGAAAGACGCTCATGACAGGTAGGCTATGAAATGCCGGTCCGGTTACTTTATTCGACCACCCAAAGTTAGCGGGATCGGATTCTTCACCATTGAGAGCACGGTGCCCGATTGGTTGGAGCAAGCAGTGTGTCAACTTGTTCAAAGCTCGGGCTCTTGGCATAATTTTATTTCGTTTCCGCCATAGTTGGCGAAACTTCATGACAAGGCTGGCGCAATAAGTTAAGTGTTCCCAAAAGACCAAAATACAATTTCCCGGTGAACTTTGTGGAACAAGTAACCTTTACGTTCGAGATGGGTGTGGTTTGCGCCCTGTTGGCCTTCACCGTTTTCCTGTTTGTTTCCGAAATCGTAAGAATTGACCTTTCCGCCATACTGGTTTTGGTCATCGTCGGCCTTCTCAGTTATGCGCCCGGGCTGGAGAACCTGGCAAATGTCTCTCGACTGTTCGACGGGTTCGCGTCAAACGCCGTTATTTCAATCATCGCGGTCATGATCGTCGGTGCCGGATTGGACAAGACCGGCATCATGAACAAAGTGGCTGCCGTCATCCTGAAATACGGCGGCACAGCCGAGAACCGGGTTTTGCCGATCGTGTCAGGCACTGTCGGAGTGATCTCGTCTTTCATGCAGAATGTCGGCGCGGCGGCCTTGTTTTTACCGGTTGTCAGCCGAATTTCCTCAAGGTCCGGCATTCCGCTTTCGCGACTGCTGATGCCGATGGGTTTTTGCGCCATTCTGGGCGGCACCATGACTATGGTCGGTTCTTCCCCACTGATCTTGCTGAATGACCTCATTCTGACGGCAAATGACGGGTTGCCCGAAGGGCAGAAAATTGAACCGTTTGGACTTTTTTCAGTCACTCCAATCGGCATGGCCCTGATCCTGACGGGTATTGCATATTTTCTTTTGCTGGGGCGCTGGGTACTGCCGACTGAAGGCGCGTCTGATGCAACAGGGACCGGGCAAGGCACGCAAGAATATCTGCAAAGGGTCTACGGCCTCAAGGCAGACGTTTTTGAGGTCATCGTCCCCGAGGACAGCCCCCTGGTGGGGCAGATTCTGGCCGATATCAACCACGAGAACCACCTTTACATCATCTCGACATTCTATCGCGGGAAAACCTCGATGGTGCAGGTACTGACTGCCGAGATTGCCGCACCTTGCCGGCTGGCCATCATCGGGCGTCGCTGGGTGGTCGAGGAGTTCGCGCAGAAGTTCGGTCTGACTGTTCTGCCTGAACTGGATATCTTCGTCGAAGAGTTTGCACCCACCAATGCCGGGATCGCAGAAGTTGTCGTGACCCCGGACAGCAAGCTGATCGGCAAATGCCCGCGCGAGCTTTTGTTCCGCAAGACCTATGGCATGTCTTTGCTGGCGATCCATCGCGGGGAAGAAACGCTCAGCCATGTCGAGACGGATGATCACGCATCAACCCAGATCGGCCTTGAAGCATTTCACGCCGGTGACATGCTGGTCGCCCATACCCGATGGGACAACCTGATGCGGATCAAGCGCGATCCGGATTTTGTCGTTGTGACCACGGACTTTCCGCAAGACGAATTGCGGCCGCAAAAGGTCGGTTGGGCGCTTGCCTTTTTTGCCATTTCCTTGTCGCTGATCCTGTTCACCGACGTCCGGCTGTCACTATGCCTGCTGACCGGAGCGGCCGGCATGATGCTGACCCGCGTGTTGAGTGTGGACGAGGCATATCGCGCAGTTGGGTGGAACACCGTTTTCCTTCTTGCCTGTCTCATTCCACTTGGTCAGGCCGTGCAGAATACCGGGACGGCCGCATGGATTGCGCAGCAGATCATGACCATTCTGGACGGCTGGCCCATTTGGGCGCTTCAGGCTGGGGTGGCAATACTGGCCACAGCTTTTTCGCTGGTAATGTCGAATGTCGGGGCAACCGTCTTGCTTGTGCCCCTTGCGGTTTCAATCGCGGTTGCCGCAGGGGGCAATCCGGGGGTCTTTGCGCTGACCGTTGCCATATCGACCTCGAACAGCTTCATCATTCCGACCCATCAGGTGAATGCCCTGATCATGGGTCCGGCAGGCTACAAGGTCATGGATTTCGTGCGATCCGGCGGGGTCATGACAGTCCTGTTCCTGTTCGTGTCTCTGTTCATGCTCAACGTCCTGTATTGATTTTACAGGCATGTCAGTGACAGCCTTGCAGGTCTTTTTCCTCAGACGGCCGTGATTTTGAACACAAGCACCTGCGACCACTGGATATGACACGATGTGGTCCGGAACCCATTTCGACGATACATGTGCAGATCGTGTCGGGCTTTCTCGAAGCACTCCGAATAAAACGGATCATTGGCGAAATGACCGATCACGGGGTTGAGCATGATCAGGATCGTCTTTCGGGTGATGCGGCAGAACTCGTCCAGTATCAGCATCCAGTCCTGAGGGTGGCAATAATGTTCGATTGACTGCATGCAAATCAGCACATCCTTTGATTTGTCCGCCAATGGATAGGGCGTGCGCCCGGCGTCAAACAGCGTCATTGGAATATCGATTGCTTCGATAATCGGGCGATAGGGCCAGTCGTGTACCTTGTGGTCTTTGGGAATCTGAATGCCGTGATTGTCGGTTTCGCAGACAAACGTCTCGTCGTTCAGGCGACGATGCGTGGATGCCAGTTCAGTTTGTTTGTTGTTGAGCATATTGGGAAAATCATTTCCCAAAACGGTATGGCCAAAGTGCCGGGCAACCTCGAGCATACCGCCATGCGCCGTCGACATCTCGAATATGTCCTGCGGTTCTTCGGGGTACATCAACTCGGGAAGGTAAAGCTGAAACCTGTTCCAGCACCTTCGGATGTTGTTGGCACGATTGATATATTTCCTTTGTACGCGGATCTGCTCAAGCTCGGTATTGTCACCATTGGAATACGGCGTGAGAAGTTCAGCGGGTACCGGATGGTCGAACAGATGGCCGTTATCGCCCATGACCCGTTCAGCACGAACTCGTTTTTCAAGCCTGCGCTTTTCTGCAGCCGTGAACTCTTCCGACATGTATTGGTCCCATCCTTTTGTACCGCGCCTACTCGGGTGTTCTCGACGCCCGAGCGCCGGTACCCGCCCCATTTGGTACAGAACCCGTGCAGCAGACAACACCAAAACCCAAGTCGTGTGTGGTAGTTCTGAGGAATTGTCGCCGAGACGGCACGCAAAACTGAACCGATCGGATTCAGTGCCCGCCGAAATACGCTTCGAGCAGCCTTTTGTCGTTCCGCAGTTCATCCGCAGTGCCGGACGTTTGCATGCGGCCGGACTCGAGCACATAGATACGGCTAGCCAGTGACAGGGCGAAATTGGCGTTTTGTTCGGTGATGACCACGGTCAGGCCATATTCCTTGTTTAACTGACGCACGACTTCGGCGATCTCAAGGCAGATTTTCGGGGCCAGACCGATTGTTGGCTCATCGACCAACAGCAACTCGGGGCTGGTCATCAGGGCCCGTCCGAAGGACACCATCTGCCGTTCGCCACCGGACTGGGTCGAGGTTTCCTGCCCTTCCCGCTCGGCCAGCCGTGGGAACAGCTTGTGGACCATGTCCAGATTGCTTTCGATATCCTCGCGGGCAGTATAGGCGCCCACCATCAGGTTGTCGCGCACCGACATGTAGGGAAACAGGTTGAACCGTTCGGGCGCGTAACCGACGCCGTGGCGCACGATTTCGGCCGGTGATCGGCCTGCAAGACTGTGGCCGCGCAGCCGGATATCGCCTTCCGTTCTGACCATCCCCATTATGCTGTCCAGCAGGGTGGACTTACCCGCACCGTTCGGACCGACGACGGCCACGATCTCGCCCGGCTGGACCGTGATCGAGATGTCTGTCAGCGCCTGCGCCTTGCCGTAGAATGCGGACAGGTTTTCGATTTCCAGATAGGACATCAGGCGCCCCCCAGATACGAGGCCTGCACGGCCTTGTCATTCATCACTTCGGTGAATGTGCCTTCGGCGATCATCGTTCCCCGCTCAATTGCAATGGCACGGTCGATCAGGGGTTCAAGCGCGGGCAGATCGTGGCTGACGATCAGAAAAGTCATGCCGTCCTTGCGCATGGACTGGATGAGGTCCGAGATCTGCGCGATTTCCCCCACCGTCAAACCGGCAAACACCTCGTCCAGCAGCATCACACGCGGCGCGGTGGCCATGGTGCGCGCCATTTCCAGCTTGCGCAGATCGCCCATGGCCAGTTCGGACGGTGTCCGTTGCAGGTCAGCCTCGGTGAAGCCGACGCTCAATGCCAGTTCCCGTTCCCGATCCGTGTCAGGGGATTTGGTGATCATGCGCCAGATGTTGTCAGGCATCAGGCCCACGCGGATATTCTCGGCCACGTTCATGTCGCCGAAGGGCCGCGGGATTTGATACGTGCGGCTGACGCCCGCCCGAATGCGCCGGGACGTGGGCAGGGCCGATATCTCCTGCCCGAAAAGTTCGATCGTGCCGCTGTTCTGTCGCAGCTCGCCCATGATCTGGCTGAACACGGTGGTCTTGCCCGCCCCGTTCGGACCGATCAGACCCAGAGATTCCCCTTCTTTGAGGGAAAAGGACAGACCATTCGTGGCCACCAGCCCGCCAAAGCGTTTGATCAGATGGGAAACTTCCAGCGCCACAGTCACGCCACACCCCCTTTCCGCAGCCGGGTGAATCCGCGCCGCACCAGTTCCACCAGCCCTTTGGGTTGGTACATGTAGAGGATCAGCGCGATGGCGCCGTAGACAAAATACCGCTCGGCCCCCGGCAGGACCGGCCGCAGGTATTCCAGCAGGAAGGTCATGAAGAATGCGCCGATCATCGGCCCAATGATGGTCGATGTACCGCCCAGCAGTGCGGCAACGATGATGGTAAACAGGAAGTTGATGTCAAACAGCGCACGCGGGGCCAGTGATCCCAGATAGTGCACATAGAAAGCCCCGCCCAGCCCTGCGATAAACGCGCTGGTCAAAAAGGCAAACGCTTTCAGCCGGGTGGTGCTGAGCCCGGAGCCGCGCACGCTTTCCTCGTTCATGCCGATCGCTGCCAGCGCTGTTCCCAGCCGGGTTTTCATCAGCAGCCACATGCTGACGGCGACGCTCAGCATCAGGGCGGTCGACAGGTAGTATCCGTTTGCTGCGCCCCGCGTCAGGGTCTGGATACCCGACATCCCGCGTGTGCCGCCAGTCAGATCCGGACGGATCACCTGCACCAGCTGATACAGCAGCTCCATGAAGGCCAGTGTAACCAGTGCGAAATAGCTTCCGCGAATACGCAGCGCAGGCAGCTGCACCAGCAGTCCGGCTGCCATGGTGACCAGCACCGCGACCGGGATCGAGATTTCAACCGGCACATCAAACCGTTTGGTAAGAATGGCGGTCGTGTACGCTCCGATGCCGATCAGGAAAGGGTGGCCAAAGCTCACATATCCTGTTCGCCCGGACAGCACGTCCCAACTGATCGCGAAGATCGCCAAGAAGTTGGCAAAGATCATCGTACGCAGTGTTCCGTTGGAAACGACCTGAGGCAACAGGAACATACCCGCAATCAGACCACCCCAGAGGGCAAAGTGAAACCAGCGCAGCCCCATCTTTATAACTCCTCACGGCCAAACAGGCCCTGCGGGCGGGTCACCAGAACACCAATGATCAGCAGCATGGTGAAGACACCGCGCAACTCGGGCGCAAGGGTCGCCACCACGATGACTTCAAGAAAGCCGACGATGTGTGCGACAACCAAGGTCCCGATGATCGACCCAATTCCGCCCACGATGACAACGGCCACCGAGATGATCAGCGGGGCGACCCACATGGATGGCGAAAGCTGCGTGTAACTGGCGAAGAACACACCCCCAAGTGCCCCCAATGCCCCCGAGATGCCCCAGGTGATCAGGTTGATCCGGTCCGGGTCGATCCCCGAGATAGCAGCCCCCTTGGCGTCCATCGAAACCGCCTGCATTGCCCGCCCGGTGTGGGTGAGCCGCACGAAAGCGTATAGCCCCAGAAGGATGGCCCAACTAATGAGCGTTGCAATCAGGATGTTGTATGTGACGGACGCTCCGGCAACGTTGATCACTCCGGGCACGATGGGCAGCAGGATCTTACTGCTGTCGCCAAAGACCAAAACGATCCCGGCCTGTATCACGACCGCAAGGATCAGCGTCGATATTTCGACCGCCACATGATCACCTTTGAGCGTCTTCACGATCAGGCGGAACTTCAGAATACCCATCAGAACGCCCATTGCGGCGGCCACGACAACGCCCATGAGCTTGGGCATCCCCAGCGTTTGCGATACCCAGAAGTAGATGTACCCACCGACCATCAGATAGGCGCCATACGCCAGATTCAGAACACGCCCTATGCTGAAGATCAGCGTGAAACCCATTGCGATAAGCGCATAGAGACCACTGAGCAAAAGCCCCTGGATCAGTATCTGCAACATTGAGGTATCCCTGGCTGCGGGCGCACGCTGTCGCGCGCCCGGTTCAAGCTATGTGGACGACCGGATCAGTTTTTGACCCAGCTTGGCAGGGTAAACTCGCCCGTCGCGTATTTCTCTGGGTACACAACAGCGGCGGTTCCGTCCTCGTACCACTGCACGACAACCATGGACGGTGCGGCGTCATCAAACGGCTCGGACAGATCAAAGCGGATATTGTGCGGATAGGTACGGCCGGTCACGGGTTCGACCTCATCATCGCCCCAGAAGGCATAGCGCAACCACAGCTGACCATCCATCTCCAGGACCAAATCCTGCTTCTTCATCGCATCGGCCCAGCCTTCGACATTGTCGAAACCGCCAGCCTCTTCGGCAGCAGCCATGGCCTGCTTAAGACCGTGATAGGCGTTGAACCCGTTGAAATGCGGCAGCAGCGGGCGGCTGTCATACTTGGCCTGATAGGTGTCGACAAAAGCCTGGCTTGCCGGATCCAGCCTGAACCCGACCGAAGGGATCGGGGACAGGGTCGAAATGCCGCCGCCGGCGCCGCCCGTGTCTTCCCAATACTCCATTCCCAGCGCGGATACGTTGACGCCCGTCATCGCCATCGGCACTTGCAATTTCACATATTGCGACGACACAACCTGAGAGTTAACGGACGAAACCTGATAGATGAAGTCGGCCCCTGTATCCTGCGCACGGCTGAAGATCGGCGCGAAATCGACAGTGGCCACATCATACGTAATGATATCCTCGACCTCGATCCCGGCGACCGGTGCAAGCGCTTCGGTCACAAGTCCGGTGATCGCTTCGCCAAAGGCGGTGTCCTCGGCCAGAATGACAACGGAATCCCAGCCCATCTTTTCCTTCAGGACATCCGCGCCGAAATTGATGTAAAGCGTGGCCAACGCCTCGTCCGAGGCGATGTTCATGAAATAGGGCGCCATGCCCTCGGGATCTTCGACCACCATGTCGATGATGCCGATATAGGATGTCCAGGTGTCCAGCGTCGGAATGCGGTATTCCTGCATCCGGGGCAGCCAGCCAAGCGACACATCGTCGATCGAGCCCGATATGATGAAATCAACCTCTTCGGTCTCGGCCAGGTATTCATAAGCGCGCACGCCTTCGGTCGGATCCTGCCCGGTATCTGCAGAGACCAGTGTGATCTGCTCGCCCATCACGCCGCCATTGGCGTTAAGCTCCTCAATCGCGACTTCTGCCCCGCGAAGGGTCGACAGCCCGGTGTCCGAGGAAAGCGACCCAATAAACCCAACCTTAATTTCTGCTCCGGCCGTCGAGGCCATGAGCGCGATGCATGTTCCGCTAAGTAGCGCTGTCTTGATCATCAGTTTTGCTCACTGTGTCTCATTATGCCGTTCTTGTATTCTGTATACAGTACACAAGAAGATGGATCGATCAAATCCTTTCTTGAAAACTCATGTTCAGAATCCGCCGATTTTACCGCTTTCATCGTGGATCACGGCGTCCACATCGATTTCCACCATCAGACCGGGTTGGGTCAGGCCTGCCTGAACAGCGGTCAGAACCGGATCGATACCCTTGAAAAACTCTCCGTGCACACGCGCGAATTCGCCCGCTGTTGACAGATCGGTCAGGTATGCGCGCACCCGGCCCACATGGCGCAACTCTGCCCCGACAGCCTTAAGCGCGTCTTCGGTACGGGACAGGATATACCGTGTTTGCGCGCCCACATCGCCTGGTGCATGAATACGCCCTGTTGGTTCAATCGCGGTCGTCCCGGCGACCCAGACAAATGGTCCGATCCGCTTGGCGCGGGAATACGATGCGACCTCTTCAAACCGCCCGCCGGACTTCCACGACCGAAGGGTCACAGACCCAGCCTCAGCCGGATCGCATCAGCTGCTTCTTGCAGCCCTGCCTGTTCCTGGTCCGTCAGGCGCAGTTCCTCGACCTCGACCAGTCCACTGGCGCCAAGATGTGCGGGCACGCCCAGCACCACGCCATCAATTCCGTATTCGCCCTGCAACATAACAGACACCGGAACCGGACCGGACCGAGCGCCCCTGATGTGATCGATCAGTTCAATCGAGGCATGGGCCGGGGCAATCGTCGCCGAACCGGATTTCTTGAGCGCGACGACCTGCCCGCCGCCTGTGATCGCGTCCTGTACGCATGCTTCAATTTGATCCGGTGACAGAAAGACCTCAAGCGCCCGTCCCTTGATCCGGGCGCGACTGGGGATCGGCGCCATTTCGTCGCCATGACTGCCAAGGGTAAAGGCCTCGACGTCAGCGGGAGAAACCCCCGCGGCCGCGGCAAGTGCGTTGCGGAACCGGCTGCTGTCCAGTGTTCCCGCCATGCCCAGAACCTGTTCGCGCGCGAAGCCTGTGGCCCGCAGCATCTCGACCGTCATTTCATCCAGAGGATTTGTTACGACAATCACGATGGCGTTTGGTGCGGCTGAACGGATCGCTTCTGCCGACTGGCGGATCACACGCGCGTTCACATCTATCAGGTCAGCACGGGTCATGCCCGGGCGGCGTGCGCGCCCGGCGGTTACGACGACCACCTCGGCACCTGCAACCAGATCCAGAGATTCCCCTCCGACGCATCGGACACGGGCACCAGTGATGCCGGATGTGTGATTGAGGTCCAGCGCTGTTGAAGCTGCCAGACCCGGAGAAATGTCGATCAGGGCGATTTCATCCGCGATATCCGCCATAGCTGCCAGATGTGCGATACTGCCACCAACGCCGCCTGCACCGATCAGCGCCAGCTTGCCCAGCCTGCGGGCCTTACGCGGTGCCCGCGCAGGCGCAACCCATTTGGGTGAACGACGATAGAGCACGCGGCGCATCGAAACGGCGCCATCTGTACGTGGTGCCTGTGGCCGCTCCAGCGGTCCGTCCACCAGGGTGATGCCGATGCGCTCCGCCGTTTCCCGGGCCAGCGCCGTGACGATGTCGCCGGGCAGAATTTCGAACACGATCCTGCCACGACGGCGCGCGTCCTCGACCGCGTCCGAGCCTATGACCCGCGAAGCAGCCATCAGCCTGCCTGCCCGTCCACCGCCTCGATGGCGCGGGTTGCCGCTTCGACGGCGGTTTTGACCGAGTTTTCCGACCCCGAGATGAACAGGCGGCCAAACCGGCCCACGGCGCGCACTTCGACGATGTCGATCTCGGCTGCCTTTTCCGCCTCGTTCGCGGCGATCGAGATGTAGGCGGCTGGCGCGCATTCGACGATCCCCAGTGTTTGTCCGGGAACGATGAGGGCGCCCTTGCGCCATTTGTTCAGCAATTGCGCCTGATAAGGTTCAACGCTTGTGATGATCTGTGTCGAACTGATTGCGGGTTTCAGACGGTCCGACATCGAAGCCCCAAGTTCGGCCAGCATCGCATCGCGGGCCGCAGACACCTCGGCATTTGAAGGTGAGCGCAGGATAAAAAACCCGAACTCTCGTTCCACCATCTGCGTTGTTGCCTCTACCGAAGACGCCTTGAGCGCGCGATCGATCAGCGAAAACACCCCGTTGCCCGGTGCAAACTCTCCGATCAGCACTGTGTCCCCGGACAAAGGCACCGAGCCCTGCACCGTCGCGCCGTTGTAGGCCGCGAATTTCGGTTGCAGGTTGTCGATCTGCATCAGCGCCCGGATCGTGATCTCGCTCATGCGCCATACTCCTCGTAAATGTCGCGCCAAGGTCTGCTTTCATAAGCGACCCGCTTGATGTTGATGAGATGCAGGGCCGTCACGTTGTCCGACGTGATCGACCCCGACCACGTGCCAGTGCCCAGCATGAAAGACGGCTCCAGATCTGTGGAATAGCCCATGCCACCCATGATCCCCGGCGTGTTCACCAGCACGCGTCCCGTGGGTACGGTGGCAAAGCGGGCGACAATCTCGGGGTCGTCCGAATGGATCACCGAAGAATGTCCCCAACCTTCGAACCGCGCGATGGACTGCGCCAGTTCGATGCCGTGGTCGGTGGATTTCGCCTCGTAGAAAGCCAGCACCGGGTTCAGTTTTTCCGCCGATAGCGGGCGTTGCCAACCCACTTCGGTTTCTTCAGAGACCAGACAGCGGGTGCGCGGCGGAATCGAGAAACCGGCGGCATCGGCCAGGGCCTGCGGGCTTTGCCCGACCCTATCGGGGTCCATTGCCCGCGCACCCTTGAAAATCACTTTCGCCAGTCGATCCGCCTCGGCCGGGGTGCAGAAATAAGCTCCCTTCAGCTTGAGTTCGTGCCGCAGGTCACGGGATATTTCCGGGTCGGCCACCACGGCCTGTTCGCTGACACAGGCGGTGCCGTAGTCGAAGCTTTTTGACGTGACGATCATTTCGGCCACTTCCGCCAGATCGCGCGCCTTCGATTTGTGCACATAACACGGCACGTTGCCCGCCCCGACCGCCAATGTCGGCTTGCCGCTGGAATAGGCGGCCTTGACCATAGCCGGACCACCTGTCGCCATAACAACCGACGTACGGCGGTGCTTCATCAACTCGGCCGTGCCCTGAATGGTCACTGCATCCAGGCATTGGATCAGCCCCTTGGGTGCACCCATCTGTTCGGCCACCCGCGCCATGATGCGGACGGTTTCGATCCCGCACCCCACGCCTCGCGGATGGGGCGCGCAGACAATCGCGTTGCCCGCTTTCACTGCTGACAGCACTTTGTAGATGATGGTTGAAGTCGGGTTGGTGACCGGAATAAGGGCGGCCACAACGCCCATCGGTTCCCCAAAGGCCGCGACTTTTGTGGCATCATCCCGCCACAACAGGCCCAACGTCGTTACATCCCTCAAATAGTCCGCAACTGACAACGCGTTGAAAAGGTTCTTGACCCGTTTGTCCGGGACATTGCCATAGCCGGTTTCCTCGACCGCCAGCCGCCCCAGCCGTTCAGCCTCGGGTTCAACGGCGCGGGCCATGGCGTCCACGATGGCATCTACTTGTGCCGGATCGGTCCCGAGAAAGGCCCAGTAAGCCTCGAACGCCGTTTCGGCAGCGCGCCGCGCGGCGGCGATGGATTTCAGATCTGCGTCCATCACGAGGCTCCAGTGGCAATAGTGTCAAAGATACGACGCGCCTGATCGACATCGCCTGCGGTTATTCCGATGGTTTCAAGCCGGCGCCCTGCCGCCGCGACGTCAGCGCCAAGAATACGGTCTGTCATGGTGATCAGACTCTCTGTCAAAGGAACGGGCTGACCGGCCAACCTTGCAGCAGACACCAGCGGGACCAGCGAGCCAAGCACACCGTCACGCATTAGGTGGCGTGCGGCCTGTCGATCCGGCACAGGCCGGGAACCAGACCCCCGTTCAGCCCCGGCAAAGGTGGCGACCCAGTCCGACGTTTCCGGCAGGTTTCGGACTCCAAATGCAGCCGCGACCTGTCTCCGTTCCTCGGCCAATCCTTCGATGACGGCGATCTGATCGGTGCCGATGAGAGAGGCAAAAGTCTGGTTTGCCTCCAGCGGAACGCCCCCCATCGGAACATCGGGGCCGCCGTTGCCCATTCCCTGCCCCCCAAGGGTCAGGGCAGGTATCTCCACGGCCGCGGATAGGTCATGAAATCCGGAAGCCAGGACAGAATCAACCGGGTGAAGGTTCGGCAGAAAACGGTTCAGAGCTTCAAGGATGTTGTTGCGGCCGCGTGGCAGCGTTGCCGCCGCCATTGGTGCGGCTGTGGACAGGGTCAGCCCAGCACCTTCGGCGTTGAACCAGTAGGGCAAACCCAGAATTTCAACCAGCGTCACGTCCGCCCGACACCCCCCGATGCGCAGCATCCAGGCGGCTTCAACAGCGCCCAGAGACCGCCCGGGGGCCAGTACTAGAACCTGGCCGTCACTCAGGTGATCAGCCAGAACCATGGCATAGGTACGCTGCTTGTGAACGGGTCCGGTCAGAAAGATCACTTGTGCGTCCCGAACAGCGGCATCCAGTTCCGCTGTTGTTTGCACCGATGGCCCGTCCCGGTTCACCTGATAGGTGCCCACAGGACCGTCACCCCTGATACCAATGCCCGAAGATTGGGTCAGCAGCGAAAGTTCGGCTCCATAGGCCGAAAACAGTGTGACATCGGCCCCTTCAGCCAGACACAGCGCTGCCAAAAGGCGGGCATCCGGTCCGCCGCCCAGCACTGCAAAACGCTCAATGCTGCGCGCGGCAGGGGCGTCGCGGGTGGCGCCCCGCGTCACCGCACGGGTGAAATCCTCAAATCCGGCTGACATAATGTCTCCTTAGCGGCGATGGATCAGGCCGAAGATCCGGCTCCGAGCCCGTCGATAATGGCTTCAAGCTCATCATGCGGGCGCGCGATCACGTGGACCGACACCACTTCACCAACTTTGTTGGCTGCCGTTGCGCCCGCATCTGTTGCGGCTTTGACGGCGCCGACTTCGCCGCGCACAAGGGTTGTCACCAGACCGCCGCCAGCTTTGGTCTGGCCGACAATCGCCACGCTGGCCGCCTTGACCATTGCGTCCGCTGCTTCGATCGCCCCAACAAGACCGCGGGTTTCGATCATGCCCAGGGCCATCTGCCCTGCCACTGGTTTCGCCATTTTTCCTATCCTCCGAAGGCTATTGATTTGTGTGTTGTGTTTCAGCTCGTTGAAACGCGATCGACCACCGCGATAATCGCCAGATCCACCGGAGCGGTGGACAACCCCGCCGCCATTCGTGCGGCTGAGCCTGTCGCGATCAGCACCGTGTCACCCACGCCTGCGCCGCATGTATCCGCTGCGACGCGCGCCGGATCGATCAGATTGCCGTCGCTGTCGATCAGGTCTGTCACCAGCAGTTTCAGACCGACCAATCTGGCGTCCTTTGCCGTTGCCGTAACCGTTCCCGCAACCTTGCCGAGGTGCATCAGAATGTCCTCAGATAGCGGTCAAGCTCGACCTGAGTGACCTGTTGGTTGAAAAACTCCAGCTCGCGTTCGGCCTGCTGCAAGACCAACTCCCACAGCATCTCGCCCATTACGTCGCGCAGCCACTCGGACCCACGCGCCAGTTCGATGGCGGTTGGCAGATCGGTCGGAATGGGATCACCAATGCCATCCTCGTATGCGTTGCCGGTTGTGGGGTCGGTTGGGGTCAGCCCCTGCTCGATCCCATCCAGACCTGCGGCGATTTCGGCAGCGAGCAGAAGATAGGGATTGGCATCCGCACCGGCATCGCGTTTTTCGACACGCACGGCGCTGTCGGATCCTTCGATAATGCGGATACCGACAGTGCGGTTGTCGTATCCCCAGCTCGCGTTGATCGGACAGAAGGTATACGGCTGGCGGCGACGGTAACCATTGACAGTTCCGCTACCGCAGATTGCACTTTCGCACATCCGCTTCTGTAGCCCGGCGATGAAAGACTTACCTGTGTCGTTGATCTTGCCATTTTCGGCAAAGACGTTCTTTCCGTCCTTCCACAGCGAATAATGTGTGTGAAAGCCGTTGCCGGACTGGTCAAAGAACGGCTTGGGCATGAAGGTCGCCAGATACCCGTGGGCGATGCCCAACTGGCGGATCAGCGACTTGAAAAGAACAACGCGATCTGCAGCGGCCAGCGCTTCGCCATAGCGAATGTTCACTTCGATCTGGCCGGCGGCATATTCCGGGTTCGACTGTTCGATCGGAATGCCACATTCATTGATCTGCTGACGAATGGGCCCAACGATATGCTCCATTCTTGCCGCCCGACCCAATCCATAGACCTGAATTCCGCTGTCACGCGGCTGCCCGGTTTCAGGGTCCAGCAGATAGAATTCCAGCTCGGTGCCGACATTGATCTCGAAGCCCATGGCGCGCGCGCGCTCGACCTGACGCACCAGAGCCTGGCGCGGATCAATGGGCACCGGCTTGTGGTCCATACCTTCGGCGCGGCCAAAGCAGACCGCCACGCCCGGCTCCCACGGAACAGCGACCGGTTTGGTCATCGGGAAAACATGCATGTCGGGATAGCCGTTGTCGAAATTGACATAGGGCGTGTCCCAGACATCGCAGGTCATATCGATTGCCATCAAGGCAATCGAGAGCGCATTGCCGCTTTTGCACACATGATCCCAATGGCTGGCCGGAATGCGCTTGCCCCGCATGATGCCGTTCAGATCGCCGACGCCAAGAATGACGGTATGCGTGCCCTCGGGCAGATCAAACCCCGAACTCATTGATGCGCTCTCCCTGTTTTTTAGCTTTATAAATGCTGTATTCTGTATACAGTATTCACAAAGACAATCCAGAAACAAGGAAAATCTGCGTCATGTCCAAAAGCTCGGTCATCGTTGTCGGGGGCGGCATCGTCGGCGTCATGACGGCGCTCACACTGCAACGAAGGGGCGAGGCGGTGACATTGATCGACAGGTGGGAACCCGGTCATTCCCGTGCATCTTCAACGGATTACAACCGGGTGATCCGCGCCATATCGGGACGGGATGAGTTCTATACCCGATGGGCGCGCGAAAGCCGCCTGCGCTGGCTCGAGCTGCAGGCCGAAAGCGGACAGAACCTGATGTATGAATGTGGTGCCCTGATTCTGGCCACCGGCGGCCATTGTGACTGGGAAGACGCAACCACGCAGACTTTCGACAAGGTTGGCGTGCCTTACTACAAGTTCGATCAGCACGAGATCGAATCGCGGTTCCCTCAGTTTCGGGTGTCCGATATCGAATATGCACTGTTCGAGCCCGAAGCCGGAATGCTGATGGCCCATCGCTGCGTGTTGACCGGCCTGGATCTGTTTCGGCGCGCTGGGGGAATCGTGCAGCGGGGACGTGTCACCACGGACGGCTCTGAGCGCCCGATGCTGGACGGCAAACCGCTTGAGGCTGATCTGATCGTCATTGCGACCGGCCCCTGGATGGCGGACATGTTCCCCAAAACAATCAAGCCGATATCAACGGTGGTTGGCGTCAATGTCCTGTACACCTCGACGCCAGATGGGTCCGAGGATTTCGATATGAGCCGAATGCCCTGCTGGATCGATCATGGTCAGGGGTCATTTGGCCTGCCCTCGTCCGAGGGGTCTGGTGTCAAGGCGGCTGTTGTGATCCCCGACAAGATCGACCTGGACAACGACGAACGCCTGATCCGTCAGGAGACACTGGGTCGCACACGCAGCTATATCCGCCACCGTTTGCCGGGGCTGGAAGGCGAGCGTGTCGTGGATTCGAAGTTCAACCAGATCATACTGACACCGGACACTCACTTCATCGTTGACTGGCACCCGGAACATGACAACGTGTTATTTGCCGGGGGATGCTCAGGGCATCTGTTCAAGCATGCTCCTGTGTTTGCTGAATTCGCTGCAGGTGTCGGCATGAAAGATTTTGGCACGGCTGACCGGTTCAGGGTCGCCGGACGCAGAAGACTCAGCCCAAAAGAAAGCCCAAGCGGCCGCTAAACTTCGGACAAGGCGCGGTACAAGCCAGCATTGGGACATTTTTCCTGCGGCAGCCTGGCTCCGGCCCGAATGGCGTCGCGGCATGTTTCCGCCTGCAGGCAATGACCGCACTTTTCGGCAAGCTCCAGGCCAAGGTTGGTGTGCGCGTTCAGGTCATCTTCCGTCAACCCGAACTGCCGAGCCATCGCCAGTATGCGCTCGCGTGCCTGTGGCGCACCCGAGCGCAGCATCGCCAAATCCGCGCGGGAAAGCCCCAGATCTGACAACTCGCGATCGTCCACATGTTCCGTGCGGGGCGCGCCAACGATCCGCGCAATGGACTGAAAGAAACCTGAGTAACCGGACATCTGACACCTCCTTTGCCCTGCCTTGTATTCAGTATACATGACAAGCTCACGGGAGATTTGATCAGGATCAAATGGTGCTGTCGGCTATTCGCGCTGCTGAGTCCGATATGTTCCCCGAAACAAGGCTGCAGCCTGCGACGCGGCCAGATCGCCCGGAACATTCGCTGTCCTGAGCGCTGTCAGGCCCGCATCCGCATCCTCTGGCGTCACAATGATGTCGCGACCCCGAATGAACAGGTCGCGCAAATGTTCCGCCGTGTATTCGGGATGAAACTGAACCGACCGGGCAGGAAACTCGTAATCGAGCGCCCCGACAGGACAGTGATCAGCCGAACCCGTAACCCAAGCCGTCGGAGGCACCTTGGTCACCTGATCCTGATGCCAGACATAAGCGTCCGGATTACCGCCTCCGTAGTCAAAAGCGCGACAGCCAACAATGTTGCCGATCGCCGCCTTTTCCGCCTTTCCGCCATAGACATCGGCCATGATCTGATGGCCGAAGCAAATTCCGAAGACAGGTTTGCTCTGGTCCCGACAGTCTTGCAGGAACAAGCGTAGGGGCTGCATCCACTCCGTGTCGTCGTATACGCCGAACTCGGAACCTCCGACAATGACCCCTTCAAAATCGGACATCGCCGGAAGAGCGGCACCATCCACGACATTCGCCACAAAGAACTCTGCTTCCGGCAAATGCGGTTCGATCCACTCGCGGATCTGCTGTGCGGTTCGCGGCAAACCCTCCAGCAGCGGCAGCGGGTGGCTGGTCATCTCAAGCAGGGCGATCCTCACCAGTCGAAAGCCCGGTCTATGCCCGCCATCTTGACCCCGGTGAAGGCCGACGCCTGAAAGCTGAGTGCGCGCAGGTCTTCGGTTTCCAGATTGTGGACCGAGGATTTGCCGCAAGCCTTGGCCAACGCCGTGATCTCCATCGTCATGGCCGTCAGATACCGGGCGATACGTTCCGCACCGGCATGGGGGTTCATGCGCGCCTCAAGTTCAGGGTCCTGCGTTGCGACGCCAACCGGACAACGGCCTGTATGGCAATGGTGGCATGCACCGGGCGATGTCCCCAAAGCGGTATAGTCGTCGAGATACCTGGGGCTGTTGCACCCAAGCGCGACCATCGCTGCGTTGCCAATCATCACCGCATCGGCACCCAATGCCAGACACTTGGCTGCATCCACTCCCGAGCGGATACCCCCGGCTGCCACAAGTGAGACCTTGCCGGTCATACCACAATCGTCCAGAGCCTCGCGTGCGGCGCGAATGGCGCTCATGGTCGGAATGCCGGTGTGATTCAGCAGCAATTCGGGGGATGCCCCGGTACCGCCCTCTGCCCCGTCAACAACCACGACATCGGCGCCTGCCTTGGCCGCAACCGCCACGTCGAACCTGGGACGGGTCGCGCCCATTTTGATGAAAATCGGCACCTGAAAATTGGTCGCGATCCGCAATTCCTCGATCTTCACCGCCAGATCGTCAGCTCCGAGGAAATCCGGGTGGCGGATAGTCGAACGCTGATCCACCCCTTCGGGCAGCGTTCGCATCTGGCTGACCCGCGGGCTGACCTTCATGCCCAGCAGCAGGCCGCCGGTTCCCGGTTTGGCCCCCTGCCCCACGACGATTTCCAGCGCATCCGCGCGGCGCAGGTGATCCAGATCCACACCATAGCGGGCGGGCGACATCTGGTAGAGAAGGCGTTGGGAGGCTTCGCGCTCCTCCTCCAGCATGCCGCCTTCGCCCGTGCAGGTCATGGTGCCCACTTTCGAGGCCCCATAGCCCAGCGATGCCTTGGCTGATGCCGACAGCGCGCCGAACGACATGGATGCGATGTAGATGGGAATCTTGAGTTCCAGCGGGCGTTCGACAAGGCCGCGGCCACCACCCAGAACGGTCGTGGTGTCGCAGCTCTCACGATACCCCTCCAACGGCAGACGGGTCATGGTCGCCGGGACAAATGTCAAATCGTCAAAGGTTGGCATCTGCTTGTTGAACGTGTTGTAGCCGCGAACCTGATAGCGGCCCAACTGCGCCAGCGCGTGCACCTCGGAAATCGCCTCGGGCGTCCATCGCGTCGATCCGCCTTCGTCATACGAGGACGGCACCCCGGCCGGGCGGCCTTCAATTGCGCCCGCGTCGCGAAACCGGATTTCCTCTTCCGGGGCGACATCGAACGGGTAGTCATAGGGTTTACTCAGATCATGAGCCATGCGCTTGCATCCCTGCTTTCAAAATACCAAAGACGTTGACCGGACACCATTTTTCTCCAGTTCCGTGAACTGTCGACAAGCCCGAGCGGGTCAAGAATGGCGTCGACCTCGGCGACTTCCTCGGCCGTCGGTTCAAGTACATCGACATCGACGCCAAGGCTGTCGACCTCGCCCGCCACCCAAACCTCTCCTTGCCACAGGGCATCGGCACAGGACTCGCCCGCTCCGCCCAAGGCAATGATCCGCCCGGAATGCGCCATGAAACCGGATTGATACCCGATTTTGCCTTCCACCACGATATTTCCGCCCTTCATGGCAACGCCGACGCGTGGCCCGGCGTCCCCTTTGACATGGATCGTGCCGCCGATCATTGCAGCCCCACAGGACATGCCCGCATAGCCGCCAACGGTTATGTGGCCCTTGGCCATTCCCTCGCCCACGGCCCAGCCGCAGTTGCGTTCGATCGTGATGTTTGCTCCGGTGTTCAACCCGCCGCAGTAGTAGCCAACGGACCCTTCGAACGTGATGTCCACATTGTCCGGCAACCCCACACCCAGATTATGCCGCGACAACGTATCGACCACCCGGATGGGACGCCCTGTGGCACACGCGGCCATGATGTCCTGATTCACTTCGCGAATATGCCGTTTCCCGACTTCGATGACGATCTCATCCATCTGCCTTGCTACCTCGCTCATGCCGCCAGGCTCCGGTTTCCGACACCCCAGATACCTGTCAGCGACGGGCCGTCGTAATTGATCACGTCGCATTCCTCGGTCATCACCCGACGCACCGCCTGCTCCTCGGTCGCGGCGGCAAGATCGCCGTTGCGGTTGACGACGACCAGCGGCTTCATGGCGAAGCGATCCTTGGCAAAGCCAATCCCGTTCGGCGTTGCGATCATGTATGTGAAAACCCCGTCGATCGAGGTGATCGACTTCTTCAGCGCCTGCTCCATCGTCAGGCCTGCCTTCATCTGGTCACTGACCCAGACCGCAATCAGTTCGCTGTCATTTTCGGTCAGAAAGCGATAGCCCATCCGGGTCAGTCTGTCGCGCCACGTGAAATAGTCCGTGATCTGCCCGTTGTGGACAATCGCCACATCCGAGAAAGGCCTTGCCCAGAACGGGTGCGAAGCGTTCGGCAGAACCGAGCTTTCGGTGGCCAGCCGCGCATGCCCCAGACCATGGGTCCCGACCATGTCGCGCACACCGTGTTTATCGGACACGGCCTCTGCTCCGCCGATATCCTTGATGATCTCGAGGCTGCGTCCGCAGGACTGAATTTCGATCCGGTCGGTCAATTCATCCGCATCACGGACCCAAGCCTGCAAATCCGCAGGGTCCGAGATTTCCATCCGAAAGCAATAGTGGTGATTTTCATCCGTCAGAATTTTTGGGTCGGATAGGAACTCTGAGCCGTGATCCTTCAACACTGCCTCAAAAGCATCCAGATCCGAGCTTTGCCGGGATTTATTGAACCCCATGCCCCGCAGAACGTATCCTGCTTCCCGTGGCGGCCCATAGATTGCAAACCCGGTGCTGTCCGCGCCGCGATGTTCCTGCGCGTCCATCAGGTCTACCAGGTCCGCCCCGACCTTACCGGGCGCGGCCAGAATCCTTCCAGCGATTCCACACATGAAGAGCTCCCTGTTCATTCGCGTCTGTATACTGTATACAGTACACGAACAATAGCAAGCCCAATCGCCTTGGCACCGGTTGCTTTTTTGAATACAGAATTCACAAAATGCGGAAAGTGAGGCTCCGAGTGGCTCTGAAAGAAATTAAAACTCAACGCAGAAGACTGGCTGACGAGGTTTACGATCAGCTGGTCGAGGCCATCATGAGCCGCGAGATTTCAGCAGAAGACCGGCTGGTTCAGGAAAAGCTAGCAGCCGAACTGAATATCAGCCGCACACCGGTCCGTGAAGCATTGATGCGGCTGGAAACCGAAGGGGTGTTGGAAGTTGCCGCCAGCGGCGGCTTCCGTCTGGCGCGCATGGATCAGGCCGAGGTCAGGCAGTTGTATCAGGCGCGTGCAGCCATCGAAGGGCAAGCAGCGCGCATTTTGGCGGTTCACGCGGAACCCGAAGTACTGGACCGGCTGCGAGACTTGATTCGCCGCGAAGAGGATTTGATCAACGGCTCGACCCGGGACTACTTCATTGCAAACCGGCGGATTCACCGTGCCTTCATGATTGAAGCGGGCAACAAATTCCTGCTGGATATGTTCGACATGATCTGGGGCAAGGCGATGGCCTTTCACCTGTTTTCCGCGATTGAAAACGTGGATATTTCGAAATCGTTGGGGGACCATCTGACGCTTGTCGATGCCATCGCAACGGGCGATGCAACCGAAGCGCTCGAGACATTCACCGCGCATATTCAGGCCGGTTTCGACCTGCAGATCGAGGGCCTGAAGGAAGCCAAATAGGGCTGCGTCACGGGCACATCTTTAATCGGGAACGACAAGATCAATTTCGTTCAGCGCGAGCATTGAACGAATCTCCTGTGACGGCTGGGTGTCTGTGAAGAACAGATCGATTTTGCCCGATGCTTCCAAAGTAACCGGTGCGCGTTTACCCAGTTTCTCGCCATCTGCCACCACCACGCGAACTTGTGCCCGGTCAATCGCAATACGGGCCAGGTTGGCCTCTTGCAGATCGTGCAGCATGAAGCCCAGATCCGCGTTGACCGCGCCTGCCGACAGAACCGCAAACCTGACGTTCAGCCGCTTGATCAGGTCCTGAGCCTCCACACCAAACGCGCCGCCATCGTGGGGGCGCAACTCGCCACCGGCCATGAAAACCCTGTTGTTGTTTCTTGAGGCCAGTTCATTGGCCACGAAAACGGAATTGGTGACGATAAACAGGCCCTTATGATCCCTAAGAGCCCTTGCGACATAGGCCGTGGTCGATCCGATATCAAGAAACACGGAATCCCCATCGCTGATGATCTTCGCAACGGCCTTGGCCAGTTTTTCCTTGGCGTCGACCTTTTTGTCCAGACGGCTTTCCAGCGTTGGTTCCAGTATGTCTTCGACCAGGTGAACACCGCCATGGACCTTTCGCACGATACTGCGCTCTTCCAGATTGCGAACATTGCGTCTGATGGTTTCCAACGTGACGCCCAGTTGATTGGCCAGAAAGCTTACCCGGCACGATCCACCGGCCTGAAATAGCTCTCGCAGGATCTCTTCTTCGCGTTGATTGGTCGTCTTTAGGTTCATGTTCTCGGGCATTGGATATCGATCTTGAGGTGGCATTCAGGCATATCACAACACCCACAGAAAGCAACGCCACACGAAAAATCAACGGCTTGAGCGGCATGGTTTGAGTATTTATGTGGCTTTACGTGGTTTTTATTGACACAAAACCCCACGTTATGGTCGTCTGGAGGGAATACCACCGATTCACCAGAAAAAACCACGACAGGGAGATGGTATGATGAAACGCAATCTGGGACTCTGTGCACTTGCCTTGGCAGCTGCCGGTGTGGCCTCGGCAACATGGGCCGCTGAGTCGACCGACCCGATCAAACTGACACTGCACGACTGGTCCGGTCAGCTGATCAACACCAAGATCATGGGCTCGATCCTGCAAGAGGCGGGATACAACGTCGAATACGTTCAGGCGGACTACATCGCACAATTCGCAGGCCTGAAGACGGGCGACCTGCATCTGGCGATGGAAATCTGGGAAACCACCGGACGCGAGGCTCTGGACGAGGCGACCGCCACCGGCAATGTCGTCAATGTCGGCGAAACCGGCCTGATGGCGATCGAGGAATGGTGGTATCCGTCCTACATGAAAGACCGCTGCCCGGGTCTGCCCAACTGGGAAGCGCTGAAAGATTGTGCCGAAGAATTCGCAACGGCTGAGACTTCACCAAACGGGCGCTACGTTGGCGGCCCTGTAACCTGGGGCGGATTTGACGAAGAGCGTGTCGAGGCGCTGGAGCTGGAGTTCGAAGTTGTCCACGCGGGAACCGATGCGGCCCTGTTTGCAGAACTGGAATCCGCCTATCAGCGGGAAGACCCGATCATGCTGTGGGTTTACGTACCCCATTGGGCGCCCGCGAAATACGACGGCGAGTTCGTGGAGTTCCCGCCTTTCTCGGCCGAATGCTACAGCGATCCGTCGGTCGGCGTGAACCCGAACCTGGCCTACGACTGCGGCAAGCCGCGCGGCCCGATTTGGAAAGCGGCCTGGTCCGGTTTGCAGGAAAAATGGCCCGGGGCTTATGACATCATCGAGGCCTACATCATCAACAACGATGAAATGAGCGCGATGGTCGGAAAGGCCGATCTGGAAGGCGTGGAAATCGATACGGTTGTTGCGGATTGGATGGATACTAACAAGGACCGCTGGTCCGGCTGGATCTCCAAGTAATCCGCCTTTTGCCGGAGCGGGCAAGCTCCCTCTCCCCACCCGTTCCGGCCTTTTCCATTCTCTGACTGGACACACCAGATGACCCCCAAGACAAAACTGTCCTGCCGTAATGTATGGAAACTGTACGGTCCAAATGCGGAATCGCTGCTGCGGCAACACCCGAACCCATCGGCGGATGAGATTCGCAACGCAGGCGTCATCGGGGCGGTGCGCAACGCCAATATCGAAATCACCGAGGGAGAGATTTTCGTCATCATGGGCCTGTCCGGATCGGGCAAGTCGACCTTGGTGCGTTGCCTGTCACGGCTGATCGAACCAACGGGCGGAGAAGTTCTTTTCGATGACACCGATCTGCTGCGCGCCAACGAGAAAGAGCTGATAGAAATCCGCCGCCACAAGATGGGCATGGTATTCCAGCACTTTGCCCTGTTGCCGCATCTGACCGTTCTGCAAAACGTCATGTTCCCATTGACCATTCAGGCCAAACCAAAAACCGAGGCAGAGACCAAGGCGCGCGACGTAGTGGAACTGGTGGGTTTGAAAGGACGCGAAGACTACTACCCGCGCGAACTTTCTGGCGGACAGCAACAGCGCGTCGGAATCGCCCGCTCGCTGGTGACGGAACCCGACCTGTGGTTTCTGGACGAGCCCTTCTCGGCCCTGGATCCGTTGATCCGGCGCGAGATGCAGGATGAATTCCTGCGTCTGCAGGAACGTCTGCACAAGACCATCGTCTTTATCACACACGACTTCGAAGAAGCCGTCCGCCTGGCCGATCGTATCGCCATCATGAAAGATGGCCAAGTGATCCAGATCGCCACCCCGGAAGAGCTGGTTATGCATCCCGCCACCGACTACGTGGCCGAATTCACCCGCCATATCCCCCGTTCAAAAGTGCTGACCGTCGGCGGCGTCATGATCGCGGGGGCCAGTGGCGATGGCGATCCCATACCGCAATCAACCCGTGTGTCAGACGTGGCAGAACGGATCATCGCATCGGACACCCCAATCCCGATTTCGGATGAAAACGGCCAGATTGTTGGCGCGATAGATCGCAAGGCCGTGGCGCGTGTGCTGTTCGGCGGCGGAGATGCGGCATGATCCGCGTGAACCGCAGCCAGATCGTCATCCTGACGCTTGTTCTGGTTACGATCCTGCTGGGCTGGTTCGGACGCGATCTGGGCAAGGTGATGGATGCCCGCTGGTTGACGAAATTTCCTTCGGCATGGGTGATCCCGTTCAAAACCTACATTTCCTCTGCCATGACCTGGCTGATCGGGGACGCGGCCATCGGGCCGGTTTCGTTCACCGATATCACACGTGCCATCGCCTGGCTGATTGAACAGCCCTACAACTTTGTTCTGGCGCTGCTTGCCAATGGGTTCGTCAGCGGTTTGGGCAATGACGCTCAGGTCATTCTGCCCGCCATCAGCTGGATCGTGGTGATCACCGCAGTGATCGCGTTGGGCCAGTATTGCCGCGACTGGGCACTGGCCGCGTTGGTTGGTAGCTGTTTCATCTACCTTGCGGTCTTTGGCCAATGGGACAGCGCAATGGTCACATTGGCTTCGGTTCTGATTGCAGTTCCGATAGGCGCGGGCGGAGGGTTGCTGACCGGCATCTTCGCCTATCGCCACCCGACCTTTGAACGCATCATCTCGCCCATTCTGGATCTGATGCAGACGATCCCGATCTTCGCCTATCTGGTGCCGATCCTGTTCATGTTCGGCTTTGGCCCGATCTCGGCTCTGGTCGCGACGATCATCTACGCCACGCCTCCGATGGTTCGGATCACGACGCTGGCACTGAAAGCCGTTGACCCCGAGATTCAGGACTTTGGCCGCATGGCAGGCACGACACAGCGGCAACTGATGTGGCGCGTTCTGGTGCCCTCGGCCAGTCACAGCCTGATGGTGGGTGTCAATCAGGTGATCATGCTGACGCTGAACATGGTCATCATCGCCTCGATGATCGGGGCCGGAGGGCTGGGGTTCGACGTCCTCGCCGCGCTGCGCCGTCTGGACATAGGCGCAGGGTTCGAAGCTGGCATCGCCATCGTTGTTTTGGCCATCGCGGTGGACCGGCTGAGCCAGGCTTTTGCCGAACGGATGGGGCAGGTGCATCATGAGGCGCCGGGCTCGTGGGTCGCCCGCCATCGGCGAACAGTTCTCGTGCTGATCCTGCTGGTCGTTACATGGGTTCTGGGCCAGTTTTCACCCCTGCTGCTGGAATATCCCGAAAGCCAGACGATCACCACGGGTGCCTTCTGGGACAACACTGTCGAATACCTGAACGTCAACTATTTCGACACGTTCGAGGCGATCAAGGTCTTTTTCCTGACCTGGTTCATGATCCCGATCAAGACGGTTCTGCTGGGCATCCCATGGCCCTGGGCCATTGCCATGCTGACGTTGCTGGGCTGGCACGCAGGCGGCTGGCGATTGGCGCTGCTGTGCGGCGGCATGGCCTCGCTGATCCTTGTGTCGGGTCTGTGGTCGAAGGCAATGGTGACGGTTTACCTCTGCGGGGCATCAGTCATTCTGGCAACCCTGATCGGAGTGCCTCTGGGCGTGCTGGCGGCCCTGAACAAACGCGCCGGAACGGTGATCAATCTGCTGATCGACACGCTGCAAACTCTGCCCAGCTTTGTCTATCTGATCCCGGTGGTCATGCTGTTTCGGGTCGGCGACTTCACCGCACTGATCGCCATCGTGCTTTACGCATTGGCCCCAGCAGTGCGCTATGCCGCGCACGGTGTGCGTTCGGTCAGCGAAGACCTGATCGAGGCCGGGCTGGTTTCTGGCTGTACCCGCACGCAACTGCTGCGCCATATCCGCCTGCCGATGGCCCTGCCCGAAATCCTGCTGGGCATCAACCAGACGATCATGCTGGCTCTGTCGATGCTGGTCATTACAGCGCTCGTCGGCACCCGCGATCTGGGGCAAGAGGTCTATATCGCACTGACCAAGGCCGACACCGGTCGGGGTATGGTGGCTGGTCTGTCGATTGCCTTCATCGCCATCATTGCGGACAGGCTGATCAATGCAGGTGCCCGGCAGGCCCGTATCCGCTTTGGACTGGAGAGCTAACATGAGCCATTCCGATCTGATGACCCGCATCCGCGATCTGCCGATCTGGCAAGGAAATATTGAGGCAACGCCTCTGACCGGCGGCATCACCAACATAAACTACAAGATCACCGACGACAGCGGTTCCTACGTGGTGCGTGTCGGAGACGATATCCCCCTGCATCAGGTGATGCGGTTCAACGAACTGGCGGCCAACAGGGCGGCCCATGCGGCTGGGCTTTCGCCTGCCGTGGTCCACGCCTCGGGCGACCTGACGGTATTGGAGTTCGTCGAAAGCCGTACCTTGTCCGAAGAGGACATTCGCCACCCCGACACGCTGCCGCGTGTTCTGGACCTGGTGAAAGCCTGCCATATCGAGATCCCCAAGCATCTGCGCGGCCCGTCGCTGGTGTTCTGGGTCTTCCACGTCATCCGCGACTACGCCGCTACACTCAAGGAACGAGGAAGCACCCATTCGGCTTTGCTCCCTGATCTGGTGGAAATCAGTGATGGCCTCGAAGCCGAGGCGGGACCATATGACATGGTTTTTGGCCACAACGATCTGCTCTGCGGCAACTTTCTGGACGACGGTGCCCGCCTCTGGTTGATCGATTTCGATTATGCCGGGTTTAACTCGCCGCTCTTTGACTTGGGCGGGCTGGCTTCGAACAACGGCCTTTCGCCCGAACAGGAAGACTGGGTGCTGGAGACCTACTTTGAAACCCCCGTCACTGGCGATCTGCGCCATCGCTACACGGCCATGAAATGCGCCTCGCTGCTGCGCGAAACGATGTGGAGCATGGTGTCCGAAATCACTTCGGATATCGACTTCGACTACGCAGCCTACACAGCCGAAAACCTCGCGCGGTTCCGCGCGGCCCTGACAGACTTCAAAAACACCTGAGGACAGACATGACCGACCTTCCGAAAACAGCCAAAGCCGTCATCATCGGCGGCGGGATCATCGGCTGCTCGACCGCGTATCACCTGGCCAAGCTGGGCTGGACAGATACGGTACTGCTGGAGCGCAAGAAACTGACCTCGGGTACGACATTTCACGCGGCGGGATTGGTGGGCCAGCTTCGATCGAACGCCAATATCACGCAGTTGCTGGGCTACTCGGTCGACCTGTACAACAAGATCGAAGAAGAAACGGGCCTTGGTACGGGCTGGAAGATGAACGGCGGCCTGCGACTGGCCTGTAACGAGGAACGCTGGACCGAAGTAAAACGCCAGGCCACAACGGCGCATTCCTTTGGTCTGGACATGCAGCTTCTGACCCCTTCCGAAGCGCAGGACCTGTGGCCGCTGATGGACGTCTCTGATGTGATCGGCGCGGCGTATCTGCCGACGGATGGTCAGGCGAACCCCTCGGACATCACTCAGGCGCTGGCCAAGGGCGCACGCATGGCCGGAGCGAAGATATTCGAGGACACCAAGGTCACCGACATCGAAATCGAAGATGGCAAGATCCGCGCGGTGATCACCGAACATGGCCGGATCGAATGCGAAAAGGTGATCTGCTGTGCCGGTCAGTGGACCCGCACATTTGCCGGACGTTTTGGCGTCAATGTGCCACTGGTGCCGATGGAGCATCAATATATGGTGACGGAACCCTTTGACGTGCCTTCCAACCTGTCGACCCTGCGCGACCCGGACCGGCTGACATACTACAAGGAAGAGGTCGGCGGGCTGGTCATGGGAGGGTACGAGCCAAACCCGATCCCCTGGGCAACCAAAGGCATCCCGCAGGGCTTCCACTACACGCTGCTCGACAGCAACTTCGATCATTTCGAACAACTGATGGAGCTGGCCCTTGGCCGTGTTCCCGCTTTGGAGAATGCGGGTGTCAAAACGCTGACCAACGGGCCTGAAAGCTTCACGCCCGACGGTAATTTCATCATCGGTGAAGCGCCAGAGTTGCGCAACTTCTTCGTCGGTGCGGGTTTCAACGCCTTCGGCATCGCAGCTGGCGGTGGGGCGGGCATGGCGCTGGCCGAATGGGTCCACAAGGGCGAGCCGCCTTTCGATTTGTGGTCCGCCGACATCCGCCGCTTTGGCCGCCCGCATTTCGACACCGACTGGGTGCGCACCCGCACGGTCGAGGCATACGGCAAGCACTACACGATGGGCTGGCCGCATGAAGAACACGACTCGGGGCGGCCCTGCCGCAAATCTCCGCTCTATGAAACGCTGAAAGATAAGGGCGCGTGCTTTGGTGAGAAACTGGGCTGGGAACGCCCGAACTGGTATGCAGATGCCTCACTTGGTGAAACGCCTAATGATGAATACAGCTTTGGCCGCCAGAACTGGTTCAACGCTGTGGGCCGGGAACACAAAGCCGCGCGCGAGGCTGCGGTACTGTTCGACCAGACCTCGTTTGCCAAATTCGCCCTGAAGGGGCCGGACGCGCTGGCCGCGATGAACTGGATCTGCGCCAATGACGTGGACAAGCCGGTGGGCGCGCTGACCTACACCCAGATGCTGAACGACAAGGGCGGGATCGAATGTGATCTGACCGTGGGCCGCGTGGCGCATGATGAGTTTTACATCGTCACCGGCACCGGCTTTGCCACCCATGATTTCGACTGGATCAGCCGCAATATCCCCGAAGGTCTCAACTGTCAGCTTTTTGATATCACCTCATCCAATGCCGTGCTGTCGCTGATGGGCCCGAAAGCGCGCGATATTCTGGCGAAGGTCACGCGCGATGACGTTTCGAACGACCGCTTCAAGTTCGGCACGATTCGCACAATCGGCATCGCCGGGTGCCCGGTCAAGGCACTGCGCGTGACCTATGTAGGCGAGCTTGGCTGGGAACTGCACCTGCCGGTGGAATATGCCCAGACGGTTTATTCCGCCCTGATGGCTGCGGGCCAGCCGCACGGTCTGGTGAACGCAGGCTATCGGGCGATTGAATCGCTGCGGCTCGAAAAAGGGTATCGCGCCTGGGGTGCGGAAATCGGCCCTGACCACACGCCATTCGAAAGCGGGCTGGGCTGGGCGGTGAAGCTGCGCAAGAACGTCGACTTCAAAGGCCGGTCTGCGTCGGAAAAACAAAGGGCCGAAGGTGTCAAAAAGATGCTGGCCTGTTTCACCGTCGACCCGGATGTGATTTTGCTGGGCCGCGAGACGATCTATCGCGATGGCAAGCGCGTCGGCTGGCTGACCTCGGGTGGCTACGGCTTCACCGTGGGCAAATCCATCGGTTACGGCTATGTCCGCAACCCCGACGGGGTCGACCCGGGATTTGTGACATCCGGCAGGTACGAGCTGGAGGTCGCTACCAAACGCGTTCCCTGCGAAGTCACTTTGCAGCCGCTGTACGATCCGAAAATGGAACGTGTCAAAGCGTAAAAGCGACGATACCGGAAGGTTAAGACCTTGTGGTACCGGTAACGTAACAACAGAAGGGAACAGCCAAGCGCCGATGCTGGCTTCAGACGGCGGAGTAACTTCCGCCGCGACGCCGGAACTTCGTACTGAACTTTCGAGGTTGCTGAGCGACCAAAACCGAAAAACGGATGCCCTTCCGAACCGGAAGGACAGGCGACAAGTTTTGCATCAGGGTCGGTTCTCTTTCCTGACGGACTGACCAATTTGAAGCGCTGGCAACAAGCCGCCAATTGCGATCAGCCCTGCCCCGACCCATCCCCAGAAATCCGGCAGGTTGTTCCAGATCGCATAGCCAAAGATAATGGCCCAGATCATCCCGGAGTACTCTACCGGTGCCATCAAGCTGAGCGGCGAAATCGAGCACGCTTTCGTTCGACAATACACGCATAAGGCGCCGAACAGCCCGAGTAGAACAACAAGCCACAAATCCGGCGTCTCGGGCAGGTGATCCCCCGTCGGAACCAGAAGGACAGCGACCAGAAAAATCGTCAGATATTCATAACCCGTGATTGCTTCTGGCGTGTCGCGGCGGGACAGGGCACGCGCCGCCGCAAGACCGAAAGCACTGCAAAAAGCCGCGGTCAGCGGCAGCAAAGCGGCCATGTTCATGCCGACGCCAGGCGGGCGGATAATGAGACATGCACCCAAAGCTCCGGCAACCACCGCTAAGACCTCCAGGACGCTCGCGTGTTCCCGGAAGAACAGAGAGGACAGACACATTGAAATGATCGGGGAAACCATGAAGATGATCGTCACTTCGGCCAGAGGCAGCACCTTCAGACCTGCGATAAAAAAATACATCGTTCCCAAGGTCAGCAAGCCTCGGCCAATCATCAGCGGCCACCGTGGCGATACCATCGAACGCCAGGTCGACGGGGCGATGATCCCGAAGAAAAACAGCAGCCCGAACACGCTTTCGAAGAATATGACCTGGAGCTCAGAATATGTCTGGGCCAACATTTTTGCGACCGCATCCAGCGCGGACATGAAAAACACGCCCAGCGCAAACAAGATGATCCCGCGCGCGTTCCCTTGAAACTGACGAAGTATGGCGCTCATTGGCCGACCTGGTCGAAAACCGAAGTGCGTTCCAGATAGAACTGCGACGAAAACCTGCCCGGGTTCTGCTTCAGGAAGTCCTTCATGAAGGTTAGCATTTCGACCGCATCAGATTTCTTTACATCGACTTTGCCATGGTCCAGCCAGTCTTCAAAACGGGCGAGTTCCTTTAGATCAAACCCTTTTTGACGACCGTATACGATCATGTTGCAATAGGAACGGTGTGAGAAATATGTCCGGCTCATATGCGCTTCAAAAGCTGCTGCGGTTTCTTGTGAAATGACCCCGTTTTCCAACGCAGCCGCCAGCGTGGCCTTGATGTTCACCAATGGTTCAGACAATGCGGGATAACCCAGTTCGGCGGGCCCGTGGTTCAGGGCGACTTCGTCGTCACGTGTAATCCGGCCGGCGCGGTAATCCTCGAAAACGCGCCCGATCCCCTTCATGCCGAAATCGCAAAGCTCGGCGGCTCTTAGCGCTCCCATGCTGGCGCTACCGAAAACGTGAACGCCTTGGTCAAGCGCCCAAAGTACTTCCTTGTGCAAGACCGAAGGTGTCAGCTGAAAATACCCGTCAATGATACCGATTGCATGGGGGTTGCGCGCTATCACGGCCATCACATCCCCCTGTGCAGCAGGTGGCAGGTATTCAGCGTCAAGAATACTCAATGCTTCACTTTTCCGGATCGTGGGGCCGCAAAATACGAATATGGTCATTGGGCCGGTTCCAGCTGTCTTTGCGCCCGCACCCCCATTGCGTAGCGCGGGTCGTCGCTTGGACCTTCCAGTCCCGGAACAAGCACACGGACCACCGAAATATGTTTGGCCACATAGTCCGCGGTTATGTCGATGATGTATGCGTCGTGAAGTCCAGCATTCTGCAAGCCCGCTAATATCTGATCCAGATCATCATCCGGGGTTGCTGTGTCCTGCGATTTTCTTGACCCGAACTCAAGCTTTCCGGGCCTTGCGATTGTCTCGTGAAATTCCATTTCGCGATAGAACTCCCTGGACAAGTCATCGCGGGAACCGGTGATCAGCGTCAGCCGTTCCTGTGCGGCTTCTGTCAGCGCGCGGGACAATGCGATTTCGCGGCAAGGGTGACACCCCGCACCGACCGAGGGCCGCGGCAGCAAAACCGGCAGGTTTCCTTTCTCGCATGTCCAGACCAGATATGCAGGCACACCAATGTCGGAAGTGACGTCCCAGATCGCCACATCAATATCCGCGTCTTGGAATTTTTTTAGAATCGCAAGAAGTGAGCCGCCGCAAATCGTATCTTGGTCGATGCGTCGCGCGTCACGATCTGTCCAGGGCAATTGCGACCATAGCGCTATGGCGTCGCGTTCAATGACTTCGCACAAGGCGTGGCAGGCGGCTTCGGCAAAGGTGTTTCCTGACGCCAAGCCGTTGGAGCTTGAAAGGAAGAACCCACTGCCGGGCGGCAAAGGCCGTGTGTAATTTGTGTGTATCAGTTCATATGGCGCCCAGCCCCCGGAATTGCCCCCAAGCGCTTTCATCTCCAGCCACAATATCGGCTGGAAGGGATCGAACTGTCTTCCCCTGCATTGCGGCAGAAGATCCGGCTCAACGACATTGTGCGTATACCGGATGTCCTCATAACAGGCGTGAATTACCGGAAAGACGATACGCTCTGCATGAAATATCTCTATGGACTCCATCACCGCCGAGGCGACGGCGGCATCATAAGTGGCCCCTTTTCCCTGCGATACAGCCATCGAGCGGGAATTTGGCCGACACACGACGATTGTCGGCAACCCAACCCGGTCGAGCCCGGTGACATCCGCGATGCGCGTGATCCCGAAAACGGGGAACAGATCGCGCATCAGGTCAACGGTCTGGCCCGGCGGGCGGACCCTGTGTGTGCCTTCGAAATACTGCTTCAAAACCAATCTCTGCCGGAAAGGACAAGGCCCGGGATCTGATCCAGGTTTTTTGTTCCCGTGCCCGTTACCAGAACGCCGGGGTTGGCGTTCTGATCCAGCTGTTAGCCCTAGGCTGCCGGATCAATCTTGGCGCCGTGTTGTGACGGGTCGATTTTCGCACCATGCTGGGTTGGGTTGATTCTTGCACCAAATTGGGTGGGGTCAATCTTTGCGCCGTGCTGCGCCGGATCAATTCTCGCACCAAGTTGCATTGGATCGATCTTGGCGCCAACCTGAGCAGGACTGGAACGGGGCTTACTAGCGTTGATTTCCGGTGATCTTGAAATTCCGGTCGATGCCTTGACCGGTGTTTCCACTTTTACACCTGTCCGACCGATTGAGATCAGCCTGCCATCTGGCGCGCGAACAATAGTCTGATTATCCAACATGAAGTAGCTCCTTGGGTTAATTGGGTCTCCTGATCCTTTGAATGTCACCCGGAATTGGCGACGCGCCCTATTACCACAAAATACTGCTAAAATCACGAATGGATCAGCAGCCAAGATCGACCCGGATCCGGTCCGATTGACGGCTTGTATTCGTGCTGTCCACACCGAGTTGCCCCGCCTGCCCGCACTGGATGACCTGGCTGTTGGGATCAATCATCTCGGGCCTGTCGGTGTACGAAACAAGCCCGCTGCCGAGAACCGTGTAAAGACCACTTGGTTTCGGAACGGATAAATACCCCTGAACCTGCACAATCCCGACAGGACCATCAAACAAGCCGGTTTCGATCCTTTTGGCCTCGATCCCGTCCGACGTCGGCATACCGAACACTCGGATCACATCGCCGGGTTCCAAGTGCTTTGGTCTGATCCCGGTGATCTTGCTGCCTCCTATGATGATGTCGCCATTTGGGTCCGGACCCAGATAGGTTCCGCTCAACCGGGCCTGATGATCCGCGCTGTTTAGCCGTTCGACCCGAGAGGCCAGCAGGCGCTCCGCTTGCCACAAACCGCTGATCGCAACCCAGTCTCCCACTTGCACGTCCGGTTTCTGATCTGCGACTTCAATCCGGGTGCCAAGCACGGTCAGGGTTCCGCCTTTGACATCAGACACTGGCCCGACGACCGGCAGAACCTGCCGGATTTGCCTTGCGTGCCAACCATCGCCCCTACGCTCGGCCGTAATCGCGACCGTGTGGCCCGGCTGAAGTGACCCGGCGGCTATTGCCGGAACCGAACCTGCCACGGATGCCTGATCGTCAATCTGAATGCGTAACCCGTTCACATGGATACTGCCGAGATGCGTAATCGTTCCGGCGATACCGGTGCCAATTATCCCGCCTTCCCGCTCTTCACTTCCCTCTGCGCCGGCGGGGGAGGCCAGTATCAGGATTGTCAGGATTGCGGACAAGGCACGGGCAAACAAGAACATGGTCACTCACTCTTATCCCTGCCTTTGTCCGGCAAGGGCATCACATAAGCGCCCGTCGCAAATCGGCCCGAGTGGCCCTTGCCCTGATCCTTGTCCTGCAGGGATCGGGCCAGCGCGTTAATTTCCTGCAACAACGCCTGTGCCTTTTCATCGGATACCTTGCGCAACTCTTCGATCGAGGCCTCTGAGAGATGTGAATACCGGACAGCGCGGTCGAAATTCCGCCGGGCGCCCGGCTCTGCCAGCAGGTTCTGCGTGGCGGCCAACAGATGTGCGGACAATGTTGCCTGGTACGCTGCGACCTGTTCCGCCCCGCCGCCCGATGGCAGAAAGGCGTGGGTCAAAAGACGCAAATCCCCATCCTGTCCTTGTTCGACGATATTCTGGTCAAGCAGGGTTTTCAGAACGGTACCCGGGGCCATGTCGATACGTGCAAGCCGAACCAGATCGTCAAATCCTGGCCCACCCTCGCTGCCCTTTCGCCGCAGTTTGCGCGGCTCACCGGAGTTGTCCTGAAACTCGGGCGATGTCGCCCAATGGCTGATCACCAACGCGGCCGCACTGCAACTGCGCTTTTCCGGCGCTTCATCATCAAGATTGCGCAGGCGTTTTACATCCTTGCGATGCAGCCCCGTCAAAAGGCTGGCGCGGCTGTCGCTCAGAGGTGTGTCTGAACTGTCTTCAACCGCTTTCAGCAACGCCTTTTTCAGCGCCTCGGTCGCGCTGCCAACAGTGACGCCATGTGCGACCATCGCCTGTGCCAAAGGCTCCAGCAAGGCTGGCAACGCGGATTCAAAAGGTGTCTTGGGGGTCGTCGACATTGCGCTACTCATTAAAGGCCTTTGGCGGATAACATCTGTCACGCATTAACACATTCAACGCTTTCGTGACTATTTCGTGATCAATCGTGAGTCATAATGGGAAATTTTCCCATTATCAATATTGCGTGACCCCTGAACCGATAGGAAATTGTCATGCAAGAAATCAACATCTCAGCTTCAAGCAATTTTACCCCTCTTAGCTCCTCAGAATTGCCCCTTCGACAACAGCCAGATGTCCTCTGCCATCTCAGCCCTATGGATCAGGTCCGTTTTCGAAACTTCGGCTGGGGCCCCAAGGCGGAACCACGCCACGCCACAATTGCCGAAGCCTTGCAGCATCAAATGCAGCGGAACCCATACTCGGTCGCCATCGACTGCGGTGGGCACGAGATAAACTACCGTACGTTGGACCAGGCATCTAACCGTCTGGCCGCCGTATTGCGCGCCCATGGTGTGAAACGTGGCGATGCAGTCTGCCTGTTTTTGCACCGCTCGATCGAAATGGTGGTTGGCATTGTGGCCGCGATCAAACTGGGTGCTGCGTATGTACCGCAGCATGTCGGCGTTGCGCCTCCCGAAACGCTCCGGCATGTGGCCGAGGTAACGCACGCGCGCGTTCTGCTCAGCCTCAGTGAGTTGGCGGATCAGGTGCCCGTATCGGCAATCCAAACATTGATCACTATCGACACGGTCATGTTCGACCCGCTCCTGGATGCCCCAGCCCCGGATACCCGATACCGGGCGCGACCCGAAGATCTTGCGATGATCCTGTTTACATCAGGTACGACAGGTGTGCCCAATGGCGTTCAGGTCAGCCATGCCAATCTGGCGAATATCCTGCTGACCGCGCCCGGTGATCTGGGAATGCGCCCGGGCATGAAGGTTGGACAGGTTCTATCCATCGCTTTCGACATGGCCGCCTGGGAAACCCTGGGGGCGCTGTCAAACGGGGCAACGCTGGTTATTCGTGGCAAGTCCATTCAGGATACGGCGGAACAGGTGGACGTTCTGATCGCCACGCCGTCGATCCTGAACGCGCTGGATCATACACGATGCCAACAGGTCAAAGTCGCCGCCGTTGCCGGAGAACCCTGCCCACGCCCTCTTGCCGACAGGTGGTCGGCCTTTTGCACATTCTACAATTCCTGTGGTCCGACAGAGACGACAATCATCAACACGGCCGAGCCGCATCACCCCGGCAAACAGATCCTGTCCATAGGTCGTCCGACACCCAACAACACGGTCTACATTCTGGACGAAAACCTGCGCGCCCTGCCAATTGGCCAGAAGGGTGAGATGTGGGCCGGTGGGGATTGCGTGACAACCGGATACCTCGCCAACCCTGAGCTGACGGATGAGCGTTACCGCCCCGATCCGTTTCGCCCTGGCCATATGATGTTTCGCACCCGCGATCTGGGCCGCTGGACCGACGATGGAGAGCTTGAACATTTTGGCCGCGTTGATGATCTGGTCAAGATACGCGGCTTTCGGGTGGAACTGGACAGCGTCTCGGGCGCGCTCGAACAGTCGCCCTGCTGCCAACAGGCCGTGACGCTGCAATACGACAGCCGAAATTTGGTAAGTTTCATCTCGCCTGCTTCCGCTTGCCCCAAGCGTGCGGCGCGATCGGTTGCGGACCGTCTGCCCTATTATTGCTGCCCGGCTGTGGTGATGCCGATGGACGCCCTGCCACGGACAACACGCGGCAAACTGGACAAGCGCCTGCTGAAGCAACTCGCCCGTGACCACATCGCGCAAACCGGGACGGAGCTGAAGTGATGACAACTCAAACCACAAATCTGCAATCCCGGGGCCTGAACTGGCGGCGGGTCACACGGCACCCGGCGCTGATGGAATATCGGCGACTGGCGGCGCTGGTTGCCGTCGTCAATCTGGGTGTTTTCGTGATGGGGCTGCACCAGGGCAGGTGGTTTCATGATGGTGAGTACGCGCTGAACCTCATCGCGGACATGGCGTTGATCAACCTGAGCATCGGTATCCTGATCCGGCAGCAAAGGGCGGTCAACGCATTGTTCTGGCTGGCGACCCGGGTTCCGACATCCTGGCCTTTGTGGATTCGCTGGGGTGCCGGCAAGGTCTTTCATTTTGGCGGACTGCATTCAGGATGTACCGTTGCGGGCACGATCTGGTTCGGGTTCTTGCTGTTTGGAATGATCGCGAACAGGGGTGCAGGGGCGGATTCGCCCTCGGGCCTGACACTGACGCTAAGCGCCGCCATGGTCGTGTTGATGACCGTCATGGTGGTTTCAGCGTTGGGACCGATCCGAGCCCGATTCCATAATATGTTCGAGAAAATACATCGCTTCATCGGATGGACCGTCCTGGCGCTGTTCTGGGCACAGACGGTGTCAATAAGTTCTGACACGGGCGATGCATTGTTGCACAGCACAGCGTTCTGGATGCTTTGCCTGATCACACTGTCGATCCTGTCTCCGTGGCTGACGCTGAAACAGGTGAAGGTTGATATTGTCAAACCGTCAAACCATGCGGTGATTGCCCGGTTCGAATACGGCGACACGCCGTTCCCCGGCAGTTCCAACGCCATCAGTCACACACCGTTTGGAGAGTATCACTCATTCGCCAATATCCCGGCCCCGAACCAGAAGGGCTACCGGCTGGCAATCAGCCGGGCCGGAGACTGGACAGGACGATTCATCGACAACCCGCCTGACAGGGTCTGGGTCAAAGGCATCACGACATCTGGCGTGGCCCGCATTGAGGTTTTGTTCAAAAAGGTCGTTTATGTCAGCACCGGGTCCGGAATTGGTCCGATCCTGCCTCATCTTCTGGCCGGTGATGTGCCGAACAGGCTGATTTGGTCTACCCGAAGCCCCCGAAAGACCTATGGGAACACGTTGGTTGACGAGATCGAAGCGCATACTGACACCCCTCTGATCTGGGACACAGATGAAAGGGGCAAACCGAACCTTTCCGCATTGGCTTTGCAGGCGGTGCGTGACAGCGACGCCGAGGCTGTCATCGTGATTTCGAACCAGAAGCTTACGCGCAAAGTCGTGCACGACATGGAAAGCCTGGGCATCCCCGCCTATGGCGCAATCTGGGACAGTTGATCATGTATGGGACAATTCAGACGGAAACTCACGGGCGTGTCGCCACAATCCGCTTCAACCGGCCGGATCGGCTGAACGCCCTGAATTCGCAGGTCATGCATGAGGTGCTGGACGCGGCAACCAACTTTGAGGCCGATCCGGCAATCGGCTGCCTGATCCTGACCGGAAACGAGCGCGCCTTTGCGGCCGGAGCTGACATCAGCGAGTTGGCGGTTCAGACCTATGCCAGTATGCGGGCCAGTGACTTCTTTGGCGGCTGGGACCGGTTCGCCGCACTGAAACTGCCAAAGATTGCAGCTGTTGGCGGCTACGCGTTGGGCGGCGGGTGCGAGATTGCCCTGATGTGCGACGTCATCCTGGCGTCGGACACCGCAAAGTTTGGCCAGCCTGAAATCAAGATCGGCTGTATTCCCGGTATCGGCGGCACGCAGCGCCTTACCCGGCTGGTTGGACGTGCCCGGGCGATGGACATGATCCTGACCGGTCGCCTGGTGGATGCGCAGGAGGCGCTTCAGATGGGTCTGATCAGCCGCGTAGTACCGTCCGAAGAACTTGAACAAACCGCACAGGATGTAGGACGAACCATTTCGGGCTATGCACCTGACATCGCAGAAATGGCTCGTGCCTGTGTAAACATGGCCGAACATAGCACGCTGGACTCCGGTCTTCGCTACGAGCGGCAGATGTACCACGCCCTTTATGGATTGCCGGCGCAACAGGAAGGCATGAATGCGTTTCTGGAAAAGAGAGAACCCCGGTTCCATTCCGCCTGAATTCCATCGAACGGGAAAGATCGGGATTGACTTTCCCAAAATTGTATACAGCTATGCGTACAATTGCATCCAGTGGGGCCACGCCATGCAGACCTGTTACGGTGGAAAAACGGTATACGGAGCCAACCTTGGCATTCTTATGCTTGAAACGCAGTTTCCGCGCATTCCCGGCGACATCGGAAATGCGCTGACCTGGCCTTTCCCGGTACAGTACCGCGTCGTGCGCAGCGCCACGCCCGAGTTGGTGGTGCGCAATGATGCACGGGAACTGGTTGACCTTTTCATCGAAGCCGCAAAAGACCTGGTTGCCTCAGGATGCGACGGTATCACGACAAATTGCGGTTTTCTTTCGATTGTTCAGGACAGGCTGGCCGAGGCGGTACGGGTTCCTGTTGCCACATCCTCTCTGATGCAGGCCCCCATGATTCAGGCAACGCTTCCCCCCGAAAAACGCGTGGGCATTCTGACGATCTCGAAAGAAACGCTGACGCCGGCCCATCTGGCTGCCGCGAATGTGCCGGCTGATACTCCGGTCGTGGGCACCGAGGGTGGTCGGGCGTTTACCCGTGATATCCTGGGAAATGCCCCCAAAATCGATTTTGCGGCCTGCCGACTGGATATGCTTGATGCGGCGCGGCAACTGGTGACAGAACATCCGGATGTCGGTGCAATCTTGCTGGAATGCACCAATATGACGCCTTACGCGGCGGATGTCCGCAAACTGACTGGGCTGCCAGTGTTCTCGATCTACACTTACCTGAAATGGTTTCATGAATCGCTTGTACCGGATCGGTTTTCCCCTGAACTGGATGATCCACTGCTTGGGTTGGCGAGGTAAACATCGCACATCCTGACCCCGCTGCATGATACAGTTGGGCAGGACTGTGGGTCTACAAGTTCCCCGGAACGTAGAGTTGCGAAAACGCCACGCGCACCAATTCGACCGTCTGTTCACTGCGGCGTTCAATGTGACGCCGTAAAGCTGCGATCGCGGCGTCTTTGTCCCGTGCCTTCACCGCATTCAGGATGATGCGATGCTGTGACAAGGAAGAGTGATCATAGTCAGGCGTATCCCGACGATCACGCAGCAGCCGCAAGTTTATCATCCTTACATACCGGATGCGTTCGTTCACGTTGCACAACAGCCGAACCAGTTCACTATTGCCCGACAGAGTCGCAAGCTTGACATGAAACTCTTCGTCCATGCGCAAAAGAACATTCAGATCGCTGCAAACAGAATAGGATTTCTCGGCCTCGTCCAGATAGGCGACAACCTCGGCTATTGCGTTGTCATCCGCTCCTTCAATGGCACGGATCAGCGCCTCGGTCTCAAGCGCGCATCGCAGCTGGTAAAGTTCCAGAATCTTGTCGGGGCTGAGTGGGCGGCAAAAAAACCCTTTGCCAAGCTCGAAAGTCAGGAACCCTTCGGCGGCAAGCCGGTTCAATGCCTCGCGCAGCGGGGTGCGGCTGACATCAAGGGTTTTTGTCAACGCGGTCTCGTTCAGGCGCTCACCGGGCATGAACTCGAAACTGATCGCCTTCTTGCGTAACGCCTCGTAGGCGCGTTCTACGCTTCCTTCGGATTTGGACATCTCATACCCAACAGTTCGGATTTTTCCTGTTCTATCAAAGCGCACGGGAAAAGAAACATTTGTCTTCACAGATTGCGACAGTACTGTATACAGGCTGGAATACGATGCAAGGGGCGATGATTCTCGCCGCAATGGGATGATATGACGTCTGAGGCTCAACAAGTCGTCGTAATTGGCGCCGGGATCGTCGGTGTCTCGACCGCTATCTGGTTGCGCCGCAAGGGCGTCGACGTCACCATCGTGGATCGCAACCCGCCAGGGGATGACAGGGCGACGTCATATGGCAATGCCGGGGTGCTGGCGGCATGCTCAGTCGCCCCTGTCACGGCGCCGGGACTGGTTCTCAAAGGTCCCCGAATGGCCTTGGACCCGAACTTCCCGCTGTTTCTGCGCTGGTCCTATTTGCCACGGCTTGTGCCATGGCTGACAAAATACCTGTCACATGCCAACGACAAGGACACCCGTAGAATTGCTGCCGGGCTGGCTCCGCTGACCTCGGACTCGGTCGAGCAGCACTTTGCCCTAACCAAGGGAACAGATGCCGCGCAATGGGTCCAAACCTCGGACTACAGTTTCGCCTATCCCGACCGCGCCACCTTCGAAGCGGACAGCTACACGTGGATGCTGCGTCAAACCGCAGGCTTTGAACCCGAGGTTTTGGAAGGGGACGCCGTTCGCGAGTTCGAGCCGAACCTGACGGGAAATCTGAAACTTCTGGCCGTGATGCACGATCACGGATTTTCACGCAGCCCCGGATCATACGTGGCCGCGCTGGCAACCGAAGCCGAAAAACTGGGGGCTTCGATCCGTCAGGCCGAGGTTACAGATTTCGAGTTCACTGACGGTAAGGCAACGGCCGTTATCACCGACAGCGGCACACTGCCCTGCTCCAATATTGTTCTGGCGACAGGTGTCTGGTCCGGACCGTTGGCGAAAAAGCTTGGACTGTCCGTGCCACTCGAAACCGAGCGTGGTTACCACATTGAATTCGCGGGGGCGGAAAACGGGCCATCAACCCCGTTGATGATCACCACCGGCAAATTTGTCGCCACCCCGATGGCAAATGGGCTACGCTGTGCCGGTGTCGTCGAATTTGGCGGGCTGAAAGCCGGGCCTTCAAAAGCGCCGCTTGATTTGCTCAGGCGCAAGGTCGAGGAAAGCTTTCCGCACCTCAGGTTCGAAAACATGAACAGCTGGCTGGGCCATCGCCCTGCCCCGACCGACAGCCTGCCGTTGATCGGAGAGATTGGCCATAGCGGAGTTCTGGCCGGGTTCGGGCATCATCATGTTGGCCTGACCGCCGGGCCCAAAACCGGACGCATTCTGGCCGGGCTGGTGACCGGAGAGCGCAGCAATATTGATCTGACCGTCTACGATCCGCAGCGGTTCTGAAGAAACGACCATAAACGCCCCGGAAAATCAGGGGCCGAAAATAGGCAACAAGGGAGTTTGAAATGCCAAATACAATCACCAAAATTGCCGCTGGTGTCGCGGTAGCCACCGTATCAGCGGTATCGGCCAATGCTGAAACCTGGGATATGCCGATGGCCTATTCGGCCACCAACTTCCACTCGGCCACCGGCGCGATGTTTGCTGAATGCGTGACCACGGGAACGGCGGGTGAATTGACCATTCAAACCCACCCGGGCGGTTCGCTCTATGCGGGCGCGGAAATAAAACGCGCAATCCAGACAGGGCAGGTCAACATCGGTGAGCGTCTGTTGTCCGGTCACCAGAACGAAAACGCGCTGTTCGGCTTTGACTCTGTTCCATTCCTTGCGACCTCGTTCGAGGATTCCGAAAAGCTGTGGGATGTGGCCAAGGGCCCGCTGTCCGAACTGCTGGCGGAACAGAACCTTCATCTGCTGTATTCGGTGCCGTGGCCGGGTCAGGGTCTGTATTTCGACCGCGAGGTCAACAAACTGGCCGATGCCGAAGGTCTGAAGTTCCGCGCCTATAACTCTGCCTCGGCCCGCATGGCCGAGCTTGCCGGGATGCTGCCGGTGCAGATCGAAGCCGCAGAAATCAGCCAGGCATTTGCGACGGGTGTGGCACAGGGCATGGTCTCGTCCGGGTCCACCGGTTACGACCGCAAAGTCTGGGAAAGCCTGTCGCATTACTACGGCGTGGATGCCTGGATGCCGCGCAACTATGTTCTGGTGAACATGGATGCCTGGAACGGCCTGGATGACGCGACCAAGAACGTTGTGAACGGCTGCGCCCTTGCCGCGGAATATGCAGGCGACTGGCGTTCGATCCAGTACACCGAGTTCACCGTGAACGAGCTGGGCAAGAACGGCATGACCACCGGCCCCGCAAGCGATGAACTGGCCGCTGAACTGCGTGCCATCGGCGAGACCATGACCGCCGAATGGCTGGAAGCTGCCGGCGAACAAGGTCAGCAAATCGTCGATGCCTTCAAGGCTGCCCAATAATCCTTGACTGAAACAAGCCCCGATGCCGGTCCGGCGTCGGGGCGCAGAAGAGGAGAATTGCCGTGGCGCTGTTCAATCTGTTGCGCGTTGTTCTGGATGCTCTGTACCGCTGGGCCGGATATATCGCCGCTGTCTTTCTGATCCTGATCCTGTGTTTCGTCTCGATGCAGATGATCTCTCGATGGGTCGGCGAGGTTGTCGTGGGTGGACCAGATTTCACCGGCTATTGCATGGCCGCCGCGTCGTTTCTGGCGCTGCCCTATGCGCTGAACAGCGGCAGCCATATTCGGGTGAACCTGCTTCTGAACGCGCTTGGACGGTTCCGGCGATTTGGGGAAATCTGGTGTTGGGCAGTTGCCAGTTACCTGACATATCTGTTCGCGCGCTACGCCATCAAACTGACCTATGAAAGCTATCGCTTCAACGACATCAGCCAGGGGCAGGACGCGTGGCCCATCTGGATCCCGCAGATGTCGATGGTCATCGGCACGGTCCTGCTGGCAATCTGCGCCTTCGACAACCTGATCAGTACCCTTTTCACGGGTAAGGACAACATTCGATCCGCCGGGGTCGATGTGCACGCGGAGTAAGCCCAGTGGAACAATTCTACCTCGTCTCCATCTTTCTGTTCGCGCTGTTTGTGCTTTTGGGCACAGGCGTCTGGGTCGCCCTCGCGCTGTTTGGCGTGGCTTACCTTGGACTTGAGATGTTCACATCACGCCCGGCTGGCGACGCGATGCTTACCCGTATCTGGACCGGATCCTCAAGCTGGACACTGACGGCGCTGCCGCTGTTCATCTGGATGGGCGAAATCCTGTTCCGAAGTCGATTATCGCAGGACATGTTTCGGGGTCTGAGCCCGTGGATGCAACGTTTACCCGGTGGCCTGGTCCACGTGAATATCGTCGGCTGCACCATATTTGCTGCCGTGTCCGGTTCTTCAGCGGCCACGCTCACCACCGTCGGCAAAATGTCGATCCCGGAACTGCGAAAACGGGAATACCCTGAATATATGATCATCGGGACCCTGACCGGCGCGGCGACGCTGGGCCTGATGATTCCGCCATCTCTGACCCTGATTGTGTACGGTGTCGCTGTCGAGCAATCGATTTCGAAACTGTTCATGGCAGGCATCCTGCCCGGTATCGTGCTGGCCAGCATGTTCATGGCCTATGTCGCTGGCTGGTCCTTTCTGCGCCGTGATGAAGTACCGGAAATCTCCGACCGTATGACCTTTGGGCAGAAACTGAACGAAAGCCGGTTTCTCATCCCGATCATCATGCTGATCCTGGTTGTCATCGGCTCGATGTATGGCGGCTTTGCCACGGCAACAGAGGCTGCCGCCATTGGGGTTATCGGATCGTTCATTCTGGCGGCCATGCAGGGATCGCTGACGAAGGAGGCCTTCATAGAAAGCCTATTGGGTGCCACCCGAACCTCGGCCATGATCGCCTTTATCCTCATGGGTGCCATTGCCCTGACACTGGCGATGGGCTTTACCGGACTGCCGCGCGCGCTGGCGGAATATATCGAAGGGTTGCAACTGTCGCGCTTCTCTCTGCTGCTGGCGCTGATGCTGTTCTATATCATTCTCGGCATGTTTCTTGACGGCATCTCGTCGGTCGTTCTGACCATGGCGATTGTGCAGCCGATGGTCGAGGGCGCGGGCATAGATCTTATCTGGTTCGGAATCTTCATCGTGGTGGTTGTGGAAATGGCGCAGATTACACCCCCGATCGGTTTCAACCTGTTTGTCATGCAGGGGATCACCCGGCACGAGATGGGATATATCGCCAAGACCGCCCTGCCGCTGTTCCTGATCATGGTGGTGATGGTCTTCGTGATGATCGCTTTCCCGGAACTGGCCACCTGGCTGCCTGACAATATGCGGAACTCGGCTGGCCGGTAACCGGCCAGCCCCTTCCACACTTGATATTCGCCTGTCACAGCAGGGGGGGGACCCACGTCATGACCCGATCCAAAATACTCGCAGCCGTTGACCTTGTGCACAAAGACAGCGACGCCCACGTCGTTCACGAAGCGATTTCGCTGGCCCGATCCCATGACAGCACGGTCGAGGTGATCTTTGTCATACCGGATCAGGAGCTCAGCTATGTTCAGGGTTACATCCCGGCAGAAATGCACCAGCAGGTACTGATCGAGGCAGAGAATGATTTGGCCGCGTACTGCGCCGACTTCAATTGGCACGGCGTCGCACACAAAACCAGGGTGCTGCGCGGTGTCGTTTACGAGCAATTGATCAATTACGCCGACGATCAGTCAGCAAGTTTCGTCGTGATCGGTGCCAGCAAACCATCGGTCCGGGATTTACTGATCGGACCAAACGCTGCCCGGGTGTCGCGATACGCCCGTTGCAGCGTGCTGGTCGTGCGGCCGAACTGACCACCATCAACTCTCACTTTCGGAGACATACGTGAGCGACCATAAAATCGAAACTCTGCGCGTTCATCGCATTTCGATCCCCGCCAAAGCTGTCCATTCGCATGGCAGCGGCGACGTAGCTGGTATTAACGTTGCGATATTGGAAATGGTAACGGATACCGGCCTTACAGGCTGGGGCGAAGCCTCACCCTGGCCTGTCTTTACCGGAACCGCCGAGGCGAACGCCGCCGCCCTGCACGTGCACCTGCGTCCGCATCTGATCGGTCAGGACCCGGTCCAGGTCGAAAAGCACATGAACATGGCGGAGAAGGTGCTGATCGGCCACCCCGAGGCCAAGGCCGCGCTGGAAATGGCGCTGCTGGACATCACCGGCCAGATCACCGGCCTTTCGGTCTGCGAACTGGTCGGCGGTAAAATGCGTGACAGCATGGGGATGAGCTTTTCGGTCGCCAACCCAGATTTCGACGCGGACCTCGATGACATCGCCGCGATGTGGGAAGACGGCGTGCGCATCTTCAAGTTCAAGACCGGTTTTGCCGACCATCGGTTCGACCTTATGCGCTGTGAAAAACTGCGTGATATCTATGGCGACGAGGCGGACATCCGCATTGACTACAATCAGGGTCTTCCGGCCTATGACGCCGTGCGCTGCATCCGGGATCTCGAGGCGTTTCGCCCAACATTTGTCGAACAGCCCGTCAAGATGCACGAACGTGAAGCCCTGGCCCACATTGCGCATGTAATCGATACCCCGATCATGGCGGACGAAAGCGTGTTTGACCCCAAAGGCGCGCTTTATGGGGCGCAGATCCGGATCGCGGACATTTTCTCGCTCAAGATCATGAAATCCGGTGGTATTCGGCGAGCGCTGGAGGTGGCGGCAATCGCCCGTGCTGCCGGAATCGAGATCTATGGCGGCTGCATGTTCGAAACGGGACTGGCCCATGCCGCCGGTGCCCATCTGATGGCCGCCGTACCGGACCTGGTCCTGCAATGCGAATTCTACATGGCGACCTACTACGCCGCCGAAGACATTCTGACCGAACCCTTCCCCGTCAAAAGCGGGCGGGTACACGTTCCGACAGGGCCGGGCCTGGGCGTTCAGGTCAATCCTGACATGCTGACAAAATACGCTGTCGCAGAACCTTTGACGTAATCTCAAAAACTTCGGATCGGCTGCATACAGCACTGTGTGCGGTGGTTGATCGGGAAAGGGAACCTACCCATGGAACACCAAGACACAAAGCGCATGAACGGCGCCCAGATCATCCTGAAGATGCTCGAATTGCACGGCGTCCGCCATGTTTTCGGCCTGCCGGGGGAAACCACCATCGGCTGGTACAAGGAATGGCGTGAAAACAGCAATATCGAGTTCGTCCTGACCCGCGATGAACGCACCGCATCCTACGCCGCCGAGGCCTATGCGAAGATCACCGGGCGCCCATGCGTTCTCGAGGCCCCCAGCCCCGGCGTCACTCATTGTTCGCCCGGCATCACCGAAGCATTCCTCAGCTCGGTTCCGGTGATCTTTTTCAGTTCGGACATTCCGATCAATCAGGACAAAAAACACGGTCTGACCGGGGTCGATCAGACCAAACTCTACGACAGTATCTGCAAGGAAAGCTTTGTGCTGACGAACGCAAGGGAAATCCCGTTCCTGCTGCGCCGGGCCTTTCGTGTCGCAACCTCCGGTCGCCCTGCACCGGTGCATATCCGAGTGCCGATCAACATCTTCGGAGAAGAGGCGGAGGTTGACGATCTCTATGCCGAGGCGGAATACAGCCAATACCCGGCGCACCGCCCAGTTGCCGACCACAGCAAAATCCGCGCTGCAATCGAGATTCTTCTGGCTGCCAAAAAACCGGCCATTGTCTGCGGTCAGGGCGGGCTGATCTCAAAGGCCTCCGACGCAATTCAGGAACTGGCGGAACTTCTGCAAATCCCCGTCGGCACAACAACGCCCGGCAAAGGCACTATTCCAGAAGATCACCCACTGGCGCTGCGCGTCATCGGGGGGCGCGGCGGAATGGAGTATTCCAACCAGTACGTGTTTGAAGCTGACACGATCTTCTTTGTCGGATCAAACACCGACAGCGCTGCGACCGACCACTGGAAGCTGTACGGGGACCCGAAATCCAAGACCTTTCTGCATCTGGATATTGCCGAGGCGCATGTCGGCAACAACTTTCCCGTCAAAGTGGGCATGGTCGGCGACGCGCGGGCCAGCATTGAATACATGGTCGAGATCATCAGGGCCGAGCATCCGAACCTGAAGCGCGACAGGATCGATCTGAACCCGATGAAGAAAACCGCGCTCGACAATGTCTTCAACTCGAACATCCCGATGCCCGAAGGGACGATCTCGCCGGTCAAGCTCAGCCAAGCGCTGGACAAAATAATGCCGGACGACGCCGTGATCACGTCGGAGCCGGGCGTCAGCGCGATCTACCCGTCTGCCCTTCTGACGTTCAAAAAGCCGGGCCGGCGTTACATCACCAACTACTCCATGGGTGCGCTGGGATATTCGGTGCCTGCCTGTCTGGGGGCGTCCTATGCCAATGACGGCCCGGTGATTTCCTTTACCGGTGACGGGTCGTTCGGATTTGTCATTGGCGACATGGAGTCGATCAAGCGTTCCGGCAAAAACGTCACGATTATCCTGACCCGAAACGACACATTCGGCTGGATCCGGGGCGAAGCTATCCTGCTGGACGAAATAGATGAACCGTGGTCCACCGACTTCGGCCGTGTGGATTACTGCAAGGTTGCCGAGGGGTTTGGTTTCCGTACCGCGAAAATCACAAGTGAGTCAGAAATAGAGGCTGTTCTGTCTGAGGCGATCGCCAACCCCGGAGCGAACTTCATCGAAATCATGGTTCCGTCGCAGGACAAGATCGTCCCGTTCGTCCCGAACTGGGTGCGCGCCGCGCGGGCCAAAAACCTGCCGCACTTCTACTGACTCAAGCCGCGGCCCCATGGGCCGGGGGCCGTGCTAAAACCTGTCTTATTCCACCGAAGACAGTAAGAAAGGTATTAGGTTGGCGCGTGCTGATATGCGCCAACACGGACAACGAAATCGCCTCAGCCCCGGCACACGGCCTCAGCTATTTCAGTAATGGCATGGTGAAGTGACTTGGCCGAGGACCGAGGGCCAAGGGCGGAGAAGGACGTTCCGGTCTCGTGGCACCACAGGTAGCAACCGATGTGGTGGATCGAGCATCGGGTTGCGGCACCGGATTGCATGGTTCGGATATCAACATTGCAAAGCCGTTCAAACAGATCGCAGGCGGCCGGGCCGGTAATGTCAAACCGGCACCAGCCGTCGGTTTGTTCGACAACCGAAGCAGTGTTTCCGACAGCGGCCTTGACCTCAACTTCCAGCATCTCGTGGCTTGCGTGATCGGCGTCGATCATCCAACTGTCCGGACCAATCCAGAATGCCGAAAAGGCCGATATCGCCACCGATTGGCCGGGCGCAGGCAGAGCCGCACCTATCAACTCATTTGCCTTGGTGACACACGCTGCCTCATGCCCTTGACGTGCGGTCAGTGACGCCAGCGCCCGCGAGGTGTTTTCCGTGATCGTCAAGCCGGGAAAGCCGTCTGATCGGGGCTCGGCACCTCCAAGCGGTGTGAGCGGTTTCAGTTTATGCACGCTGACGTCCTCCATCGGGATCGACAAAATGGGCGCTGACCACCTCGACCTTCACTTCGCTGCCCTCCAGGGGGTTGACCAGACGCAGAACCTCGCCCATCCGATCTGCACCGTTTTTCAGGAACCCGATGCCGATCGAACTGTGCAGGACCGGTGAATAGGCGGCCGAAGTGACATAGCCCTGGTCGTGGGCCGCATCGACCGGACCATCACTGGTCATCAAATGGCCCCCTGCGACCACGGGGTCGCCGGCATCCACCGGTTTGAAGCCCACCAGACGCAGAGCGTCTTCCTCGTTCAGCCCAGCGCGCTCGCTCAGGGTGTTGCCGATGCAGTCCTTCTTTTTACTGACCATCCGGCCCATACCAAGGTTCAGCGCCGTGGTAGTGCCGTTCAGCTCATTGCCGGTGGCATGCCCCTTTTCGATCCGCATGACGCCCAAGGCTTCTGTGCCATAGGGTACCACACCGAATTCCTCTCCCGCCTCCATCAGCGCGCGGATCATCGCATCGCCATAGCGTGTGGGCACGGCGATTTCATAGGCCAGCTCGCCGCTGAAAGAGATACGGAACAAACGCGCCCGGCAACCGCCGCAAACGGTGATCTCGGCACAGGCCATGAACGGGAACGCTTCGTTCGATAGATCGAAACCCGGATCGACAATCTTTTCCAGCAACTTGCGGGAATTCGGCCCGGCCACGGCATACTGGGCCCAGGCCTCGGTGGTCGAGATCAACTGCACGTCCAGATCGGGCCACAGACATTGCCGCGCAAACTCCATCTGGCGGTAAACCAGAACGGCGTTGGCGGTGGTTGTCGTGACCACAAAGTGGTCGTCGGCCAGTCGCGCAGCGGTGCCGTCGTCATAGGCGATGCCGTCTTCACGCAGCATCAGACCATAGCGCACCTTGCCAACCGGCAGTTTCGCGAACCCGTTGGCATAGATCCTGTTCAGGAACTCCGCCGCGTCCGTTCCCTGCACGTCGATCTTGCCCAGCGTGGTAACATCGCAGACACCAACCGATTTGCGGGTCTGCAGAACCTCACGGTCCACCGATTGCCGCCAGTGCATCTCACCCTTTTGCGGGAACCATTGTGCCCGCAGCCAATCGCCGACTTCGGTGAACACCGCGCCTTGTTCCGTTGCCCATTTGTGGCTGGGCGTCTCTCGGGTCGGATGGAAATGTTTGCCGACCGACCGGCCAGCCAGAGCACCCATCGCAACCGGCGTATAGGGCGGGCGGAAAATGGTGGTGCCGGTCTCCGGGATCGACTTTCCTGTCATCTCGGCCATTACCGCCAGGCCACCCATATTCGACGTCTTGCCCTGATCGGTAGCCATACCCAACGTGGTATAGCGTTTCAGATGTTCGACCGAGACATAGTTCTCCTGATGCGCCAGTTTGACGTCCTTGACGGTCACATCGTTCTGCTGGTCGATCCAGGCGCGGCCCTTGCCCTCTTTCACATACCAGAAGGGTTGCAGGTTCACCGGTGCGTCCTCGGCCTGCGGTATATCCCCGACCTGCGCCGCAATCCCGAGGCCCGACAGTGCTGCCGCCGCCCCTTCTGCGCCGGATTTCAGCGCGCCGTGGGTCGACATCAAGCCAGCCGCGGCCCCGGCGACCGTCATTCCGACCGGTAACACGTCACCCGGAACAAACGCTGCAAGACCCTCGTTCCATTGCGGACGCCCGCGCTGATGACAGGTCAGGTGCACATTGGGGTTCCAACCGCCTGAAACAGCCAGACCACCGCATATGATATCGCGGGTGAACCCCTTCGCCGTACGGACCGTCACCGACCCCAGACCCAGTCTGCCCTTGCTGTTGATCACCTGCGCACCGGCGAACAGTTCCGTCCCTTCGATGGCGGGTGCGTCGGCCCGCGTGTCGATCACGGCGGTGACATGTACACCTTTGGATATCAGGTCGGCAGCCGTGCGATGACCGTCATCGTTGTTGGTAAACACCGCCATGTGTTCGTGCGGTGTCACTGCCCAGCGATTGGCATAGGCCCGGGTTGCCCCGGCCAGCATCACGCCGGGGCGATCATTGTTGGCAAATGCGATGGGCCGCTCGGTTGCGCCGGCACATAACAGCGCCCGTTTCGAATAAATCCGCCACATGATCTGCCGGGGCTGCCCGACACCGGGCGTCAGTACGTGATCGGCCACCCGCTCGACAGCGCCATAGGTGCCATGATCGAAAGCCCCGATCACGGTGGTGCGCGACAGCAGGCGTACATTGTCCATCGCCGACAGTTCTGCCACGGCCTGCGCTGCCCAGTCCGATCCGGCCATTCCGCCGACCTCGTAACTTTCGGCGTTAAGGCGCCCGCCCAGAACAAAATCCTCGTCCGCCAGAATGACCCGAGCACCTGCTCGGCCAGCTGTCAGCGCGGCCATCAGGCCCGCCGGACCGGCCCCGATCACCAGCAGATCGCAATGCAGAAAGCCCTTGTCGTATACATCAGGGTCGTCCTGTCCGGACACGCTGCCCAAACCGGCCGCGCGCCGGATCGCCGGTTCATAGAGCTTTTCCCAGAACGCCTTCGGCCACATGAATGTCTTGTAATAAAAGCCTGCGGTCAGGAAGTTGCTGAACATGTCATTGACCGACAACACATCCCGCTTCAGCGACGGCCAGCGGTTTTGCGATTTTGCCTCGAGCCCGTCAAAAAGCTCGGCCACGGTGGCGCGGGTGTTGGGCTCCTGCCGCGCGCCCGAGCGGAGTTCGACCAGCGCGTTGGGCTCTTCGGATCCGGACGTCAGCGGCCCGCGTGGACGGTGATACTTGAACGACCGACCCATCAGCCGCACGCCATTGGCCAGCAGGGCCGAGGCCAGTGTGTCGCCAGGGTGACCCTGATATCTTTTACCGTCAAAGCTGAAGCTCAGGGGTTGGGTCTGATCGACAAGCCCACCATTCAACCGGTTGGTCTGTACACTCATTTGCTGCGCCCCCTTGCCCGGGCCACATCACGGGCCAGTTCGACGGATGTGATCTCATGCGTCAAGGTGTTGCGCGTCACCACCAACCAGGACCGGTCGCCTTGCTCGTGATACCACAACTCACGATGCTCTCCGGCCGGGTTGTCGCGCAGATAGAGATAGTCGTGAAAGGCGTCAGCAACATTTTCGGCCTGCCAGTCGGGGCGGTCGATCAGGGCAGCGTCGCCGAGATAGACAAACTCCTGCGCATCGCGGGGCCCAAGAAGCGGATGGTTGATAATCAAGGCATTGGCTCCTGTCGCATTTTCGAACCGCGGAACCGGTTACCGGTTTTGCAGAAAATGCTCATGTCTTCTTCAGTGCAGGTTGGGCTGCGCGCCCACCCCCTTCTCATCGATCATGTGGCCGGTGCGGAACCGGTCCAGGCGATAGGCGGTCGCGACATCATGCGGCCGGTCTGTGGACAGCAGATGCGCAAAGCACCAGCCCGAGGCCGGGGTCGCCTTGAACCCGCCGTAACACCAGCCGCCGTTGAAATAGAGCCCATCAATATGTGTCCGGTCGATGAACGGAGACCCATCCATCGACATGTCCATAACGCCGCCCCAGGCGCGCAGCAGACGCACCCGGCCTAGCGCCGGTATCAGCGCCACGCCGCTTTCCACAACATCCTCGATCACCGGCAGGTTCCCCCGCTGGGCATAAGTGTTGTACATGTCGATATCGCCACCAAAGACCAGTCCACCTTTGTCGGACTGGCTGCAATAGAAGTGGCCCGCGCCAAAGGTGATCACACCGTCAATCACCGGCTTCAGCCCTTCGGACACAAACGCCTGCAACACATGGCTTTCGATTGGCAGGCGCATCCCCGCCTTTTCCATCACGCGGCCTGAAGACCCGGCCACAGCCACGCCAACTTTCTTGGCCCCGATGAACCCACGCGAGGTCTCGACCCCCAGAACCTTGCCGTTCTCGATGCGAAAGCCAGTGACCTCGCAGTTCTGGATGATGTCCACGCCACGCTGATCCGCGCCACGCGCATAGCCCCAGGCCACCGCGTCGTGGCGCACCGTGCCGCCGCGCCGGTGCAGAAGGCCGCCCTTGATCGGAAAGCGGCCGTTGTCGAAGTTCAGAAATGGATACATCGCCCTGACACCCGCTGTATCCAGCAGTTCAGCGTCCGAGCCGTTCAGGATCATCGCATTGCCCCGGCGCCGTGCCGCATCGCGCTGCGCATCCGTATGCACAAGATTAAGAATGCCGCGCTGGCTGACCATGGCGTTGAAATTGAAATCCTGCTCCAGCCCTTCCCAAAGCTTCAGGGAAAACTCGTAGAACGGCTCGTTACCGTCCAGCAGGTAGTTCGAACGAATGATCGTCGTGTTCCGCCCGACATTTCCACCGCCGATCCAGCCTTTCTCCAGAACCGCAATCCGCGCCTCGCCGAACTCTTTAGCCAGATAGTAGGCTGTGGCCAGACCGTGGCCGCCGCCGCCTACGACAACAATATCGTATTGGCCCTGAGGTTCAGGGTCGCGCCACGCCGGTTCCCAGCCCTTGTGCCCGGTTAGAGCCTCTTTGATGACCCGAAAGCCGGAATATCGCATGCTTTGCCTCGTTCTCGTTTGGAACGCCGTCTGGCGTTCCGCTTGGCCATACTCATCGAATCTAAGACCAACACATGTCATTCCGCGACATTGTTTTTCGTTTTCGGGTCAAAATTCAGAGAAGTCGGTTAGGAGACTTGACCTCCCGAGTATTCTAAATCGAGTGCTCGAACACAAGAAGCGGGCAATCGCACATGCGTCGTCAAGATGCTTGGTTCCATTCCGATCTGCAGATCTTAGCGCCAGAAACTGCGTTCGCTGATGTTCGACCTGTGTTTCGGCGCGGTTCGCAGCAGCCGGGGAACATGAGCGTTTTTGAGAAGGGCGGGAGCTGTGGTATGATTTCACAATAAGACAAAGGATTTAGACATGTTTGAAGGTTTAAACCCCATAATTGCCTTCCGAATGTCCGAACGATTGCTGCTGACCGCAATAGTCATTGTCGTCGCTCTGGTTGTTCTTGTCGGATTCTGGAAAACCGTTCAAAAAATTACGGTGACTGACAGTGGCCCGCTGGGTGTTGCCGGGTCAATGGCCCTGTCCACACCGGTTTTCGCGCTGTTGGCGGTGATACTGTACGCGTGGGTCAGTCTTTCGCATCCCATTTCCTATTCCGACGCGGCACCGCAGAGCGCTGCGGAAGAACAAGTTGCCGAAGCATCAGGCAGCGCCCCCAGCAGTTTCACAGGATCTCTGAGCCAGCAGTCCCATCAAGTCGCGGCGTCCGAGATCGACGCCTATGCGCGCCAGCAGGCCCGCCATCAGATCTGGACCCTGAACTGCCTTGCGGATTCGACAACCGTTCGCCCTTCGGCGCAGAGCGACCTGATCGGCATCAAGCTGGCGTTGATGAAACAGGTCTGGCAGGACGATTGGGGCAATCCGGTGCAATTCGAACGCTGGGCGCAAAATCCATCAGAAGGCGTTCGCCCTTCCGATGCGGCGCTTGAGGTATTTGAAGGCAGGCACACGGGATGTTGAGGCTGGTTATTCTCATCTACGTCCTTATGACCGGCAGTCTTGCGGCCGAAGTCGTCTACAGTCCCGCCGATCTTCAGCGCGTTCGCGACCGCGCAATTCCCACGATTCAATCCGTCATGTGGCAGGACATCGTGCCACGCCTGCCTGATCAGTTTCGAGACCGCGCCAGTGACGTGCAGCTGTTTTTCCCGGAACGCGGACCGGGGCCCATGTCATTCTATGCGTCACCCGCAAATGGCGAAATCTACATGCCATTGACCTCGTTACGGTTTTTCGATGATATCGCGACGCTTCACGCCTGGTTTGAATCCCAGGACTGCCCGACGGAATACATTCAGACCTACCTCGCAGGACTTCTACGGGCGGGCGAGGATCTGCCGGCCCCGCTTGTCGCTTTTGGTCTGGATCGTGACCGGCTCTTTGCCGACAACTACACCTATGACCTGAGCGGCAAGATTTATTCTTCGGCAATTCAGTTCATTCTGGTTCATGAACTGGGGCATGTTCTGCTGGATCATCAGGCCGGTGTTGAAGGCGCAGAAAGCCGTCAACAGGAAGCCGAAGCCGACAGTTTCGCACTGGATCATTTCGCACGGTTGGGTGGAAACCCCATGGGAATATTCTGGTACTATCAGGCCGCATGGTGGCACGACCCGGCCAGTGACCGTGGAAGGCGCGAAAACACCCATCCGGTTTCAGCGGAACGCATCCGGTCGATGGCGAACCGGTTGATCGAGAACCCGGGCGATTTCGCCCATGGCGAGGCCAACCCCGATCGTGAAGCGGGCTTTGTCCGGCAGCTTGGCGTCATGACGTCCGCATTTGCCGATCTGATTGACGATGACACTTTTCTGACCTGGATGGCTCCGGCGATGTTCAACGACTATCCGCTGTCCAATCTGCGTCAGGCCTGCCCCCACCAATAGGTTCGGATCAAAACCTTGCCAGACAGCACAAATCCCGTTTGCGTTACTCGTATTTCGCGGGCGATGTTCGATCCCGGAACCTGCATCATCGCCACGTCGATATTATCGTTTTGAATATCCTTGCGAAAACAGATCTGATGGTGGCACACGTAGGATATGAAAATAACGTTCAAACAAATCGATGCGTTCCGGACAGTGATTTCAACCGGAACTGTGACCGAAGCCGCCGAGGTGTTGGGGATTTCGCAGCCTGCGGTCAGCCGGCTTGTCTCGGATCTGGAATCCGAAGTTGGATTTAGCCTTTTTCAGCGCTCTGGTAGGGCGCTTGTTCCGACAGAAGAGGCGCGGCTACTGGTAAACGAAGTCCGCCAGGCCGTCAGCGGCATGGAACATATCAAGCAATCTGCGACGGCGATCCGCCATTTCGGCCACGCACGCCTCAGCCTGGTTACGACCCCGTCATTTGCGTCACAATTGGCTCCCGATCTTATCAAGGAATTTTCGGAAACCTGCCCCGAAGCGATGGCGCGCATGGAATTCGAAGCCAATGACGACACTGTCGAGTGGCTGGTGTCGCAGAACTATGATTTCGGCATCAAGACAAGCCCGCCGTCAAACCCGTCCTTTGAAAGCCTGAAGCTGTATGACGACGATGTTTGTTGCGTGCTGCCCAAAGGTCATCCGCTTGCGGCCAAGGAAGCCATCAAAGCCCGCGATCTGCAGGACGAAAGCTTTATCTCATACATGGGACTGTCCCGCTTTCGCTTTGAAGTGGATCGGTTTTTTGAGGCCAATTCTGTTACGCGACGAATGAAATACGAAGCCCGGACAACGGACGGGATCTGCCGTCTGGTCGCGCGCGGCCTGGGCGTATCCATTGTCGGATCGTCCAGAGATTACCTGAAAACGATGCCCGGGTGCATTGCCCTGCCCTTTTCGGCGCCGCTTAGCTTTCAGGCCATCCTGTTCTGGTCCAAAAACGAGCCTTTGTCGGCGGTGGCAAAGATCTTCCTGGACCTTGCCCGCCAGAAGGCAAACTCAGCCTAGATCATGCTGCAATTGGCGGCGACATGGTCAGGTTGCGGAAATGATGACATTTCAGAAGGCGGTCAAGGCTCGGACCGCCTGAAAAACACAATAAAACGCATGCCTCGTCCGACATCAGGGTTTCAACCAACCTGGTCTCCAAGGCAAACACCCGGCCAAAGCTTGTTCGATAAGGCGCTCATCGACAGTGCCGCTAACAGACGACCTTCATTCAAACGTCTCCGATCCGTCCGGTTCGATGTGGGCGGCCTTGTTCATTTGCTGACGAAAGACTGCCAGTTCCTGATACATTCGCCGCCGCGCCCGGCTTTGGTTGCCTAGCGGGCGGTGGTCGGCCAGCGAATGCCAGGGATTGATCCGCAAGTTCCGCGCAAAAGACATCTGGGCCGGAGTATCAAATTCCTGCTGCGGGATATGAATACGCGCGACGGGTATCCAGGGCGATTTGTCCTCGGGCCACAGCACCGAAGCATCCTCGACCGGCATCAGGTGCGGGTCGGTCTGGATCTGGACCAGCATCTCAAATTCGGCTGGACCTGCGCGCAGGGCGCGGGACATGTTGTCCCGTAAGTAGTTCGGCGGCACGCGCCCGAACGGAACGCCGGGGATGGTCATCGGCACATCGGTCAATGGTTTGTAAGAGTACAGCATTGCCTGCCCTTCGCCCAAAAGGTACGGCACGCAACTGAAGTAGCGCTGGCCCAGCGGATTGTACTGGGTCTCGTTCCACAGACCCTGCATCAGGAAGTCGATCAGGTGTGAATCCTTAGGGTTCAGGAAATACCAGATCGGCTCGTCAATAGTGCTCCAGTATTGCAGTTTGGCATTCTCGCGCACGTCCGGCGTCACGAATGTCGGCGTGACGACTGCGGGCCAGTCCTGCGTGAATTTCTCCTCCTCCATCAGCTTCGGCCCCGGCACGTCCATCAGCTTGACTGACATCGACCCGAACCCGACATCCCGAATGTCTTCAGGCACATCCGGGCCGGGCCCGGCAAAGCGAATATAGGCCGGATAGCTTCGTTCGGTTGCAAATACGCCTTTACGCAGGTGTTCGGGCAAATCGGGATTCACCGTAAAGGTTGCGCGTACCAGCCCGTGTGTTTTGGTATTGCCACCGCGTTCGTAGGCACCGGGTTGAAAATGCAGGTTCATCTGCTCGCGCATCTCGTCGATGATTGTCTGCAGCGCGTCCTCTTCCCAGTCGAATATCTTCTCCTCGGCCAGGCCAAGCCCAAGGTTCGGACGCTTGCGGTTCTTGAGACGCTGAAGAAAGCGCGCCGCAGGTGCACGCACCAGGCGGTTTAGCTGCGGGCGGAAAAATGGCTCCAACCTGCGTTCGAAGTGCAGCCCGATCTGAAGTAGTGAATGCAGAAAACGGCGGATGAAAAGAAGGATAGCGCGCATGAGGATCTCCTATTCCTTCTGTTCTGCGAGCAAGCGTAACGCGCGCAAGCCGGGCAGGAAGAAATAGCCGCCACCCCTGACGGTTACGAATTGCGGCAGGTGGTCCAACCGCTCGGCGATACCGGTTGCACGCTGGATACTGAAACTGTCTGATGCCACGCCGCCGACGGGCTCGCGGCTTCCGACAATCGGGTCCGCCTCACCGTGCAAACCATCAAAGGAAGGTGAAGACATCCAGGCGTTCTGCACAAATTCGAACTGGCGCGTGATATCGGCGCAAAGGCAGACAAAATGCAGCCCCCTTGCCTCTTGATCGGCCCCTTCGCCTGACAGCGCCTGTTCAGGCGAAAGCGGCGGCCCGTAGGCGCGCCCGCGACGGACAAGCCGGTGAAAGCGCGTCGACGCAACCAGATCATGCCGTCCCGGCAACTTGTCCCGCCTGCGGCGGAACCCAAGCGTGCTGATGATCCAGGCCCATCGGCTGGTGACACCGGGTGGCTGATCACCGGTTCTCGGATTGGCCCGCCTGATATGGGCGCCGACCGGGCAGACCACGCCATCGATGTCATCCTCGTAGGTGAAATTGTTTCCCTCACGCCCGCCCTCGATCTCGCGCCTGCCCTTTATCAGGGGTGTGCCGTCCCGTGCGCGACCCACCATCGCCGTTGCCAGCGCTTCGCGGTGCGCGGCGTCGCCATGCGCCACCGAGTCGAGATGTCGCCAGAACCCCGGCACGTCCTGTTCAAGCTGGCGCATGACCAGATAGCTGCCATTGTGTCCAAAGCCGTTGTCCCCCGAGGCCGCGCCGGAATGCGCCGTTGATCCATCTTCGGCGGTGATCAGCAGACCGGAGGAGACTTCCTTGTATTCATTGACATGGCCCAGAACGACCTCGCCGGGTGCGATAAGATTGGAATACGTCTCTCGACCATGCTTGGGTGGGGGGCATCTCCAGTCCCAATCCACTTTCGGCTCGCTGATGCCATCGGCAAAACCGAAAGGCTCGATGCCGTCATTCAGGCGCGTCGGCAGTTCTTGGATGATGTCGAATGCATCGTGAAATGCGCGTTCAAGAATTGTCGACTTGAAAGGGCCGAGCCCGCCCTCGCGTGCATAGAGCATCAGCAGCACATGGACTTTACCGCCTTCCCACATCCAGTTTTCCGGCGCGTTTCCACCGGAATCGCCAAGCCTTCGGATGCGGCTGTCTTCACCTGCCATCCCGGCCAGAAATGGTTGCGAAAACCGCGCCAGAATCTCGTCCGGCAAACCAAGTGCGCGCAATCCGCCAGCCGTGAACGCAACCTGAAGCGCGACCTCGGGCGGGGTATCCAACCACTCGGCCGACGTTATGGTTGCGGTTGCCAGCCAATCCCGGGCGGTCCGAGCATCCGAAACGGTCAGCAGCAGAAACTCGGCCTCGGGCAGCTTGCCATGACCAAACCGGATCAAGCCCTGCATGTCCGCGAAATCGACCGGTGTGGTCTGGATATCCCTGTTTTTGCTCATATCTTGGCCAGCCATTTGCGCAGCGCGCGAAGCCCGGACGGCCGCCGTTCCAGCCCGGCGCGTATTTGCGAGTGCCTGTCGAGATCAACCGCCGTCAGACCGGGATAGGCTTTGTACCAGACCAGGGTGGCTTGCTGGCGGTTCCGCAGGAAGCGTTTGAACTTGTGCTCCTGCTCGGCCCCATCCTTGATCAGAAACCGCGTACTGGGATAACCCACACCGTTCGAAAACACGAGGTTGAGCCCCCAGGCAACTTTGTTGACGAAATCGTCCATGTAGCTTTCCAATGCGCCATCGTAATTGCTGCAGAACATCACACGGCGCTTGTCATCGAAATAGACCCAACGCGCGAAATGGATTGTCTGAACGCGGGTGAGGTAGCCACGCGAGAAGATGTGCCTTGCTGCGTAATTCAACAGATACAGCGCAACCGTTGTCACCGCGCGCCGGAATCCACCGGGCTTGAGATCGCCAACCGCCGAAAAGGGGTTGGTGACGTCGTGGTCTTCATAAGTGCCCATCGCAGCGATATGCGTGTCATCCGGGCGCGGCAGGATTTCGGGATCCGAACGCTCAAGTCGGCGCAGGCGCCAGATCAGTAGCGGCGAGGCCAGCAGAACGAGCGGCGATATCGCCAAGAGCGCCAACGGCACACCGATTTTTTCGGTCCAGTCGATGATAACCCGCCGTAACGAAGGTGACCGCCTCGGCGTCAGGCGCAGGCGTCCTTCGCGCCGTTCGGCCGAGACAAATTCCTGCAACCGCTCGTGCAGCAGGATGGCATCTTTTTCTCCATGGGCCTCAATAAGCGCGTGCAATTCCGATTTCAGCGCCTGCGCTAGCGCGGCTTCCTCGTGAATCTGCCGCACCGTGCGACCGCGCGTGTTTACGTAATTGGCGGCCTCGACCACATTGTGCCGGGCCATCCAATCACGCAGGTCCGTACCTTCACGGAAGTCCCCGCAATGCGAAAAGATGCGACGCAACCCTTCGCCCGCGTGATTTGCCATCTCAACCAGAAAGCTGTCCCGGTCTCCGTCCATATCGCCCAGAAACGCCAGATGCGGCGGGAAGGCGCGCGCTTCGACGCCATAAGCTTCAATGTCCCGCCATGTGTCGACTTGCGGAAGAAATAACCGCGCGACGTGCAAACGATCGAAATCCGCGAAGGGCACGATCGGGTTCTTGGGATCCGCAAGCCCTGGTTTAAGCACCATCTCGGACAGCAGTGCGCGCAAATCCTCGATGCGTCCCTCCGCAATGGGGGCCAAAATCAGGAAGGTGCTCTGCTGTGTCATGGCGGGGCCAGTCTACCAGATTTAGGACGATACCGCGTCAGCATTGAAATCCAGCGCGAAGTCGATCAGGCGATTGTCGTCCCAATAGACCTTGCCCAGATAGAGGCCTGGACCGATGGCCCGGATTTCGTCGCGAATCCATTGTGCGAGAAGCGATGTGTCGGAATAGTCCAGCACGATGCATTCCTTTCCATCGAGCCAGCTCTTGTCCTTGTAAACCTTGGCCAGAATGGCGTTAAGCCCAAACGGCAGGATCCGATTGCGCAGCACCCCTTTCGACTGGTCGAAGACTTTGCCCTGCCAGGCAAAACTGTTGATAAAGCGCGAGATCAGCGGTGTGAATTTCGTGCCCGGGGCCACGATGGCGGTTCCTTCGGCTTCGCCGTCGGGAATGTCCCCGGCCGGTACGCTGGAAAACAGTTCGTCCAGTTCTTCCTGACTCATATCCATGAGCGACTCGATGCTATGTGCCATAATGGCCCCCTTTCTAGACAGTGACGTGTTTTGCATCCTCCAGAATGTCCTGAGCGGCTTTTTCGCCGACCATGTAAACAGAGGATGCGATGAAGAACCCCGGAATGCGCGGAAAGACCGAGGCGTCAGCTACCCGCAGCCCCTTTGTACCATGTACGCGCAGGCGGCTGTCCAACACGCCGCTGTCGGGCGGCCCGATGGCGCAACTGCACGACGCGTGATGCCCCCAACACTCGTCACTTACAAACTGGGCGATTTCCGTATCCGTTTTGACATCCGGGCCGGGAATTTCCTCGGCCTCGATCTGGCCGTTGCGGCGCAGCGGCTCGGTCAGGTTGCGAACAAATTTCACCCCTTCGACAACCGCTTGCAGGTCGTCGTCGCCGCCTTGCTTAAAGTAGTTGAACTCGATGAGGGGCCGGTCGCGCGGATCAGCCGAGGCCAGCCGCACGCGCCCCGTCGCATTTGCTGTATGGGCCTTCAGGACGGCCCAGCTCAGATGGTTGCGGCTGCGCGCCAGATCAGCAGCATAGCCGGGGTAGTAGCCAGCGAACCGCCCTAACAATGCCATGCAGAACAAATCAGGCAGCTTCTTGTCCGGGCTCGAACGCCGAATAACGCCCAGCGCCGCTCCGTTGGTTGAATACAGACCCTTACCGGTGTCCTGCCATTCCCGCCATAGCGGATCACCGGATTCATAACGGCAGTCGGTCAAGCTTTCCCAGCAATCCACCGCCATGCGGTTTACGACGGCAACTTCGTAGCGATCCTGCAGGTTGCGACCAACGCCGTCCAGCGCTACGCGTTGCGGAATACCCGCCCGCGCCAGTTCGTCGGCCGGACCAATTCCCGACAGCATCAGCAATTGCGGAGTGTTGAAGGCGCCACCCGCAAGAATAATTTCGTGTTTAGCCTGCGCGCGCCGTCGAATTCCCTGACTGTCGCTTGGGGTGGCATGCGCACGATAAAGCCGCTCTCCCTTGAGGTATTCGACCCCGGTCGCGCGGTTCTGATCATCAAACAGAACCCGGGTCGCCAGTGCGTCCAGCTCGACCGTCAGACAATCCGGATAACGCCGTGCGGTTTCGAGCACCCGCTCTCGTGTGCCGATACGCCGTCCGTTTTGCGTGGTAAGCGGCGTGTAAACCAGGCCCTCGGCATTGTCGTCGATCCGGTCAAGGTCATTTGGATCTGCCGCACTCTTGAGCTGCCAGCGCAGGTGCCGCCATACCTTGTCTCGATCACCCAGCATTTCGCGAACGGATGCACGCAGCATGTCCATGATGTCGTCATCGCGCAGGGCCGCACGCGGGATCGCCTTTTCCGTCGAAAGCCAACCGCGATAGCCGTGGCCGGTCCGGTCGATGCCAATTGCATTCAACGCCTTTTGCATCGGGCGATGGCGGCAGTTTTCGATCCGGCGGAAAATCTGATGCATCGCTTTCGGCGACCAACCGGCGTCGCCGGTAAGCTTCTCGATGTGGCGCCAGTCATCGTGATGCGGGTAAAGGAATATCATTGCGTTATGTGCCGTGCAGCCGCCCAGCGTACCCGCCCGTGGGTACAGTACGCCATCCGGCCCCGCCTTTGGATCGCGCGCCTGGAGGGCCGGGTCGGCATAGTGGCTGACATGAAAGTCCCAGCGCAGTGCTTCATTCTCGGTGGCGAAGGGATGAAATGCCGGCACGTCATAGTCATCGGGCAACCGGTTTTCCGCGCCCAATTCCCGCACTCCGCCTTGTGCGGAACGGGGATCGCCACCTGCCTCCAGAAGAAGCACGCGCATTCCCGCTTCGGCCAGTCGGGCCGCAACCGTGCCGCCGCCCGCGCCCGAGCCGACGACGACATAGTCATAAATGGGCGCGTCCACGCTCATACCTCAGAAACGTTTGAGGTAGGCGATCAGATCCTCCTTCTGCGGATCCGTCAGCCGGGTTCCGAAATAATGACCACGATTGACGACGAAGTCGGGGCATTTGCTGAGTTCGAGAAGCGGTTCGACCAGATCAGCGAACATGGCCCGCACCTGAGTATTGCTGGCATTGTCGGGCAAATCCTTCAGGTTCCGCTTGATCATGATGACAAGCCGGGCGAGCCTGAAATCATGTTCGATCCGTTCCAACAAGTCGGCGTTGTCGAGCCGTATGTTGAGATTGGCAAGCAGGTTGATCGGTGTCCCCGCGGGGATCGGGCCCAGTTCGATGTCGCCGTTTTCGCTGAAAAGCCAGGGCAGTTCGTCCCGGAAGGGTTCGAACAGGCGCACCAGGAAGTCGGGCTGGAAACCACGCGGGATCATCAGGTAGCTTTGCTCGGTCGTGCGATCGATTAGCCCGGGCACCTTGTCGCCCAGTTCACTGTCACGCAGCCGGCGTTCTGGCCACAGCATCTTGCGAATACCATCGTCGAAGGTGCGCATCCTGGCTGCGACCGACGGGTCGGGTTCATAATAGCCCACCGTGTTGTTCAACAGATACGGCGCCGTCGACCAGAGACTGATCAGCGAAGGTACACGCGTGTAACCACGGCCGCCTGCAGGCATTTCGTACATGTAGGGTTCGCCGGTCACCGGATGGTGCACCTCGATCTCGCCGACCGACGGCAGCGCCTTGTAGGTCGAAGACGAAAAATTGTCCCAGATGTTACCCTCGATGGCGTTTGTCGCCAGCGGGCTGCAGGCGTTTGTCTCAAGTAGCGTGACCGGAATCCGCATCTCATTAGACAGATAGTTATTTTCCAGAAAATCGTCGGCATTGACGATTTCGGTCATCTCTGCCTTGAATTGATCCGTCTTGGTTAGCTCCCAGTAGTTCGACCAGCACTGCAGGTATCCCGGCCCCGAACATCCGCCTGGCATGGCCGCAAAGGCCGTTTCGGGCAACTTGGAGGAATGGCAGCGGGCGCAGTTTTCGGCAAACAGCGTCTTGCCCCGGTTCACCGTCTCGTCATCTTCGGTCAGGTGCTCTGCCCCGCCCGGCGCGTCAGCCAGGTAGTCCGGACGTCCGGCCTTGAGGAAATAGAGCGCAGTCAGCGGAGACTGCAGTTCCGTCGCGCGCCAATAGGCCGAATTCTTCTGCGCGGTTTCAATCTCGATGGGCGTGATCGTGCGGCCTCCGACAATCGGGTTGAAGTGCCGCGTCCATTCTTCACTGAAAAGACCGATATTGAGATAAACCCGGTTTAGCGCCCCAAGCGCGCCAACCGAATCCGCGCCGTCCTTCAGGACGCGCGGGCTGAAGCTGATATCGGGCGGCTCAAAAAGCTGTGTCAGCGGACCCTGATCCACGAAATCCTGAAACTGCATGTTGTCGCGCTCGCCCCCGGTCAGGCGTTCCTCGCCCAACCTTTCGGCTATGCGCAGTCGTTCCTCCAGCAGGTAGATCGCGTTCATTGTCCGCGGGTTGTTGATGTAATCAGGCGACACCAGCGACGTATCAAGCGATCCGGGCCGCGCCGTGTGAATCAACTGAACCATGTACTGCCGGTCGTCCGGCTTCCACGCGAACACCCTGTCGAACCAGAAATACTGGGCGCCCACCGTCGCGTTGAGATTGCGCATCTCGGGGTTTTCGGGGTCCTCTGGCGGGTCGATCGGGCTTGGACCGACATGGCAGAAGGCGCAAGACATGCCAACGCGATAAGGCCGGACCAGATCCTTGTCGAAATAGTAATCGGGGTCGTTGTAGAAACGCTCGGGATCCCAACGCCGCTCAGCGCGTTCGTCGAAATCCGGGTTGGGGAATAACCGAAGACCCAGAACGCCGGTTGGTTCACCGTAATATGAGCCGACAGGCATGTTGCGGCCCCGCGCACCGATTTCAACGCCCGGATATTTTTCGGCGTTGTCAAATGGGTCGGCTGCGCAATCGTCACGCCGTTTGTCCAGCCAGAGCCCATAGCGTTCGGGATCCGGGCCAGTCGCCTGATCGAAACACGGTTCGTTTATCAGACCCAGATATTCGAACCGATTGGCGCGTTGCGCTGGCAGATCAGGATGCGAAGACAGGGTCTTGAGAAGATCAAATTGACCGAACGTGTCGCGCGTCAGGCGATCCCAAAGCAAATCGTTGCCGCCGGTCCAGACCATCCACATGTTGCGACCCTTGATTTCATCCGGGCCAAGCGGAATGCCGTTGTCAATCTCGGCGAAATAGTCCTCATCCGCAGGCGGAAAAGACGTCTCGTCTCGCCCGACCAGCATTGCCTCGTCAAGCGGGCCTGAAAAAAGCTGCGCCAGGGCGGCAACGGGCAGAAATGCGACCGGAAAAGTCAGCGAAATAATGCGACAAAACATCAGGCAAACTCCAATCTTCAGCTAGAAATTGGCATCAACCTCTCAGTTGGTACTGTCATATCAGTGTTGGTCCGAATCGAATTTATTGCAACCATGAAGGGAAAGCCGGGTATTTGCGCCTGGATCGAAGGGCCGAATTTTGCGGCTGAAGCGTTTTGGTGACCAGTTTCTGGCACCGTATGACAGTGTGCTCCGGTCGTCTGGCCAGCAAACCGGATGAGGATTTTAATGTTTTATTTCAAAGTTTTAATGACATGATAATTATTCACCGATGAGCCTACTGCCTCCTTCCGGCCACCGGTGCGCGAGGGAATTGATTAGTCCGAAGGTGCGTTATGGATGACCATGAAAAAACAAAGACGGCGGCGGGCCTTCCTGAAGGGCGCAAACCGCGCACAGGACCGAACAAGCGGCTCATTGTGTTCGCTGACGGTACAGGCAACGCATTCGGTGGTCAGGCATCGAACATCTGGCGGCTTTATGAGGCCATCGACAAACGCGGGCTTAGTCCCCTGAAGTCCAGCCCGCAACTGGCGCGCTATATCCCGGGTGTCGGAACGTCATCGATTGGACTGGTGCGCTTGTTTGACGGTGCCACGGGGCTGGGCGTGCCGGGCAACGTGCAAAAGCTGTATCGATTCCTGTGCTGGAACTGGGAACCCGGTGACGAAATCTGGATGTTCGGCTTCAGCCGCGGCGCTTTTACCGTGCGTACGCTGGCTGGACTTATCAGCTCCCAAGGGTTGATGCCCCGGGAAGTCGACGGGACCACCGTTTCCGTCGCGGAAATGCATCGCAACTCGAAAGGCGCGTGGCGTGCCTACAGACGGCAGACCGCACCATTTCGCGATCCTCGCACAGGAAAAGTTCGCATGAGCCCGACCGTCTCGATCGGGCGCTTCATCCGGGATGCTTGTGTGTGGGCAAAACGGACCATCAGCAGACAGAAGAAACATGTCCAGGTGACAGAGATTCTGCAAACCGAGCAACCAGAACGTTGCGCCGGTCAGATCAAAATCAGGTTCCTGGGCCTGTTTGATACGGTCGAAGCTTATGGAGTGCCGCTGGAAGAGCTGCGCGCGGTGTTCGATTTCTGGATTTGGCCCATCAGTTTTCGCAACCGTGTGTGCAGCCCGGTCGTAGAACATGTCTGCCACGCCCTGTCTCTGGATGATGAGAGACGCACCTATCACCCGCTGCGATTTGATCAGACTCCACAACTCGATCTCAAGGGCTCAGGTAATCAGAAGGACGGGCCAAGGATCATGGAGGTTTGGTTTGCCGGTGTCCACGCCGACATTGGTGGCGGATATCCCGACGATGAAGCTTCGCTTGAGCCGCTGATCTGGATGATTGAGGAAGCCAGAAAGGATGGCCTGATCTTCATTGACGAAAAGGTCCACGAACTTGACAGCCGGCGCTCGAAAAACGCGTTGATTCACGATTCACGCAGCGGATTGAAATCGGCCTACCGCTACACGCCCCGACCCGTTGAAAGTGGTGAGGCATTTGGTGGCAAGCCTGTCGTGCACAGCTCGGTCGTCCAAAAGATCCTGACTGGCCGCGATGGCTATGCGCCAGTGATGATGAACGACGATTTCCAGCCGCACGATCAACCACAACAGGTTTCACTGCACCACAACGCGGAAGTTGCCGAGCAGGTCAAGGCACTGGTCTTGTGGCGCAGGATCGCAAACATCTCGTTCATCAGCCTGCTTTTGTTCGCATTGGTCCTGCCATGGGCGGGCGAGCCCGTCCGGGCCATGTTGCAGCCCGGCCGACCGCCGGTCGGGTCAGATGGCGTCGTGCTGCCCGACGCTATTTCGTCCGTCGCACCCGGCATCGTTCAGCCCTGGATACAGTCCCTGTGGAAGCATCCAGTGCTTTCGATACCTCTCATCGTGGCAATTGTGGCGCTGTTTCTGTCCGGCGCGGCGCTTCGGGACCGGATAAAGGATACCGCCCGTCAGGCCTGGACCTCGGATCGCAAAACCAATCTGCAAAAACCGACAGACCGGTTTCTAGTTCGAACGGGCAATTTGCTGCAGTCCAGCCGAATACTGAATGCGGCTTATGCATTTCTGGGCCCCAAGCTGGTGCAGGTCGTCTTGGCTGTGTTGATCTTGCTCGGCGTGTTCAAGCTTGTGCATGTTTTTAGCCTGATGTTCACCACCGTCAGCGGCAGTCTGTGCCCAGACACTGGCCCCGGACACGTGATCGAACCGGGAAGCACTTTTGTTCTGCAAGATGAGTTCTCTCCCCAATCTGTCTGCTGGCCGACTGGTGTCGATCTTGTCAAAGGGCAAACATACTGGATCAGGCTCGAGGAAACCGATCCATTCACCGACAAAGGCGCACGCGTTCCGATGTCCGGGTTCCAGACCAACAAACGGGTGTATGTACTGGGCAGCCTGATACGACGGTCGAGCGCAAACTGGTTTCAACCGGTCGCGCAAATCGGGGCGAAGGGCCAATCGATTTTGCCGCTGTTCGACTATACAGACAAAACCACGGCGTTCATTTCATGCTTTGATGACATGGCCGCCGAAGACGGACGCAAATGCGATCCGGTTGATGCACCCAAGGCGATGACGACGCGCATCCGGGCAGAGAGAAGCGGACCGCTGTATCTGTACGTGAACGACGCGATCATCTGGCCCTTTGACGGTTTCTATGCAAACAACGGTGGCTCCGCCCGTGTCAGCATCCTTGCAGAGAAACCGCCGCTATAACTCGTGATGCAGCGGAACTGTTTCAAAGCTCTGACCGTCAACATGCGCTCCCTCCGCTTTTGCAGAAGTGCAGCAATCAAGACTGTCGCCTAGTGCCTGGGTGCAGTGCAATCTGCCGCGAAAGGCAAAGCCCCAACTGAGTTACCCAGAACCCATTGCCTTTACAAACTGGTTCTGGCACCAGCCCGACAATTATGACGGAAACGAGCATTTCGGAAGATTTCGCCAGTTTTCAGACCAGCCCGGGATCAAATGGGATGATGCCCGGCATGTCTCGACCGCGCGAGGGTATCTGGTCGAATTCGAAGGTTCCTCGATCCAGAAGTGAATAGTTGGAGTTTTTCAGCAGAAACCGGTTTTCTGTCTCAGGGAACTTTGACGGCATGCACCGAATTTCGAGATCGTCGTAGCACACAGAAATGCGCTCCAGAAGCCCAACCATTGGGGCGACTTCAGTTCTGCTACCGCGCCCGTCTTTGAGACCTCAGGCGCGACTTCGCTCGGGAAACGGACGGATGGTTCTCACGGCTGACTTGCCAGTTCTCCCTCTCAACGAAGATCAACAGGCAACACGTCGCATTGTGCGTTCGCATTGGAGTTTCTGGGTCCAGGTCAGATTGCAGAAGAAGAAAAAGTTGAGCACTGATCGGCGGCAGTCGATTCTACATCACACAAACGCAACTTTTTGCATTAGGCTGTCTGGAGGTTTCCAGCCTTTAGCTCTGACTTTTTTCGACTGATCCGGGCCGCTGTCACAAGACTGTAGCCAATACCTTGCAGAAGACCTTCGAAACACGAACCCAACAGGTGTCCCATGACTATGAAAAACACAACGGCCCTTTCTCGCCGTCAGTTTCTTGCCACGACCACGGCTGGCGCTGCGCTTGTCGTGCTGCATCCCTACTCGGCAGCGGCAAGTGGAAATCAGGCGCACCTGCGGATTATGGAAACCACGGATATTCACGTCCACGTGTTCCCATATGATTACTATGCCGATAAGCCCCGCGACACGGTGGGTCTGTCGCGCACCGCTTCGATCATCAATCAGATTCGGTCAGAAGCCACGAACTCCCTCCTGGTCGACAACGGCGATTTTCTCCAAGGCAACCCCATGGGCGACTACATCGCTTATGAGCGTGGAATGAACGAGGGCGACAGCCATCCGATCATAACGGCGTTCAACACCGTCGGCTATGACGCGGCCACCTTAGGCAACCACGAATTCAACTACGGCCTGAGCTTTTTGGAGAAAGCACTTGCAGGCGCGGAATTCCCGGTTGTTCTGGCCAACGTGGCCAAGGAAAAGGGTGCCGGCCCGCTCGGGGACAAGACGTTGGTTCAGCCGTACACCATACTCGACCGCGAGATTGAGATGGGCGACGGCACCAAACACCCGATCAAGATCGGCGTCATCGGCTTTACCCCGCCGCAGATCATGAACTGGGACCGCAAGCATCTGGATGGCAATGTCGAGACGCGCGACATCGTCGAAACCGCCAAAGCCTACGTCCCCGAAATGCAGGAACAGGGCTGCGATCTGATTATCGCCCTATCGCATTCGGGGATTGGCGAAGCCGACCATACTGACGGTATGGAAAACGCCTCGGTCGCACTGGCGGGGGTTGACGGGATCGACGCACTTGTGACCGGGCACAATCACCTGGTCTTCCCGTCACCGACCTTTGCGGATCGCCCCGGTATCGATGTCGAGAAAGGGACGCTGATGGGAAAACCAGCCGTCATGGGCGGATTTTGGGGTTCGCATCTGGGCATTCTGGACCTGCTGCTGGAACGCGACGGATCCGAATGGCGTGTCGTCACCACCACTTCCGAAGCGCGCCCGATCTCGAAGCGGAACGAAGACCGCTCGATCACGGCTCTTGTCGGTGACGATCAGAAAGTGCTGGATTCGGTTGCCGTAGAACATGAAGAGACGCTGGCCTATGTCCGCCGCGCGGTGGGCAAAACCTCGGCTCCGCTGCACAGTTATTTTGCACTTGTGGCGGATGACCCTTCGGTCCAGATCGTCTCGATCGCGCAGAAATGGTATATTGATCAGATGTTGAAGGGGACCGAGCACGAAGGGCTGCCGATCCTGTCAGCAGCGGCACCTTTCAAGGCCGGGGGTCGGGGTGGACCCGATTACTACACCGATGTCCCGGTCGGTGATGTTGCAATCAAGAACGTGGCAGACCTGTATCTGTACCCCAACACCGTGCGGGCCGTGCGGGTCAACGGGGCGCAGGTGCGCGGTTGGCTGGAACGGTCGGCAGGCATGTTCAATCAGATCGAGCCCGGTTCCAAGGACGCGATCCTGCTGGACCCAAGCTTCCCGTCCTACAACTTCGACGTCATAGACGGCGTGACCTATCAGATCGACCTGTCTCAACCCTCACGCTTTGGTCCCAAGGGGGAAGAGGTCAATCCCGACGCTGCGCGGATTGTGAACCTTCAGTTCAACGGCGAGCCCGTGACAGACGACATGGAGTTCATCATCGCCACCAACAACTACCGCGCCTCGGGCGGTGGATCCTTCCCGGGCGCCTTGGGGGACACGGTTGTTTTCGAGGCCCCTGATACAAACCGTGATGTGATCGTTCGCTATATCGTCGAGCAGGGAATAATCGACCCCAAGGCGGACGCCAACTGGTCGTTTGCCCCGCTGGAGGGGACCACCGTCCTGTTCGAAACCGGGCCCAAGGCTCGTGATTTTATGAACGATGTCAAAGGTGTAAGCATTGAAGACGCCGGCGACGGTGCCGACGGCTTCGCAGCGTTCCGTATCAAGCTTTGATGCACAACAGTTCAATCTCAAGGGCGGCCAATGGGTCGCCCTTTGTTTAATCTCGAAGCCTGCTCTGTCTCCCCGGTAACAGCTGCCTGTGTGAGGGCGTGCCTTGACTTTTCTCTACCTACTGATAGGTAGTTATTTGTTGATTGATCCGCCCAAAGGGACAGGCCTCATGAAATTTTATGACGTTGAAGGTTTCCCAAACCCTGCCTGTGCCCGTATCGCGCTTGCTGAAAATGGGGCCAAGGACAGGGTTGAATTCGTCCCCGTGGATATGATGGGCGGCGAGCATTGTACGAAGGCGTTCAAGGCCAGGAACCCCGAGGCCGTGGTACCCTGCCCCGGAACTGGCGGGTGGCTCATACATCTCGCAATGCCATGCGGTTACCGAATTTATCGGCGCGGCCTTGGCCGATTTTGCAAAGGTAGACATTTCCGAAAGATTGAAAACCTGCTGTCTTGGCGTGCCAAACTTTCGAACCGCCCGCCTGTAGCGGGTTGATCTCCGGGTCGGCGGTATCACACATCGCAGAAGGAATTAGACCAATGGAAATAAACTCGGACTTCTCAGATCGCGTTGTAGTTCACTCCGACCAGCTTGCGTGGCAAGCCTCGCCCATGAAGGGTGTAGAGCGCCGGATGCTGGACCGGATCGGAGACGAGGTGGCGCGCGCCACCACAATCGTGCGCTACGCGCCGGGTAGTCATTTTTCTGCCCACACTCATACCGGGGGCGAGGAGTTCATCGTTCTTGATGGCGTGTTTCAGGACGAACACGGCGACTTTCCCGAAGGCACCTACGTTCGCAACCCCCCGACCACGCAACATACGCCGGGGTCGGAGCCCGGGTGCACCATCTTTGTCAAACTCTGGCAATTCGACATGGAGGACCGCAACCAGTTCCGCAAGACAATGGCGGATGAGCTGGCCGCGCCGGAAAACGGCGTCGCCACGGCGGTCCTGCACAAAGACAAGCGCGAGGTTGTCACCTATAGCCATCTGGATGCGGGCGCGACGCTGACCTCGGATGCCACAGGAGGCATCGAGGTTCTGATCATCGACGGCTCGGTCACAGAAAGCGGGGATGAACTGGTCAGGAACGACTGGCTGCGCCTGCCCGAAGGTCAAAGCCTGTCAGCCATTGCAGGGCCTAGTGGCGCCAAAATCTGGATGAAGACCGGTCATTTGCCGTTTGCCCGGCCACCAGCGGTGTAACCGATGACCCAACAAAAACCCTTGGCGCTTGTCGCCGGAGCGGGAGCTGGCCTTGGCCAATCCCTGGTGTCGCGTTTTCAGGCCGAAGGCATGAAGGCGGTTGGTCTTGGCCGTAGCCGTCCGGAAAACCCCGTCGGCGCGTTTCACGAGGTCGATCTGTCCGACCCGGACCTGACCGCACCAATCATTGCAGACCTGATCGCGGAACACGGGCCGCCAAAGATTGTCGTGCACAACACCGCAGAGCTTGTAGTCGCGCCTTTCGCAGAAACGTCGCTGGATGACTTTCAGCGCACATGGACCTCGATGGTACAAACCCTGGTCGTGCTGGCGCAATCGGTGATGCAGCCGATGGTCCGTGGTGGCGGCGGTGCCCTGATCGTATCGGGGGCAACCGCCTCGCGGCGCGGCGGGGCCCGTTTTTCGGCCTTTGCCTCGGCCAAGTTTGCCCTGCGCGGGCTGACACAATCGCTGGCGCGCGAATACCAGCCGGCGGGTGTTCACGTCGCGCATGTCCTTCTGGACGGCATCATTGATACAGCCCGGTCGCGCGATCGCCACAGTCTGGATCCTACCAAGATGATGAAGCCTGAAGACATCGCGCAGGCCTATTGGCAACTGGCGCAGCAGCCGCGTTCGACCTGGACCCATGAGCTGGACCTGCGCCCCTTGAGTGAGGCGTTCTGAGGCATGCGCACGGATACGCTTATCATTGGTGCAGGGCTTTCGGGTCTCAGCCTGGCGACACAACTGATGGATCAGGGGCAGGACGTTCTGGTGGCCGAGGCACGCGCCCGTCTGGGCGGGCGCATCCTGACCGAAGCGCAGGGCGACGGCTATTTCGACCTGGGCCCGTCTTGGTTCTGGCCCGGTCAGCCCCGGATTGCAGCGCTGATCGGCCAGCTTGGATTGGACCGGTTCGAACAATTCAGCACCGGCGCGCTGAGTTTCGAGGATGAGCATGGCCGTGTCGAGCGCGGCCGGGGATTTTCATCGATGGAAGGGTCATTTCGCCTGAAAGGCGGCCTTGCCGCCTTGATCGATGCACTGGCAGCCCGAGTGCCTGCCGGAATGATCCACCTGTCCACCCGGATCACCGCGCTGACGCAATCCGAAAACGGAGTGCTGGCCACCACGCAATCGGGTCAGCAGATCAGCGCACAGCGTGCGGTGCTTGCGTTGCCCCCGCGCGTCGCGGCTGAGCTGACCTATAATCCACCTTTACCCGAGCAAACTCGCTCCGCCATGCGCGAGGTCGCGACCTGGATGGCTGGACAGGCAAAGGCGATTGCCGTGTACGACACGCCCTTTTGGCGCGAGGCGGGACTATCGGGCGACGCCATGAGCAGGCGCGGGCCGATGGTGGAAATCCACGACGCTTCGCCCGCCGAAGGCCGTACTTATGCGCTGTTTGGCTTTATTGGCGTTCCACCACACATGCGCGCGGATGAACAGACGTTGCGCCAGCAGGTTCTTGCACAACTGGTGCGCCTGTTTGGCTCACCGGCGGCAAATCCAAATGCGCTTTACATCAAAGACTGGGCATTCGACCCCTTCACCTCTACCGACCTGGACTTGCAACCTCTGTACACGCATCCGCGATACGGATTGCCGCAAGCCATGCGGGGCGTCTGGAGGGGTCGGATCATTTTCAGCGGCACGGAAACAGCCGCGCAATTCGGGGGATATCTTGAAGGCGCGCTGGAAGCGGCAGAAACCTCAGCGGCTTTGGTGCGTAGGGAAAGGGTTTAGACGCCATGGAAACAGACACAAAGACGGCTCTGCTGAATTCTGCCGAGCGTGCCGCCCGCAGCAAAGGGTTTGACGGGTTCAGCTACGCTGACCTTGCCAAAGAGGTGGGCATCCGCAAAGCCTCGGTCCATTACCATTTCCCTACCAAAGACGCGCTGACGATTTCGTTGATGGTCCGCTACCACAGCGACCTGTCCGGTCGCTGTGCCGAGATTGAGCGGCTGTATGACACGGCGGGCGAGCGGATAAGCGCGTTGATCGCGCTCTATCGCACAGCATTGAACGGTGGGAAAACCCTGTGCCTGTGTGTCTCGTTGATCAGCAGCCGGGAAAGCCTTTCACATGAAGTCACTGATAAAATTCGCGAATTCCGCAGCATGATGGTTTTGTGGATCGAAGGGGTCTTTACTTTGGGCAAGGCAGATGGGTCGATCTCGGGCGTTGGTGAACCAGGGGCGGAAGCGCGTGCCGCATTGGCCTTGCTGGAAGGCGCCCACCTGGCCGCGCGGGCCGAGGAAAGCCCGCAAACCTTTGATGACGCAGTGGCAATACTACAGTCGAGATGCTGACGCTGACACGGGCCTGGTTCTGATCGCACGGGCGGGGCAACGCTTCAACTAAACCACCCAGATACGGTCGTCCACTGCCGGTGATCCAAACTAGCAACGACGGATTGTTTGGCCCGCAGGCCAAACAAACGCTTGAAACTCAGTCACCATCCGCGACCCCTTCGGCCCGGGCACGCGCGCGGCGGCGGCGGAAGCTTGGCAGCAACACCAGCAGCACGGCCAGAACCAGAAGACCCAAAGTCATCGGTCGTTGCCAGATAAAGCTCATGCCATCGTAAAGCTGCATCGCGCGCGAAAAGTTGTTCTCAAGCAAGGGTCCAAGAATGAACCCGATCAACAGAGGTGCCAGAGGATAATCGGCAAAGCGCAGGATCGTCGCGCAAACTCCAAAGCCGACCAGGATCAGCAATTCGGTCGCATTGTTCTGCCCGATATACGCCCCCATGAGCGTGAAGAACAAAATGAACGGGATCAGAAAGTTGCGCGGAACGGCCAGTACCTTGGCGATATAAGGGATCAGCGGCAGGTTCAGGATCAGTAGCACCAGATTTCCAAGATACATCGAAATGATGACGGCCCAGAAAATCTGCGGCTCGTCGATCATCAGGCGCGGTCCGGGGCTGACATTCAGCGCGATCAATGCCCCAAGAAGGATCGCTGTGGTACCCGACCCGGGAATGCCCAGCGTCAGAAGCGGTACAAACGACCCGGTACAGGCGGCGTTGTTTGCGCTTTCCGGTGCGGCGATACCCTTGATCTCGCCCTTGCCAAAGCGCTCCTGTTCTTCCTTCGGCGCGATGTTGCGTTCCACCGCATAGCCAAGGAAAGAGGCAATCGTCGCCCCGGCCCCCGGCAAAACGCCGATGAAGAACCCTTGAATGGACTGGCGTCCGATGACCGGGGCTATCTTTCTCGCCTCGCTGCGGTCAATTCTCAGGTTCGTGATTTCACCACTATCGCCATCCCCGGTTTTCGACCGGTTGGGGTCCAGAACAAGGTAGATCGCTTCCGGCAAAGCAAACATTGCCATGGCGAGCGTGATGAAACCAAAGCCCGACTGCAGGTCCATAATGCCCATAGTGAAGCGCGGCGCGTTGAACAGCACACCTTCGCCCACTGTCGCCATGATCAGACCCAGGAAGGTCATCAACAGCGCCTTGCTGACCTGCCCCGTTCCGGCAAAGGCGGCAATGGCCGAAAGACCGACGACCATCAGCGCGAAATACTCCGAGGAATGAAACAGCAGTGCCACCGAGGCCAGAGCCGGCGCAAAGACCATCAGCAGCACGGCCCCGATCGTGCCCCCGGCAAAGGACGAGATTGCGGCGACGGTCAGCGCCTTGCCTGCCTGTCCTGAACGGGCCAGCGGGTAGCCGTCGAAACTGGTTGCAACTGTCGAGGCCACCCCTGGCGCGTTGATCAGGATCGATGATGTCGACCCTCCGAAGACAGCGCCATAGTAGACGCCAGCCAGCAGGATCAATGCGGCCGACGGGTCGCCGATGGTAATCGCGATCGGGATCATGATCGCAATGATCGACATCGGTCCCAGACCCGGCAGCATGCCAATGAAGGTACCGATCAGACAACCGCCGATCACCATCAGAATGTTTGTGAACGTAAAGGCCGTCGCGAGGCCCATCATGAGTCCTTCAAGCATGTCAGCCTCCGTTTGCCATCGCGTTCAGAAATCCGGGAAACGGGCTGAGGAAGATGCCAAGTATCACCTCCACCAGATACCAGACCACCCCGGCGGCAATGGCACTGACAATGACCATCAGCACGTACCGGCGCTCGCAGAGAATGAAGCTTCCCACCGTGAGAAAGAGGAAGGTCGAGACCAGAAATCCCAGCGGACGCAGCAGCAGCGCATAACCGACCATCAAGGCCACCAGCAGCAACGCCTGACCCAACTTGTATTCATGCAGCTTCGCCAGGTTGATGTCCGCAGCATCTTGTTTCTCAGGTGCTTTTTCTAACCCCAGAATAATGGACACCGACATCAGAATAGCACCTATGGCCAACACTTTGGGAAAGCTCGACGGCCAGATCGGGCTGCGCCGCATGATTGGCGGCAACAGGTCGTCCATGGTGAAATAGGCGGCATAGCCATAGGCCAGACAGATCAGAAGAATGACAAGTGCAATCCAGCGATCCAGTGCCATTTCTATCCCCTCCCCTTTTTTGTTTGAGGTGTCCGGCACACAGCCGGGCACCCGTTTTTCAGGATATCGCAGACCGCGTCAGAGGAAGCCCAGCTTCTTCATCAGGTCGCCGATTTCCTGTTCCTGCTGCTCCAGGAACGCACGGAAATCATCACCGTTGTTGTGGATATCGACCCAACCGTTGCGATCGCGGACTTCCACCCATTCCGGCGTGTCGTACATTTTGGTCAACGCATCCTGATACATCGCCAGCTTGTCTTCCGGCAGTCCGGGTGCGGCAAAGAACCCGCGCCAGTTGACGAACGTGGTGTCATTGCCCTGCTCTTTCATGGTCGGAGCATCGGGATAAGCGTCCACACGCTCGTCCGAGGTCACGCCGATTATGCGCACCTCACCGGCCTTGGCCAACTCCACCGCTTCCGAGAAGCCCGTCGATACGGCCTGTACCTCACCCGACAGCAAACCGGCCATGGTCGCACCGCCGCCGTCATAGGGGACGTATTTCATGGCCACAGGGTCAGCACCAGCCGCCTGAAAAACCATGGCGGCGACCAGATGATCCATACCGCCAGGTACCGAACCACCACCCACGGCAACGCCGTTCGGGTCGGCGTTGAAGGCTTCGATCAACCCGTTCAGGTCCTGAATCGGGCCATCGGCCGCGACCACAAGCGCCGCGTAATCCCCGATGGTCCCGGCCACGAGGGTCAGATCGCGGAAGTTCTGCGGGAAGATGCCCGTCAACGACCGAATCACGATTGGGGTCGAGTTGACCATAAGCGTGCCGTGGTTGCTGTCGGCGTTTTCGATCAGATAACCGATGGCCTTGCCACCGCCGCCGCCAGACATGTTCTCGTAGCTGGCCGATCCGACCAGCCCCGATTCCGTCAGTGCCTCGCCGGTACCACGCGCGGTACCATCCCAGCCGCCGCCGGCACCGCCGGGGATCAGAAAGTGGATACTTTCAACGACTTGTTCCGCTTGCGCCAGCGTTGGCGCGCCAAGTGAAACCGCCGCCACGGCGGCAGCCGCAAATGTCCTGCGGGTTAGATTGAATTTTGCCATGATTTCCTCCCATTGGCTGGCATTTCCTTGTTTTGTTTAAAGTGGTTCCTCCGCAATCAGGATACCGTCTTCATCGCAGTAGATGTAACTTCCGGGCTCGAAAAGCACGCTGCCAAAGGCAACCGGAACGTCTATTGCGCCGATCCCTGTCTTGGCGGACCGAACCGGAGTTACGCCCAGCGCTTTGATGCCAAGGTCGAGCTGCGCCAGACGCTTGCTGTCGCGGACAGCACCATTGATGACGATCCCGGCCCACCCGTTGGCGATCAACCTCTCCGCCATCATGTCCCCCAACATAGCTGTTCGGAGTGACCCACCGCCATCAACTACGATGACACCGCCATTTCCCTGTAAAGTAAAGAGTTTCTCTTGAATCAGACGGGTATCTTCCGCTGTCACAGCAGTATGAATACGCCCCGAAAAGCTGCGTTTTGCACCGTAATCGTTGAACCGTTGCAGTACAGGGCGCACCTTGTCCGGATGGGCATCACTCAGATCCGTCGTAGGTCGGCTGGTTTGGAAACTGGTCAATGCGCTTCCTCCATCAATTCGGATGGGTAAAGGACGGCCCCTTCCATAATTCGCCTCTGTGTGCGGAAAGTACCGGCCGATATTGCCTCGGGTCCCGACGGACCTGGCCGGACATCCGCGATGGTTGGCAAGTCACCCGATGGGTTTCCAATGCGTAATTCCTGACCCTCAGGTTGCGCGATCCTTTGCACCAGACTGCCCCGTATCTGGGCTGCAACGGCGGTGCACATGGCCCCCGTCAGAGTAATCGCGCGATGAAAGTTGCCCATCGACACGAGCCGAACATTGATGTCATGGCTGTCCTTTTTGTGCAGGCTGCCATCCAGCGCCGTGAACTCAGCGGGCGCACCGAGCATCGCCACTTTCGGGCTGGATCGTTTTACGCCCTTGCGCGACGGAGCCATTCCCATTGCAACAGCACCAGCAACGCGAATTTCTTCGACCAGAGCCATAAAGTCCGGATCACCATCCAGATCCTGGGGGCGTTCGGTGGCGGTTTTGTGCAGATCAGCAGCGCGGAAAAACACCACCGGATTGGCCGCGTCGATCAGTGAGACCTCCAGCGCTCCGAACCCTTCGATCTGAAGCGTATCCAGCGCATTGCCCGTCGGCAGCAGCTTGCCGGTTCCGGCCCCACCGGGTGCAAGGAAATCTATCGTCACTTTCGCCCCGGTTCCTGCCACACCGGGAATTTCAAGCGTGCCCTGTTCGACGGGCTGGCCGTCCCGCACCGGAAAGCGCGCGTGATAAACGCCATTGGTATTGGTGCTGAATATGCGGACCAGCGCCTCACTTTGATCCGCTGCAACCTGCACCATGCCTTCCTCAACCGCGAAAGGGCCGACGCAGGAGGACATGTTTCCGCAGGCCGAGCCGTAATCGGCGACCGGTTCGTCCACGGCGATCTGCACGAAGGTATAATCCACGTCCGCATCGTCACGATCCGAAGGCTCGACGATGACCACCTTGGACAAGGACGACAACCCGCCGCCCATCCCGTTCAGCTGGCGCCCGTTGGGGTCGGGGCTTCCCAGGACATGCAAGAAAATGCGATCGCGCGCGGCCCGGTCCCTGGGCAGATCTGCACCGTTGAACACTACAGCCTTGGATGTACCGCCGCGATAAAACGCGGCCCGTAAACGTTCCGCCATCACGCCGCCCCCGCCAGAAATCCGCGGAACGCACGCGGCAGCAGACCGCCCTCGGCAAAGGTCGCACGCTCACCGTCATTGTACAGACGCAAATCCAGCGGCGTGGTATCCGTGCGACCATCCTTTCTGTGGATGGTCAGCTTGGCCTCGGTCAGATCATCGCTGAAGTCGATGTCAAAAGTCTCGGACCCGTCAAGTTGCAGCGTCCTGCGGTTCACGCCCTCCGGGAAACACAGCGGCGCAATCCCCATGTTTACAAGATTCGAGCGGTGGATCCGCTCAAAGCTCTCACAGATCACAGCGCGTATTCCGGCAAGCCAGGGGGCCTTTGCCGCCGTGTCCCGGGAAGAACCGCAGCCATATTCTTTGCCGCCGATCACCACCAGTTTCTGATCCCGGTCCAGATAGGTCTCAATCGCCTTGAAGACCGATGTAACCTCACCTTCAGGCTCGATCCGGGTCCACGAGCCTTCTTTGTCCGGGGTCATCTCGTTGCGCAGACGATAGTTTGCAAAGGTCGAACGAATAACCACATCCGAACATCCCCGGCGGGTCCCGAACGAGTTGAAGTCGCGTTGGGCGACGCCCTTTGCCTGAAGGAACTGACCGGCCTCAGAATCGGTGGTGATGATACCAGACGGCGATATATGGTCGGTCGTGACACTGTCGCCCAGAATGGCCAGCGGACGCAGGCCGCGCAGCGGTTCGATTCCGGCGTTCTCGGGGCGAATGCCCTTCACAAAGGGTGGAAATGAGACATAGGTCGAAGGCACCCATTCATATGTTCCGGTGCCAACCTCCATCGCGTTCCACCGGTCATTCACATCTCCGATTGCAGCGTAGTTGTTGCGAAATTCGTCAGGGGTCACATAAGTCTCGACAATCCGCGCCACCTCATCCGCCGAGGGCCAAAGATCATTCAGCATCACCGGCTTGCCGTTCCGATCCAAGCCCAAAGGCTCGGTCGTAATGTCTTTATGGATCGTACCCATCAGCGCATAGGCCACGACCAGCGGTGGCGAGGCAATCATGTTGCGCGAAGCCAGCGGGTGAATGCGCCCGGCAAAGTTCCGGTTCCCGGAAAGGACCGCGATCCCTTTGACATCATTGTCCTTGATCGCCTTTTCGTGATCTGGATGCAGCGGTCCCGACATGCCGTTGCAGGTCGAACAGGAAAATGCCGCAACTTCGAACCCGAGGGCGTCCAAGGGCGCCTGCAGGCCGCTTTCCGCCAGGTATTTAGCCACGACCCGCGAACCCGGAGCCAGCGAAGTTTTGACATGTGGCTTGACGGTCAGGCCGCGCGCCACGGCGTTTCGGGCCACCAGCCCGGCTAGAACCATGTTGCGCGGGTTGGCGGTGTTGGTGCAGCTGGTGATCGCAGCGATGATCACATCGCCGTCACCGATGTCGTGATCGGCATTCGGGACCGGAACCCGACGGTCCGTTTCGCCCTCAAAAGTCAGACGCTCAGCAGCGGCGGACAGGTCAATCCGCTGTTCCGGCCGGGACGGGCCCGAAACGGACCGGCCAACCTTATCGAGGTTCAATTCAATCACCTGCTCGTATTCAATGGCCGCATCCGTACCATCGACCCACAGGTTTTGCGCCTTGCAGTAGCTCTCGGCCAGTGTGGCACTATCACTGCGGCCGGTCTGGCGCAGATACCCGATGGTGCGCTCGTCAACCGGGCAGAACACCATAGTGGAACCATATTCCGGCGCCATGTTTGCAATGGTGGCGCGGTCGGCGACGCTCAGCGCGGAATAACCGGTGCCAAACAGCTCAACAAAGGTGTCGACCACGCCGATGGCGCGCAGTTTCTCGGCGATGACCAGCGCAATGTCAGTGGCGGTGACATCGTCGGACGGGTTGCCCGTTACCTCAAGCCCGATGACGCGGGGCACATTGACCGGGGTGGTCTCACCGAACAGCAGCGCTTCGGCCTCTAGCCCCCCAATGCCCCAGCCCATGATCCCCAACGCGTTGATCATCGGCGTGTGGCTGTCAGTGCCAAGGCTGGAGTCCGGGATCAGAACATCGGGGGTCTCATTGGATGGCAAAACAGTCTGCCCGAGATATTCCAGATTGACCTGATGGCAAATCCCACCCCCCGGCGGAATGACCCGCAGTCGGGGGAACCGTGCTTCACAGGCTTTTAGAAAAGCGAAACGCTCGCGGTTGACCTCAAACTCTCGGTCCATGTTCTTGGCCAGCGCAAACTTGTCCGCCCAATGGTTGATCGACATGGAATGGTCGATAACCAGGTCGACCGGCAGGCTCATATCAACCATGTCCGGATTTCCGCCCACCTCCTCCAGCCGGTTGCGCATGGCCATGATGTCGATCAGCGCCGGAATTCCCAGCATGTCATGCAGCAAAAGGCGTGCAGGGCGGAACGGTACAGCCTCGCCAGAGCGTCGGAGCACATCCAACGCCGCCGCGCCTCCTTCGGAATGACGCGCAGCATTTTCCGCCAGAACCCTTAGAGAGTATGGAAGCTTTCGAAATTCGGGGCCCAATAGGGCGCAATAGTCCACGGCCCGCAAAGATGTGTTGGCGATCGGTTTGTAGGTTGCGATTGTCACGGTTGCCTCCTGATTTGCCGACAAGCTAGACACCGGCGCCGGATATCAGCAAGATCGAACCGACTCCATTTCACCTGACAGAATGCTATGCCCGCGAACAGAACCGAATCCGTCGAACGTGCCATGTCCATCCTCAGTGCCTTTTCGACACAGCGCCCAATCATGTCTCTGGCAGAGTTGGCCGAAGAGACAGGCCTGCACAAAAGCACGATCCTGCGGCTAACCAACTCGATGATGATCTATGGCTTCATTCAGCGCGATAGTGACGGCATGTTCAGTGTCGGCCCCAGCGTCTGGCGGCTGGGGTTGATATTCCGGCGCGATTTCACCAAGCGCGAACACGTCGCGCCATCTCTAAAAATCCTGGCTGAAGCAACTGGGGAAACCGCCTCGTTCTATGTCCGCTCAGGCAATGAACGTATCTGTTTATACAGGGAAAATTCCCCCAACCTGCTGCGATTCCATGTTGAGGAAGGTATGCGCCTGCAATTGTCCACTGGGGCTTCCGGGCTGGTCTTGAGGCATTTCTCGGGCGAGGATGTCGGTGACCTGGCCAATTTCAACAAGAACGGCACGGTCAGTTCAGTCGGTCAGACAAATCCCAACATCTCCTCTGTCGCGACCCCTGTTTTTGATGCAAACGGCGATCTCATCGGCGCCCTGACAGTGTCCGGTCTGGCTAACAGGTTCGATGCCGAGGCGCGGGCAAACACGGTCCCGCTGTTGGAAAGTCTTGCGCGCAGTCTGACCACACGCTGACGGCACTGTTTCATCTGACAGAACGCAACTCACAGCAACTTGCCTCGTACCGCAGGCTTCGCTAGGCAGGCAGGCAGACCATTGAACCGGAGAGCGCGCCGATGATGAACCATCAGATCAACAAAGCATTCCGTGAACGCCTAAGCACGGGCAAAGCCGTTCTGATACCCGGCGCAGCCAATGCTCTTGCGGCACGCGTGATCGACCAGTTGGGGTTTGAGGCCGTCTATATCTCGGGCGCGGGGCTGACCAACACCTATCTGGGCATGCCCGATCTGGGCTTCATCTCGCTACCCGAGATCGCCCAGCACACATCGGCCATCCGCAACAGCACCGAACTGCCCATTGTGGTTGATGCGGATACCGGCTTCGGCAATGCCCTGAACGTCCACCATACCGTGCGCACGCTGGAACGTGCCGGCGCCAGCGCCATTCAACTGGAAGATCAGGTCAATCCCAAACGCTGCGGTCACTTTTCTGGCAAGGATGTGGTCGACCTGACAGAGGCGCGCAGCCGTATCAAGGCCGCAGCAGACGCCCGCCACGACCCAAACTTCCTTATTGTCGCGCGCACCGATGCCTGTGCGACCCAAGGGTTCGACGCCGCCATTGAACGCGCGGAAGCCTTCATCGAAGACGGAGCGGACATCACCTTTATCGAGGCACCGCGCAGCCTTGAAGATATTCGCAGCATTCCCAAGCGGCTTGCAGGCACGCCACAGCTGATCAATCTGGTTGTTGGCGGCAAAACTCCAATCATCGAATTGTCTGATCTGGACGAAATGGGGTTTGGCCTGGTCCTATATGCCAATGTCGCGTTGCAGGGCGCGCTGAAGGGCATGAACGACGCGCTGTCGATGCTTCAGGCCAACGGCCGCATGGACGAAAGCGGACCCGTCGCCAGTTTCGAAACCCGTCAGAACGCAGTTCAGAAAGCACATTACGACGAGATGGAGATGCGCTACTCGGAATAAACCGCAAAAGCGGCGTGCCGTTTCTGATCGGCGTTTTGACCCGGTGCGTTGCCAATCGTGCGAAAGGCTGCAACCGGACAAAAATAGTCAAACCAGCACCACCAAGCCCGGCTTTATTCTTCCGAAACGTCTGCGACGAAACCACCATCGGCGCGACCAAAGCGGGCTATCAGAAACCCTGACAGTTTTTCCAAACCCTCCCGCAGCACATAGGGGTCATTGGCAAAACCGATACGGACATAACCTTCCATGTCAAAGGCGTCGCCCGGGGTCAGCATCACTCCGGTTGTCTGCACCAAGTCGACACAGAATTCGCGTGAGCTGATCGGTATGTCGAGCTTCAACATCGCGGTTGTCCCGGCGCGGGGTTTGACCCAATCAACGCGCGGTTGCGTGGCAATCCATGCGTCCAGCACAGCAAGATTCCCCCGCGTGATCCGGTGACTGCGGGCCAGAATCTTACGCTGGTTCTCCAACGCGATGGCAGCAAAGTGATCGTTGATCATACCGACCGAGATCGTATCGAAATCACGGTGGATCAGGATCTGTTCGGTCACCTCTTTCGGGGCCACCACCCAACCGACGCGCAACCCGGCCAGCGAAAACGCTTTCGATGTACTCGCCGTACTGATCCCCTTTTCGTAGATGTCCACAATTGAAGGCGACATGCCGTCGCCCTCCTGCCCGGTGCCGCGATAGACTTCGTCACACAGGACATATGCGCCGACAGAACGTGCAATCTCGGCGATGCCCTGCAACATCGGCCGTTCGATCAGCGCGCCCGTCGGATTGTTGGGGTTTGTCAGGGCAATCAGTCTGGTTTCCGGTGTCACCAGTTCACGTAACCGGTCCAGATCAGGCAGGAATGCGTCTTCCGCGCGTAGTGGCAGAATCTGAACATCGGCTCCGATACTGGCGGGGATCGAATAGTGTTGCTGATAGGTCGGCACAATCGAAACCACCCGGTCCCCGCGCGAAACCACTGCCTTGTGCACCAGCATATTGGCCGCAATCGTGCCGTGGGTAATGGTGATATCTTCGACGTTCCGATCGTCATAGAGATCTGAAATAGCCTGACGCAGGCGGATTGACCCTTCGATCGCACCGTAGGTCATTTTCATTGGCAGCAGTTCGGACAAGTCGTTTTGATTAAGTCCGGACAGTTGCAACAGCTGATCGATCGTGATGCTGGCCACGCAGGTTTCGGCAAGATTGTAGGTACAGCGGGTTTCCCACTCATTCATCCAAATTTCGACTTTGAACGGTTCGATGAACATGTGCGCTCTCCTCAGGCTGAAGTCTGGTCAAAAACGGCTTTTGCCACGGCGATGTCCTCCAGCCCCAACCCGACAGAGCGGAAAAAGGCTGGAGCCCCTGCCTTTGGCCGCGGGCACCTGCCCGTACAGAGTTCCGCAAGATCGCCAAGGATCGCGGTCTTGCTCCAGTTGTGTCGTTCCACCGCAATCAGCATCTCGCCGGCTGTATCAGGGGTTGTTTCCCGGTAGTCGCAATAGACCTGCGCGGATGCCAAAAAGGTCGGATCAACTTCATGCGCGCGGGCAACATTGGTGCTGATCGAAGTCACCAGCGCATCGACCGCCAAATCATCAGTGGAAATGACGGGTGTACCCGATGACGTGCACAGCATGACAACATCGGCCTGTGCAATAGCCTGCCTGGAACTCGAGGCCAACTTGGCGTCAGGGCACAGCATTTTCCATGTCGCCTGAATATCCGCGTTTTCACCCAAACCCGGCGAGTATATGCGCACCTCTGCCCAGTCGCGCAGACCGGCCACATGGCGCATATGCGCCTGTGCGACCTGACCTGTTCCGATGATGGCCAGCGTCAGCGGGCGGCCCGTCGGAGCCAGCTCATCCACCGCCAATGCGGTCGTGGCGGCCGTGCGCTCGGTGGTCAGCACGCCTGCGTCGATCAACGCCAATGGCCGACCATCTTCGATGGACATCAGAACAGTCCAGGCGGTGATGATGGGTCCATTGGCGCGCGGCAGGTAAGGCGACAACTTCGCCCCGAACACACCGGCCCCCTCAAGCGCACCGAGATAGGTTATGAAATCGCGGCCCCCCGGAAACTCGGTCACGGTCTGCGGTGGTTGTACCGCACGGGCTTCACCAAGATCGGTGAACAGCGTGCGCATCGCCTGGACCACATCCAGCTTGCCCAGGTGTTCTGAAACCGTTGTATTATCAAGGACAATCGGCGGGTTCGGCATATTGATACTCCTTTGCGGAGTTCGGTATCAGCAACATTATGGTAAAACCATCGTCCCAAGGGATGAGACAACGGTAGGAAGAAGGCCGGATTTGCAGTTAAAGGAGTTCAGCCAATCCATTTCTGAAGTGATCGACGGGCAGGCAAAAAGCGATGCCCTGATCCGGGCCGTCGAATACCTATTTCCGTGCGAGGCGGCATTTGCGGTGCTCAACCGACCCTCAGGGCCTCCGGTTTACCTAGCGGATAGCTACCCAAATCCAGCGTCCAAGGCCGCGGTTCAGCTGTATGTCTCCAGAACCTACCTGCTCAACCCGGTGCACAATGCGATCCGGGCAGGTATCGCCGCAGGGGTATACCGGATGGCCGATCTCGCACCGGATAACTGGGTCGCAACAACGCCGGATGTCATCTCGGATGAGAGCGAAGAGATCAAATTCAGGACGCCCGGCTGGCCCTTCGGTCTGCAGGAAGTTTCAGTCCTGGTCGACATGCCCCAGAGGATCATGGGTGAGGTAAGCCTGGCCCGCAAAGCCACGCCTGACGGTATCCCTCAGCAGGATTTGGAAGTTTTGCGATCCGTCCTGCCATTGATCCGGCTGGCGTTTCTACGGCTGTCCAGAGAGCAGACGCAAGCGTCGGGTCGTCCATCACCTTCACCGGAGTCTTTTGGCCGTGACGTTCTGACCGCGCGAGAGGCTGAAGTTGTCCAGATGATCCTGAAAGGCCATTCAAGTCTTTCGATCAGCAAGACACTGAGCATAGCGATGCCGACCGTGAAATCACATCGTCGAAATGCGTATGCAAAGCTTGGGATCAGCACTCAATCTCAACTATTTCACGCCTTCGTCGATGGCTTGAACCTCGGGTTCAACGAATGAAGGCCATTGGCATTCAAGTGCCATCACAGCGTCAGTTATTGCACCGAAAATTCCGGGTTTGACGCGGACCGTGGTACTGCATTTTTTTCGAGACTGATCAAAGGATGATCGACGACTTGAGACACGGGTCAGCCACTTCCCTTGGCATTCTAAACTTGAACGTGAGGTTCGAATGCTTGCCTTTTGTCACTCAGATTTTGGAACCAGGCCATTTGTGAATAAATTCTCAAAACGAACTTCGACCTGAATGATCTCAGGGTACCCTATTCGGATGGCGCGTCGCGTTTCAGTCACGCCGGACTGGTCAATCAGAGTAATTTAGCCGACACACAAGAAAATACACTGCAGAGTGGTTCAGTTTTCCAACATTCTTTGAAAGGTTGGCTGCATAAGACCACGATCTGTTTTTGCCCGCATTTGGCGAAATACAGGCTTCAGAGAACCGAGTCGAATTGATCTTTAATTAAATAGCCACTCACCCACCGGCGCCTATTCCGTTGACGGCCAACGCATTTCACCAAACCCAATGCGGTGAACTTCTTCGAAGAACGGCAGACGCAATCGAACGCCTCATGCCTTGTGGTCTGGACAAGGCGGTTTGATTGATAAATCAGTCGCAGGCAGCGGTGACGATCATCTCGACCTTCAGAACATCGCGCGCCAGTTTGGCTTCGCCGCACGCGCGGGCCGGAGCGTGGCCCGCCGGTACCCAGGCATCCCAGACTTTGTTCATCTCGGCAAAATCTGCCATGTCCGCGAGCCAGATCGTGCATTGTAGCATTCGCGTCTTGTCACTGCCCGCTTTGGCCAACAGATCCTCGACCTTGGCCAGGATTTCGCGGGTCTGATCCGCCACAGTGGCCGCATCCGAAGTCTGCCCACACAGATAGGCAACACCATTGTGCTTGACGATCTTGCTCATGCGTTGGCCGGTTTCGATACGGGTGATTGTCATGTCGGATCTCTCCATCAAGGGACCTTGCGGTCAAATCGGTCAATGCGGAAGGGCGATAGATTGAAACGGCCTGCTCCGCCAGTCATCAAATCCGCCACAACCTGCCCTACAGCAGAAGCCATCTGAAATCCATGCGTTGAAATCCCGAAAGCGTGAAAGGCGCGCGGCCGACCCGATGACCGGCAGGTTGTCAGGCATGCAGGTCTCCAGCCCCGCCCATATCCGGTGCATGCCAAATCTCTGTCGACGCTTTCGTCAACGGCCACACCTGACATCAGAAGTATCTGTTATTGTCTCCAATGGGCAAGCGCGCTTTTGTTTTCCTTCGATCGCGAAACAGGTCAGGTGATCGCGCCACCGCTACCCTTCTTTTTCTTCTTGCCACCCCGGCGAGATGTGATGTGAATTTTGACCCCAGCATCCTTCAAAGCCGCGGCAAAAGGTTCGGGCGGTGCAGCATCGGTCACCAGATCGGTGACCTGGTCAAACCGACAGGCCACATTGGCCGCTCTCTCTCCGAACTTCGTGTGATCCACCGCAACGATCATGCGCCGGGTGTTGTTATGCAACGCGCGCGTCAGTTCAGCCTCCAGCGGGTTTAACGCAAGAACCCCTCCGGAAAGCGACAGGGCATCCGCGCCACATATTACCGCGTCATAGCTGTACTGGCAGGCAAGCTGCTCGGCGGCACGACCGAAACTACCGCGTTCGGATCGAATGACTTCTCCCCCGGCCAGAATCGCACGCGTTCCATTGTGATCAGCCAGCGATGCGACAACCGACAGCGAATTGCTGACCACGGTCAAATTTTTCCGGTCGCGCAATTGCTCGGCGACATGCGTCATGGTTGACCCCACCGTAAGGAACAGCACCATGCCGTCCTCGACAATCTGACTGACTTTTTTCGCGATAAGCGTCTTTTCTTCAGCGTTGAGTTCCAGCGCCCCGGAAAACATTGGTGTATCCTGCGCACGCAACAGAAAGGTCCCGCCGTGCACCCTTTCAACCATGTTTTTCTTTGCCAGGCCTTTGACCAGTCGACGAACAGTTTCTTCCGATACGTCCATGACCTGCGCAATCTGTGTATTGCGTGCCGAGCCTCCCAGCCGCGCCAGCACATCAAGCAGCTCTCGGCCGCGATGGGGGATGTTTTCGCTGTCGTCAGCCATCATAAAATTTCACCACAGTTTCGCCTAAAGTTCCACGTTGCAAGTAATTGTTCTGTGACAATTTCCGCCTTTTTGGTCGGCTACCCTCATTTACCAACAAATTCGTTCACTGGGCCGCGCTTTGTTCTTTAGCTACAAGTCGAGTATCAGCATGACCGACCTTTGGTTCGGCTCTGTTTCGCTGTTACGCGCCTATGAATCCGAAACAAAGTGCGGGGTCCGTTTCAGATCACAACGCGGTGTTGAAGAGGTTTGCGAGGTTCTCTTACGTGTGTTCGATGGCGTTTCCGCTGCAGTGGGGGTCGATGAGGGCGCCCTGGCCGAGGTCGGGGATTGCTACTTCGGTGATACCCAGCTCGGAGAGCTTGCGCCGGATGCCGAGGCTGCTGTTGAGATTCTGTAAAAAGGCGCGGAAGCCGCCATCGACCGGTGCCGTCATCCATCGGCCTCTGTGTCCGCATCCTTTTCCATCCGCGGCATTTCTTCGATCAGGCGCGTTTCAAGCAATTGCCCGTTCCGATACAGGATCGGATAAGCCACGGCTGCGATGTGACTGTTGAACTCCCGGAACGCGCGCAATGTCTCCAGATGGATGTCGCTGGTCTCAAAGCTTTCCGTGCTGCCGTGCTGCAAACGTCTGAGGTGGCGTTTGCGACTGTCACGCTCAGCCCGCTTGATCTCGGTTTTTTCAAGGCTCAACAGGCGGGCGCTTTCCAGATCGTCCGAGATCAACACATTTGAGGCCAATTTCAGATTGGCCAGGATGCCTTCGTGCATTTCGACCAGTTCCGACCATCCCTCTTTCGAGAATGAGGCCCCTTTTTTGCGCATGTCGGCGGCCAGAACGGTCAGTCGCTTGGCAACGACATCGCCTGCGGTTTCCAGACGAATTGCGTATTCCATCAGGTCCCGGGCCACCTTGGCGTTTTGCCTGCCGAACTCTTCGGCTGAAATGGCGGCCACGTATTTCCGGATACCCGACAGGCAGTCGTTCACGTCTTCATCCACCAGCCGAACAGCACGTATCTGCTCCTTGTCACCGCTGCGGTACAACTCCAGCGACGGCCTGAACATCGACTCGACCAGATCGCTCATCCGCAACAGCTCGCGCTTGAGACTGGAAAGCGCCTGACTGGGGCTGCCGCTATTGCGCATATCCAGCGCGCTGGTCGGACGGCCCGGCTGGACCATTGCCTCGGCTGATTTCGGTTCCGGAAAAAGCCGCTCGAACGGAGCACGCAAACGTCCGCAGAACGGCAAAGCCAACACCAGCAACGAGGCGTTGAACGCCAGATGCGCATTGACCAGCATCTGCCCGCCTTGCAGATCCCCCAAAACACCCGCACGCAAAGCCGCAGTAGCTGCAAACAGGGTGACCACGGCCCAACTGCCACGCAACGCGAGATTGGCGAACGGAATGCGCCTAGCTGGCAATTCCATCCCTCGCGTCAGCCAAACCGGTATGAAGGCCGAGCCGAAATTGGCCCCCAACACCAGCGACAGTCCGGCGGCAAACGGAATTGCGCCAATCTGAACCAGTGTCACACACATCAGGATCGCCGCGACCGATGAATGCATGACAAAGGCCAGCGCTCCGCCGACCAAGAATGCGGTTATGTAATCTCGGGCCAGATATTCTGCGACGGCGGGCAGAAAAGCACTGTCCCGGATCGGATCCATCGCCTCGCGCAGAAAGCGCAATGAGATCAGAATGAACGCAACACCCATCAGGATGCGACCCAGTTGCCGGGGCTTTTTGGACTCGGTCTTGACGAAGAGATACCCGCCAATCGCCAGCAGCAGCGGCACCAGCCAGTCTAACTTGAAGGACAGGACCTGGATAATGAGCGCAGACCCAAGATCGGCCCCCAGAACAATCGCGAGACCGGTTGGAAAAACCAGAAAACCACCAGCTGCAAAACCGGATGTCAGCAATGCGACCGCGGCCGAACTTTGCAGGACCACCGCCATTGCGAGACCGACCATTGATGCCTGCACATAACTGCGCTGGCCCGTCATGACCCGCTGGAAAGAGGCTCCGTAGCTGCGCTCGATCCCGGTGCGCACCATTCGCACCGCATAAAGCAGCAACATCGTGGCTCCGGCCAGACTGATGAGGAAGCTTACAATCGCCATGATCCTATCCGTTCACCATTTCCAGCATTTCCGCATGCAGCTCGGGCGTCGCCGCCGAAATCACACAACCATCCGAATTCAGGTCGAGTGGTTTGCCATCCCAGTCCGTCATCACCCCACCTGCGGCCTCGATCACGGCCAGCACCGGCAGAAAATCATAAGGTTGCAGATCATAGTCTATCACTGCGTCCACATGCCCCGCCGCAAGAAGCGCGTGCGGATAGCAGTCATAGGCAAACCGTCTGGTCTGACCGGACTGCATCAGCTTGGCGAATAACGCCGGATGATCACGATAGATCTTATCCCCTTCATTCACAAACAGGATGGACTGATCCAACCGCGTCTGGTTCGAAGTCGCGATCTCCTTGCCGTTCATTGTCGCGCCCTGACCGGATACACCAATGAAAACTTCATCTATCGCAGGCATGCCGATCACTCCGATATCCGGCTTACCATCGATCAGATGCCCAAGCAGAAAGCCAAAAAGCGGATGCCCCGAAAGGAAAGACCGGGTGCCGTCGATCGGATCAATTATCCAGACTTCGCGGCGGTTCTGCCCTTCAAACCCATGTTCTTCTCCAAAGATGCCGTGATCCGGAAAGTGTTGTTCCAGGTAGGCTCGAACCTGCGCCTCGACACCCTTGTCGGCCTGCGTCACCGGGCTTTCGTCGGACTTGAACTCAACACCAAGCCTGCCGCGAAAGTACCCCCTTGCCGCCTTGTTGGCCAATTCGGCAATCTTCATCGCGTGTGACACCAATTCGGCCGTTTCGAACGTTTGAGAGTTCTTTGGATTCAGCATCCGTTTCTGTCCTGTTTGCTTTTGGAGTCTTGGCTCATTGAAACAACAACTGCGAAAGAACCCGCCGAAGGTCCGATCCCACGCTACTTGGAACGTTTTTCACAACCGGACCCGCAATCTTTTCCCGATTGCTGATAGGGTCCTGTTGTTCGGCGCACCATCTTGTGCCACGGACAACACCAGACCCTTCGAAGAAATCATGGCTTTGCAGTGATCCGGGCAAACAAACCCTCCGTTCCCGAAGGTTATGACTATAGCCTATTTGCGGCATCAAAATCCCACATTGCGCGATCAATCCCCACAATAAGCCCACAAATTCTCTCCAATACAAGCGAAAAGTACTGTTTTTGTTTGTTTGCCCGATAACTGTGTGGGTTTTTGGGGATTGCAAAGGCCTCTTTCCAACCGGCTGAAACGGCTTGCGTAGAAAATGGAGTGTAAACAACGCCCGCACCGTCGGCCACACCGACACGTCGCGGGATCCAGCGCTCTTTTCACCCGAAGCCGATCCCCATATTGGCCGGGTCGGACAACTCATTACCGAAAGCGAACGGTATAACAACGCTTCACAAGCCGTGACCGCGCAGATTACGTCGAAAGTGCGCCTACGAGCTGGCGCTAGTTTACTTTTCAGAGCTCGAATTTGCCGATCTGCTGGCGCCCACGCGCCGGCAGCACGATCTGGCGGCAGAGTTGGCCGATAGCGGCATGAAACTCGACCACCCGACCTGCATGTCAAACAGACCCGTTGCTGGCCTTTTCATCGATCATCTCGAGGATCTTGTTTCGCTGGATTTTTCCGGATGGTCCTTTTGGCAGGTCCTGCAAAACATGAACTTCGTCGGGCGACTTGAAATGGCCCAGTTGAGCTTTGCAAAGCCTGGACAATTCCAGTGGCGTCAAAGCGGAACCTTCGCGAATTTTCACCGCCGCCTCGACAGTCTCACCATAGCTGGCACAAGGTCGGGCGAAGGCGGCGGCTTCGACAACATCGGGATGAGAATAAAGCACCTCGTCAATCTCGCGCGGCGCAATGTTTTCGCCCCCTTTGATGATAAGTTCCTTCAGCCTGCCGGTGACATAGACGTAGCCATCCTCATCCATACGGGCGAGGTCTCCGGTCCGCAGCCAGCCACCGGGTGTAAATGTGCCTGCGGTTGCGTCAGGGTTCTGGAGATATTCCAGCATGACATTCGGACCGCGTATGACCAGTTCGCCTTCTGCTCCGCGTGGTACGGGCCGGAGGTTCTTGTCAAAAATATCCGCCTCATTTCCAAAAGGGATACCCGGTGATCCGATTTTGCGAATGCCGGGCGGCAACGGATTGGACAGTATCTGCGCGGCGGTTTCCGTAAGCCCCATGGTCTCGACAATCGGGATTTCGAAACGGTTTTCAAACGCACGCTGCACGTCCGGCGCCAAAGCGGAAGATGCAGAACGGCCAAAACGCACACGATGGCGGGTCGGCGCATCCGGTTTTGTATCGGAATGCAGAAGGTGGGAAATGATGGTCGGGACAACCGAAAACCATGTCGCCTCGGCCTTCCCAAGGTTTTCCCAGAACCGGCTGGCGGAAAATCGTTCACACATGGCCAATGATCCGCCAGAGACAAGCGTTCCCATAACCGTCACGCACAGGCCGTTGATGTGGTAGATTGGCAGAACGCAAAACCCGCGATCAGCTTCGGACAGCTCATGTGCAACCACCGTGGTCCAGCCGCCCGCCAACAGGCTGGAATGGGTGTGAACGACGCCTTTTGGGCGCCCTGTTGTTCCGGACGTGTACATCAGAAGCGCGTGATCGCCCGGCGAAAGGTCGTGCAGATCGCCATCGGCATCTTTCGCATCTGAAATTCTCAACGCGGTTAATTTCGCTGGGTCGGCCGTACGTTCAAACAAATCCACCTGTTCGGGGTGCACAAAACCATAGCGCGCACCGCTGTGGTCCAGCGCATAGGCCACCGCGCTGTCCCCCGCGACGAGGTTTATCATCGTCGCCCGGAACCCGCCGTAAAGGACGCCGAAAAGGACCTCCAGCGCTTCGCGGCAATTGGGATAAAGGATGGCGACGCTCTCTCCTTTTTCGACACCCAATCCGGTCAACATGACCGCAATTCTTTGCGCTGTTTCGCGCAGCTCGGGCCAGCTCAGGTCGCTCGCGCCATCCGGAAAAACGAAACCGGTTCCGCCCTCGGCTGCCCGTTTGTCCAGCCAGTCACGGACGGTTCCTTTGGGCGGGTCGATCATTGCCCGGCCTCCGACCAGTACTTTCCGAAAATCTCTTCCAGCGCGGGCTCCCGCGGCGGAGTTTCACGCACGACTTTGGTGGTCTGGATGAAATGCCGCCAATGCAGGTTTGTGTCGATGGAGTTTCCCCCCCAGCTGCCACAGCCCATCGACAGGGAAAAAGGCATCCCGTTGGTAAAGCTACCGCCGGTGGCAAAGGTATGCGCCTGGTTTACGATAACACGACAGGTCGGCAGATCCCGGCTCAACCCGATCGCGCGCGCGTCGTCCTTTGTATGAATGCCAACCGAATGCCCTGCCCCCTGATGTGCCAGAATGCGGGCGGTGATTGTCCGGGCCTCTTCGAAATCTGCCGCGCGATAGAGCGCGAGTACCCGGCTAAGCTTTTCTCCGGAAAGGGGATGATCCGGGCCGATCCCGGCAGTCTCAACTGCCAAATATCGGGTTCCCTCGGGCACCTTGCCCGCCATGCCCAGCGCTTCAAGCATCTTGTCCGCGTCCTGCGCGATGACGGAACGGCTGAGATGACCATCGGGCCAGAGCCGGGCGATGATATCACCTGCTTCCGAGGAACGGACCAGGGCACCACCCTCGGCGGCCATCGCCGCAACGAAAGCGTCGTAGACTGCATCCACCACGACCACCGCATTCTCGGAGGAACAGGAGGTCGCGTTGTCGAAACACTTTGAGGCGGTAATTTTTGCCGCTGCGGCCTGCAGATCGGCAGTCTCGTCGACAATCACCGTGACATTGCCAGCCCCAACGGCCACCGCCGGCGTACCGCAGGATTGTGCGCGATGAACGTTGTTTTGGCTTCCGGTGCAGATCACCCGGTCAACAGCCTCCATCAACCGTTGTGTCTTGGCCTTTGACCCGGGCGCAGGCAGCATCTGCACCAGATCGCGATTAAGCCCAAGCTTGTCGAATTCGGCATGTATGTAGCCAAGCAGCAATTCACAGGACGCAACACCTTTGGGGGACGGCGCCACCACGATGGCATTGCCGCCCTTGAGTGCGTTGATGATGTTGTTGGCCGGCGTCGCGGCAGGGTTGGTCGACGGCACAACCGCACCAATCACGCCGATGGCGCGCGCGATCTCGGTGATACCTGTTGCCGGATCATCGCTGATAATCCCGTGCGTATTGGCGTCGGCTATATCGCGCAGCAACCCGAGCGTCTTGCGGTGGTTCTTGGTGATCTTGTCGGGCACGTTACCCAGGCCGGTGGTTTCCACGGCCAGTTCGGCAAGGGCCCGGTTGCGTTCCGGTTCCATGATCGCCCATCCCGCTGCAAGTGCCGCTTTGTCATATAGCGCCTGACTACCACTGGCTTCGAAAGCAGACTGAGCGGCACGCGCCCGTTCGACGATCCGGTCCACTTCGGCAATTTCGGGGGCAATCCCGTCCTGAGCGTTCATCTTGGTCCTCGATAGATTGACCGGGGCGGACCTGTTCCGCCCCATTTTAGAATGTCCGGGTCAGAGACCGGCCAGCAGTTCGTTCAGTGTTTGTTGACGCTGGCCCCACATCTCGATCACCTCGTCACGGGTCATGATGTGCATGGGCGACCCGCCGGCCTCCATCTTCTTGGCGACACGCGAATTGGCAAACATCTCAGGTACTGTCGCGGCCAGCTTTTCAATCACTTCGGGCGGTGTTCCTTTTGGCACCATAACACCCCGGAAATTGACCGACGAGTTGTCCACGTCCAGCCCCTGTTCCATCATCGTTGGAACATCCGGCAGAAACGCGTTGCGCTCAAGATCGGCGACACCCAGAATTTTGACATTGCCCGCTTCCTGCGCGCGGAATGCGTCGGACAGGTTGTTGATGCCGCCCATGACCTCACCGGCAATCACGGCCTTCATGGCCGCCGCGCCGCCACCCTTGGTCGGGATATAAGCCATCTTGGTTCCGGCTGCCTTGTCGATTTGCAGCGCCGCGATGTGGTGGCCCACAAACAATCCGGCACCGGATACCGTCAGCTTGCCCGGGTTTTCCTTGGCATAGGCAATGACATCCTGCATCGAGTTGAACGGGCTGTCGGCGCCCACGACAAATACCGCCGGATCCGCACCCCAGTTCGCGATAGGTTCGAAACTGTCGGTCGAATACTCCACGCCACCTTTGATCGACTGGGCGATGAAATGCGGAACATTGTAGGCCGCCAGCGTATAGCCGTCTGCATCCGCCTGCGTGGCGAACCAGTTCCAGCCCACGCGGCCACCCGCGCCGGGCTTGTTGATGATGGCGATGGGCATTCCCAGCGCGTCCTCGTTTCCGGCGGTCATGGTCACGATCCGCGCCTGAAAGTCTGTCGCGCCGCCAGCCCCGTAGCTGACCATCATCATGATCGGCCGTTCGGGATAGTCCTCGGCCGCCGCCGCACCCGTCAGGCTCATGAGGGCCAAAGCCGCCCCGGCAATCAATCGTTTCATTTTGCGTTTCCTCCCTGATTTGGTTCTTCCGCTGTTTGCGCGGTCAGAACAGAATTTCCCTTGGCGTGTGGACGTTCAGAAGCATGGAAAAGAGGCCGTACATCACCGCCACGAAGACGCCCGTGATGATCCCGCGCCGGATCCAGCTTTTGACGTCCGAATGCGGCGCCGGGTCATAGATCGACAGCAGGATGAAGAAGGCGATTGTTGTCGCGGTGTAAAAACCCAGCGACTTGGCCGCCCAGAACACATAGATCAGCGTCACGATCAGACCCGGCAGCATGTTGACAAACATCGTGCGCGTGACGCCGTTGCCAACCTTGGACAATCCCATGACTGCCTTGCCAAACGTCCATCCGGCCAGAACCACGAAAACGGTTGCGATCAGACGCGGGAACAGGAACGCCTCGGCCGGTTGCTGGGTGTAGCTGACCCAGGTCACCCAAAGGCCGACCGAAAAGACAAGACCTGATCCGAATGCATGCTGCGAACGGTTCATGCCTGTGCCTCCTCTTTGGTGGTGTAGCGACGGTGGCGCAATTCCATCCAAACCGAATAAGCGACCGACGCCAGCACAATGGCGATCAGGAACAGGTTCAAACCGCCACTCAGGAAGTATGCGGCCTTGCCCACGGTGGCGTCAGCAATCATTCCGCCCTGAATGAAGTTGGCTTCGGCGATGGGTCCCAGGATCAGGCCCAAAACCAGTGGCGCCGCCGAAAAACCAAACCGTTCCAGAAAGAACATGCCTATCCCCAGGCAAGCCATGACATAGACGTCACCCATCGAACCCTGAACCGAGTATGCTCCGAAAACGGACAGCGCCAGGACGATTGCAGCCATCACCGATTGCGGCACCTGCGCGACACGGGCTGCAAGACCGGCAACGTAAAGGCCAAAGATGCACATCAGCACCTGCCCGATCAGCATCGAGTTGATGAAGGTCCATGCCACGTCCGGGTGGTTGTCGAACAGGTCCGACCCCGGGAAGATGCCGTGGATCAGCAATCCGCCCAGCAGAACCGCAGCGGTGGGGCTTCCGGGGATCGAAAGGGTCAGCAGCGGCACCAGAGACGGGCCGACCATGGCATTGTTGGCGGATTCCGCGGCAATGACGCCCTCGGAATGACCGGTGCCGAACTTGTCTTTTTCGGATGAGAACTTCTTGGTCTGGTCATAGGCCACAAGGCCCGCGATCTGCCCACCGACACCCGGGATCAGGCCGATGATCGAACCTGTCAGGGTTCCGATGCTTAGGGCCCGCGTGCGGCTGAACAGCTCCCGGAAGGCGGCCATTATCGAGTGGCGCTGCACCTCGATGACCTCGGCTCCGGCATTGTGGCGCCCTTTGGCGAACATCGTCAGAACCTGCGGGATTGCGAAAAGTCCGATCAGGGCGGCAATGATGTTGATGCCGCCACCCAAGGCGGGATGAAAAATGAACCTCTGCGCGCCCATGATGTCGTCGAAGCCGATGGTCGCAAGCCACAGCCCGATGCAACCCGACAGCAACCCTTTGACAACCGACGCGGAATCCAGCGTTCCGATCACCGTGACACCCAGAATGGCCAGCCAGAACAGGTGCGACGGACCAAAGGCCAGCGCCCATTTCGCCAGAACCGGTGTCAGGAAGATCAGAAGCAAAACGCCAAAAATGCCACCCACGGCCGAGGCTAGAAAGGACAATTGCAGCGCCCGCGCACCCTGTCCCTGTTTCGCCATGGTGTGCCCGTCCAGCGTTGTGGCGATATTGGCAGGCGCTCCGGGGATTTTCAGCAAAATGGCGCTGACCGCGCCGCCCGCAACAGTCGAGGTATAGGCAGCGCCCAGCAGGATCAGGCCCTGCGCGGCCTCAAGCTGGAAGGTGAACGGGATCAGCAATGCAACCGCCATCGTGGGTGACAGGCCCGGCGTCGCCCCAAGGATCAACCCGCCTATCGTGCCACCCAAAAGCAACAGGAACGAGAGCGGCGTGAACACATCTCCGAAGTAGTAAATGAATTCCATTCAGGGCCTCCCAACCCGTCGGTTCACACTTTTACTTTTGTTGACAAATCAGGTTAGGCGATGAAAATAGTATTGCAAATGTTTTCATAAAATCGACTATGCGAGAGGGTTTTATGGCTAAATTTCAAAAAGATAAGGTGGATATCGTGGCCGTTGCAAAGGCCGCAAAAGTTTCACCCTCGACCGTTTCCCGCACCTTCAACCACCCCAATCTGGTCAGCCCTGCGACTCGGAAAAAGATCAACCGGGCCGTTCAGCGATTGGGCTACATCCGCAACCGCGCGGCTCAGACGATGCATGGAAAACGGTCGGGCACGATCGGCCTGGTGGTGCCAACAATCAACCACGCCATTTTTGCCGAAGTCATTCAGGCTTTCTCGGATTCAATCGACAAGGCCGGCTTCAGTCTCTTGCTGGCGTCGCACGGGTATGACCTGGATCGGGAATACGCCATGGTTCGCAAGCTGCTGGAACATCGCGTCGACGGCGTGGCACTGGTTGGGTTGGAACATTCCGATGCCACCGCCCGACTGATCGAACAGCAGAAAATCCCGGCGCTTGCGATCTGGAACTATTCCGAGGATTCCGCCCTTCCCTGTGTTGGGGCAGACAATCGACTGGCAGGACGTCTTGCGACCGAGCACCTGCTGGCCTTGGGGCACCGGGACATTGGATTGATCTTCCCCAAAACGACCGGCAATGACCGTGCGCAAAACCGGCTGTCCGCCGTGCATGATGCACTTGAGGAAATGGGTGTATCCATCCCGAGCGAGCATGAGTCGGAAGCTCCGTACAGTGTGTCTCAGGCCAAACAGGCCGCCCTGACGCTTTTGACGGAACATTCTCGTCCCACGGCCCTGCTTTGCGGAAATGACGTCATCGCGCAGGGCGCTTTGTTTGCGGCCCAGAGCCTAGGTTTGAAGGTTCCTGATGACCTCTCGATCGTCGGTATCGGGGATTTCAAGGGATCCGCAGATGTCGAACCGGGGCTCACCACCATTCGAATCCCCGCCGAAACCATCGGCAAGCTCGCCGGTGAAAGGTTCACCGACTACATAACCTCGGATGAACCAGAGCCTTTCAGACTCTGCTGTGAACTGGAATGCATTGTCAGGGGAACAACTGCCAGCACTCGTTTTTCCCGAACTGTTTGAATGGTTCTTGCCCAGTAAGACAAGACGACCGCGTGATCCCAGGCGGGCCTTGCTCAATCTGCCTTCGGCATGGGCAAGCAGCCTGTCAATCCCGCAGGCAGCACCATCCAGGCCCCCGACCGATACAATAGTGGCACGAAGCCATCCTGCTCGGACGTGAGTGTAACGCTGACAGCTGAAGCTGAGATCATCGATATTTCGTTCGGAAGGGACTGCAGAAACCCGTCGGTCGGGAACAAGACGACATAGGCCGGGGCCTCGTCCGTCAACAGGGCCGTCACCAGCATGATGACCAGCCAGCCGATCAGCATTGAAGGTACTGCAATCAGGACAGACCTAGTAGTCATGGATATGCTCCAGCTTCTGCTCACCTTTATCTAATGCACGAATCCGGTCGGCCAATTCGGAAACCTTCTCCACCATCAGATGCCGGTAATCGCCTGACCCTTGCCGTGACCGACTGTAGATCGCACCGTCCATGTCCGGATCACCGGACAGGACTGTGAACAGGATGTCGTCATTCCCTGCGATCTCTACGAAGTCCACTCCCTCACGCGCCCAGCGTTGCAGCAGAAGGGTCAACGCGCGGTAACGGGGGGTTTCAACTTCGATCCCGTGCGGATGCTCCGCCAGAACATGAACACCCTCCTCTGCGTCCAGCAGGGAACGGTCCGCATTTTCAACAATCATCCGCAGGGTCGATTCGTCCTGGCCCGTCTGCGCCACCGCATCGGCGATCACATCCGCATAGGCGGCCTTGACACCGTATTCGATCCCCAGGGCGATCCGCCGCTCACGGTCCCGCAAATTGTCCGTGGCCTGTTCGTTCAATTCAGCCCGATCCTCGCGAAACCGCCATTTGTACCACGGAACCTGCTGCAAAAACCTGGCATAGCCAGCGGCTTGGCTGGCCGAGAGTTCATCCAAAGGCGCCCGTGTCTGTCCGCGCAGCGCCGCGAAAACCCGGCCAAAGGTTTCCTCATAGGCGGCTTTGAGCAGCAATTCGGCGGTAAAACTGACCCCGATCACATAGACCATTTGCTTGGTCGCGCCATCAACCGCGCCATGGGAACTTGCGGCAGCACTCAGCGCGCAAAGCGAAGACCAGAACCCTCCGACAGCGCGTAAATATCCGTATTCATGCGGATCACCGGATTGGATGACCGTGGCGTAATCCTCGTAAGCATGAACGAGGTGCCATTCCGGATAGGTCATCATGGTCCGGGTTTCGGGTCGGTGAAAGGCGGGATCGATCAGCGCCTCATAGGCGGCAGGCTGGCCCGACCCCCGACACATGATTTCCACATAGGCAATCGGCGACAGCAATCCCGCCACGCAGATCACCACCACCATAAACAGCCATTTGCAGTATCCCCACAGCCGTCTCACCCGCGCTCGGCTCCGCCGCGAAACCCGGCCCAGACACCGATTCCGCCCAATGCCAGATGGGGCAGGTTCGCAAGGAACCGCGGCAGCGACCAATCGGTGCCCAGCGATGCGTTGGTGAATATCCCCAGATCAAGGAACCCGTATCCGGTGAAGATACCGAATATCCCATCCCCCAGATAGGCCAGCCCGAACAGGATCAGGAATGTCCGCGCCGCCCGATGGGAAAGTAGCCCCGCGATCAGCGCCCACAGGGCCGAAGCCACATGCAGTGCATCGTCGTAGATATCCAGCGCAAAGATGCCAAAAACCAGCCCATCTTCATCCGTCAGGCCCGGGATATAGTTCAACGACGCCGCGATCATGAGCGCCACGAAATACCCCAAACACAGTTTTTGCAGATTGCTCATAACTGCCCCAGATACTGATCCCAAAGATTGTTGCGCAGCACCAGATCGGGGTCCAGTTCCCGCTTTGCTTTCGCAAATTCCTCTGCCCGCGGGTAAGCGCCGGTCAACTGATCGATTTTGGCGTGCGGGCGGTAAGGCAGGTAATAGGCCCCACCGATCCCGACGATCCGGTCAATCAACGCGCGGGTCATGCGCGCCATATCCGCTTCACCGCGTTGGGTCAGCTCCTGACTGAAGGACATGACGGCAGCAATCCGCGGCACACGGGCAAAGGACAGCACGGACTGATCGTCCTGCGCCACATACCGAAGGGTCACATTCAGGAACTCCTGATACGAGGCCGGGATCACCTCGCGGCAGGCCTCGACAAAGCTGTCGAAAGCGTCAAACCCGACGAAATGCTCGTGCAAAATGTCCGTCCGGTCGGGGTTGCGATCATCCAGTGTCACCACCGGTTCATTGATCAGCGAGTTGCGCGTCACCTCACCTGACCCCAGAGCCGGGCCAACTTTGGTTTCATTCCACCAGCGGAAGGATTTGAATATCTCATTGCCAAGCTGGGCGCGATAAATCCGGCTGGCCGCATGGGCCATCCATCCGGAACCGGAGGCCGCCGGCAGATCGTCTTGATCTTCTGTCTCGCGATATGTGATCAGCAGCGCCTTTTGAAAGAACGACTCGCGTTCCACATTCAGCCGCCCATAGGCCATTGTCACTGTCGGATCCATGATTGCCGCCTTGAAACGGTCGGCAAATTCGCCGGTTTCCATCACCTCAAATGCCGGAGACAGCCGGGCATTCCTGACCATCTCGATCTCCATGTCCACGATGACTCCGATAAGGCCGTATCCCCCCATCGCAAGGTTGAACAGGTCGGTGTTTTCGGTTGGTGAACAGGTCACCAGATCGCCGGACGGCAACACCATCCGCAGGGAACGCACAGTGGATCCCATCGGTCCGAACGGCACCGGCCAACCATGCGCATTGACCGAATAGGTCGCAGCGAGGCCGAAGTCATTGTTGGATTGCATCACTTTGGGCGACCATCCCTGGGGGTCGAGCACCGCAATGACATCCGACCACCGCGCGCCCGCATGGGCCCGATAGCTTTGATTGACCGTGTCCAGTTCGACACGCGCATTGTCAAAAGTCATGGCCGTACCATCACGCGGGATCGCTTGCCCCCCCATGGAATGACGCGCCGCGCCGACGTTCAGGGCCCGTCTTTCTGCACGCGCCTGTGACATTTCTCGCCGGATCACCGCAACCAGTTCCTGATCGCCCTCTGAAATCCGCAGATGCTTGTGGATCGGCGTCGCCGACAGACCGCTTGCATCGTTCAGGTAGTTCTCCCCGGTCGGCGCGACGATGCGGTTTGCACCTGCATAGGTGGGCAACTCCGCCCGAAACAGGCCTGCCAATCCCCATCCCGCCAAACCACCGGCACCGACCAGCGCGGCACGGCGTGTAAAATTCTTCATTATGTCTTCCTCCCACAGTCGGTGCGGAAACCCAAAACAATACTGAAATCAGCTGAGCTAATACCGTGTTTTGGAGGAGTTATCTCACAAAGTCATGGCTGCAGGGAAGGCACCGCAGAGAAATGAAACCAAGTGACAATTTCCGTGTGCGAAATGCCTGGACGGAAACACGCCATTCCGCCCGATGGCATGAAACTCTGCATCGGTTTTTCACGTTTTCGAACCCGCCGGTGGCCGCTTTCTGCGCGGGTTTTCAGACCGCCTTGAAACCAGCGATCAAAGCCGACCGACGAACATCACGACAGCTTGATGCAAGTGACGAACAATACCCGCTCTGCTTGGTTCAGGCGTCGAAGTTCCAGATGTCGCGCTGGACCTTCCAGCCGTCGTTGCCTTTCTGGAAGTAGAGAATGTACTTCCCTGAGAGGTCTTGCCCTCCCATCGAGCCCGTCAACGTTCCCATGGTGACGGCAAAATCTCCGCTGACATGCGCGCCGGTCGGGTTGGCCACTACGTTGCTTAGACCTCCGTCAATTGCGGCCTGCCAGTACTCGCGGATCGCGGTGTGACCTGACATAGTCGGTGCGCCCGGCGGCATGATCGCGCCGTCTTCGGCATAGGGTGCGGTTGCCTTGCCGGCATCCTTTGCGTTGATCCCTTCAATGATTGCCGCATCGAGCGCTTTAACGGTGTCCAGAACTGACATCTTCTCCTCCCGAGTTTTTCGCAGATGATCACAGACTACCACAGTTGCCCGAGTCGCTTCACATCTGCGATGCCAGGACTAGTTAAGCCCCAGGAAAAGCGGAAGGCGACGAAAGCCAATCGGCTCAGCTTAGGTCGCTTTGCCTCCGGTCCTCCATCGCCCGATTGGCGGCGGCAAACAAGCCCACGCCAATCTCAATCCGTTGCCAGTTCCGTGATCTCGCGGCGGAATGGCAAGGCGTCCCCGATATCCGGCCCGTCCAGCTCGCGGGCGTATCGATGCCCGGCATAGGTTGCCCATGCAATCGGTCCCGGCGCATTGGCGTCTCCGATCAGCTTGACGGACTTGATGCCTGCGTCGGCCCAATCGGTCTCTTTCGCCTTCAGGGCGTTGTAGACGCCATTGTTCTCAAGCCGGGATGCGACCATTACGACGGCATCGGCTTCGATCTTCCAGGTGCGGTCCGTATACACACAGTTCGATACCACATGATCGGTGTGGATTTCCGCTACACCCTGATTGAGCACGATTTCGACCCCGGCTTCGACCAGTCGCGGGTGGATTGCGATCTGTTCCAGCGTGTTGTTCGTCCAGTCGCTGACATAGGCTGACGGCGTGACGAGCGTCACCTGCGCCCCGTTTCTCGCCAGCAACTCGGCCAGCACGCCGCCCATGTAGTAGTGGTCGTCGTCATACACCACCACGCGGCCCGAAGGGATCGTACCATCCATCAGGTCGTCAGGCGTATAGACCTTGGCGCCATCTGCAATCGGCATTGGCACGACATGCTGACGGGCAACACCGTCGCGACGCCATGTGGATCCGGTCGCGATACAGACGTTTTCGAATCCGAACTCAAGAATGCTGTCGGCATCCAGTTCACTCTCGCGGTAGATTTCCACGTTCGGGCGCTGTTGCAACTGATATTCCCGGTAGTCCACGACACGCCCCCAGGCGCTGAGCCCCGGCAACGCGCGTTCGCGGGTGACACGTCCTCCGATCACGTCCCGCGCTTCGGCCACGGCCACATCGTAGCCGCGGCGGCACAGCGCCCAGGCCGCTTCAAGTCCCGCAGGACCAGAGCCAACAATCAGCACGTTTGAGCTGTCGCCCTTTTCGTTCATCTTCTCGGGGTGCCAGCCCTTGCGCCATTCCTCCATGAAGGTCGGGTTCTGTGTGCAGCGGCTGATCGACATGGTCATGTCGCCGGTGATGCAGATATTGCAGCCGATGCATTCGCGAATGTCGTCGATCCGGCCTTCCTCGATCTTCTTCGGCAGGAACGGGTCGGCAATGGATGGGCGGGCGCAGCCGATGAAATCCAGCGTTCCGGACTTGATCATCCTGGCCATCACATCCGGTGAAGTGAACCGCCCTACCCCGACGATGGGCTTGTCTGTCAGTTCATGAATGCCGCGCACAAGATGTTCCTGCGCCGCCTCTTCCTTGAAGCGCGACGGGCCCGAGCAATCTTCCCATGTGCCCTGCGCCAGATCCCAGAGATCGGGCAGATCCTTGTTCATCTCGACATAGTCGCGCACCTCGGCGTTCGAGAACCCAAGTTCGCCGATGGTTTCGTCCAGCGACACCCGCAGCGTGATCGCCATCTTGTCGCCCACAGCGTCGCGCATGTCAGCGATGACTTCCTGACTGAACCGGGCCCGGTTTTCCAGAGAGCCGCCATATTCATCGCTGCGCTGGTTGGTGGCCCGGCTCAGGAAGTGCTGAAAAATCCCGAACCCGTGTGCGCCATACAGGCAGATCAGGTCAAATCCGGCATCCTTCGACCGTTTGGCCGCATTCACGAACCATCGGCGCAGGTCCCGGATGTCCTGCTTGTCCAGTGCGCGCGCCTGAACCGGATCGTTGGTGAACGTCCGGATCGGCAATGCGGTCGGTGCCAGCGGTACCTCTTTCGTGTAAAGATTCGGCCCGTTGATGCCCGAATAGGCCAGTTGGATCCCGGCCAGCGCGCCATGTTCTTTCATTTTCTCGGACATCTTGCGCAGTTGCGGAATGTCCTTGTCTTCCCACAAACGCAATTCGATGAACGGCGTGATCTCCGAGGTATGGTGCATCTCGCACTGTTCGGTAAAGATCACGCCCCAGCCGCCCTCGGCTTTGATACCTCGCATCGCAGCAGCAGCCGAAGGATCACGATAGCCGCCGCCATTGCAGTGCGGCACCTGATAGAAGCGGTTCTTGGCGGTCAGCGGGCCAATCTTCATCGGTTCGAACAGAACATCATAGCGTGGATCGCGCATTGCTGGATCTCCCTTAGGCATCTGGCGGTATCGCCCTGTGGCGGGCCGAAATTCTGATGGTCAGAGCGTATTTCGCGCTGGATATACCCCCTTATTTCGACAATCATGGTAGATCATGGATCACGAGGGGGTATATACCCCCAAAGAGGTATAGCGCCGTGGACCACATGCCCAAGCCAGAGCTTCTGGCAGACACAATCCTGTCCATAGGTACCACCAGGTTTGCCCGGCGATTGCAAAACTGGCTCGGCGCCTGCCTGCGTATCGATAACATGACCATCGTCGCTTTCTTCAAAAGCCAACAACCAGAGGTCTTTCTGACCCAAGCCAGCGAGAAGCGCGTGTTTGAACGTATGAACAGCCACTATGTAACAGGCGCTTACCTGCTGGACCCGTTCTATTCCCTGCACGCGGCAGACGCGGCAGATGGGATGTATCGGCTAAGCGACATTGCCCCGGACCAGTTTCATCGCAACGAGTACTACAAATCCTATTATCAACGCACCACGCTCGCCGACGAGATCGCATTCTTCTCGTCTCCGACGCAGGGCGTGTCGATAACCGTCTGTCTGGGGCGGGATGCGACCACCGCATCACGGTTTTCATCCCGTGATCTTGAACAGGCAAGGCAGCTGGCCCCGGTTGTAAACGCGCTGGTCAGGCAGAACTGGTCGGACCTCAGACCGCAGGGCTCAGACACGCCGGAAGATGTTGTCGATCTGTTGCGTCACCGGCTGTCCTCGGAACTCGAGATCAGTTTGAGCGCAAGGCAAGCTGAGATCGCACTTTTGATCCTGCAGGGGCATTCGTCGGTTTCCATCGGCCTCACGCTTGGGATCAGCCCGCAAACCGTCAAAGTCATACGCAAGCAGCTTTACAGGAAATGCCAGATCTCTTCGCAGGGAGAGCTGTTTTATCTGATCGCACCGTACCTGTCCGATCACGGCCAACTGCAATCAAAACAAGCGTAAATCCTGCCAGATTAGCCAAAACCTAACTAAGGGTAAGCTAGACAGTAATTTCGCCCAATTCCAACTTGTGGGACGTTCCTCACGAAACGCGCAAGGCGTGCTGGATCGGCACGGAAAGCTGTAATCGCGAAGTGACCGTCGCCCGAACAATGGTCACTATGACGACTGCACGCCGTCCTCCGAAATCGGTGATTACAGGGGCCTCCTTATTTGGAGCCGTCTGTCAGACCCTATCCAGTTCAGCCAGGAGTTTGCCCGGCCATTTGTGTCGGACCGAGATACAGTCAAAGGGAAACGAAACATGCCCATCGAGAAAACGGACACACTGGTTGTTGGTGGCGGTCAAGCCGGTATCGCGCTCAGCGAGCATCTGGGAAACAACAATGTTCCGCATATCATTCTGGAAAAGAACCGGACGGCCGAGGCATGGCGTACCGGTCGCTGGGATGCTCTGGTCGCCAACGGCCCGGCCTGGCACGATCGTTTCCCGAGCCTGCTGTTCAAGGGCGACGATCCGGATGCCTTTGTCTCGAAAGACCGGGTGGCCAACTATCTTGTCGAATATGCCGAAATGGTGAACGCGCCCATCCGCGAAGGTGTCGAGGCGCTCAGGGCCGAGCGTTTGCCCGGCGAGGGCGGCTTCCGTGTCGAAACTTCGGCCGGTGAAATCCATGCCAAGCGCATTGTTGCCGCTACGGGCGCTTTCCAGCATCCGGTGATCCCGCCGATTGTGCCGGAAACGGAAGGTGTCGGCCAGATTCACTCGTTTTTCTACAAGAACCCCAGCCAATTGGCCGAAGGTGCCGTGATGGTCGTCGGTGCCGGATCATCCGGCGCACAGATCGCGGATGAGCTGAACCGGGCCGGCCGCAAGGTGTTTCTGTCGGTTGGACCGCATGACCGCCCGCCGCGCCGCTATCGAGGCCGGGATTTCGTCTGGTGGTTGGGCGTTCTGGGCCTGTGGGACGTGGCCGCGATGAAGCCGGGAACCGAACACGTGACCATCTCGGTCAGCGGCGCCTATGGCGGGCACACAATGGATTTCCGTCGTCTTGGCAACGAAGGCGTTACCCTGGTTGGCATGACAAAAAGCTTCGAGAACGGCGTTCTGAGCTTTGCCGACGATTTGCAGCGCAATGTGGCCGCTGGCGATGCCAATTATCACGAAATGCTGGATTTGGCGGACGCCTATGTGGACCGCACCGGCCTTGATCTTCCGGAAGAACCCGAGGCCCGCGAAGCCTTCGCCGATCCCGACAGCCTGACCAACCCGCTCGGTTCGGTCGATTTCACCAAGGAAGGCATTACCACGATCATCTGGGCCACGGGTTTCCGTCAGGATTTCAGCTGGATCAAGGCCAATGCCTTCGACGACAAAGGCGCGCCGATCCATCAGCGCGGGGTTTCGGTTGAACCGGACGTGTATTTCCTTGGCCTGCCCTGGCAGTCGCGCCGCGGCTCGACCTTCCTGTGGGGCGTCTGGCACGATGCGAAATACATTGCCGATCAGATCGCGATCCAGCGGGCCTATGCCGATTATGACGGCGAAGCAGCCATCATTGCCCCCGCAGCAGAGTAAGAAGACAGGACCCCGACATGGCGCATACACGTATCCGCAAATTCAATACCTCCGACACCTACCCCGAGCAAAACCTCGACAACGACCTTTGCCAGGCCGTTGTGACTCAGGGTGGCAAGACCGTCTACCTGCGTGGCCAGTGCCCGCAGAACCTGGACGATGCGGTCAACATCGACAGTCACGACCCGGTCGAGCAGACCCACAAGGTGATGCAGAACATCAAGCAGCTGATCGAGGAATGCGGCGGCTCGATGGAGCATCTGGTCAAGGTCGTCGTCTACATCACCGATGTCCGCCACCGCGAGGCCGTCTATCGCACCATGGGCGAATACATCAAAGGCGTTCACCCGGTCTCGACCGGTCTGGTGGTTCAGGCGCTGGCACGTCCGGAATGGCTGGTCGAAATCGACGGCACCGCCGTTATCCCTGACTGATCGTTTCGATCAGTCGACAGACCGGACCGCGTCCCTTTCTTGCTCTCACGCGCGGTCCGGTCGCTGTGATTCAAGGAGACCTGAATGACTTTTTCATTGGTTGCCCGCTGCGCTGAAACCGGAATGTTCGGCTTAGCGATTTCCTCCTCGTCGCCCGCCGTGGCGGCCCGCTGTTCCTTTGCCCGCGCCGGAGTCGGGGCGGTCGCAACGCAGAACGTGACCGACCCCAGCCTTGGTCCGCTGACGCTGGATCTGATGGAACAGGGCAAGACCGCACCCGAGGCTATTGAGGCCATGAAGGCCGGCGCAAAATTCATCGAATACCGTCAGGTGCTGGCTGTGGACACGGCCGGGCGCACCGCAATCCATTCCGGCCCAAACAGCCTTGGCATCTGGACCCAAGCGCAGGCCGAGAACGTCGCCTCGGGCGGGAACCTGCTGGACAATGATGGCATTCCGCAGGCCATCGTCGACGGGTTCCTTTCGGCCTCGGGCCATATCGGTGACCGCCTGATTGCCGCGATGCGCGCGGGACTCGCTGCGGGTGGCGAGGCCGGTCCGGTGCATTCCGCAGGCCTGAAGATTGTCGACAAAGTTAGCTGGCCGGTGGCCGATCTGCGCTGCGACTGGACCGAGGATTGTCCCATCGAGGCTGTTGCAACCGCTTGGGACATCTACAAGCCACAACTGGACGCCTACATCCAGCGCGCCCTCGACCCGCGCGAGGCGCCGTCCTACGGCGTTCCCGGCGACCAGTAATCAGGGAGAGACAGAATGTTGGACTATTCACACGAAGACTGGAAAGCCCGTGCCGCCGGTCTGTCGTTCCGGGGGCAGGCCTTCATCAATGGCTCGTTCGTCGATGCTGCCTCTGGCAAGACCTTTGACAGCGTCAATCCGGCCACCGGCGCGGTTCTGACCAAAGTTGCGGAATGTGACGAAGAGGACGTGAACCGGGCCGTGGCCGCGGGACGCGCTGCGTTCGAAGATGGCCGCTGGTCACGTATGGCACCGGGGGACCGCAAGGCGGTGATGCTGAAGCTGGCCGATCTGATCCGGGACAATCTGGAAGAGTTGGCGCTGCTGGACAGCCTCGACATGGGCAAGCTGATCACAGATGCCGCCACCATCGACGCGCCGGGGTCCGCGCATTTCTTCCAGTGGTATGCCGAGGCCATCGACAAGGTCTATGACGAGGTTGCCCCCACCGGTCCCGGCGATCTGGCACTGGTCCGCCGCGTCCCCCTTGGCGTCGTTGGCGCCGTTACCCCATGGAACTTCCCACTGGACATGGCCACGTGGAAAGCCGCCGCCGCGCTGGCCGCAGGAAACTCGGTTGTGTTGAAACCGGCCGAGCAATCGCCACTTTCGGCATTGCGCCTGGCCGAGCTGGCCGCCGAGGCCGGTGTCCCGGACGGGGTCTTCAACGTGGTGCCGGGCTTTGGCGCGACGGCCGGTCGCGCGCTGGGTCTGCATATGGATGTAGATTGCCTGGCCTTTACCGGCTCGACCGCTATCGGCAAGATGTTCATGCAGTATTCGGGGCATTCGAACCTGAAACAGGTCTGGCCGGAAACCGGCGGCAAAAGCCCCAATCTCGTCTTTGCAGATTGCGAGGATCTGGACACCGCCGCCGACATGGCCGCCTTTGGAATATTCTTCAATCAGGGCGAGGTCTGCTCGGCCAACTCGCGGCTTTATGTCGAACGCTCGATCAAGGATGCCTTCGTCGAAAAGCTGATTGAGCGGGCGCAGGCAACCCAGCCGGGCGATCCGCTGGACCCGGCCTCGAAAATGGGTGCCATCGTCGACGAAAAGCAGACGCAAGGCATTATCCGTTTCGTCGAAGAAGGCAAGAAATCGGCTAATCTGGTGACAGGTGGCGAGCGTGTCACCGTCGACGGCAAGGGCTGCTTTGTTCAGCCCACCATCTTTGACGAGGTGAGCCACGACAACCCTCTGGCCCGCGATGAAATCTTCGGTCCCGTCCTGTCGGTCATTCCTTTTGACAGCGAGGATGAGGTCGTCGCCATGGCGAATGACTCGATCTACGGTCTGGCGGCCTCGGTCTGGACCGACAACCTCAGCCGTGCTTGCCGGGTGTCCGACAAGTTGATGGTCGGCACTGTTTCGGTCAACACCGTTGACGCCCTGTCTGCCCAAACGCCATTTGGCGGCATGAAACAATCGGGCTTCGGACGGGATTTGTCATTGCACTCGCTTGAAAAGTATACTGCTTTGAAGACCACGTGGATCAAGTACACGGCTTGATCCGCAACCACGCGGGGATGCGCCATTGCCTTTCAGATACACGCTGCGGCAGCTGGAATACTTTGTGGCCGTTGGAAAGGCAGGCAGCATCGCCGCTGCCAGCGACAAACTGAATGTCTCATCGCCGTCGATCTCGGCGGCGATCACCCAGCTTGAGCTTGAGTTCGGCGTCAATCTGTTCGTGCGTGAACACGCACGGGGCCTGTCACTGACCAAGGCCGGGCACAAGTTCATGGAACGCACCGAATTCGTTCTGCGCGAGGCCGAACTTCTGGCGACGCTGGCAGGTGAAATCACCGGCAAGGTTCAGGGCATCCTTTCTGTGGGTTGTCTAATGACCTTTGCGCAGATCGTCCTGCCCGGATTGCGGCGGGAATTCGAGATCACATACCCCGACGTGCGCATCGAGCAGCGCGAACTCAATCAGGCGGAAATCTTCAGCCAGTTGCGCCGGGCAGAACTGGATATCGCGCTGACATATGATCTGGATATACCTGCCGATCTGGAATTCCGGCCCCTTCACAAGCTGCCGCCCTATGTTGTCCTGGGTGAAGGCCACCCGCTGGCCGACCGGACAGAGCTGACGATCCCCGATCTTCAGGACAGCCCGATGGTGTTATTGGACCTGCCATTCAGTGGTGAGTATTTCCTGTCTTTCTTCCGGGATGCCAATATCAAACCGAATATCGGGGAACGCACTGCCGACATGTCCGTGATGCGGTCCCTGGTGGCCAATGGCTTCGGATTTTCGATCGCAAATATCCGCCCCCTGAATGTGCTGTCGCCCGATGGCAAAAAGCTGATCTTCATTCCTTTGGCAGGGGATCTCAGACCGATGCATCTTGGGTTGCTCACAGCGCGCGCCGAGAATGAGACCAATACGGTGAAGGCCTTTGTCGAGCATTGTGAACAAGCCGAGAAGTCCGGCACGCTCCCGGGTCTCTGCAATCAGAAAGCGGGCTGATATCAGCTTCGTTTTATCCTAACCTCTGGTTCGCCAATCCCGGATTTATGTTTTTTGCAGGTCGTATAGGCTGTGCACAACACGGGTATTTTCATCCAAATCACAGGCACAAAGGGTATGACGTCTTCGCTGGAAATTCTGGAAAAGCTGGTCGGCTTCGATACGGTCAGCAAGAACTCGAACCTTGAGCTGGCCAGCTATGTCGAAGCGTTTCTTGAGGCGCGCGGTTTTGCTGTTCACCGCATCACCGACCCCGGCGGCGAGAAAACCGGGCTTTATGCCGAAAAGGGACCGGACGGAGATGGCGTTTTGCTATCCGCGCACACGGATGTCGTTCCGGTCGAAGGGCAAAGCTGGACCAGGGATCCCTTCCGGCTGACCCGCGAAGGTGACCGGCTTTACGGGCGCGGCACAACGGACATGAAGGGTTATGTGGCCTCGGTCATGGCTTTGGCCGACCGCACAGGCACCTCGAACCTGCGCGAGCCGCTCAGGATTGCATTGTCTTATGACGAAGAAGTCGGCTGCGTTGGCATTCAGCACATGCTGGACCGGCTGGCGCCGATGCTGGGTCAGCCCCGTGCCTGTTTCGTAGGCGAGCCCACCGAGATGCAGGTCGCTGTCGGACACAAGGGCAAAGCCGCATTGCGGGCTGTGTGCCACGGGCAAAGTGGTCATTCGGCGTTGGCGCCGAAATTCGTCAACGCGCTGCACCTGGCGACTGATTTCGTGAATGAGTTGCGCGCCCTGCAAAAAACCTATGCCGCAAGTGGAAACATCGACCCGGAATATTCCATTCCCTACACAACCTTTCACGTCGGCATGATGTCCGGCGGCAAGGCTTTGAACATCGTGGCGGACCGCGCCGAGCTGACCTTTGAATACCGGCATCTGGCATCGGACCGCGGCAAAGATATCCTCGACCAGATACAGGATGCGGCCCACAGAGTTGGTGCGGCGTATCAAAACCTATGCCCCGAGGCGCGCGTCGAGGTCGAACAATATAACGCCTATCCCGGTCTGGACGTGCCCGACACGGATGCCGTCATCGGCTATGCCCTGAAGCTGTCGCAAAGCAACGCGACCACCAAGGTCGCGTTTGGCACCGAGGCCGGGTTTTTCAGCGAGCTGGGCATTCCCACCGTCGTTTGCGGGCCGGGATCAATGGAAAGGCAAGGACACAAGCCGGACGAATATCTGGACCTCGGGCAACTCAGCGCCTGTGACGCGATGATGGACCGTATCCTGGCCGATATCAGCCACTGAGATCGAATATGGAATTGCTGCAGGACCTCACTCTTGTTGACGGAATCGGCCTGTTGGGGTCGGCAATTATCGTGTGCGTCTACTATCTGGCGACATGCAATGTCCTTCCCGCAAACAAGATACCCTTCAATGCCTGGAACATTCTGGGCGGATCACTGGTCATGATTTCCCTGATCCATCGGCCAAATCCGGGCGCAATCGTGATCGAGGTCATGTTCATTTTCATCGCCGTTCTGGCGGTCTTGCGAAACTTGCGCGGCGCACGGTAACCCGCGCCGCGCGCCTATCATTCCGCAATCATGTAAAACTTGCGCAATGTCTGCGTGATTTCCCACGTACAGGGCGTGCCTTTGGGTACAAAAAAGGTGTCTCCGGCCCCAAAAACCTGCGCCACCCCGTCCGATCCGGTCAGCGTGACCGAACCCGAGATCACGGTCATCATCTCATCCACCGGATAAGCCTCGATATCCTCGCGACAGGGCGCGCATTCCCATACCCCTACCGAAATCTTCTCATCCCGGCTTTCGAAAAAGCTGCTTATGGTCTCGGTCTTGTCCGAGGTGGTGAAATCACCGTCAGCCACTAGGGAAGACGGGACAAAGCCGGATTCGGGGTGGCCATCGGCCAGCAAGCGGATAGGTTTGGTCATGCTTTCCTCCTTTTTTAACGCAGTGGCATCGGCAGAATTTTCGGCACCGGCCTCTCGCTGCTATCCAGGTCCCGTGCCCAGCGGTGTCCGGCATGGACGGCTGCCGCAAAGACCGACGGGGCCTCGCAATCGCCGATCCGGCTGACGGATTTGACGCCTGCGCCTCCCACTCGTCCCCGCACACAATCAGGTTCTGATAGACGTGATCTTCGGGTTTTTTTGACGTCAGCACAACAGCCGTGCCCAACGGCAGCGCCAAACCTGCACCACTATGGATGCCGCGTTGCGCACACTCAAAAAGCGCCTATCGCAAGCTGGACATCACCACCGAGCGCGCGCTTTTCCTGCTGCTGCTCAACCACGTCGCAGTACCGACGGAATAAAAGACCGGGCGGCCAGGCCGCCCGGTAAATTGGTGCTTATTGCACGGGGAGAGTTTACTTCTTCAGATTTGTCCAGATCTGGTCATAGACGGCCTGAACTTCCTGCGAACAAACCTCGATAAAGACACCGGGGCCGACCTTGTCGTGCGGGTTCTTCTCCGGTTGCGTCGCAAGCGCGGGGTCCAGGAACTCTTCGACGCCTGCGACCCCCGCGTTATAGCGGGCAAAGTTGGTGACAGCGGCGATGTTTTCCGGCTCCAGCAGGAAGTCCATGAATTTCAGCGCGTTGTCACGGTTCGGTGCATCCTTCAGCAGAACGACATTGTCCATCCACGCGATATAGCCCTGTGTCGGGTAGGCATATTCGACATTTGCGCCTTCCTCGCGCGCCTTGGCCGAGAACCCGTCATAGATCTGGCCGACCGCCGCATCGCCCGAGACCAAAACCTCTTTGGCGGTGTCCGAGTTGAAGGACGACCAGTGCTGCTTGGCCTCTTGCAGCATGGCGTTCAGCGCCTTGAGCTGTTCGCGGTCGGTGGAACACTGCGGGATGCCCATGTGCAGCGCCGCCATGGCCATGACCTCACCCTGGCTGTCTAGCATGTTGATCCGCCCCTGCAACTCGGCCGGCGGGTTGAACAGGATGTCGGTGGTCTGGATGTCGCCGGAATAGACGTCGCGGTTCACGGCAAAGCTGGTCGAGCCCCACTGATACGGGATCGAATGTTTGCGGCCGGGGTCAAAACTGGGATCGGCCCATTCGGGTTCGATATTGCCCTTGTTCTTCAGTTCGCCGTCTTCGATCGTGTCCAGCATGCCCTCGCCTGCCATGATCGACACCATGTAATCGCCCGGCACCGAAACGTCATAGGTTCCGATCCCGCCAGCCTTGAGCGAGGCGAGCATCGCCTCGTTTGAATCGTAGGTGTCCATAGTCACCTCGATACCGGTTTCGTCAGAGAATTTGTCGATCAGCTCCTGCGGGATGTATTCGAACCAGTGATAGACAACCAGTTCGCCCTCGGCTGCCGCTGCATTTGCACCCAAAGTCAGGGCCAGCGCGGCGACGCCGCTTTTCATCATATGTTTCATTGTGTTCTCCCTCTGTTGGTTATTTCGTGTTGTCAGTTTTGCTGACGAAGTAGCTGATCGTGACCATGATGACGGACACTGCCAGCAGCATGGTCGAAATCGCCATGATATTGGGTTTGAGACCCTGCTTGACCGAACCGAAGATCGCCGTCGGCAGGGTTTCAACACCCGCGCCTTTGACAAAGTTGGTGATGATGAAGTCATCCAGGCTGACGATGAAGGCCAGCAGGAAGCCCGAGATGATACCGGGCATCATCAGCGGCAGCAGAATCTTGGTAAATGCCTGCCGCTTGGTGGCGTAAAGGTCCTGCGCGGCCTGTTCATAGCTGTCCTCGATCCCCTGCATCCGGGCCGAGATCGGCAAATAGGCAAAGGGAATGCAAAACGCGATATGAGCCAGCAGGATCGTCATGATGCCGCGTTCAAATCCGATCGAATTGAAGAAGATCAAGGTTGCAACGGCCGTCACGATCTCGGGCACCATCAATGGCAGGCTGATCAGGCCGAATGACAGGGTGCGCAGCTTGAACCTGCCGCCCCGGACCATTCCGGTCGCCGCCAGTGTCGCAATTGACGTCGACACCGTGGCTGCAACAATGGCGATGATAAAACTGTTCTTGGCGGCCTGCTTGAACTTATCGCTTTCCGGTCCGGTGAACACGTCCGCATACCAGCGCAGCGACAGACCTTCCCAGTTGGTCAGCGATTGCGAGGCATTGAAGCTGTAGATCGTCACGACCAGCAGCGGCGCATACAAAACGATCAGACACAACAGGGTGATACCTTTGAAGCCGCGATAGGACTTGATGTCGAATTGCTTGCTTGCCATCGGTCAGCCCTCCGCTTTCTCGGCTTTGGCCTGTTGCCGTGCAAACAGCATCAGCAGGATCAGAACCATGGTCAGAAGGATCATCGACGCGGCCGCCCCGAACGGCCAGTTACCGGCATTGCCCTTGAACTGTTCCTCGATCAGTGAGCCGATCATAAAGTTCTTGGCGCCGCCCAGCAGGTCGGGGGCAAGGAAGGAACCCATCGAGGGAACGAACACAAGGATGCATCCGGCGATCACGCCGGGTTTCACCGCCGGAAGGAGAATGCGCCGCAAAGTCGTCCACTTGGTCGCATACAGATCCGCTGCCGCCTCGCTCAGCGCGAAGTTGTAGCGTTCCACCGCCGCGTAGATCGGCAGCACCATGAAAGGCAGATAGGAATAGAACAGGCCCAGTTGCACCGCGAAGTTGGTATTGACGATATGCAGGGGGCTGTCGATCAGGCCGATGCTGATCAGAAAATCATTCAGCGGACCCTGGTCGCGCAGCAGGAATTTCATCGACACGGTCCGGATCAGCAGGTTCACCCAGTACGGGATCGTGATCAGGAACACCCAGACCGGCCGCATGTTTTCGGGCCGGGTGGCAATGAAATAGGCCGTCGGGAAGCCGATCACCAGGCTAAGCACCGTCGCCGCGCCCGCCTGCCAGATCGAGCGCCAGAAAATGGTGAGGTAAGTCCATTCGATCTTGGGCGGTTCATCCCCGAACAGACCACGGTCAAAGAAGAATTGATCATAGGCGGCCAGCGAAAACTCCCAGATCACGCCGCCGCGGAACTCTTTCGTCAGGAACGAGTAAACCAGCATCATGAACACCGGTGCCAGGACCAAAATGCTCAGCGTCACCCATGCAGGCAACAGCAGCCAAGTGCGGGCCTCTTTGTAGGTGTCGGTCGTTGCGCTGCCGCCGCTTGCTGCACCGGCGGCCATCAGTCCACCAGGAGGCGCGCTGCCCCCAGCTCCATGTTGACGAACATCTCGGTGCCCGGCTCGAAGATGCGCTTGTTGCCGCGATCAGAGTTCGACGTGCGCACCACGAAATCGGGTCCATCCTGCAGATCCACGATCGTGGTGATGTCGGTGCCGACAAAGATGTTGTCCTTCACGCGCCCCTTGAGGCTTTCGCTTTCGACCGGTTTGTCGGACATGTACAGACGCTCGGGCCGGATCGACATGTGAACCTTAGACCCCACCCCGACACCTTCGACCTGATCACAGGTCAATTCGTGCCCGCCGCCCAGATGACAGATCGCGCGACCGTCCCGGAGCCCGTCGACGGATACTTCCAGCAGGTTCGTCTCGCCGATGAAATCGGCAACAAACATGTTGCGCGGTCGCTCATAGATATCCGTCGGCGCGCCCAGTTGCTGCATTTCACCTGCTGACATCACCGCAATGCGATCGGACATGGTCAGCGCCTCTTCCTGATCGTGCGTCACGAAGATAAAGGTAATCCCGGTTTCCCGCTGCAGGTGCTTCAGTTCAAGCTGCATGGCCTTGCGCAGTTTAAGGTCCAGGGCGGATAGCGGCTCGTCCAGCAACAGCACTTTGGGCTGTGGCGCCAATGCACGCGCCAACGCGACCCGCTGTTGCTGGCCGCCCGAAAGCTGGCTTGGTTTGCGCGCCGAAAACTGGCTGAGCTGCACCAGTTCCAGCATTTCACCGGCTTTCGTGCGCGCCTGAGACTTCGACGCACCGCGCATCTCAAGCCCAAAAGCCACGTTGTCCAGAATGGTCATATGCGGAAACAGCGCATAGTTCTGGAACACCGTATTCACCGGGCGCTTGTTCGGTGGCAGGTTTTCAATCTCATCGCCATACAGGAAAATGGCGCCTTCGGTCACGTCCTCGAACCCGGCAATCATCCGCAGCAAAGTGGTCTTGCCGCAGCCCGACGGCCCCAGAAGCGTAAAGAACTCATTGTCCATGATCGACAGTGAGATTCTTTTCAGCGCCGTAAAGTCGCCGTAGCGCTTGACCGCATCCCGCACGTCAATCGCGACATTTCCACTGTCAGACACATCCGCCTCCCTAAGCACCGCGAAATTTGGCACAGGTATATACGGAGCGGCGAAACCTCTGAAGAATTGAGTTCCTCACCAAACATTAGGCTAAACCTAATCATTTATTGTTTCCTGATGCGACGCAGGCATTTACCAATGGAATGCCTGGTCGTTGCCCCGTGGTTCGCGTGGCCCCTCACCTGCCAGAAATGCACCTTGGATTGCCGCTTGGTTTGGTACAGCCCAGGGCGGAAGACCCTGATCGCGTGTGGGGAAGATGAATTGCGACACAGCGTTGCACAAGACACCAACTAAATGGCCAAGACCGTTTTTCTCACGAGTACAAGGAACCGTTGACCACCGGGCACACGGCCATCGCCTTGAAGACAACGCCCGACATTTTCTTCGCGTAGTATCGTGACGGAAGCCGGCCATTTGGATCAACTGTAAAAAGTAGAAAAGTCCGGCGTGATTTGGCCATCTTGGACCATGTTGGCTGAGACGGGCCACGTACTACGGAACTTCCAGGTCTTTCCGGAAACATGCGTTACAGCTTCAGTCAGATACTGATACGCAAAAATCAGGCATTTTGCGCACCACCCATATTTGATTACATTTCCTCAAATGCTCAGCATCGCAACCGCGATGTTCAGAAAACCTTCGTTTGGCGCAATCAGAGGCGACGCCGGTGACCCGTATGGTTATCAGCTGGTCTTGCCTGCCCTCGCTGACTTATTCCGAAGCGTCGATCCGCAGGGTTCGGACAGAAGGGTCCACACGCGCATACGCTGCCAAAACACGGGTTGTCCATTTTTGCGAAATGTAATCCGCCATGAAACGGCTGGGCGCAATCAGGGTGGCCACCCCCCCTGCCCTGCCAGCCTCGACCAGATGCTGGAACCAACTGGACCAAAGCTCTGGGTCGCGTTCATACAGAAACGCCTGGACCGACCGCCAGACGTCATCGTCACCTGTTTCCGGAGCCGGAGGTTTGGATTTGAACGGTATGATGTTGGTTTCTTCGGCCGGGGCCTGCCCCATCCTGTCCTGAAAATCCCTGCCAATAGTGGGCCAGATCTCCTCGGTGTCGATCATAATCTGCTTCAGATCCAGTTCATAAACTGCAACCCGCCCCCGTGCAGCCGGTCGCTTGACTGAAATCCACCCCCTACCGCGCAGCTTGGCCATCTCGCGTTTGACAGTCCGTTCATCCACAGACCACAGGCGCGCAATTTCCTCGCGCCCGATTGACAGTTCGTTGTTGCGCCAGTTGTAGCGGGTGGTGATCAGAACCATTATGCGAAGAATACTGCGCTGGCGATGCTTGTCGCCAGACAGCGCGTGGACAGACAGCGCCGACAGAATGTCGTATTTCAGGGCCGAGGCATTGCGCCCGACCGGTTTTGCAACCTGCATTTGTCCCTCACCGCTCTATCTGCCTCACGCGGTTGCTTACCGCCTCGCGCTTTTCCAACGCTTTTCGTGATGATGTTCCAATTAGCGTCCAGCGCATCGATTCTGTCAAGAGCTGTCTTGTTTTAAGCGGCTGGGGATCCAAATCCAGCATTCAAAAAAGAAAAGAAATTGGTGAAGTATTGGTGATGGGGGACACCCTGTCTGTCCCCTTATTTGGGCACTTTGTCCCCCTAAATGCTGTATATCCGAACTTAGTGACCCCCTAATTCTGGAGCGTTCCCCCTGGCGAGCGCCTTCCCTCGTCAGCGTCGCGAATCGAATCGGCCCACGTGCCGATGGCCCTTGTTTTCTTACCCGTGGGTAAGATTGTCATCCCATCATAATTTCTTTTGCCAAAGCTGCAAATCAAGCGTAAATATGAAAACCACAAAATTTAACGTCCTAAAAACGAGACCCGAGGCATGTACACGCACGAAGACCTGAATGCATTGCGTAATCAGTCGCTCAAATTGCAAGGCTGGATTCGCCAGCAGACCTTTAGCCCTGAGATGGAGAAGACCCTCCGCCGGTTCTCAAGCTGGGAAGTGTCGGAGCTGATCTTTAAGGTCAACCAATCCACTTTTCGGGGCAAGCTGGCCTCGGACCCGACCCTGCCCAGTGGCGAGGTCGAGCCGGATGGCCGGCAGAGATGGTTCAGCCTGGAAGAAGTCAATGAACTGCGTCGTCGATTGAAGGTGAACCGCAAGACCCTTATGCCGCCCCGTCCGGCCGGCAAGCGCGCCATCCGTGCCGCCGTAGCCAACTTCAAAGGTGGCGCGGGCAAGTCTACGGTGGCGTTGCATCTGGCCCATGCCGCGGCCCTGGATGGCTACCGGGTGCTGGTGGTGGATTTCGACCCGCAGGCGACACTGAGCCATTCGATGGGCCTGACGGATGTTGCCGAAGACTTTACGGTCTGGGGCATTATGGCGCGTGATCTTATCCGCGAGACCCAACGGATGAACAACCGCCCCGCCGCCGCCGAATCCGGGACCGCCCTGCCCCGCCGCGAGTTGCCGCCATCGATCACGGACATGGGGCTCGGTGATCTGCGGATCGGTGACTTTATCAAGCAGACGTCCTGGTCCAGCATCGACGCCATCCCTTCCTGCGCCAACGCCGCTTTTGTCGAGTTTGCCTCAGCTCAGTACCGGCACTTGAATCCTGAATGGTCGTTCTTTGCGGCAGTATCGCGTTATCTGGACCAGATCCCCGATGACTCTTACGACCTGATCCTGTTCGACTGCCCGCCTGCCATTGGCTACCAGTCGATGAACGCAGTGTTCGCGGCGGATATGCTGTATGTCCCATCCGGCCCGGGTTACTGGGAATATGACTCCACGACCTCGTTCATTGGCCAGCTTGCTGAAGCTCTGGAAGACCTCGCTTATGGGTTCGACAAAACATTACCCACGGGTAAGATCGGGCTTCCCAAGACCTTCTGTGAGTTGCGCTTTCTGCTGACGCGATATGAGCCCGGCAATGCCCTGCACCACGCCATGTTCGACGCATTTCGAAAAGTGTTCGGGGAACACGTGGCCGAGCACCCGGTCGAGATGACCCGTGCGGTCGAACAATCCGGTCGTTTCCTCAGTTCGGTCTACGAGATGGATTACCGAGAGATGACCCGGGAAACCTGGCGCCGCGCACGATCGACCTTTGACAACGTATATGAAGAGTTTCGGGGCGTCATGCTGTCGGCCTGGGATAAGCTGGAGGATGACGCATGACCCGCAAACGCAGAATGTTCGACATTGATATGCCCGCCATGGAAGACATACCCGTGGGTAAGGTTCCGGACCAAGTTCTGGAGAAGCGGCGGGGTCCGATGGCCGCAGCAATCTCGGAGAATGCTGGTGCTCTGCGCGATCAGCAGTCAACCGAGGATGCCATTCGCGCAGAAAACGACAGGCTTGCGCATGAGCTGGTGAGCCTGCGGGCCGAAGGGCTGGTGACGGAACGTGTAGACCTGTCAGACGTCGTTACAGAAAAACTGACGCGCGATCGCAAACCCGGTCCGGATCCGGAATTGGAGGAGTTGAAAGCGTCGATCAGGGAAATCGGTCTTTCCAACCCGATCCGGCTGGAGCGTCGCGCGGACGGGCGATTTGACCTGATTCAGGGGATGCGCCGCCTTTCTGCTTATCGTTTGTTGCTGGAAGAAACCGGCGATTCCATCTACGCAAAAATTCCGGCCGGCATTACGGACGCCGCTGATCTGGACAGCAGCTATCGGCGTATGGTGGATGAAAACCTGATCCGAAAGGACATCTCCTTTGCGGAAATGGGTGCGTTGGCCCGGGCCTACGCAGAGGATCCGGCCAATGACTGTGCGGATGTGGACAAGGCGGTTTCGATTCTTTTCAAATCAGCAAGCTACACAAAGCGAAGTTATATTCGGGCATTCGCGAGCCTGCTGACCAGGCTGGACAAGGTTCTGAATCACCCAAATGAAATCCCGCGAAATGTGGGGGTCGAACTGAAGCGCAAGCTCGATTCCGATCCGGGCTTGATCCGCGCAGTCAGCACTGCGTTGATGAGCGAACCCGACAGGGACAACGCACGAGAGGTCGCGATTCTCCGGTCGTTTCTGGGACAAACTGCGGAAGCTGTAGCCAGGCCGAAACCGGACAGTCCCGGAAAGCCGCGCCGGGCGAAGACGACGTTTCAGGTGTCTGGCCGCGCGGGGATTGCAAAGTGTTCGGCCTCGAGTGGACGGTTGGAGATCAGGCACGATCTGGACTTTACGCGTGTTGATCGTGCTAGGCTGGAGGTCGCCATTGCAACGATGATTGAATACCTGCGAGAGGAGGATGATCTTACCCACGGGTAAGAATCTACAGAAATCATGTGAAGCATCCGTGGGGTGTTGGACTAAAATCCAACACCCTTTTTCGTGTTAGCCCAAAAGGTCCGTAGCGGGATTTTCTGCGATATCGACGTCGTCGTAATACTTCTGCGCCTGCGCGACCGAGCGGTGCAGGGACAGTCGCATGGCCGCCTGAATCGGGGCGCCGTCCAATGCGGCCTGGGTCAGAAAGCCCGAACGAAGACCGTGGGCAGAGGCAAAGTTTTCGGGCAGACCGGCCAGCTTCAAACGATGCTTGACGATCTGCGCGACGGCGTCAGGGGAAAGGCGGCGGTTCAGCACCCGATCAGCTTTCGAGATCGGGCGGAAGAGGGGGCCGTCCTTGATCTGCCCAACTTCGATCCAATGCACTAAAGCCTGCGCTGCTCGGCCTTTCAGCACCAGTCTGGGGGTTTCTCCCTTCTGGGTGGTCTTGGTTTCCAGCAGGGACAGCCAGATGACACCGCTCTTGCCGAATTCCTTAAGGGATACATCCTCGCGCATCAACGCCGTGATTTCCGAGCGGCGGCGCCCGCCGCTGGCCCAGCCCAGCATCAGGATCGCCCGGTCGCGGCAATCGCGGCGACTGCCACGGCAGGTCGCCAACAGTTGCTCGAGCACATCGCGGGTGATGGGGTGGGCGGATTTTGGGGCAGGGGGGCGGGCCGCGGCGCGGCGTGCCTTGGCCCGCGCTTGCTTCACCTGCGGCGCCTCAAACGGGCTGGGAAGGTTCTTCATCCGGTGGAAGGCCAGCCAGGAGGCGATACGCCGGTCCAGCGTTGAGGGGGCCGGGCAGGCCAGTGACTTGCGCAACCCTTGTGCAATCAGCGCTTCTGCCGTCTGGCGGGCGACATCCGTTTTCGGCGCGTCGTTCAGATCCCGGGCATGATCGAGGATGAAGGCGAGGGCGGCTTCTTCATTCTCGGGCCAGTTGAGGATCGAGCCCATCCGAGCGGCCTTCCAGGCCGTGATGTAGGCCAGGTCACGCTCGTACGCTCGTAACGTGTTCTCCGGCGTGCCGCGGACATAGAGATCGGTCAGCGCGTCCTGATCTGCAGAGGACAGTGCAAGAGAAGAGGCTGGGAGATATGGGGCAGGGGTACTCATAGCGCGTATTCTGCGTCAATTCAGTTCGCTTTTCAATTGACTCGATAATAGAATCTTATCGGGTATAAGTAGCGACTTAGGTTCATGCTCGTAGTAGTGTGCAAAACATAAGGATTCTGCACATATGGTGAGAAGATGGAAATAGGACCAAGAAGTATTCAAAAGCCGATGTATTGGAGCGAGACGACTATTTTCCCAATCGGGTGATGCGACATGAATGACCGGAAAATTGTCGATCATCGCGCTGCCATTCCGACCGGGGCAGGGCGGGCAGATTGGCGACAAGCCCCAGCATGGACGCAAGACACGAACAGACTGGCACCTTGCCAATTCCCTAAATCACTCATCGGCTAAGTTCACGAGTGCCAGCGATCAAACAGTTTGCGATAGAAATCTGGGGTGCTCAAAAAAACAGGCTGGTAACGGGGTTCACCTGAAAATAAGGTGATCAGACAGCTTACTCGGGAGAGATGCCCAATATGACTCCATTTGCGATCGCCGGCGTTCAGATGCACGTCGCAGCGCTTCATTCGAACGTCGAGGCGATGCGCCACCGTATTGAAATCCTGATGGCCCGGTTTCCATGGACTCAGATGGTTCTGTTTTCCGAACTTGCGCCCTATGGGCCACTGGACCGTTTCGCGCAGCCGTTCCCGAATGACGCAATATTGCAGTTTCAGGAGGATGCGCGCCGATTCGGTATTTGGCTGATCCCCGGGTCGATGTTCGAAAAAACCGAAGATGGGCGTATTCTGAACACGTCTGTCGTCATCAATCCCGACGGCGAAATTGTCGCCAAGTATTCAAAGATGTTTCCCTTCCGCCCGTATGAGGCCGGGATTTCGGCCGGGACTGATTTCTGTGTTTTTGATGTCCCGAATGTCGGGCGCTTTGGCCTTTCCATCTGCTATGACATTTGGTTCCCGGAAACGACACGGCAACTGACCAGTCAGGGTGTTGAGGTTCTTCTTCACCCGGTCCTGACCGGGACCACTGACCGCGAAGCGGAACTTGCCATTGCAAGGGCGACCGCGGCGCAGTTTCAGTGTTACGTCATTGACGTGAATGGCCTCGGGGCCGGTGGCGTCGGTCGTTCGCTGGTGGTCGACCCATCAGCAACGGTGTTGCACCAGTCCGCCGGACAGGAAGACATGTTCCCGATCGAAATCGATCTGGATCAAGTGCGGCGTCAACGGGAAACGGGTCTCAAGGGACTTGGGCAAGTTCTCAAGAGCTTCCGGGATCGTGACGCGGACTTCACGGTTTATGATCGCACAAGCGGTGCCGATGCTTACCTGAACACGCTCGGGCCGCTGGAAATTCCCCGGCAGGGATCGGATCGCGGTTTGCTGGCATCCGACCCCAGAACTTCGATTGAAGAAGCGGAAAGAGATTTGCTGACGCCGCCTAACCTTTCTGTCTTACACGGAAAGACAGGTTCGGATTAATCGGATCAGGAGGCGGCACTGATCCGGACGCGACAGAAAGGAGGCAGGTATTGAACTTGCACTCGCAGAAGAAGAAGTTGCCGTCCCTACGAGATTATTACAGCGCCACGCAACTTCGCGCTGATCGATGGAGCGCCTTACGAGAGGCCGCTGAAGGCCTCGCCATTCATGGCCGGGAAAAACGCCAGAGCCAGAAGCTGATGGCGACGGCGGAGCATCTGTTTGATGTTCTGGAACCGATCGAGCTTTACTGGGCGTTCCCCGGAATCCACGCGTTCGAGCATCTGCGGCGTCTTCTGCAAAATGGCAATGTTCAGGATCTGTCGATCTGTGTCCGACGTATAGCGCGGGCGCTGACGTCGGGCGCTTACAGGCGGCGGTCGATTCCGCTGTCTTCCGATGAAATAGACAATGAAGATTATGAAGACGAAGCCTCGCTTGCGCCAGAAGCCCGCGCGTTGGGGCGGCCCTATTTTGAGGTGCTGATCGTCGACGATGTCACTGAACATCAGGAAAGGTTCCTGCGGCAAAACCTGCTGCGCATGCGTCGGCTGGAAGATTCTTTCATTTATGAACCGGTCATTGTTCCGTCGCTAGAGGACGCCCTGATCGGGGTTCTGTTCAACTACAACGTTCAGGCCGTGGTGATCCGGCCGGGCTTGTCGCTCAAGTCGAAGATCGATCTTCCGATCCTGAATCAGTACCTGACGCGTGTCAGCGAGGACGAGGATGTTGACGGCCTCGACCCGCATGAATACGGACCTGAAGCCTGTCGGCTTATCGAGAAGATCCGACCCGAACTGGACGCGTATCTTGTCACAGACCGTTCTGCCGAGGATATTGCCGGGCTGGACCTGGGCCGCTGCCGACGGGTCTTTTACAATCAGGAGGATTTTCAGGAACTGCACCTCAACATCCTTCGCGGCGTCGATCGCAGATTCAAAACCCCGTTTTTCTCGGCCCTGAAAGAATATTCGAAGCAGCCAACTGGTGTTTTCCACGCCATGCCGATCAGCCGCGGCAAATCTATCAGCCGTTCGCACTGGATTCAGGACATGGGGGCATTCTACGGGTCGAACATCTTTCTGGCTGAAACATCCGCGACCTCGGGCGGGTTGGACAGCCTGCTGGAACCGCGCGGCCCGATCAAGGAAGCCCAGGACATGGCCGCCCGCGCTTTTGGGGCGAAACACACGTTCTTTGCCACCAACGGTACTTCGACGTGCAACAAGATCGTTGTTCAGTCGGTCGTTCGACCCGGTGATATCGTTCTGGTCGACCGGGATTGCCACAAATCGCACCACTACGGCATGGTTCTCGCCGGGGCGAGCGTCGTTTATATGGACAGCTATCCGCTGCACGAGCATTCGATGTACGGTGCTGTGCCGCTGAAAGAGATCAAGCACACCTTGTTGAAGCTGAAAGATGCCGGAAAGCTGGATCGCGTCCGGATGGTGCTGTTGACCAACTGCACCTTCGACGGGGTTGTCTACAACGTTCAGCGTGTCATGGAAGAGTGTCTGGCCATCAAGAAGGACCTGATCTTTCTGTGGGACGAAGCCTGGTTCGGTTTTGCGCGGTTTGACCCGACCTACCGCCAGCGTACCGCCATGGGGGTTGCAAACGTGTTGCGGCAAACGCTGCGCACGCCGGAAGCGGCCAGCGCCTGGGCGGCCCAGCAGGAAAAGCTTGAGGGTGCGAGCCATGAAAAGCTGCTCGAGACCCGGCTGGTTCCGCCACCCGATGCCCGCGTCCGCGTCTATGCCACGCAATCGACCCACAAGACTCTGACGTCATTGCGGCAGGGATCGATGATTCACGTCAACGATCAGGATTTCAAAGGAGAGGTGGAGCAGGCTTTCCACGAGGCCTACATGACCCACACCTCGACTTCACCAAACTACCAGATCATCGCTTCCCTGGACGTGGGGCGCCGACAAGTCGAACTGGAAGGGTTCGAATTTGTGCAAAAGCAGATCGAGACAGCCATGTCGATCCGGCGCGCCATCTCGGACCATCCGGTTTTGCAGAAGTATTTCAAGGTGGTGACTGCCGGCGAAATGATTCCGGAACAGTTCCGGGAGAGCGGTGTCGAGGCTTACTATGATCCTGATCACGGTTGGGTCGAAAAGTGGACGATGTGGAGCCAGGACGAATTTGTACTGGACCCGACGCGCATAACGCTGGCCGTGGGTGGAACAGGCTGGGACGGCGACACGTTCAAGACCAAGATCTTGATGGACAAATACGGCATCCAGATCAACAAGACGTCGCGGAACACCGTGCTGTTCATGACCAATATCGGGACAACCCGATCCTCGGTCGCTTACCTGATTGAAGTGCTGGTCGAAATTGCCAATGACCTGGACGAGCTTCTGGACGATGCCTCGAAAATGGAACGCAGGTCATTTGAAAACCGGGTCCAGGCTTTGGTCGAAGACGTGCCGCCGTTGCCGGATTTCAGCCGGTTTCACGATGCCTTCAGGGATGGATCAGATACGCCCGAAGGCGATATCCGGACCGCGTTTTTCCTCGCTTATGACGAGGTCAACTGTGACTATATTCCGACCGATGACAAGCTGATGGCGCGGCTTGAAGCGGGGGAGGAGCTTGTCTCGTCCAGCTTCATCATTCCCTATCCGCCAGGCTTCCCGATTCTGGTGCCCGGTCAGGTCATCAGTCCGGAAATCCTGTCATTTATGCGGGCGCTGGACGTCAGTGAAATTCATGGTTTCCGCGAAGACCTGGGTCTGCGCGTGTTTACCCAAGAGGCCTTGGAGTCCGTCAAAAAATAATATCAGGGGAGAGGTTAAATGCCCAAGAAGGTACTCAAGAACATTTCGGAAATCCGTCGTTACTTTCACACGAATTCGGACCCGATCTACTTTGTCTCGGCGACCAATTTCAACCTGCTCGGTCTGGATGAATGGGTCAAGAATTTCAAGTACATCTGCTACATGGATTGCTTTGACGGACGCCATCCCAACGTTCTGGTTCCTTCCGAACTTCCCCATGACGAGTTTCAGTCGATCGAAGACATCAACAACTATCTGCTTCAGCACAAGGAAGTTGTCGATTACGTCAAGGCGCGCGGCGGCAAGCCGAAATTCGTTTTCCTGATGTTCGACGAAAAGACGGAAAAACTGGTCAAGGAACTGGGCGGCGAGGTCTGGTTCCCCAAGGCGAAGCTGCGTACCAAGATGGACAACAAAATCGAAACTGTCCGGGTCGGCAACAAAGCGGGTGTCCCGTCGGTTCCCAACACGCTGTCCAAGGTCGACAGCTATGACCAGTTGAAAAAGGTCTGCAAAAAGGCGGGGCTCGGCGATGATCTTGTCCTGCAAAGTGCGTTTGGAGACTCGGGCCACACCACCTTTTTCATCAAGTCCGAGGCCGATTTCCGCAAACACGAACATGAGATCGTGGGCCAGGGCGAAATCAAAATCATGAAACGCATCGATTGCCGGGGTTCGGCGATCGAAGCCTGCGCCACGTCCGAAGGCACGATTGTCGGCCCCCTGATGACGGAACTCGTCGGGTTCAAGGAATTGACCCCCTATCGCGGAGGCTGGTGCGGAAACGAGATTTTCTCGACTGCGTTCCCGCCGAAGACGCGCGAGAAAGCGCGGGAACTGACGTTCAAATTTGGCGAACAACTTCGCAAGGAAGGATATCGCGGCTATTTCGAACTGGATTTCCTGATCGACAAAAAGACCGGCGACATCTGGTTGGGCGAGCTCAACCCCCGGATCACGGGCGCGTCCTCGATGACCAACCACGCGGCTTTCGCGCATGCTGATGCGCCGCTGTTCCTGTTTCACCTGCTGGAGTTCTCGAAAAAGCCGTTCAACCTGGGTGTCGAAGAGCTGAACGCGCGCTGGGCCGATCCCGACATGATCGATTCCTGGTCGCAAATGGTGATCAAGCACACCGAGGACACGGTCGATATCATCACCAATGCCCCGGAATCCGGGATCTACAAGATGTTGCCGGACGGGCGGGTGGTGTTCGACCGGTTCGACTATCACCGGCGCGCGGTGGAAAGCGAAGACGAAGCGTTCTTTTTGCGGATATCGAATGTTGGCGACTACCGGTACGAAGGGGCCGATCTAGGCATCCTGGTCACACGCGGCCGGTCGATGACCAAGGGTTTTCAGCTTACGGCAAAGTCGAAGCATTGGATCAATGGCATCAAGAACGCGTTCTCGGCACGTCCGCTGCCATCGGCTCAGGCATTTGAGGATCCGGCGTTTAAGATTATGTAGAGTGCATGAAACTAACCTTTCGCGCCGTAGAAGAAAAGAAACCCGGACAGAAACTGTCCGGGATTTTCTCCGAATATCGAAATGCCTACCTTAAATGGTGGGCAAGCGAAGGGTTGTCATCACGCCCGACATATTCCGAGTGCCGTCATGCGCTGAAAACATATATGCCGGAAATGCTCGAGCCGTATGACATGCTGTGCGCCGCCTTTGGCGCCGGCGATCTGGAGGCGCGGTTCCTGAGCTTCTTTTGCCCGCCGCGCTATCTGGCGGGGTGCAGCCAGGCGATTTGGCAGGGGCCAGAACCGTTGATGGTGCGGAACTACGACTACAACCCGTCGGCCTTTGATGGAATTTTCCTGAAGACCGGATGGAACGGGCGTCAGGTCATGGGCACCTCGGATGGCTTGTTTGGATTGCTGGATGGCATGAATGATGCAGGGCTAACCGTTTCCCTGACATTCGGTGGCCGCCGCGCGGTCGGCGAAGGCTTTGGGGTTCCCCTGATCCTGCGATACCTGTTGCAGACATGTTCGACGCTGGAAGAGGCGAAAGAGGTTCTGCTACGGGTCCCGTGCCACATGAGCTACAACGTTACGGTCCTGAACCGGGACCGGCAGTTCTTTACGGCGTTTCTTGCACCGGACCGGCCAACGCTTTTCACCCATGCTGCTGTTTCCACCAACCATCAGGAGCGCGTGGAATGGAAAAGCCATGCACGCCTTACCGCCACGGTCGAGCGTGAGCGTTTCCTGCTGCATCGCCTAACTTTGCACCCAGAGACGAAAGAGGTTTTTGTCGGGTCTTTTCTGAAGCCGCCGCTGTATTCGCTGGCTTTCGATCAGGGGTTCGGAACCCTTTACACCGCAGCCTACCATCCCCACGACCTAACAGCTGAACTGCTGTGGCCGGGCCGGAGATGGAAAAAGAGCATTGGTCAATTTCACACGGACAGCCTGCAGGTCATTTACCCACGGGATCCGGTCTGAAACTTGACAGATCGGACATGGCGGGCTGTACCAATACGGTACCACTGATCCCATCATCTATTCAGTTTTGACCCGGTAGACGGTCACCTGTTTCGACCGGCCTTTCACATGGAAATCGCCGACATGTTCCAGCTGGAACGACGCGCTGAGACGTCGCGCAGTTGCGTCGCTGACCAGGATGTTGGTCGGCTCTTCTGTGGCAAGATCACCGGCCAAAGTCTCTATCCTCGCGCAGGTGTTAACCGTATCTCCGATCACGGTGTAATTCATCCGCTCGACTGCTCCGATATTCCCGACGATGAGCGGGCCGGTGTGAATCGCAATCTTCAGGCCATAGCCAACTTTCGCCTCAGCCAGCGCCTGCTTGATGGCCACCGCTGCACGGCAGGCCCGCTCGGCGTGGTCGACCTGTTCCTGAGGAGCGCCCCAGAACGCCATCACGGCGTCGCCGATATACTTGTCGAGTGTTCCACCTTCGGCCTGGATGCAACGGTTCAGAATCGCGAAATGGCTATTCAACATGTCGGCCGTGGCCTGCGGTGTCATCGTTTCTGACGCAGCCGTAAAGCCCACAATATCGGCGAACATGACAGTCAGCTCGACCTCGCGAGGCCTGACAACATCAGGGTCTCCGGAATTCAACAATTGCCGCACCAGAGTGCGGGGCAGATAGGTTTCAAACCAGCGCAACCCATCGAGCATCTTGTTGAATGCCACCGCCTGTAGGTTTACCTCCTCAACGCGAGAGGGGGGAAGATAGTCGATCTGATCCAGATTGAGTTCGCTGATCTTGATGGCTTCTTCGGTTGATTTTTTGATTGGGGCCGAAAGCTTTCTGGCCAGCACAATCGCCGCAATCATTGACGCTATTAGGAACCCAATGCTGACAAAGGCAGTGTAGCTGAGGCGCTTCCATTGACTGCTCCAATCGCTTAGCGGGGAGTACTGGCCAATGACCCATGGTTCCGAACCGTACTCATCCAAAGTACTGGTCAGAACCAAGTACTCACCGGTTGCGTTCTCCACTACGTAGCCGTCAAAAGAGCTGTCGCCCCCCTGAAACTCGGGGTCTTGTTTTAGGACTTGCGAGATCACCGCGTCATCGAGCGCAGCGATTGAATGCAAAGGCGTGTCCGGACTTAAGGAACTTCCGGACAGGTTCAGCAGCTTCGGATGTGCCAGGACGCGGTTGTCGCCATAGAGAATGAAACCGGTCGCGCCGAATTTGCTGCCCAACTCATCGATGATGTCCGAGAAATGATGCACGGTTGAAGACACAAATATGGCACCCAGGAACACATCGTCCCGATAGGCCGGAACGGTGGCCGAAATATGCGTCCTGCCTTCTTCAAAAAACGGTTCGTTCCAGAACAGGCTCTCATAATTTTTGATATCTTCAAGATACCGCAATCGCCCATCCACCGGGGGCTCTGTGATGGTGACAAAGGAAATTCCGTCGGAATCGGCGATTTGACTGGTCACAAAAAGGCTGCCGTCCGGGTAAACAACGGCAAGGTCCGTCAGATAGGGGGCGGAGGCTGCGACGCCCTTGAAATATGCCTTCAGAAAGTCAGTGTTGGACAATTCGACGTCGCCCGAACTTGCATCTTTCTGGAGAGAGTTCGCCAATTCCTCGATAGGGGTCGTCAGGCTAACGACCCTGTCCTCAATTGACTCGACGATCATCGACGCTGAGGTGTTCCACAATTCAGTCGTGTTTTGAACATTGGCGTAGGTTGATACCAGAAGCACCGTACTGACCGAAAGCGCCACCAACCCGCCTATGGCCAGCGCCAGAAGCGTTGACATTCCAATTCGGACTTTTGATTGCGGGCCAGCTTTGGGCATTTGCTAAACTTGTAATGGGTAGGTGTCTGTTTTGACGAACGGTTTCTTTCAGGAATTACCGATGTCGAGCATGATCGCAAGACAGCGCAATGGATAGGGCTGTGTCGGCATCAAGGTCGAGCGTTGGCGTGAGGGCCACTTGACACGGGGCTAAAACTCTTTAATTGTCAAAAAAGACAATTTAATAGGATCTACCTAAATGGACTTCCACAACACGTATGTCAGCGACTTCCAGATCAGCTATTGGGAGACGATGATCGACGACTGGTTTTTCGTCTTTGCGATCGGTTTTCTGGTGTTTGAACTTGCGCGTTACGCGATTGGCAAAAAGCTGACCTTCGAGATGGTGGGCGATACCGTCACCAACTTCATCACGCTGGGCTTCTTCCTTGCGATCACTTTTGTTTTGATGGCCGGCTTCTACGTCGGAGCCTATGTCTGGGCGTCTCAATACGCGTTCTTTGACATCCCCACCACATGGGCTTCGTTCCTGATTGTGCTGATCCTTGCGGATTTGGCCTATTATTGGGAGCATCGTATCCTGCATCGGATAAACATCTTGTGGGCCACACATTCGGTGCACCACAGCTCACCCTTCTTTAACATTTCGGTGGCCTACCGGCATGGTCCGCTGGATGGGTTTTGGCCCTTGTTCTTTCATATTCCCCTGGTGCTTTTGGGCTTCAATCCATTTGTTGTCCTGGTCGCGGAATTGCTGGTGCAACTCTACCAGACCGCTTTGCACACCGAAGTTATAGGCAAGCTTTGGAAACCCATTGAATACATAATGAACACGCCGTCGCATCACCGTGTGCATCACGGGTCCAACCGCAAGTATCTGGACAAGAATTATGCCGGGATCTTCATCATCTGGGACCGCATGTTCGGCACGTTCGAAGAAGAAAAAGAAGAGGTCACTTACGGTCTGGTTACGCCGATCAATTCGGTCAATCCGTTTGTAGCCTTTTTTCATGGCTTTGCCCGCGCCTTTGGCGACGCCTGGCGAATGCCGGGCTTCCGAAACAAGCTGGGGGTTCTGTTTGGTCCGCCGGGCTGGCGACCCCAAAAACAAGGCGCCAACGCTTCGGCAAGCGATAAACGGGGTTAAAGCCATGCCTTCAAATTCACAGAGAATGGTCGCGGCGCTGGTCACAACAGCCCTGTTCGTCAGCGGAGCCTGGATGGCCTCGGGATTTGGTACAGACATCCCCCGGACATCGGCATCCTCGACCGGTACGTCTTCGGACAGTGGGTTGGTTGTCAACCTGCACAGCGCGCGCAATGACAAAGGCCAGTTTGTTGTCATGGCTTTTGACAATGCGGCTTCCTTTGACGCGCTTGATTTCAGCACGGCGGCGGGCTACGTCACGCTTCCCGCCAGCACGGAACCGCAGCGCGTCGATTTCCCGGACCTGAATGACAACTACTACAGCGTGGTGGCTTTTCATGACGAAGACAGTGACTATCAGATGGGTCTCGATGAGAGTTGGACGCCAACGGAAGGCTATGCGGTTTCCGGGTTGAATGATCTCTACGATGACCCTGTATTCGAGTACTCACTGATCAGCCCGGGTATTCCGGTGGATCTGGCGTTCTTTTACTGGCCTGATCAGTACTTTACGGGTTGGTTCTGATCATCCTGCCGGTAGGTTATGGTTGTCTTGAACCGGGGCATTTCGGTGTAGTGACGCCGCTTTGCCCCGGGGTCGGGCTGCCAATCAGCGGATCAGGGCGCTACTCACTTTCCTCGGGTATCTGCGGGGCTTGCAAATGCCAAAAGGCAGGCGGCAAAATGCACCTACGCCAGCTTTGCGCTTGATGAAAAATAGCTGGAAAAAGCATAGTTCCGGTATGCCAGACACTGGGCAGTTCAGAATAGTTGACGGTCTGTTTGGACGGATCCGCCCGGTTCGAAATTGAAGAGACGGAGAAATACCAATGGGGCGTCCCTCGGTTCAGAAACAGCGTAAAGCCGAAGTGCTGGATGCGTTCATGACGCTGGTGGCCCGTTTCGGGGTTGAGGGCGCAACGCTTGAGAGAATTGCGGAGGAATCCGGACTTAAGCGGCCGTTGATACGGCACCATCTTGGAAACAGGGATGAGATGGTACGCGCCTTGGCCATGCATGTTGTGGAAGAGCAGCGCATCTCTCTGGAGACTTTGAGTACGGCTTTGCAGGATTATCCGGGGCTAATGAACTTTGTGGGCGCCCTGTTCAGCGAGGACAGCGAAACTGATACACGACTGAACAACGCTTACCAGGCTTTGGTTATGGTCGTGGAACAGTACCCGGACCTCAGACAAATTCTGACGGGTGTTATGGCTGAGTTCTACGCGCTTGCCCGCCAAATCGTCCAGAAAGAGTATCCGTCGGCGGACCCCGAGGATGTCCAGACAGTGGCGCACGGAGTCGTCGACCTTTATCTTACGGCCGATGCCCTGTCGCCGCTGAACCCCCCGCCCGATTGGCGTCGATCGGCCTATCTGGGGGCTGTGAAGTTGGCGCAGTCGCTTGGAAGCCCTTGAGAGGGACAGCATCGAAATAAAGGGAGGATCACGGGAATTCGGGTGCCAGCTTACCAAAGTCAGGCACCGTATTCGTTGGTCGGGGCTGCTGATACCTGATCGTCCGATGAAGCATGAAAAATGCAAAGGCATTGCCCATTCATTTTTTGTGAGAAAACTGGGCCCGCGAACAATATATGTCAGACAGAAGTATTTACACGAATGAGTCCCCATGCCCGAGATCAACACACCGCTGCTTGAGCAGATCCGCGATCGCTTTGCCCAGATCGACCATTGCCCGCAACAGGGACCCCGGATTTTCTTCGAAAACGCTGGCGGCGCGCTGACGTTGAACTCGGTGGTGAAAACCTCGCAGGACTATGCGGCCATTCCCGACAATCAGGGGCGTGACAACCCGGGCAGCCATGAGCTGGTGCGCGTGATTAACACGGCCAAGGAAGATATGGCCGTGTTCATGAATGCGCCGGGCGGGCAGTTCTTTGTGGGCGAAAGTGGCACCGAATTGCTGTTCCGCCTGATCATGAACGCCTGTCTGGGTACCGGCGCGGGTCAGGTTCTGGGCACGACCCTGGAACACCCGGCCACCCGCAGCGCCTGTGACCGCTGGGCGCGTATCGCCGGGCAGAACCATGTACTGGCCGCACATGACAATGCCACTGGTACCGTGACTGCCGAGGCTTATACCGCAAAGGTCACACCCGACACCAAGGTTGCAACCATCGTTCATACTTCACCCGTCACCGGCATGGGTGTCGACGTGGCGGCCGTGGCCGCAGCCATCCGGGCGGTTGCGCCCGAATGCTACATCATCGTCGACGGCATCCAGCACGCCGCGCATGGGCGGATCGACCTGACGGCCTATGACGTGGATGGTTATGTGATCTCACCCTACAAAGTATTCTCGCGCCATGGTTATGGGGTTGCCTGGATTTCGGACCGGCTGACGGCGCTGCCGCATAACAGCCTGCTTGATGGCCCTGCCGACAACTGGGAGATGGGGACCCGCGATACTGGCTCTTACGCCACCATGTCCGATGTTGTCAGCTATTTTGAGTGGCTGGGCGAGCAGGTCAGCGACGCCACCGACCGCCGGGCCAAATTCGTTGCCGCGGGTGAGGCGATCCACGCGCAAGAAAAGGCGCTGACGGATGCGATGATCCACGGCACCGGCAACCTGCCGGGTCTGGCCGAGATGGAGAAGGTGACCATTCTGGGCGGCATCGACAACCCGGCGCGCGAAGGTCTGGTGTCGCTGCGGGTCGAGGGTGTGCCTTCGGTCGATGTGGTGCGAATGCTGAACGAGCAGGGTATCCGAACGCATCTGCGCAAGGCAGATCACTACTCTGGCAATATCCTGACTCCGCTTGGCATGGACAGCTGTGTGCGCGTGTCGATGTGCCACTACAACAGCGTTGCCGAAGTCGCCCAGTTCCTGGGCGCAATGAAATCCATCGCCGCCTGAATCCGCAGGCGGGAACGCCCTTTGAAAATATATGCCTGGGCAGCAGTGATTGGGGCAGGCCTGGTTTGCGCCCGTTTGGGGCGCGGTGCGCTGGAATGAAGCCCTCAAAACGCCCGTATCTGACCTGCCTTCACCCCTTTGCGCGTTCCCCTTGTCCCATGGACAACCGCCCGGCCAAAGGACTATTTCAGTGCATTGTTCGCCAGGAACCGGGCAAGATTTGCAACGGCTCGGCCCCGGGCTTTGGCGATGTCGGTGCTGTCAAGCGGTTCGCCGATTGGCTCAACCAGTTCAAACAGTCCCGAACGTTCTCGTCCCCCGTCGAGCCGACCCAGGAAATACTGCCCTGAGACAAAAAAGGTGCCGTCGGCCCGTGCCACGAAGGATTCAAACCGCAGGTCCAGAATTCCTGCAGGCGGTTCCTCGAATGGCCACGGTGAGGATGCAATCCGAGTTCTGGTCAGGCCGGTAAGATGACGGGTCAGTTCCAGCGCAATCGCGCGTGAAGGTTTGTCCGCCCAGAGAACCGACCCTTCGGTAACCAGCAGACCGCCTTCGCCCTCGATCGAAATCTCGTCCGCCACGGCGTAACCGGGCAGCGACGGCTCTTTGATCTCAAGCGATGAAACGCCTATCCTGACGCGGCCTTCCAAAGTTGGTTCATTGACCGAAACCCGGTCGTTCAGCCCGCCGCAGCCCGCCAACAGCACCAGGCTCAGGCACGTGAGAAATTTTTGTAGCGGCATGTCTATCGTCCCTTGATCAATATGCTTGGATCGCGTTCCAGCGTACGAAGCAGCGCCGCAAGCGCGTTGGCCGCCTGCTGAATGTCGCGCAGCGCCGCTCGTGCATCGCGGCTGAGTGCTTCACCCTTGTTGAAACCACTGATGGTGGCAGATGCCTCATCCATCAGTTTGCTGGCTCTCTCGGCCAGAGCGGGCAGTTCGCTGGTCGAGCTGGCAATTGCGTCGGCCGCATTGCGCGCCGAGCTCAGAGTGGCGTTTACATTGTCGACCGCGCCACCCTCGCGCAGCTCGGCCAAAGCCGCGTTGACTTCGGCCAGTGTCGCAACCAGTTGAGCAGGCAGGTCCTGAACGCCTTCGGTTTGAATGAGCTCATCCAGTGTTGCGACAATCCCGGTCAGCTCGGTGACCAATTCGTCAAGGGGCAATGCACTGGCCCTTGCAGCCAACGTGTTCAGGTTCGACAACAGCTCTGGCAGGCCGGCTATGGATGTGTCCACCGATTCTATTGTGTTTGTCGCCGCATCAACGGCGCTGAGCAGGCGCTGTGTGACCTGCTCGGTCCTGAGTTCGGTCAACATTGCATCGACCTGATCCAGCAGTTTATTGATATTCCCCGCGACCGAGCGAACGTCGTCAGATTCAACCACCGCCGTGGCCGCCGCCAGCAGCTTACGCAGGTCTTCGGGCGTTTCCCGGATCGCGTCGCTGGCCACAAAAGCGCGGGCAGTGTCAAGAAACGCGACGGCACTGGACATCAACTCTTCGACCGGAAGCGCCTGGATACGCGTCAGAACACGCTCGACCGAGGCTTCCCCCGACTGTATCTCGCTCTGAGTGGTGGGCAGGATTGTTATCCCTTCGGCGGTTTCATTCCAGTCGAACGGATCATCATCGGTGTTGTCGACAAATTGCACCTTCAAGCCACCGGAAAGCAGGCTGGCAGAGGCCAGTTGCGCGCGCATCCCCTCATCGGCCCGCGTTTTCAGAAACTCAAGCGCGGCAGCGGGTGAAACTTCATCTGGCAGGCCAAGACGCGTCGGTTGTATGGCCAGGACCGCATTCAGGCGCACCCGGTTGTCCCCGAAGGCCTCCTCATCAATAAGACCGATGACGCTGTTCACCGTTCCAATCCTCAGACCCGCCAGTTCGACGGGGGCGTCCACACTGAGGCCCGAGATGTTGTCGTCAAAGATCACACTGACAAACAGTTCATCGACCTGCGACTGGTTGAAGATGCTGTCGCGTGCGGCTTCGGAGTCTTCATAGACCTGGAACAACGTACCGTCAGATACGGCCGAGCCTCCTGACACGAACGTGTCGAATGTGACGCCTCCTGCCACGAGGCTGGCTATGGAAGTGAAATCAACGGATGCCCCGGCCGCGCCGACAGAAATGCTGAACCCGGACGTGTCCCAGAACCGCGTCGTGTCATTGATGAGACGTTGGTGCGGATTGTAGATGATCGCCTCGGCCACGGCAAAATTTCCGCGCGGATCGATCGAGGCTTTGCCGACCCGCCCAACCTCGATGCCACGAAAAAGAATGGGCGCATCATCCGTCAACTGGCCACGGGCCGAGCTGCGCAAGGTCAGCTGCAATCCGGGCTTGTCTGCCCGGAACAATGGCGGCTGCGGTCTGCCTTTGAAGAGTTTGGTCGGCTCGCCCGGATTCGCATCCCAGCTGCCTTCGATGTAGACGCCGCTTAGAACCGTTTCGAGTCCCGACACGCCTTGAGTGGTGAGTTCAGGCCGAACCACCCAGAACTGGGCGGAAGCATCGACATATGGCGAAATCTCCTTGCTCAGACGGATTTGCGCCTCGACGGCCTTAAGCCCTTCGGTCAGGCCGACTTTTTCGACCAACCCGACAGCCACGTCCCGAAAGCGCAGCTCGGTCGAATTTGCGACAAGGCCCGCGCCGTCCTCGAATGTGACATGAATTACCCGGCCCTGACTGGAAAGAGACTGCCAGGCAACCGCCAGCGCGACCGCAACCGCGGCAATCGGGATGACCCATATCAGCGATACACGGTCCCATATCCGGCGCGGTTGCTGTTCGATCGGTACATCGGGAATATCGTTCATTTGGCTTCCTGACGTTGGCGTGAATCCCAGATCAACCTTGAATCAAAGTTTTGGGCGGAGAGCATGGTGAATATCACCGAGAGTGCAAAAAAGAGACTGGCGGTGCCGGGTCTGATCGATGCCAGGCTGCTGAGCTGAACCAGAGAGGACAGGATTGCAACTACAAAAATGTCGATCATCGACCAGCGGCCCACGTATTCCACGACCTCGTGCACCAGTCGGAGCTGCGTCATGGAGAGTGAAGACCGGCGGGATATGCTGAGCGCCAATAGGGCGATGGCGGCAAACTTGCCCAACGGAATGGCGACGCTGGCCAGCAGGATTATGGCCGCAATTCCGAATGCGCCGTGATGGATCAGATCCACGGCCCCACCCACGATGGTGTCTGCTTGCCGGGTGAAAAGCGTCCTTGTTTCCAGCATCGGGTACAGATTGGCCGGTATGTACGCCATGACGCCGACCAACCACCATGCCCAAACACGCTGGATCGCCAATTCATCACGCGACCGGAGTTTTCGCCCGCATCTTTGACAGGTGCGGGTTTCGCCCAGGCGATGCACCTTTGTGCAGGATCGGCAGGCGACCAGCCCAAGCTCGCGCGCGCTGACTATTTTCTGGGATGAATCAGAGAGTTCCATACAGACCATCTACACAGAAGACTGTCCTGCACGATGACGAGCAGGACAAGTGCGGTGAACATCCAGAAGGCGGCGCCGAACTGAATTTCGGCGACGTCAGCAACTTTGGTCAGCGCAACGGCGCAGCCCAGCACAAAGATCTCGGCCATGGACCAGGGGCGCAGCGCTTCGACCCATCGAAACGCGGGTTTTGCCCCGGGCAGCAAGGGGCGTTCCAGCACGATCGGCAGAAGTACATAGATGCTGAGGACTGCGCGGGCCAGCGGGATCAGAACGATCAGCAGGATCATGGCCAACACGAGAGGGCCGTAAATGCCGCCCCGGAACGCCAGCGCGGTGCTCATGATCGACACCGAGTTGTGAACGCCACCCGCCCTGACGGTGAGAAACGGAAAGAACATTGCTGCGACCACAAGTACAGCGACCGAAATAGCCAGGGCAATGATCTGCATACCGGCCTTCCGCTTTGGAGTAATGAGCACAGTATGACATCTGGCGCATCTGGCACGCTCGGCGAATTCGGGCTTAACCAGCCGAAATGCGGCATCACAGTTCGGGCACACGATCACATCCGTCGGGGTGACAGGTTCATGAGACGCGTTTGTTATCTGACCTTCTCCCCCAATGCTTGCCTTGGGACGGACCAAAAAAGGTGCACCTAGGATGTGTGCTTTAGATCATATTGATTTATCCTGACAGATGTTTTTTTGAAATCGGTCAACTTAAATCACTTGGTCAGATTTCGCGGAGCCGGTTTTGAACACGACTGCGTGGATAGGCTGATGCCTTTGCCATGAGGCAGTTGCGCCTGTCTTGTTAATCGAGCGGCGTCTTCCCGCTGTTCTCTCCGGGACGACTTGCGCAGGTCCGCGGATATGACTATGCGCGCGTTTGAAAAACTTGCTGATGTCGACAAGAACAGTGTCTCCGAAGAATGCGGCTCGCAAAGTGCCAAACTCCTCTGAGCGGTCCAGGTTCTGGTGATTGACCGGGTGCTGTTCGCTGATTTTCACAGGGTTTTTTGATTTCTTTCGCAGACCCGGTGATAGTCATCCCATGGCACGACAGCTACTTCCATTGGCGGCCCTTCTTCTGGGGTCTGGTTTTCTTCTGCTTGCAGGGGGCATGAACAGCCTGATTCTGCCCGTGCGTGGAGAACAGGAGGGGTTTTCGGCCGCCTCGCTGGGTCTTCTCGGGACCGGATGGGCGATCGGTTATGTCCTTGGGTGTTTGCAGACGCCGTATTTGGTGGCGAAAGTTGGCCATGTCAGGTCCTTCGGCGTTATGTGCGCCCTGGCAGCGATCACCGTTTTGCTTTCGCTTCTTCTGATGACACCGTGGGTGTGGATTCCGCTTCGCGCGGTCTCTGGGTTCTGTTTTGCCGGCGCGGCGATGATTGTGGAAAGCTGGCTGAACGAAAGAACCGACAGCACATCGCGGGGGCGGGTTTTCGGAATATACACAATGGTGAACCTCGCCGCCTCGACCGCTGGTCAGATGCTGCTCGTGACGGGTGATACCTCGGGTTATTTCTTCTTTGTTCTGGCGGCCATCGTTTACTGCGCCGCGCTGCTGCCAACCGCCATTTCTGCCGGGGCAACACCTGCCGCGCTGGTCAGCGTATCACTTGATTTGCCGGGGCTGTGGCGAAATTCGCCCGTGGCCGTCTTTTCGGTATTCATGGTTGGTATTTCCAACGCGGCTTTCGGCACGCTGGCTGCCGTTTATGCATCGCGCGCCGGGCTGGATGTTTCAGGTATCGCGTTTTTTGCCAGCATTCCGATCCTGGCGGGCGCTTTGGCTCAGATTCCTGTGGGTGCTCTTTCCGACCGTTTTGATCGACGGGTGGTACTGATTGGCGTAGCTGTTATCGCTCTGGCTGCCGATGGGCTGTTTGTTCTGTTTGCCCCAACGGAAGAATGGGCACTGCTTCTGCTGATCGCAGTTTTCGGCGCGACGGTGTTCTCGATGTATCCCGTGATTGTTGCCCATGCCAGCGATCATGCGGCACCGGGGGCTTTCATTCAGGTCAGTGGTGGCCTGCTTCTGGTCTATGGCATTGGGTCTATCGTCGGACCCACGATTGCCGGATTCGCGATGACAAACGTAGGAACAAGCAGCCTGTTTGTCACAACAGGTTCTGCGCATGTTCTGCTGATCCTGTTTGCAGTCCTGAGGATCAAGATTGCGCCACCGGTTGCCGAAAAGGATAAGGTTGCCTTCCAGCCTGCACCGCTACCCCGGGCCGCCACACCGGAAACTGCCAACCTTGCCTCCGAAGAAACTGTGGTTGCCGGGGAAAACAGGGAACTCTAGGGTTCATAACCTCGGCGGTGTCTCCCGCTACAACCACTTTGACATTTTGAAGATAATGTAAAGTGCGGCACCAATCGCGAGCGAAGCAAGGGTCAGCGCCCAAAAGGCCAACGGGGCGCTTTGACCCGGCATTCCCGCCACGTTCACGCCGAACAAACCTGTCAAAAACCCCAGAGGCAGAAATATGGCCGCAACAACGGACAGAAGATAGCCATTCTTGGCCATGGCATTGGCATGCGCCGCGTCCATCTGATCCTGTAGGGCCGCCAGCCGGTCCCGGCTTGCATCCAGTTCTTCCAGGATGCGGCGCGTTCGGTTCGCGGTCTCGTGCACAAGGGTTGCTGCACGCTCATCCAGAATATCGCGGTCTGATGTCGACAAGGCGTCCAGTGCATCGCGTTGCGGGCTGATATAACACCGAAGCTTGATCACGGTTTGGCGCAACCGCGCAATCTGGCCCGAGCTCATCGATGCCCCGTCAAGGGCGGCGTCTTCCAAGGCGTTGGTTTCGTCCTCAAGTTCCAGCGAAACGGCTTCTGCACGTTTTGTCAGACCATAGGTGAGTTCCGCCAGAAATGCGCCGACGCTGGACGGTCCTGTTCCCAGTTCGGCGGTCACCCGAATGGCATCGGCCGCCCAAACCCTGCGAACACGCGCGGAAATGACAGTGCTTTTCGTCGCCCAAAGCCGCAACGACACCATATCTTCCGGCGAGGCTTCGGGGTTCAGGTTGACGCCCCGCAGGTTCAGGATAAGACCGTCCTCATACGGATCGCAACGTGGCCGCGTTTCCGATTGCAGCAAGGCGTGCGCAGCGATCTCGGGCAGGTGCTGAGACGCCCACTGCTCAAGGCCCTGATCCGTGAGATCGAAATGCAGCCACCGATACGCATTCTGATCCTCCGGCACAGGCTCGGGCCAGGAAGATGTGACGGGGGTTGCGCGCCCGTTTGCGATGTCAAAAGCGCAAAGCGGAGTGACGGTTCGAGATGTCATGAACCTACTTTTCCCCCGCGACAAGTAAAGTCAACGTAAATAGAGAAGCGCAACGTAGGATCGCTGCATCCAGAACCGCGGGTTTACTCAATAGGTGCAAGGCTTCTGAGAAAGGCGATTGCTGTCGGCGAGGTCGCGGCCAGAAAGTGACCAGGACTGTCACCATCGTCGATCCCCGAAAGGTCCACCACCTTGATGCCCTGCGCCCGTAGCACTTCCTGATCCCGTCCGGCGCCAATCCGGGTCGCTGCCCCGCCGGACAGTCGACCGGAAACCGCCAGCAACAGATCGCTGCTGTTGACCACGACGGTCATGTTCGACGGACGCGGTTTGATCTTTTCCAGTTGCGCCATGAAGGCGGCCTCATCCACGTCTGGCGAGATCAGGATCACACGGTTCAACCGGGCAAGCGTGCTTGCCTCTGCCGTCAGCCCCAACTGGCGCAGAGCTTCCATGACAAGGAAGCCACCCATTGAATGCCCCACAATCGTGAGTTGGCCGGGTTGGTCACTGGCCAGGTCCACGATCAGCTTGGATAGCGTGTCGCGGGCCGCCAACACGCTGTCCCGGTCGTAGAGGTAACCCGACGGCGCACCGCTTGAAGGCCAGGAGAACTGGATTTGGGTCCCCTTCAACTCGTAGTCGTGCGCTATCTGGGCATGTCGAAACACGGCTTCGGGGAAACTTGTGTTGTAACCATGCACAAAGAGCGTGACTGGCCCTGGTTGCTTTTCTACCTGCGAACGAAAACCGGCCGAGCCGGAAAACGAGGCGTGGCGGGTCACGACAAAGTGCCGGGCGGAATCAGGCTTGCGATCGGGCCATTCGATGGCGCCGACCTTGTGCGATGGCGGAATGGAGACGTCCAGTTGACCAAATGACAACGTATCGGCCCGATCGGGGCCAAAGATATCGCTGTTCTCAACCCTGTTACGCATAGTGGCGTAATAGATCCGCTCAGTCTTTGCGCTGGGCACTTCGTAAGAAAGCTGCACAAAAGTGGGCTCGGCCGCGCAAGCGGCGAGAAACACAAGAAAAAGCACTGTCCAGATTGCTTTCACGGGTACCTGCCTGACTTGGTTGTGGCGGGTTTGACCGCCAAAGGATTTGCTGCTCACCCAATTGTCGCGCCATTGGGCTGTTTGTGCCAAGACCCTCGGCACGTGCCGAAGCCGTTCTACGGACCGACGGCTACTCAAATCATTGAGGACAGTCGATACGCGCGCGGTGATACCCAAGATGGTTCATTTCATGTTCCTGGTAGAACAAAGGATATCGTACTGGCGTGGAGGCAAATCGAGGGTTGTCGTGTAGTAGAGCGGCTGGTGGTAATCCGATCACCTCTCACTGTGGGCACGATTCACCTCCACGGCGCCTGTCTAGTTAAAACTCATGCATCAGAAAATCGAAAAATATATATGGATAGCATGAGAATCCCATATGTAATGCAATCTGGATCGGCGATCAGTCATCATGGGAGCGTTTCGGATTCGGCCCCTTCATCCATAAGCAAATATGTGTTTATGCCTTAATGAAACTCGTTTTTCATAAGGTAATATTTTGCATACAGTCGGTCTCCCGAAGGAGATCCCATGGAAGAGCTTGAAAAATCCCTCAGCCCGGCCGTTGAGACCGTAAGCAGTTTTGCCAGTCGCGTCTGGGCTGAGTTCCTGACCCTAGTCTCGGTACCACAGGCAGTCGCAATCGGGCTGACACTGGTTTTGGCAATAATGCTGAACATCCGGGTAAGGGGGCTTCTGACGCGTCTGTTTTCGGAATTCGGTGGTCGCGCAGCGAAGCGTATCAGCCAGACCGTGTCCTCGATCGCGACGCCAATCGTTTGGGTGCTGGGACTGTGGCTGGCCCTTTTGGTGTTCGGTGAACTTGGCTGGAAGACAGCGCTGATCAGACTTGTCGCCAGCCTGATCAATGCCTGGGTTGTGATCCAGATCGCCTCGACGGTCATCCCCAGCACTTATTGGGCGCGGTGTTTCGCATGGTTCGCGTGGTCGGTCGCTGCATTGAACGCCATTGGGCAACTGGATCCGCTGATCCGATGGATGGACGGGCTGGGAATATCAAGCGGTGATCTGAATATCACTTTGTGGGGCGTGGTGCAGGGTATCTTTGTTACCGCGCTTCTGCTTTGGCTGGCGTTGCTGATCGCAAGAGTGGTGCAAATCAGGCTGGATAAGTCTGAAACCCTGAACGCATCAATGAAGGTTCTGATCGGTAAGATTTCCCGGATCGGCCTCGTGATCCTTGCGGTCATAATGGGAATGCAAGCCGTGGGCGTGAACCTGACGGCCTTCGCCTTCTTTTCCGGTGCTCTCGGCCTGGGTATCGGTCTTGGTATGCAGCGAACGGTTGGAAATCTGGTGGCCGGTTTTACCATGTTGGCTGATCGCTCCATCAAGCCCGGGGACGTGATTGAGGTTGAAACAGGGGATGGACCGACCTACGGCGAGGTCAAGACGCTGGGGTCGAGATACGTGGCAGTCAGAACCCGGGCGGGAACGGAAACCCTTATTCCCAACGAAGTTCTGATTTCGAACGCAGTGACAAACTGGTCATTTTCGGACAAGCGCGTGCGCCGCTCGATCAGTATTGGTGTTGCCTACAACACGGATGTCGAGAATGCGATGAAGCTCTGCGTTGAAGCCGCAGCACGCTGCCGGCGGGTGCTCAAGCAACCAAAGCCGATGTGCCTGCTTAGGGGATTTGGAGATTCCAGCGTCGATCTGGAACTGCGGGTTTGGCTGGGGGACCCCGAAGACGGGGTTGCCAATATCAGCAGTGAGATCCTGCTGGAGGTGTGGAAATCCTTCCAGGAGCATCAGATCGAGATTCCATTTCCCCAACGTGATTTGCACATAAAGAGCATGCCCGAGAGGATTTGAGCGGTGGCCATCTGACACCACCGGCTTTCTGACACCACCGGCTTTCGCCGTTTGTCGGATCAATGCAAGATGACAATCCGGACCGCCAGATTCGGCGGTCAATGGCTTGCTGCCGGAGTACCCGGTTTATCCGCGTTGCTGCCATAGAAACCGACGAGCTGGATTAGGTCGAAGCAGGCTAAGGGCTGTTTCGTCATTTCATTCTGTTCGAATGAGAGCCAAAACAGGTGTGGAAGCGGACCGAGATTTGTGAGTGAGCGACGCCGGGATACCCGAACGCCATCCGGATGCCGGTAATTCCCGCTTCCACGCCGGTTAGATAGGTTTGTTGCGAATTTAAGGAAAACGAATAATAAATATACATACCATGAGAAATTAGAATGGGTGGGGCAGGTGGATATTGCGCTGATAAAGACGTTTTTGGAGGTTGCAGCCACGGGTTCCTTCGTAAACGCCAGTGAGCGGCTGTTCGTGTCTCAGTCCGCCGTGAGCCTGCGTGTTCAACGGCTGGAAGATTCCCTCGGCAAGCAACTTTTTCTTCGCTCGAAGGCGGGTGCGGAACTCACGTCGGCAGGCCGTGAGTTTGAGCGCTATGCCCTGTCTCTCATTAAGATCTGGGAAGAAGCCCGACAACAGGTTGGCATTCCTGAAGGCTTCACCAAGTCGCTGACCATCGGTGCGCAGTATTCGCTTTGGCCGCGCCTGGGGTTTCGGTGGATTGACCAGATGCAGGAGCAGATGCCAACACTGAACATCAGGGCGGAACTTGGTATGCCGGACCGTTTGACACGATTCCTGATCGAAGGGGTCGTTCAGGTGGGGCTGATGTACAATCCACAACTGCGGCCGGGACTGACTGCGCAAAAAGTACTTGAGGAAGATCTCGTTCTGGCGGCCTCCTGGGAAGCCGAGCTGGATGAAGTGTCCGACCGGTATGTCTTTGTCGATTGGGGCCCGGAGTTTGTTCACGCCCACGCGCTTGAGCTGCCCGAACTCACCAATCCCGGATTGACGCTTTCGTTGGGCGCGATGGCGACAGACTACGTTGTAAGGCGCCGCGCAGCAGCTTACTTGCCGGCGCGATTCATCAAACGCCATCTGGACGAAGGCACGCTTCATCTTGTACCGGATGCGCCTATGTTTCCCTATCCGATCTGGTCGATCTGGCGCGATGACATGGATGATGAGATCCGAGCTCATGCCGAGCAGTCTCTTGTGACTATTCGGTCACAGATTGATGAAGTGCAAAACGCCGTCATGGCAGAGCTGGCCGAGATCAGTGAGGGACATATCGTCGAACGCCTTGGAAATCATGAATAACCAATAGAAATGAGTAAAAATCGTTTCATCCATTATTATTTTGAATTTTACTGATCTATAATCTGCCACTATCTCCTGCCCCAGCAGAAATGCTTCCGCCTTCGAGGACGGGTCACTCTTTGTTGGGAAAGGACGAACCCATGAAAAAATGGATTTCTCTGGCCGCTACGGCTCCTGCATTGTTCGTGGCCGGGTCTGTGATTCCTCAAGGTGCGGTTGTCGGTGGCGAAAACCTCGACGACAGGATCGATGTCATTCAGGAAGACTTTGACGCTCTGCGCAACGCGGAAGTCAAACACCGGCCGAGCAACCAGTATGCTCAAAGACCGGCCAATAACTCGCTGGGTTTGTTTCTCATCCACGGCTTCTGAGCCATCCGACAAACCCTCGGGTACTTGGGGGCGGAGCGATCCGCCCTCCTTTTTCGAACATTCCGACAGGGAGGAAGCCCCCATGTTGAGGAGCGTACAAAAAGAACGTGACGTCAGCGGATATGTAGAAGTTCTGACCACGCAGAATTCCGGCGAGGTGTTTGGATACAAGTTTGTGGGTCACGCCGCGGGCCCCCAGGTTGCGGTGATCGGGGCTTGTGCCTCGGCCGCGCAGGCCTTTGACCGGCTTTTGTCCATTCCCACGCTTCCCTGGATGCGCGGCAACCTTGTTCTGATCCGCGCCGATGCATTGGAATGCATCGTCGGAGATCTGTCATCGCTTACGCAAGTTGGTGCAGTGGATCGCACAATGATCCTGCCGTGGACCAATCTGGAAGAGGCTGATCCCGATTTGGTCAGGCGCTACTATCGCGATGTGTTGCGGGCCTGCGCCCGGATGGGAATGATCTCCGGCCGTGGAATTTATGAACCACTCTCAGATGGTGGTGCGTCATGAAAGGCTTTGCAAAGCGGCTTCAATGGGGCCTGTATTTTTCGGTTCTGGCTCTGATTGCATTGTTCATGGCGCAGAATGCCGCCCAGATAGATCTGCAATTTCTCGCCTGGACGATATCAACGCGCCGCGCTGTGCTGGTACTGGCCATGCTTGCAGTGGGTTTCGCGCTTGGCTGGACTGTCGGTCGTCTCAGAAAACGGTACTGAGAACGGCGCACCGGCGGCCACGTCGGCGTTCCAAACCTTCACTTGTGTCAAATTCAGGGGACGAGACCCATGCTGGACGATGTAAACGAACATCGGGAAATGCCAATTGAGCACGCGCTCAGCGAAGCCTTGGGCGGCAATGATGCTGCCCGGGTTTCGTCGTTGCTTGCTGAGTTGCACCACAGCGAGGCGCTGCGTGAGTTGCTTGCGTTGTCGGCAGATGATCGCGACCGTGTACTTGGGTTCGTTCCGGTCGAACTGGCGGCGGACCTGATAGGCGCGGCCCCGAACGAGATGGCCGTCGAACTGGTCGAAAGACTGGAGCCAAATCGCGCAGCCGATATTCTCGCCGAGTTGCACAGTGACATTCAGGCCGACGTCATTGGCGAATTGGAAGCAGAAGGTGCCGAGGCGATCCTTTCCGAAATGGACGAGGAAGACGCCGCCGACATTCGCCGCCTTTCCCAATACGAGGACGACACAGCCGGCGGCCTGATGATGGCCGAAGTGTTTGAGTTTCGTGAAACCGAGACCGTCGGTAAAGTCTTGCGCGGCCTGGCCTCGGAAGACGACGATTTCGAGCGCTACCGGGGTCAACACCCATACATTGTCAATGATCAGGGCAAGCTAGTAGGCGTGGTTTCCTTGCGCGGTCTCCTGACCGCAAAGCGTAGCGCGGTTCTGCACGACATTATGGTGCGTCCGCTGTCGGTCACAGTATCTGAACCGCTGGATCAGCTGGAAGACCTGTTTGACGAGCATCCGTTCCTGGGTGCACCGGTTGTCGACGAGACCGGCCTGCTTGTCGGGGTGGTGTCGCGATCAGCCGTTGCCGAAGCCGTTCTTGAACGGGTGGAAAGCGAAAGCCTGAAACGCCAGGGCGTTGTGGGCGACGAGTTGAGGTCGATGCCGACCTGGCTTCGATCGCGGCGTCGGCTTGCCTGGCTGTCCGCCAACATCGTACTGAACATTTTGGCCGCAAGTGTGATCTCGGCATATGAAGAGACCCTGGCCGCCGTGATCGCGCTTGCCGTGTTTCTTCCAATGGTCTCGGATATGAGCGGATGCTCGGGAAACCAGGCCGTCGGTGTGACCATGCGCGAGCTCAGCCTGAGCCTCGTCCGGCCGCTTGACGCGTTTCGCGTCTGGCTCAAGGAAGTTTCCGTTGGGCTGATAAACGGGATCGCCCTTGGAATTCTGATTGGGCTCGTTGCCTGGGTTTGGAAGGGCAATCCAGCGCTTGGTTTTGTAATCGGCGCGGCGTTGGCTCTCAACACGGTATTGGCGGTCTCAATCGGTGGCGTGGTGCCCCTTCTGCTCAAGCGGCTGGGACAGGATCCGGCAGCCGCGAGCGGCCCATTGTTGACCACGATCACCGACATGGCTGGGTTTTTCTTCGTGCTCAGTTTCGCAACTCTGTTGATGCCGTGGCTCCAGTGACTATGGGGCGTGCCTTCCGAATTTTCACGCCGTTGCGGCGCGCATGCGCCCGACATTTCTGGTCGTCGAATGACCAACCCGCAGAAGCCGAAAGGAACGAAAAATGAAGATTGCAATGCTTGCACGCAATGCCAAGCTCTATTCTCACCAGCGCCTGAAAGAGGCTGCGGAAGAGCGTGGACACCAGCTGGATATCATCGACACCCTGCGCTGCTACATGAATATCGCCTCTCGGCGGCCAGAGGTTTACTACAACGGTGTGAACCTCAAGGGATACGACGCGGTTATCCCGCGGATCGGTGCATCTGTTACCTTCTATGGCACTGCGGTTCTGCGGCAGTTCGAGATGATGGGGGTCTATCCACTGAATGAAAGCGTAGCGATTGGCCGGTCGCGCGACAAACTGCGTTCGATGCAACTTATGGCGCGGGACGGGATCGGTCTTCCCGTGACCACATTCGCGCACGACGCCAAACAGACCGAGGCCGTTCTGAAGCTGGCTGGCGAGGCACCGCTGGTGATCAAACTCCTTGAAGGTACACAAGGTCTGGGCGTGGTGCTTGCGGATACGAACCGGTCGGCCAAATCCGTTTTTGAAGCGTTCCGCGCTACAAACACAAACATCCTGATTCAGGAGTTTATCAAAGAGGCCGGAGGGACGGATATTCGTGCTATTGTCGTTGGCGGTAAGGTCATCGCCGCCATGAAACGGACCGGCGCTGAAGGCGAGTTTCGTTCAAACCTGCATCGTGGCGGGTCGGCGCAGGTGGTGAAACTTTCCGCCGAAGAACGCGCGACGGCGGTTCGGGCGGCGAAGTCCATGGGTTTGAACGCGTGCGGTGTCGATATGCTGCGGGCCAACCACGGCCCGGTTATCATGGAGGTCAACTCTTCTCCGGGACTCGAAGGTGTCGAAAAGGCCACGGGTCTGGATATCGCCGGAAAAATGATTGAGTTCCTTGAAAAGAATGCTGAAAAAGGCACAACCCGCACGCGAGGCAAGGGCTGATGGTGCAGCGCGAGAATTTCACGATTGCAGGACAGGATATCAGGCCTGGAAACCGGTTGACGGTTGACGTGCCCGTCAGTGTGCTGTCGGATCATACACCGGTGTCGATGTCCATTCATGTGGTGCACGGGAAAAAACCCGGACCCGTGGTGTTTGTCAGTGGCGGGATTCACGGTGACGAGGTGATCGGGGTCGAGATCATTCGCCGTGTTCTGGCGGCGAAACAACTGAATGCGCTGTCAGGCACTTTGCTCGCGGTTCCGGTCGTGAATGCCTACGGTCTGATTAACCACTCTCGCTATCTTCCAGACCGGCGAGACCTGAACCGGGTGTTTCCAGGAAGCGAAACCGGTTCACTTGCGTCCCGTCTTGCACACCGCTTTCTGAACGAAGTGGTTAAGCGGGCTGACCTGGGTATCGATCTGCATTCGGCCGCCATTCACCGCACAAACTACCCACAGGTGCGCATAACGCCAGACGATCCCGAGATGGAGGAACTGGCCAGAGTGTTCGGAGCCCCCGTCATTATGAAGTCGTCATTGCGTGAGGGTTCCTTGCGCCATGCGGCCAAGGATATCGGCAAGCCGGTCCTGCTGTTCGAAGCGGGCGAAGGGCTTCGTTTTGACGAGTTTTGCATTCGCGCCGGTGTTGCCGGTGTCCTTCGCATATTGCAGCACAAGGGAATGATCGCCAAGCGCGGCGTATCGAAGCCGAAAGCGTCGCCGCAGTTCTGCCCGTCAAGCAAATGGGTGCGCGCGCCGATGGGCGGACTCCTGCGGATCTTCAAGGACGATGGCGCCCTTGTCCGGCAAGGTGATCAGCTTGCCGTCGTCTCCGACCCTTTCGGTGAGGCCGAGACAGAGATTGTCGCGCCATTTGCGGGGATCATTGTCGGGCGCGCAGTGATGCCAATCGTCAACGAGGGAGACGCGGTATTTCACATTGGCCGCGTCCAGTCCGTTCTGAAAGCGGAAGGCGCCGTTGAAGACCTTGAAGCCCAGCTTGAGGACGATCCGATGTTTGACGAGGATGAGATCATCTGAATTCGGGTCAACGGGTTTGTGAGGTAAGAATGCACCCGACGCCTGAATGTACAGTTCGCTGTCCAGAACGGTGAACCTTGAATTTCGATCCCGGTCGCACGAAAAAGCAGATCTCGAACAAGCACAACAAGCTCCGTGTTGGCGAGCAATGACTCGCGAATCCGCAGGTCAAAAGCCGAACATGGGTGCACCCCAATCGGAGCTTACGCGATCGGGCTAACCTGTACGCCGTGCGCTCCGTCACGAAGCACCTTCAGCTCCAACTCGTCTTCCTCGTGAATCCGGGCCAGAATTTCCTTGCTGCTCACGACGGTAATGGGGTTCCCGCGGTGGGTGACAACGAGGTTTCTGATATCGTGCCTGGCCATCAGATTGAGGGCGGTTGAGAGTTTCGTGCCGGCAGCGCAAGTGACCGGCTTTTCGGTCATCCATTCGTCTACGGTTTGCTCGTAGAAGGCCGATCCGGAGTCAGCGAGACAGAGCAGTACATCATGGTCTGTGATGATCCCGACCAGATCGTCATCCTTTAGAACCGCAAGTGCGTTCACCTCGAGCAGTGCGATCGTGACGGCCGCTTCGAACACCGTTGTATCAACGTCGCAAAACGGGGGCCTTTTCAGTTTCTGCGTTTCGACAATACTTGAGATCGTCATTTATTTTTCCTTGTGAGAGCGCGCCGGTTCAGCGTGATGATCCGGCAGGAGGGAAATACATCAAACCAGTAGTGGCATCATCGCGGTTGCAAGACTTAAGACGAGGAAGAACCCCGCCATGTCCGTGATTGTCGTCAGCAAGGGGCCGCTGGCGACCGCTGGATCCTGACCGATGCGTTTCAGAAGCAAGGGCAGGACCCCACCGATCGAAACAGCGATGACCGTGTTGAAACAAAGCGCGCCGCCGATCACCAACCCAAGAAACGGATTGCCCTTCCAGAGCCAGGCCACGACACCTATCAGAAGACCCAGAACAAGGCCGTTGATCACACCGACCGAAACCTCTTTGACCCAGACCCGCATGGCGTCAAGGGGCCGCACAAGTCCCAGGGAAAGCTCGCGCATACTGACGGCGACCGCCTGATTGCCGGAACAACCACTCATGTCGGACACCATCGGAAGGAACACCGCAAGTGCGATCACGGCAGCAAGCGTATCTTCATAAGCGGCAATCACGCTGGCTGCGATCACATTGAGAACGATGTTGGCCGAGAGCCACTGCAGCCGTCGCCGCGACCGCAAGAACAGGGGCATCGAACGCAGCTCATCGCCGAAAACACCCTGGCGTTTCAGGCTTGCCGATTCCGCGCGTTCCAGCAGAGCGGCATCGACCGCAGATCGGGAGACGACACCCACCAGATGCCCGTCTGCTTCGACAACCGGCAACCCCAGGAACGGGTGCTCGTCGAACAGATCCTGCAATTTTTCCAGCGGCATGGTGGCAGGGACGGTGACCGGTGGCACCATGATGTCGGTGAGCCGTGCACTCCGGCGGGTGGACAACAGGCCGCGCAGCGAAACCACCCCGACCGGCGCGCCATCTGCATCCAGAATGTAGGGGTGTTGACCGCGATAGCGCTCGAGATCGTATTCCTCGTCGGCAAACCGCCTGAGCACTTTGCCCACTGTGTCGGTTTCGGAAAAGGTGAAGGCCTCGGCAACCATGAGACCGCCCGCGAGATCATCGTCATACTCGACCAGCCGCCGCACATCCGCCGCATCTTCGGGGTCCATTCGGGCGAGGATGGCTTCGGCATCCGCGTCTTCCAGCTCGCCGATGACGTCCGCCTGAACATCCGAATCCAGCTCCTCGATGACTTCTGCGGCCTGCTCCGTGACCATGAGTTCCAGAAGCTCGACCGCCAGTGCGTTCGGCGCCTCTTCAACAAGTTCGGCGGCAAGTTCCGATGGCAGCAGCGACAAGGCGGTGCTTCGCTGTTCGACCGACAGGTTGAGCAACTCACGCAGCGCATCGCTGAGAGGCAGCGGATCAAGAACATCCGCGAGCGCGGCCCCGTCACCCTCGGACAGGGCATGATGCAACTGCGCTTCTATTTCCCGGGGTAAGGTGTCCGTGTCGCTCATCGTTGTTTCAATAGGTGGGGATTCCAGTCAGTGCAGGGGCATTTATCAGATATTTTTTGCCTATAGACAAAACATTTTCACCAATATAGGAGAAAATAATGCATGAAGCAGACTGGATATCCTCTGCAGCCGGGCACTTGGCGGCGCTCTATGATCGCGAGTTCGGCGGAAAAGTGAGCGGCCGGTACCGCATTCCCGACAAGCTGGTGCGCCGCATAGCCGGGCGCAGACGCTTGTACGAAGCCGATATCCTGGCGTTGTCCGCCGCACTGTTTGAACTGGGGTATGTGTTGATCGATATGGACACGTTTTACGTTGTGATGAGTGCCAACTCATTTGTGAATTACCGTCGCGCCAACGATGATTGCGCGAGTTAGCTTGTCATGGATAAACGATCCGAGAATCCCGAAATTATCGGCTGGCGTGAGCGTATCAGCCTGCCCGACTTCGGCATTGAGAATATCCCGGCCAAGATAGACACAGGAGCCCGAACCGCGGCGCTCCATGCCGTGGATCAGACTGTTTTCGAGATTGACGGCGAGAGATGGGTCGAGTTCATGATTCCGCTTCAAAACCGTCGGTCAGCCAATCGGGTGCGTACGCGGGTTGTTGATGAGCGTGAGATCAAGAACACCGGCGGTGTTCCAGAGCTTCGGCTGATCGTTCGGACACTGCTTTTTCTTGGGCGACATCGCTGGCATATCGACGTTTCACTGGCCAACCGCGCGAAGATGGAGTTTGATCTCATTCTCGGCCGCACCGCGATCCGAAGGCGCGGCATCCTTGTCGATCCAGGACAGTCCTACTTGTTGGGTCCCCAAAAAGCTTCGTCCTTGATCAAGGGAAATACAAAAACCAAGAGAACAGAGAGACGCCGCAAATGAAACTGGTCATGCTTGCCCGAAATCCCAATCTCTACTCGCATCAGCGGCTCAAGGAGGCCGCCGAGCAAAGGGGGCATGAGCTTGATATCGTGAACACGCTGCGTTGTTACATGAACATCGCCTCGCGGCGGCCCGAGGTCTACTATGACGGCAGGAAGCTTGGGCGCTATGATGCGGTAATCCCGCGGATTGGTGCTTCGGTTACGTTCTACGGGCTGGCGGTGCTCCGGCAATTTGAGATCATGGGGGTCTTCCCACTCAACGAATCCGTGGCAATCGGCAGATCACGCGACAAGCTTCGCTCGATGCAGCTGATGGCGCGGGATGGCATCGGTCTGCCGGTCACCACATTCGCCCATGATCCCAAGCAAACCGACGAAGTCCTCAAGCTGGCGGGTGATGCGCCGCTGGTGGTCAAGCTATTGGAAGGCACGCAGGGCATCGGCGTGGTGCTAGCCGATACAAACCGGTCGGCCAAATCTGTTGTCGAGGCCTTCCGGGGCGCGAAAGTCAACATTCTGGTCCAGGAGTTCATCAAGGAGGCGGGCGGCACCGATATTCGTGTGCTTGTGGTTGGTGGGCGGGTGATCGCCGCGATGCAACGAAAAGGGGCCGAAGGTGAGTTCCGATCCAACCTTCACCGCGGCGGAAGTGCGAAACCTATCAAAATCTCGCCCGAAGAGCGTTCTACCGCTTTGCGCGCGGCCAAAACCATGGGCTTGAATGTCTGCGGCGTCGACATGCTGCGCACCAATCATGGTGCCGTGGTCATGGAGGTGAATTCCTCGCCAGGCCTTGAGGGCGTGGAAAAGGCAACCGGCATTGATGTTGCGGGCAAGATCGTCGAGTTTCTGGAAAAGAATGCCGCCAAGGGAAGCACCAGGACACGCGGGCGCGGCTAGCGGTCCGGTGTTCGAAAGCGGGAACCTGGTTATCTCTCGGCTGAGGGGGCAATCAGGCGGCTAGGCCAAAGGGAAAACGCGGGGCAGTTGTCCGCCCCGCGCCGGTTTACGGGATGGGCCGCAATCTGCGGCTCGCCAGCACCTCCCAAGTGGCGAGCGCGATCAGCGCCGATCCCGTCAGCCATGCATTTGCCACTGCCACAGTATGGTCAGTGAAGCTCAGCAACTCGGGTGCAGCGATCAGAAGAACCCCGATTGCCGCTGCCGGAGCCACCCGTGCGAGAAGGTGGCTCCGGTCGCCAGCGCCAGACATGACCAGGACACCAATGCCAAAGGCCATGAAGGCGACAGATTCTTGAACAGCCATGCCCCTTAGAAGGGTTTCCTGACTGAACAGGACAAAGGGGGACAGAACCAACCAGATACCGGTTGCCGCTGGCAGCCATTTATAGGGCGGGGTTGGTTTTCTCATGACCCTGTTGACCGTTGTTTACTGATCCCCGGCAGAAGCTGGCAGAAGTTCGGCGTCGACAGCGGCAATCAATTCGTCGTCATTGATGAAGCCGTCGGCATCGGTGTCGATCTCCAGAAAGAGATCTTCTGACACTTCAGGATACTTTGTCTGAAGCTCTGCCAATGACGCCAGGCCGTCACCATCGACATCAAGATCAGTGGGCATTGCGAATGCCGGAAGGGCAAGCAGCGATGAGAGCAGAGCAGCAATAGAAACTCGACTCATTTTGTTCTCCGTCAGAATATGGGCAGCAAACCCATTTTGGGGTTGGTGTAGCGCTCCGGTGTCGGCGGCATTTCCACGGGTTTCAGATTGCAACGGTTCCTCAGCTCGGGATCTCCACTACAAAATGAGAAATGTTGATTGGCGGTCCGATATGGTGGGGGCACTTTCGCGCTACACGGGGTATATGGCACGAACGCATTGTATTGAAAAACGAATTTTTATCGCTGATAGTATCGAATAATCGAATAGATGAGTCGTGAGAGCCAAGCTCTTTGTATCTTCGTGGATCCCGTTGATACGGACCCTGTTTCGAAGCTGTGAACAGGGCGCTTCTCAGACAATCTACCGCGAGTTTGACGTTCCGGCTGGATCACCCTTGAACCTAAAAGGTTAGAAGGTATGCGTGCTCGTTCATTAGGATCGGGGTCGTTCGCCAATCCTCAGTTTTCTGTGGGCTGATTTACTGATGTTGCAGTCATGTTGATCGGGGGATGCGCCCAGTTGTCATCGGGCGTGAACGGAACTCAAGCTCTGCCGCTTCCCGATCTGGCAATTTCGCCTTCTGCAATCGCTGCAGGATGTCTGCCGGAATCGGTGCAGCATGAGGGCTTGGTTTTTGCCGGACGTGAAGCTCCATGAACTCGCAAACGGCCGATAGTTCACCTTTGTTCAGCATCTGCATGTGCAAATGAAAGCGTTTTTCATCACAGTCCAGAACTCGGGTTTCAATGCGAAGTCGGTCCGCTTCCTTGACTTCTCGCAGGTAAAACTTGTGATCTTCCAGCAGGTAGATCGTACATCCGGTGCGTGTGCGATAATCGGCATCGAAGCCGACCTCATCCTGCATTGCGTCGACCGCAAGGCTGAAAACCAGCCCGTAATAGGCATCCCGCATGTGGCCGTTGTAGTCGATCCACTCGGGCCTCACGGTAGTTTCAAAGATGAATATCATGCCGTTGGGGCCTTCAGGTCATAAAACCGCGCGGCAGTATCATGGAATACGGCCGCCTGAACCTCAGCCGGAATCAGATCACGGTAAGCCTGCACCAGCGTCGCGTAATCGCTGTAGAGTTTGTCGACCGGGAAGTTCGATCCGAACATGACCCGCTCTGGTCCGAATTGTTCAAGACAGACTTCCACGATGGGGTGAATACTGTCGGTGGTCCAGGTGTGATCGAACATGCCCAGACCGGACAGCTTGCAGGTTACATGCGGCAAGTCGGACAGGACGCGCAATTGTAATGCCCAGTCTTTCAGGCCCGTTGGGCTGCGGTCATGGGGCGATCCGGCATGGCAGAGCGCAATCGGCGTCTCCGGCGCCTGCGAAAGAACGCGGGCGGTCTTCTCCATCAATTCAGGAATAAGTTGCAGATCGAAGCTGAGCTTTCGTTGTCCGGCTTCTTGCAAGCCAGCCAGGAAGTGTGGATCGTCCAGCAAAGCATTGGTGCCGGTTTGCGCGTCCTCTCCGGGCGCGCGACCGACGATCTGGCGCACGCCACGCACAGTCGGCAGGGTCTGAAATGTGTCCAGTCGGTCGGACAGATCGGGCGACGTCAGGTCACAGAACACAACCTGCGCCATCGGCCAGTCCGGGGAGGCGTCGGCGACGGATTGAACCCATCTGGCTTCGTCCAGACCGTTCTCGGCCCCCACCTGGATATGCACCGAAGCGCGGATGCCGCAGGCTGCGGCGTCTGCGCGAAATTCGGTCAACTGGTAATCCCGCTGAATGGGTGTCGGGTCACCAAAGAACCTGTCCACCCCGCGCGCCATCAGCCATGGGTAATGCACCGCGGTAAGATCCCAAAGGTGGTGATGCGCGTCAATCCAGCCGGTCATGTTCGCGGTACCCTTGCCATGCGCCCCAGAATGTCGACACCCTGTTGTTTCCAGAAATGCAGAAGGTCGATGAAAATCCAGTTCTCGGCAAGTTTGTCACCCTTACGGCGATAGATGTCGATCACCCGGAACTCGGCAGCTTTGTCGGTGGCAGGCATCCCCATAAACCCGCCGGTGGGACGGGCCGTGAAATTCGGCCATCCGAAAAACCCGCCATAACACCCTTCCGCCATCCGACAAATGTGCTTGGTTTTCGACCGGTCCGCGAAGCCTGCGCGGAAGGGGCCTGAATGCTGCTGTGCGTAGCGCTCGATCGTGTAGGTTGCACCGATACCGGATGGACCCCACCAGATCATGTCTTCGCACCATGTGCGCCTCAGCTCGTCCTCAAGGCTGAGACCGCTATCCCATTGGCCCAGATCGGAAATCATTGCGTTGATGGTCGCCAGGGTCCGTTCTCCTTCCTCGGCGGGTTGGGGTCCGAACATCAGACCGTCGTGCGTCATCGGCCCGGGCTGGACAAGCTGAGCTGCGGTCTGCGGCGGGAATGGCTGCAACCCGGCCTGCATCATGAGATGAGGAATATCGAAATACATCGCCGTCTCGGTGATCTTGCCGTTCTCGACCTTGTTGAACTCGCAATATCGCAGAAACGCCATCTTGCCTGTGGGGGCGATGCCCAGCCACGCATTGTCGAACAGCCCCATCAGATGGCCCATGGAAACAACCCAAACCGAGGAAAATCCGTCCATCTCGTTTCGGCCGGCCATGAACACGTCCATCCGTCGCTGCATATGCCGCAGGCTGTGCCTTAGAGGTTGCCAGAATCTCTGTGCCACTGCGTCGGTGCCACGCAATTCATCAAACGGATGGAATCCGCGCCACAAGTAGTCTTCGGCACAGAACTCGGACATCGCGTCAGCGGCGGCCGATTCTCCGTTCTTGCTGAGTGCTTCGTAGTACTCGACGACGACGGCTTTTTGGGCTTCGTAGGACATTTTCAATTTCTTTCAGTGCTCTAAGCGCTGGGATGGAGCTGTATGCCACGGATGGCAAGGGGCGATTTTGCATGCGCATGCAAAAAAAACTTGCCAGATGTTTCTTTTGCTGTCTATGCTTTTTGCAAACGTATGCACGCTAGGTCCAGCTGGGAGGGCAGAATGGCCGAAATTCAACTTCGCAATGTTGGAAAGCGTTGGGGTTCTTTTGTGGGGGTTGATAATTTTGACCTGACGATTTCCGACAAGGAGTTTCTAGTTCTTCTTGGCCCGTCAGGCTGCGGCAAGACGACAACCATGCGCATGATCGCCGGTCTGGAAGATGCCAGCGAGGGTGACATCCTGATCGACGGGACTCGCGTGAACGACATGGAGCCCAAGGATCGTGACGTGGCGATGGTGTTCCAGTCCTATGCACTGTACCCGAACATGAACGTTTACGAGAACATCCGGTTCCCGCTGAAGGTCCGCGGAATCGACCCGTCCACGCATGACGAAAAAGTACGCCGTGCATCGGCAATGGTGGAACTGGACGACTTCCTGCATCGCAAGCCTGCGGAATTGTCCGGTGGTCAGCGTCAGCGCGTCGCGCTTGCTCGCGCCATCGTGCGCGAGCCGAACGTATTCCTGATGGACGAGCCGCTGTCCAACCTTGACGCCAAGCTGCGCGTGTCTACCCGGGCACAGATCAAGAACCTCAGCCACGAACTGGCGGTGACCACGATCTATGTGACCCACGACCAGATCGAAGCGATGACGCTGGCCGATCGTGTTGTGGTCATGAAACAGGGCGTGGTGCAGCAGGTTGGTAGCCCGACCGACATTTACGACACTCCGGCCAACACTTTTGTCGCCAGCTTCATCGGCAACCCTGCGATGAACCTGATGGAAGGTGAGGCACGGGGCGGCACCTTCACGGCCAAAAACGTTGAAATTTCCGGGCTGAACGCTCCGGACGGCCCGCTGACATTAGGCTTCCGGGCCGAAGATGCCGGCCTTGCTGCCGAAGGGCAGGGGCAGATCAACGCCCCGATCTACACGCAGGAATTGCTGGGGGACGCCACTATGATTTCGGTTCGCGTTGGCGGTGCCCTCATATCGGTGAAGGCAGACAAGAATTTCCGGGCAGAGATCGACGACATGGTTTCAATCTCGGTTCCGGCCGAAATCTGCCATCTGTTTGATGGCAAGACCGGCGCCCGGATCTGAACACGGCCCTGCTCAATGATCGGGGCGAACCCCGGCAACAAAACTTCATGCGCGAACGGGCCTCGCGCTCAAATTCTCAAAACAACAGGGAGACAGAAATGTTCCTAAGAAAAATCGCTACAGCAACCGCCTTTGTGGGCCTGATGAGCTCGGCAGCTTATGCCGCCAATTGCGGCCCCGAGGGGCAATCGATCCGCATTCTGGCCAGTGACTTTCCGGCAATCCACGCCGTCGCGGGAGCCGCCGAAGCCAATTGTGGTGGGGCAGCGGCTGAATTCAACACCAACCACACCACCGAAGCGCGCTCGATCATGAACGCCGCTCTGACCCCGAACCCGTCGGAATATACATCGGTGATCCTGGCCAACTCGACGTTGACCCAGCTGATGAACGACGGTCTGGTGCGGCCGCTGAACGATCTGGTCGAAAAATACAAAGACAGCATCCCGCCGAACCTGCTGATCACCATCGATGGCAATGTCATGGCTGTGGCCTTCATGGCGAACTCGCAGCACCTGTTCTCGCGCAAGGATATCCTGGAACAAGCTGGTTTCGACGGCATCCCGGCCACCTATGAAGAGGTTCTTGAAGCCGCTGAGAAAATCCGTGCTGCCGGTATCATGGAACATCCGATCGCAATGAACCTTCAGACCGGATGGAACCTGGCCGAGGTGTTCAACATGATCTATCTCGGTCATGGCGGTGAGTTCTTTGTACCCGGGTCGGCCGAGCCGTCGATCAACAACGAAAAAGGCGTGGCCGCACTGGAAGTCATGAAGGCTCTGGCGGAATACGCCCACCCCGACCACCTGACCCACGCGTCAAACGAAACGCAGGGCCTCTGGGAATCTGGTCAGGCGGCTCTGGCCGTCATGTGGGGTTCGCGCGGCGCGCCAATTCTGGATGATGAAGGGTCCACCGAAGAGGTGACCTCGAATACTGTTTTGTCGGCTGCACCAACCGTTGGCGGCGGATCGATCCCATCTGCCACGCTGTGGTGGGACGGTATTACCATCGCATCCAACGTGTCGGATGAAGAGGCCGAGGCATCCTTTGCGGCATTGATCAGCGCGCTGACCCCGGAAATGGTTGCAGCAAACAACGATGATGCCGTCTGGCTGCTTGACGGGTTCCAGCCCGGACCGGCTGCAGCAGGGGTTGCAGAGACCGTTAGCGGTGGTGCGAAACCCTATCCGATGATCCCGCAAATAGGCCTTCTGCATGCGGCACTTGGTGCGGAGCTGGCGGATTTTCTGAAGGGTGACGAAAGCGCTGAACAGGCGTTGGCGGATGTTGAAGCCGCCTACCGGACGTCGGCCAAAGAAGCCGGCTTTCTCAAGTAACACTCCCCGACTTGAGGGGGCGCAATCTGCCCCCCTCATCTTTTTCCGGACTAAAGACTGGGACGTACGCCATGAAGCACCGCACCTTTTTCTGGTTCATTCTGCCCACGCTTTCCGCGATGATCCTGTTCATCGCTCTGCCGATCGTCTCGGTTTTCGTCCAATCGCTCTTTGTCGAGCATGAGCAGGTTCTGCTGGTTTCCGAAAGCTGCGGGCCATTTGGGTGTACCCCGACCACCACGGTCGACACCGAGGCCACTGCAAAGCTGCGCGCAGAACAACCCCTTGGGCGGTTCAACGGTCTGGGCACATATATCAACCGTTCACACCTGGCTTTTGCCGAGATCGGAGAAGCGTGGGCAAGCTCTGAAAGCCTGGGTGATTTTTGGGCTAAGGTGTATAACCTGCCGTTCTACAGCGCCCTGACATTCACCCTGGCCTATACCTTTATTGTCACGCCGTTGGTGTTGGCCCTTGGGCTGGCCATTGCCGTAGGCGTCAACAATCTGCCCCGCGCGCTCAAAGGGGTTGCGATCTTCATTTCGCTTCTGCCGTTTCTTGTTACACCGCTTGTCGGCTCGCTGATTCTGTTCTGGATGGTCGATGGTGATGGTGTAATCGGCGCCACCATTCAACGCATATTCAATGATCCGACACTCAGTCTGAAGGCGTCGACGGCGCTGACATGGACCATGCTGATGGTTTACGGCGTGTGGCATACCCTGCCGTTCAGTTTCATCACCTTCTACGCGGGTCTGCAAACCGTCCCCGATGATACGATGGAAGCGGCACAGATCGATGGCGCGACGAAGTGGCAGCGCTTGATCCATGTGATCGTTCCACACCTGATGCCGCTGGTTTCGTTTGTGACGCTCATGCTGATCATGGATAACTTCCGCGTTTTTGAGCCGATCGTCAGCTTCAAAGCCGAGGCCCACGCACAGTCGCTCAGCTGGATCATCTACAATGATCTGCGCGAAAGCGGCAATCCGCTCTATGCCTCAGCAGGTGCGACTTCGCTGATAACTATCATCCTTGCGGTCATCCTGATGTCTCCGGTGCTTGTTCGCACCTGGCGCGACTTCACCCGTAAATCTCACTGAGGACACGACATGGCGACCAAAGCACAATCCCGCATGACCCCGCTAAAGCTGTTCTCTTACGGTTTCGTGGCCCTCTGGCTGCTGATCGCTGCCTTCCCGTTCTTCTGGACCTTCTGGGGCAGCTTCAAGGTACAGGCCGACTTCTTGTCCAAGGCCAACTGGATGAATGCCCTGACCGGTGCCAACACGATAGAGCAAACCGGCAGCGCCTTTACCGGTGCCGGCTATCACGGGGCGTGGGTTCTGGAAGATTTCTGGTTCAACTTCAAGAACACCGGCATTGTGGTCTTCTTCACCGTGCTGATCTCGCTGACCTTCGGAACGCTGGGGGGATATGCGTTGGCGCGATCCGGTTTCCGCTATGCGTTCTGGATCCTGATGGCTGCGCTGGTCTTCCGCGCGATGCCGCATATGACGCTGGTCTCGGGTTACCTGCTGTGGTTCTTCGAGTGGAATGTCTGGGGCATCCTGCCGACCACCATCATCGTGCTTGTGGCGATCAACCAGCCCTTTACCCTGTGGATGCTGCACTCGTTCTTCAAGAACATTCCCAAGGACATGGACGAAAGCGCCATGGTTGATGGCTGCACCCGGTTTCAGGCCTTTCGGCATGTTATTGTCCCGGTCATGTGGCCCGGAGTGATCACCACAGGTCTGTTCAGCTTCCTGCTGGCCTATAACGACTTTACCGTGGCCGTAATGCTGCTGAGTGAAGAGAACGAGACCATCATTCCCGCCATCAACAGCTTCATGGGCACCACGCAGGTTGAAGGCAAGGTCATGTATGCCGTCGCAGCCGTGGTTTCGGCCACTGCCCCGTTGTTCGTACTGATCCTGTTCTTCCAGCGCCAGATCGTCAGCGGTCTTACAGCAGGGGCGGTCAAGGGCTGATGAGTGCATCTGCAAGACATAACGCCATTGCGCGCCACCCGGCGCTCAACCGGATGCCAAGGGATTTTCTGACGGCCGACTAACCCTCCCCGTCCACACAGAAAACCTCTTGGCAACCAGATAAGGAATAGAGACATGAAGGGTTCCCGCCCTGAACAGGCCGTGCTGACACGAGACACGGACATGAGCAAAACCGAACAAACCCGAGCCGTGATCGAGGGGATGGTCGACGGTTTGAACGACCACCGCATCGACGATATCGGCGAGTTTTTCGCGAAAGGGTTCCGTTGGCTGGGCAACCAGGGCTGCGGCACCAAGACCGGGTTGAAGGAATTTCAGGAAAACTGGCAGCGCCCGTTTCAGGCGGCGTTTTCCGACAAGACCTGCATCGACGAAGCGCGCCTCTACATGGGCGAGTGGGCCGCAGCCTTTGGCCGGCAGGAGGCGACACATTCGGGCGAGTTTCTGGGCATCGCCCCCACCGGCAAGCGGGTCGAGATCCGCTACATGGACTTCTGGAAAGTCGTTGACGGCAAGATCGTCGACAATTGGGTGAATGTCGATTTTGCCCACGTTGCCGCGCAGCTGGGCGTTGATCTGTTCAATGGCGAAGGCTGGGAAGCATTTGACCGGGGAGAGAAGGTTCCGCCCCGGCCCGAAAACTGAGGATTAGGACAATGGCAATTGAACACCTGAAACGCGGCAAACCCGAGGCTGACCGGGCCGACGACGATGCCAAAACCCGCGCCGTTGTCGAGGCAACGCTGAAGGACATCGAAACCCGAGGCGATACCGCAGTTCGCGAGTTGTCGGAGAAATTCGACAGCTACTCGCCCGAAAGCTTTCGCCTGAGCCAGCAACAGATCGACGATCTGATTGCGTCTTTGTCCGAGCGTGAACTGGCCGATATCAAATTCGCCCAGAAGCAGGTGATGAATTTCGCCCAGGCGCAGCGCGACTCGATGCTGGATATCGAGATTGAAACCCTGCCCGGCGTGATCCTGGGGCACAAGAATATCCCGGTGCAGTCCGTAGGCTGCTACGTGCCCGGTGGCAAGTTCCCGATGGTCGCTTCGGCGCATATGTCGGTAGCAACAGCAAAGGTTGCGGGTGTTCCCCGGATCATCGCCTGCACGCCGCCATTTCAGGGTAAGCCGAACGCGGCCGTAATCGCGGCGATGCATCTGGGCGGTGCGCATGAGATTTATGTCATGGGCGGCATTCAGGCGATTGGCGCCATGGCGATTGGTACCGAAACCATCGATTCGGTTCACATGCTGGTTGGACCCGGCAATGCCTTTGTTGCCGAAGCCAAGCGCCAGCTGTTTGGCCGCGTCGGTATCGATCTTTTCGCGGGTCCGACCGAGACGATGGTCATCGCCGATGAGACCGCAGCCGATGCCGAGCTTTGCGCCACCGATCTGCTGGGGCAGGCCGAGCATGGCTATAACAGCCCCTGCGTTCTGGTCACCAACTCGCGCAAGCTGGCCGAAGACACGCTGAGCGAGATCGACCGTATCCTCGGCATCCTGCCCACCGCCGGTACCGCCAAGGTCAGTTGGGAGGAATATGGCGAGGTCATCGTCTGCGATACCTATGACGAGATGCTGCAAGTCGCTGATGACATCGCGTCCGAGCATGTTCAGGTCATGACCGACCGCGATGACTGGTTCCTGGAAAACATGACCTGCTACGGCGCGCTTTTCCTCGGGCCACGCACCAACGTGGCCAATGGCGACAAGGTGATCGGCACCAACCACACACTGCCAACCAAGAAAGCCGGGCGTTATACCGGCGGCCTCTGGGTGGGCAAGTTTCTGAAAACCCACAGCTATCAGAAGGTTCTGACGGACGAGGCCGCAACAATGGTCGGCGAATACGGTTCGCGGCTTTGCATGCTGGAAGGTTTTGTCGGCCACGCCGAACAGTGCAACATCCGCGTCCGCCGTTTTGGCGGCATCAACGTGCCATATGGCGAGGGTGCTGTGTATCGCGAGACGGCCGAGGCCTCCTGACAGGCGCGGCGGAAATCGCTGTCAAACCAGCGCCCGGGGTTGGCCCGGGCGTCACGGAATTTCTGAAGTAAGCAGTAAAAGCAATGCGAGATTTCGCAATGGACAAACACTCTACCCACAAGGCCCTGATCGCGCCTCTGCGCGAGGCCATGTACAACTTCGATGAAACCGGCGTTCGCGCGGCATTGGGTGCGGTGATCGCGCCGGATGCCATCGTTCACATGCCGCACCCGTTTGGTGACCTAACCGGACCGCAGGAACTCTATGACACTTGCTACGCGCCGCTGCTGAGATCCATGCCCGATCTGGAGCGTCGTGACTGGATCGTCATGGGTGGCCGGACCGAACAGGGCAATGATTGGGTCGGCTGTGGCGGCCACTACGTTGGCACCTTCGTCGCCCCCTGGCTGGACATCCCGCCGACGGGGCATTTGACCCATATGCGGTTCCACGAATTCTACCGCTTCGAAGGCGACAAGGTTGTGGAAATCCAGACGCTCTGGGACATCCCCGAAGTGATGATGCAGGCCAAGGCCTGGCCGATGGCTCCGTCACTGGGGCTGGAGTTCTGTATTCCCGGCCCTGCGACGCTCGACGGGATGGTGCCAGGTCCGTGGGATGGTGCGAAGTCAAACACCTCATGCGCCCATATCGTCGACATGTTGGACCATCTGAAGAAACACCCCAGCCAGGGTGGGCCTGAAGTGATGGAGATGGAGAAGTTCTGGCATCCGCGCATGAACTGGTACGGCCCCGCCGGGATTGGAACCGGGCGCGGCATCGCGGGTTTCCGCAACTGGCACCAGATCCCCTTTCTGAACGGTATGCCCGACCGCGGCAAATACGTCGATGAAATCACCTACCACTTCTTTGGCGATGGTGATTATGCCGCCGTGACCGGTTGGCCGGACATGATCCAGACCGTCACGCATGATGGCTGGATGGGCATTGCGCCGTCCGGCAAGCGGATCACCATGCGCAGCCTTGATTTCTGGCGGCTCGAGGATGGCCTGATCCGCGAAAACTGGGTGATGGTCGATCTGCTGGACGCCTACCGCCAACTGGGCGTAGATGTCTTTGCCCGCCTGCGCGAGTTCAACAAGGCACGTGTTCCGGGCACAATTCCGTTCCCGGTCGGCGAGGTCTGATATGCCCCAATTCCCCAGCACCCCAAGTTTCAGTCTGAGCGGCAAGCGCGCTCTGGTCGCCGGCGCCTCATCTGGCATCGGCATGGCCTGCGCTGTAGCCCTTGCGGAACATGGTGCTGAGGTCACATTGGCAGCGCGCCGCGTTGGCGCGTTGCAAGACATCGCGAATGAGATGTCAGCGCGCGGATGGTCAGCCAAGACACTTGGGCTGGACGTCTCGGACGTTGCAGCCACTGCCGCGGGCGTGGCGCAAAACGGACCTTTCGACATTTTGCTGAACTCGGCCGGGCTTGCCCGCCACAGCAAGGCCGTGGACACGCAACCGGATGATTTTGACGCCGTCATGGGCGTTAATGTCAAAGGGGCCTATTTCCTGACCCAAGCCGTTGCCAAAGGGTTGTTAGAAGCCGGCCGCCCCGGTTCGCTGATCAACATCTCAAGCCAGATGGGTCATGTCGGGGGCCGCGAACGCGCCGTGTACTGCGCGTCGAAATTCGCGGTCGAGGGGTTTTCCAAGGCGATGGCACTGGAGTTCGGGGCCGCAAAAATCCGCGTTAACACCATCTGCCCCACATTCATACTGACCGACCTGACCAGGTCCACGTTCGACGATCCGGACAAACGAACCTGGATTCTGGACAAGATCAAGCTGGGCCGCCCGGGTGAGATTGAGGACATTATGGGGGCGGTGGTCTACCTGGCGTCGGAGGCATCGGCCTTGGTGACCGGCACGGCGCTGATGGTTGACGGGGGTTGGACGGCGGACTGATGGCGACACACAAGGTTACATCACTGGAAGTCGCCCGCCTCGCAGGGGTCAGCCAGTCTGCGGTCAGCCGGGTTTTCACCCCTGGTGCATCGGCATCAAAGAAAACCGTGGAAAAGGTGCGCAAGGCCGCCAAGGAACTGGGGTATCGCCCGAACGTTCTGGCCCGCGCCGTGGTGTCTGGGAAAAGCCGGATCATCGGGCTTGTTGTCGCCTATCTGAACAATCAGTTCTACCCCGAAGCGCTTGAAAAACTGACAAACACGCTGCAGGAGCGTGGGTACCACGTGCTGATTTTCATGGCCTCGCATCAGGCTGGAAATATCGACAACGTGGTCGAGGAAATACTCGATTTTCAGGTCGACGGGATCATCGCGGCCTCGGTTGCACTGTCGTCGGATCTGTCCGACCGCTGCCGAACCGCAGGCGTACCGATGGTGCTTTTCAATCGGGCGCAAGACGATACTGCCATGTCGTCAGTTACGTCCGACAACGTGGCCGGAGGACGAAAGGCCGCCGAGTTCCTGTTGGCCGGCGGGCACCAAAAGATTGGTTACATCGCCGGATGGGAAGGTGCTTCGACCCAGAGGGATCGCGAAGCAGGGTTCGTGGCGGCCTTGAAGGAGGCTGGGGTCACGCTGCACGCCCGCGAAGTCGGGAATTTTGTGGCCGAAGAAGCCCGGCAAGCGACGCTTAAGATGTTCAACTCCGATGCGCCTGATGCGGTGTTTGTCGCCAACGATCACATGGCCATTTCCGTGATGGACACGCTGCGGTTCGAGTTGGGTTTGAATGTTCCGGGCGACGTTTCGGTCATCGGATATGACGATGTCGCCGTGGCGTCATGGCCGGCGTACAACCTGACTACCATTCGCCAACCCGCCAACCGCATGGTTGCTGAGACCGTCGATATTCTGCTCAGCAAAATCGAAGATCCTGATGTCAGTCCGCGCCGGGTCGAGATTGACGGACCTCTTATTGTTCGCGGCTCGGCCCGCATACCTGAAGGATGGAAGACATGAAGGGGTTTGATCCCAAATTCAAAGACTTTCCCGATTACATCATCGGCATCACCAAGGAGATCTGGGAGGATCGCGGCATAGCCACGCTGCATCACTATTACGCGCCGGACATCGTGGTGCGCTCGCCTGGATCGGTTGTGGTTGGCAATCAGGGCGTTATCGCCGCCACGATGGCCACCCTTGCAGAGTTCCCCGACCGTACGCTTCTGGGCGAGGATGTGATCTGGTCCGGAACCCCGGAAGAAGGGATGCTGTCCTCGCACCGGTTGCTGTCAACGGCGACCCATCTGGGCGATGGCGTTTACGGTAAAGCGACCGGGAAAAAGCTGGTTTACCGAATTCTTGCCGATTGCCACGCCATCAACAACCAGATCAACGACGAATGGCTGATCCGCGACCAGAGCGCGATTGTCCAGCAGATGGGCTGGGATCCCAAGGAATACGCCCGAGACCTGATCGCCCGTGAAGGTGGGCCAGACGCCTGCGTGCAACCCTACACGCCCGCAAATGACAAGCCCGGCCCTTACAAAGGGCATGGAAATGACAACGAGTGGGGTCAGAAATACGCGGATATCCTGAACCGTATCATGAATGCCGACATGGGTGCGATCGAGGCAGAGTATGACCGCGCCGTCCTTTCGGAATATCCCGGCGGCACCACAGGACACAGCTGGGGTCCGGTGGACCGGTTCTGGATGGGCCTGCGCGCCTCGTTCCCGAATGCAGAATTCAAGATTCAGCACCAGATTGGCCGCGACGATCCGGTAATGCCGCCGCGCGCCGCGATCCGTTGGACGCTGCACGGCAAGCACGACGGCTGGGGCGTCTTTGGCGTTCCAACCGGGGTCGAGGTCTTTGTTCTGGGTATCAGCCAGGCCGAGTTCGGCCCTTGGGGTCTGCGCAGGGAATACACCCTTTTTGACGAAACATCGATCTGGAAGCAGATCCTTTTGAAAACCGGCGATCTCTAGCATGCCGTGCCGTATCTCAAATCTGGATGCCGGGCAGGCGATGCGGCGGTACCACGCCCACCGCGCCAGCCTGCGCGCCCGGCGGCTGAACAATCGCCCGCCGGGTGGAACGGTTTGATCCGATCAAACCCCCGCAAAAGGAAGAAAGATATGAGTACCATCGAAAGCCGCATTGTCCGCTATGGCGAGCTGAAACCCTGCAAAACTGCATTTATCGACGCCCATACGCCGGGCTCGGACCAGAAAGAAAACTTTACCATCATCGGCGGCGGGGTCAGCGAAAGCCCGGACCAGCACGTCCACATCACCGACAAGATCGGGTTCAACATCGGCGCAGCGGGGCAGCCCCCGAAATGCCGCAACTCGCTGCACAGCCACACCACGGCCGAGGTTTTCTTTGTTGCCAAAGGCCGGTGGCGGTTCTTCTGGGGCCGTTATGGCACTGCAGGCGAGTTCATCGCCGAGGAAGGTGACATCTTCAACATCCCGACGGGCATCTTCCGCGGCTTCGAGAATGTGGGCCAGGACTATGGGATGATCATGTCGATGCTGGGTGGCGACGATGCCGGTGGCGGCGTGACCTGGGCACCGCAGGTGATCGAGGACGCACAGGCACACGGTTTGATGCTGGGCAATAACGGTGTTCTGTACGACCGCAAGAAGGGCGAGGACCTGCCGCACAACGTCCAGCCTATGCCGCTGCTGACCGAAGAAGAACTGAAAGCGTACCCCGAGGTTCCCGTCGACGCGGTGATCGGCAAGTATGTCGCCCGCTACTGGGACCTGATGGCACTGGCGGCGAACAAGCCGGCGGTTGTGATCGGCGAAAAGGGCCTGATCAAGGACAAGCCCGGATTCGAGGTTGATTTTCTGACACGCGGCTCGGCCGTGACCGAGGCGGTCGTGGCTGAAAAACCGGTCGTATTGATGCCCGCAAGCGGTCACTGGCGCATCCGGATCAACGATGTTGAGACCACCCTGTCGAACGGCGACACTGCCTTGGCCTTGCCCGGCGAAAGCTACAGCGCCGAGCCTTCGATGACCGGCGAGGCGGGCCTGTACCGGATCACTGCAACCGATGATCCGGCCGGGGCGACCTGGACGGGTGCTTAATGGTGCCAGCGCGCGTTCCCCTTCCGGTTGGGGCGTGCAGAATGAACCCTGCGTCGGGCACCCGTCCCGGCGCGGGACTGAGTTTCGAAGGGAGATGAACAAATGACCCGCATATCAACCACCCACGTGGGAAGCCTGCCGCGCAGTCAGGAGGTCGTGGACTTCATCTTCGCACGCGAGCGGGAGGAGCCGTTCGATCAGGCCGAATTTGACACCTGCATGACCGCAGCCGTGTCCGAAACCGTGCGCAAACAGGCGGCGGCCGGGATTGATATCGTATCGGACGGTGAAACTTCGAAAATCTCGTACGCCACCTATGTCAAGGATCGCTACACCGGCTTTTCCGGTGACAGCCCGCGCAACGCGCCAGCGGACCTCAAGATGTTCCCGGGCTTTCTGCAGCGGCTGGCGAATGACGGCGGAACCCCGCAATATGCCCGGCCCATGTGCGTGGGCGAGGTGCGTTCAAAAGGGCAGGATGAGTTGCAGAAGGATATTGCCAATCTCAAGGCGGCGATGGCCGAACACGGGGTGGCGCGCGGCTTCATGAACGCGGCCAGCCCCGGGGTGATATCCCTGTTCCTGCAAAACGACTTTTACCCAACGCGCGAGGCCTATCTGGCAGCGCTGGCCGACGTGATGAAGACGGAATACGAAACCATTGTTGGTGCGGGTCTTGATCTGCAACTGGATTGCCCCGATCTTGCTCTGTCGAGGCATATGCTGTTCACCGATCTGTCCGACGATGAGTTCCTGAAAATCGCCAACATGCATGTCGAGGCGCTGAACCACGCGTTGCAGGATGTGCCGGCCGACAAGGTGCGCGTTCACATTTGCTGGGGCAATTACGAAGGTCCGCATTGCTGCGATATCGGCATGGACAAGGTGTTTTCGACATTGATGTCGACAAAGTCGCGCTATGTGCTGTTCGAAACCTCGAACCCGCGCCATGCCCACGAATGGACCGTGTTTCGTGACCGCAAAGCCGAAATTCCAGCCGACAAGATTCTGGTGCCGGGCGTCGTCGACACCACGACGAACTTTGTCGAACATCCCGAACTGATCGCGCAGCGGGTTGAACGCTTTGCGGATATCGTAGGGGGCGACCGGGTGATAGCGGGATCGGATTGCGGCTTTGGCACTTTTGCCGGCTTCGGCGCGGTCGACCCGGACATAGCCTATGCCAAGCTGGGCGCGCTTGCCGAAGGGGCCGCATTGGTCAAATGACGCCACTTGTTCTGTTGCCTGGGATGATGTGTGACGCGCGACTTTTCAGCGCCCAAATCGCGGCTTTGTCGGGCAGGGTTCCAATTCTGACTGCGCCAATCGGGGGCCATGACACGATGGCGGCTCTTGCCAAAGACGTGCTGGCCTGCGCGCCGCAACGGTTTGCTGTGGCGGGGCTCTCAATGGGCGGTATCGTGGCTATGGAAATCCTGCGGCAGGCACCGGACCGTGTGGTGGACCTGGCGATGATGGACACCAACCATTTGGCCGAAACGGATGAGGTCAAAGCCAGGCGCGGTCCGCAGATAGCCGCTGTCGAACGAGGAGACCTGCGCATCGTGATGGCGGACGAGATGAAACCCAACTATCTGACCGATGGCCCGGACAAAGCTGCAATTCTGAACCTTTGCATGGATATGGCAGAGGGTCTTGGTCCCGATGTCTTTGTCAATCAATCCAAAGCGTTGCGAGATCGGCCAGACCAAAGCGAAACGCTGCAAAGCTTCAACGGTGAAGCCCTTGTTCTTTGTGGGCGCGACGATGCCTTATGTCCGGTATCGCGGCACGAAATGATGCACGCGTTGATGCCGCAGAGCCGGCTCGAGGTTATCGAACGGGCTGGTCATCTGCCGACTTTGGAACGACCGCAACAAACCACGGCGGCTCTGACCCGCTGGCTGGAGGCGATATGAAGAAGTCCCTGCTGGACCTGCTGAAAAAGGTCGATACCCCCACGGTTTGCAACGCCATCGAAGTGGCGCAGGGCAAACGTGGGTTCAATGATTTCACCCGGGGCACCATGTTGTGCTCTGATCCCGATGCGGGCGCGATGGTAGGATATGCACGCACCGCGAAGATTGCCGCCGTGAACCCGCCGACCGAGGCTCCGGAGGTGATCCGAAAGCGCCGGATGGACTACTACCGGCACATGGCTTCGGGGACCGGTCCGGTCGTGACCGTGGTCGAGGATACGGATTACCCGCATTGCATCGGCGCCTATTGGGGTGAGATCAACACCACGATCCACAAGGGTTTTGGCATCAGTGGCGCATTAACCAACGGGGTTATGCGCGACCTCGGCGATTTGCCCGACGGGTTTCCGGTTGTGGCGGGTTCGGTCGGGCCAAGCCACGGTTTCGTGCACGTGAAAGAGGTTGGAACGGAGGTGTCGATCTTCGGACTTTCAATCAGGGACGGGGACCTTGTGCATGCAGACCGGCATGGCGCATTGGTTGTTCCGCCCGAGGTGGTGGACGTGCTTGAACAGGCGATCATCAAGTTACTTGAAACTGAGAAGCTGATCCTGGTGCCCGCGCGTCAATCAGGGTTCGATTTCGACGTTTTTGAAAAAGCGTGGGCGGCGTTTGAAGCCTCTCGAACCTAGGAGGCGCAAGGGACGGGTTATCCGTCCGTGTCACCTTGAGCAGATGTGCGTTAGCCGACGGTTGTTTCATCAAGCCATTTCAAGGCATCGCTCACGTCATTTGTATGCTCTCCGCCCGTGACCGTTTGCAAAACGGCACGAAGATCGGAAGTGGGAATGCCAGCTCGACCGTATTTTTGGCAGTGCTTGACATAGTCCAATGCCGTTCGAAGTTCGAACATCTTTGCATTCTGTTGTCGCGCGACCTCCAAAGCCACACGAAACTCGTTTTCAGCGACCCCATTCTCTGAAGATGCGAGGGCATAGACCCGTTCCGTCTCAGCTTGGGCCCATCCCTCATTGGTCAGGCCGTGGTGTTTGCGTGCTTCGGCGAGGCAATCCAGCGCACCTTCCCGGTCGCCGGATTTCAGCGTGAGCTCTGCAATCAAGGTAAGAAAGAACGGCTTGTAGTTTCCCGCGCCGCTGGCCCACCATGCTTCTGACGCCTTGCGCAATGCGTGGATCGTTTCCGGCTGGGGCGAAACATGGGCATCCACCCAACTTCGCCAGAGGGATGCCGTCAAAGACATGAATGTGAAGGAGTGCCTGGAGGAAAGCTGCTCAAGTTGATCAGCAACCTCGATAACCTGTTCCGGTTCGCGGCGCAGAAGATGAAGCATGCACAGGTAGGTCAGCGACTGCGCGATGCTGTGGGCGTGCTGAAGGTCCTTTGCAGCGGCGACCGCTTTTTCCTGGACTTCAAGCGCCTTGTCCGGCGCACCACGCATCCAGATCGCAAGGCTTAGGAAACATGAGGTAATCGCTGCGTGGTCCGATCCGTAAATAAACGCCAGATGCCCATCGCGTTCCCGGCTGTAGAGTTCCAGCGCCTTGCTCAGATGCGCGTAGGCCGGGTCTAGTTCCCCGATATGAAATAGTACCGCGCCCATCGCCCGGTGCGCCACCATTTGATGTTGCGTCTGGCCAGTCGAATGCGCCAGATCCAGCAATTGCCCAGCAACATTTCTGGCCAAATCATACTCGGCACGCACCAAATGAAAGGAATACAAACCGTTCAAAACCGGGAACAAGTGTTCTGTCTCTTCAACGCGTTCACAAAGGTCGCGTATTCTTGAGTAGACAGAACCGGTTTCATCAGCGGCAATACCAGCCGTTGATCGCAAAACACCTGCCCTGAGAACCTGTATCTCGATTTCTTTTCGGTCCCGATCGGTGCTTTGGCTCAGTTCCGCCAACTGCTCAATCGCCAGGGACAATTGTGTACCTGCCTCGATGTTGGCAGATCGTTGAACCGCGCGCTGGCCCGCAAGATGCCGGTAGTCGATTGCTTCCTTGTTCATGCCCGCCATCGTGTAGTGGTGTGCCAGAATTTCCGGGCTGGCATCACCCGTATGAACCTCCTTGTCTTCCAGTCTTCGGGCAACACGAGCGTGCAAAACACGGCGTTCGCTTTTCAGAAGACTGTTGTAGGCGGTGTCGCGAATAAGCGCGTGACGGTAACTGAAGGTTTCATGATCATCGGCATCAGAAACCGTAACGATCCCTGCATCCAGCAGAAGCTCCAATCCCGCGCGCAACGCGGTATCTTCAATACGGGCCACCTTGGCGATCAACGGATACGAAAACTGAGGTCCGATGACAGCTCCGATCTGGGCCACTTCCTTGGCCGAACTCAACCGGTCAAGGCGCGCCATCAGCGCATCGTGCAAGGCGCTGGGAATCGAGTTCGCCGGAGAAACCAGACCCATTGAATACGTGTCTGTTCCTTCGGTCAAACCGCCGGATTCCAGAATGTCTTTTGTTACTTCTTCCACGTATAGAGGCACACCGTCGGATCTGGCCGCAACCACCTCATACATCTCGTCCGAGATCGGCTGGCCTTTGGCGACTTCATCCACAATGTTCTTGACCTGATGGAAATCCAACTGCTTCAAAACCACTTTCGAAAGATTTGATTGCAGCGCCCAGCCCGGGTCGAACTCGGGTCTGAATGTCATGACAACAAGCACCGGAATGTCATGAATCCGGTCCACGATCCGATCCAGCAACAGTTTGGTCGTCGGATCAATCCAATGCGCATCCTCGAACAGGAACAGCAGCGGCTTTTCCCCGGCCACTGCCGTCAGATTGCTCAGCAGCATTTCCAGCGTCTGCTCCATGAGATGCTGCGGAGTCAGATTCAACGGGCCCAATTGATCTTCAAATGGAACCGACAGAAGCGACGCTGCCAATTTCAATGCATGGTCAGACTGATCGCCAAGAACGGCAGAGATTTTTTTGAGTTTTACGTCGCTTGAATCGTCGGAACGGAGTCCCGCCGCAATTTTGAGTTGGCGAATGACAGGATAAAACGCACTTGCGTAATGGTAAGGCGAACACTGGTATCGAGCTTGAGTGTGCGGCACCCCCGCAATACTCTGTCGTAATTCCTCAACCAATCGCGACTTGCCAATTCCAGGCTCGCCTGACACCAGCACAACCTGTCCCTTACCGCTCGTGGCCAACTGCCACTTTTCGTTCAGGGTCTCAAACTCTGCGGTGCGGCCGACCAAAGGCTTGAGCAACTCGTCATCCAAGGCCAAAAAGCGGCTGACGGTTTCCCGCGTTCCGGTAACCTGCCAGGCTTCAACCTCCCTGGCGAAACCCTTGAGTTTGAATGCGCCGCGCAGAACGTAGTTGAAAGCGTCGCCCGCCAATTGTTGCGTGCTAGGAGCGACGATCAGCGTTCCCGGGTCCGCCATAGTCTGCAGACGGGCGGCCAGATTGGGCGTCTCGCCCATGGCGGTTCCATCCTCAAACATTTTTTCGCCGCGCAAATCACCAACGACGACCAATCCGGTCGCTATCCCTATTCTGACATTCAGTTTCGCGTGGGTGCGGATATCCGGCACTTCCTGGATAATGCGAAGCCCCGCACGAACGGCACGCTCTGCATCATCTTCATGGGCGTGAGGAAACCCGAAAAAGACCATGATTCCATCGCCATAATAACTTGCAATATGGCCGTCAAAGGCCGCAACGGACGCAGCGCATGTTTCCTTGAAAAGCCGAAGTACCTCCGCCAGATCTTCGGGATCGACGCGCTGGGCAATTTCAGTTGACCCGACCAGATCGATGAACATTACGGTAAGCTGCCGGCGCTCGGCCACGATTGTCGGGCCGTCAGGACCCTTGGGCTGGCTTTGCCCGGCCTCTGCATCGACACGAACCGCTTTCAGGAAACGCCGTCTCGGACCAAGGGGAAGTCCGATCGTGACAAGATCCTGGTCCGTTAATTCGGATAGATCGCTTAGCTCGATTTCATGCTCGGCAAAGGCCTTGGCGTACTTGGTCAAACTGTGTTTCTCAAGCCAAAGCGCAATATCGGACATTCGATGGTTTCACTTGCCGTCTTGGCAGGGCGCAATGTCTGCGCTCCAACAACAGGCATCTCCCTGTTAGCTTAGCTTTCAACACACTCGTTACAATTTACGGTGACATCCTAGGAAATATTCTTTCAATGAAGAAGCCCACTTTGTTAACGGGTCAAGGGCTTCGATGCGCCTTTTTAACCCGGCCCAACATAAACTTCTCGGCGGCGCGCTTTGACGGCCCTTGTAATGGTTGCCGTAATCATTGGATGTCTGCGCTTCATCCGGAAGCGTTTCATAGGCTTGACGTATCACCAGTATAAGATCGGCGTAACAATGCCGCCGTTCAGATCATGTGCTTGAACACAGGCTTCCGTATCAGAACTCCCGCCGTGCAAGGTTGGTCCAGAACGCAATTCCGTGGCTGATAGCGTCATCGTTGAAATCATATGACGGGTTGTGAAGCGGCATCGCGTTGTTCCCCTCAACCCCATTACCCATCAGGATGAATGCCCCCGGACGATGTGCAAGAAACTCGGCAAAGTCTTCCGAAAAACCGACCCGACCATAACTGGCGTTTATTCTGCCAACGTCACGGGCCGCGCCCGAAATACAATCGGTTGCCCCGTCGTCGTTCACCAGTGGTCGGAAGGAAGTCGAGTAATCAACTTGCGCCTCTGCCGCGTGCGCCGCGCATACACCGGCCACAATCGCGCGCATTCTGCGTTCTATGCTTTCAGACACATCCCCGGTGAACCCTCGGCAGTCCCCGCGCAGTGTTACATTGCTGGGTAGGATATTGCGCGCACCGTCCGTCAGGAATTCGGTGATGGAAACCACGGCGTGTTCGCTGGCAGGAAGCGAGCGAGAGACGATCGATTGCAATTGCTGCACAATCGCGGCCCCGACCACAATCGGATCGATGCCTTTTTCGGGCATGGAAGCGTGCCCGCCCCGACCCTGAATATGGATCTCGAAATTATCCTCAAACGCACAGAATGGCCCTGCCTGCGTCGCGAAATGACCAAGCTCCATTCCCGGCATGTTGTGAAGACCGAAGATTGCGGCCATGGGGAAGCGGTCGAACAAACCATCCGCGATCATCGCGGCGGCTCCATTTCCGTTTTCTTCGTCCGGCTGAAAGATGAAATGAATGGTCCGTTTCAATGATGGATCCGCCGCAAGTTCCAGCGCGGCCCCAAGCAGCATGGTGCTGTGACCATCGTGCCCGCATCCATGAAACTTGCCTTCCGTTTCAGAGCGATAGGGCAAGTTTGTCGCCTCATGTATCGGCAGGGCGTCCATATCGGCACGAAAGCCGATCGCAGTTTCATCGGGACCCCGTCGCAGGGTCGCGACGAGACCAGTCCGGCCAACCCCACGGGTGACTTCAAGCCCTGCGTCTTCCAACGCTGCTGCGATCTGTCCAGAGGTCCGGTCAAGATCGAAACCGGTTTCCGGGTTGGCATGCAAATCCCGACGAAATGCGGTGAGGTCAAGCATCGGCCACACTTCCTTCGGACAGGATGATCAGCGGCAGGTCGGCTTCAACCATCAAGCAGGCTGCCAAACCTGCCGCACCGGAAGGTGTCGTGGAGAAACCCAGGTCCTGGGCCTGTTTTACGGCATCCAAAGCCTGTTGGTCGCTGACCGTAACCCAATCATCGGCGCATTGTTTCAGGATATCCAGGGCCAACATGGACGGCGTCTTGCAATCGAGCCGCCCCATGTTTGATACCGGTCCTTCGACAGTGACGATCTCACCCGCCATGGCGCTTTCCTTGAGGCAAGGCGCGGCATTCGGTTCGACGACTATGATCTTTGGCTGAACCGGCCAGTTGGACCGGATCATGTAAGCGACCCCTGCGGCCAGGCCGCCAACGCCGGCCTGTAAAAATACATGGCTGGGCCAGGTTCCGGCAGTTTCCAGCGCCTGACGCATTTCTTCGGCAATGACGGTATACCCTTCCATAACCAGCCGGGGTGGTTCGGTGTATCCGGGCCAGGAGCCGTCGGCGAGGTGGATGGCGCCGGTTGCCTCGGCATCGGCAATGGCTTCCGCAACACTTTCCTCGTAGTCGTCGCCGGACCGAACTACCTCTGCGCCCTTGTCCCGCAGACGAATGGCGAAGTCCTCGGGCACCGTTTCGGCGAGGTGAATGCGGGCCGTTGCTCCGAACAGACGCGCGCCAGCGGCCACAGCCATGCCGTGATTACCTGCGCTGGCGCAAACAAAAGTCATCGAGCGTGCGATGTCCTTTACCGCGTCGTCCAAAAAGGCGTTTGCTTCTACGGGGTGGCCAACGCGCGCTTCGATCAGCTTGGCGACAGCATAAACACCACCGAGCGCTTTGAATGCGCCCAAGCCCATTCTGCCGGTTTCGTCCTTGATCAGCATCGGTCTTCCCTGGAAACTGCGGGTCTCCAAGGGGCTTGGTCTGTAGGCAGGGCATGCAGCAAGCAGAGCCAGCGGTTTTGCGACGTCGAGTATCTTTGAGTTTTTCATGGAGAGGGTTGTACGCGCAAACGATGATCTATTATGGTCAAATTTGCCAAATTTGCGGGAAATTTTCTCTAAATGATGAAGGTGTCGTGTGAAACTTGATCAGTTTGACCGAAAGCTGCTTCAACTGATGCAGGCCGATGCAAAGATGGGCCTCGAAGCCCTTGCGTCAGAGACGGGCTTGTCTGTCGCATCCGTACAAAGGCGTCTGAAAGCGCTCAGAACCTCGGGGGCCATTCTGTCCGAAGTGGCGATTGTTGACGCTAAAAAACTTGGCGTCGCGATGAGCTTCATTGTCATGGTTGAGCTGGAGCGCGAACGTCAGGATCAGATAGACGCGTTCTCACGACAGGTGCAGTCCGAGCCCATGGTCCAGCAGTGCTATTACATCACAGGAGACGCCGACTTCTGTCTGGTCTGCACTGCAAAGGACATGGATGATTTTCAAGAGCTTACGAAGCGGCTGTTTTTCGACAATTCAAACGTCCGTCGCTTTCGAACATCTGTGGTCATGGGACGGAAAAAAATCGGGTTGGGTATTCCGGTTGATGGCGAAGGGCCAGAGTGACGAAAGCCCTCGGGAAGTCGTTCTCTCTGTACGGCAAGGCTTGGGCAACCTTTGTTGAAATCTCTTGCCTTATAGACGCGTAAATCACGCCAAAGCTCGGAAGCGAATTCGGTTTTCATCGCCGGCTTCGATCAGCCACCGCAAATGCCGCTCATATCGCCGTCGTTTTGCTTTGGACGATGAATGGAGTGGCTTGCGACCCTGTTGCAGACTGGCGGTTCGAACACGCCGCTTGCCAAGTGTACAGTGGACAACGTTGCAAAGGACGGTGTCCGGCTGGGCAATCCCTGCGACTTCCAGACGTTCAACCGGGAAACTAACATGACGGCCTGAACGCTGACCTACGGCGGTAGTTATGTCGGATTTGACCACGGAATACCCGACAGCCATTCCTACATGGCTGCAAGGAATGCGCGCCCGCCCTTATCCGCACGGGTCAGCAGCCAGACATCCCGGAATGTAGGCGCGGTTTCCCGTGATTCGTCTGTGCCAGACGACAGCCTTTGCGACCCAACCAACGGTGGGAGAACGTGTAGGAAGGCAAGTCAGGTTTGGTGAAGACGGTTGAAACCAGTCCAAGTCAAAACAGTACTAACTGGTTTTTGCCGCATAGAACGAACAACCGTTTGAATCGCGCCCGCTGATTGCCAGTTTTTGGTCTGCGACAACCCCGTTGCTGCGAACACGCCCCAGCAGGAAGCCATAATTAATCTCACCCGACATTCGACGCCCCGACAGTCGGCCGTTGAATCGCCCAGTAAACCCTTGCGAGGTTTTCACCTGACCCGTGTAATTGCCGCCACCGACATGTCTGACCTTCATTGCACCCGTTATTTTTTGTTGTCCGATTTTGCTGCGGGTTCCGCAAGTTGTTGTGAAACGCCAGTTCCCCGACATTTCCGTTGGCCCAATCGGAATCGGGGGCGGAGGGTTGTAGAGGTCGCTGTTGTCGGGAAACGCCAGCCAGGACTGCAATTGCGCTTCCGACTGGATCCTGAGTGCTACCAGTTGGCTGGCTGAAAGGTAACCCGTTGCCGGAAAGCCCCGGCTTGCCTGCCATGCCTGTATTGCCCCTCTGGTCCCGCGACCCATAACACCGTCTATTCCATTCGGATCATGGCCCAGAACACTCAGCCGCGCCTGAATGTCGCGGATCGCCTGTTTGTCCAGCGCCAAAGCAGTTTCCGATTCAGCTGTACCATTTTCCGGCACCGGTTTCAGCGGTGGCAGCGGTCTTAGCGGCGGAAGCTGTTTCAGCGCAGGCGGAGCTTCCTGGAGCAATGCGGTCTGTGCCGCTGGCGCACCGGTTATGGTCAGGTTGCCCTGGCTGTACTTGGCTTTGTATAGTTTGCCTTCCATGCCATCCCGGAACGGCGCGCAACCCTCCAGCGCAGACGCGAAGAAAAAGTAGAACTGACGATGCGCGGACCGGGCGGCCGCCGGCGCGGTCATCACCGGCAACCCCACGATGTCGCCGGCTGGACCAACTTCGAATTCAATCTCAACGTCGATCTGAGGATCCTTTGAGATCGCTTTTCGGATGCAATCCGCAGCGGCCGCCAACTGCGCGGGGTCGTTAACCTGAGCGGTGGATACCCCATGAAAGCAAACCCAAAGCAGCAGGGGATAGACAAGAGTTGAAATTCGTCGTTTCGAGGTCTTGTTGCACGTCAGATTTGGCATATGTCTCCGCAAGAAGGTCTCCAAGGTTCAGCAGCTTTGCGTTCAGGGTAGCCGATTGTTCGCCTTGCAGCGATGCAAATCCGCTCTGTGGGACACTCTGACTTCGATCATCTCTGCCGTGGCTAGGTGTCATTGCGGTGTTGGGCAACCCTTCAAGACCGGACTTGTTTCCGAGGGCCTGCCGCAAACGCGAAAACAGGTTTTGCCCATCCGTCAGGATCATAACCGTTGGGATGCGCGCGTCTTTTTTAGTGTATCAGCGAAAGCCGCCGACACTTGTAACGTCGCCATCTCGTACTTTTGGGCACGTCCAACAGCGTGCCTTTTGACCTTTAAGACCAGGGCATGATCCCTGAATACGAACCGCGCGTGCTTACGGAATGCGCCATCTGCGCCAGTGTTGTCAGGTCAAAAACGGGAAGCTGCAGTTCTTCCTGAATCCGCGCGGCATAGGGCGGCAGATCGGTGCATTCCAGAACCAATGACCGGATGCCCGGGTCCTTCCGCTTCAGGTTCCGAACCGCTTGCATGACTTCATCTTCGATCAGATCAGTGTCCATACGCGTTCGCGTGTTGCGCAGGATCACTTCGGCAAATTCGGTGCTGTCCTCCAACCCTTGTACCGCGACCGGGATGCCCGCCGCACCTACACCCTCGAAATGTTTCGGCGTAAGTGCCGACGCATCTGCGGTCAGCACGCCCACTGGGGCATTTGCGCCGGTCATGTGAAACGCCAAAGGCACCTGTATCAGACTGGATGCAAAGACCGGGACGGAAACAGCAGCCGCCAGTTCCTTTTGAAAGAGCGCCAGAAAACCGCAACTGCCGGTGATGGCCCGTACACCCTCGGCCTCAAGGCGCCGTGCCCCGGCGATAAAGGGATCCAGCAGTTCCGGGGTCGGGTTTTTCAACAGGGTCGGGACGGTAACACCATCTATCATTTCGTACAGCACCGAAAACGGCAGGCTGGACGGGTTCTTGATATGACCCGGAGGTTTGGGGAAATAGCTCTCAAGGCATAAAACCCCTATCGAGGCACCACAGATGTTCTGGCCGCCTTCGTAAATTGGCATGGTCGTCAGCTCCTTTCGGATCAGAGGTTCAAAACCGGGCCAGTGAAAACGGGTCCAGGTCGATATTTGGGCTGCGGTCGGAGATGATGTCGGCCACAAGCTCGCCGGTTTTCGGTGCCATCATCAACCCATAGTGGGAATGGCCAAACGCCGTGTAGAGACCATCTTTTCCGTTCAAAGGTCCGATTGCGGGAAGGCTGTCCGGAAAGGACGGACGCCGCCCCATCCAGAACCTTGCGCCGCTTGTATCAAGGTCCGGAACCATGGACTTGGCTTGCGCGGTCAGTGTCTTTTGCTTTCCGGGATCGGCGGGCGCGTCGACGCTTGCGAACTCGGCTGTTCCCGCGACACGAAGGCCACCCTGCATCGAGCTTGCGACAACTTTTGCGTCCACATCCATGACCGAATTGTTCAGACTGGCGGAAGGCGTTGGAAACTCGACATGATATCCGCGCTCGGCGACCAGCGGGATCGACAAGCCAAGGGGTTTCAGGATTTCGGCTGACCAGACCCCGGCGGCCAAGACGACTTTTTCGGCATGAAGGGGCCCTTGCGTGGTAGCAAGCTGCCAACCGCCATCCTGCGCACGGCTCAGCCCTTTTAGCTCGGTTTGGACGATTTCTGCGCCCTGTATTCTGGCCTTGTCGGCCAGAACCGCAGCCAACCGCCCCGGAGATGTGACGCGTGCCTGACCCTTGATCACAATGGCAGCCTTGAAATCACGGCTCAGCGCAGGTTCGATACGCCGCAATTCGACGCCATCGATGCGGTCGAGGTCGCCTCCCTTTTCCCGCCGAATGAGGTAGTCCAGCCCATCCAGGTTGGCCTGTTCCGGATGGCGGAACGCGTGGACATAGAAGCTGTCGGTGATCAGATCCTCGTGACCGGTGCCCTGCAGATGCCGCCGGTACAGATCAATGGAAGGACGGCACAACAGCTCCATCGCATCCGAGATCTCACGCACCGTCTTTTCGCCGGAGTTACCCAGAAAGCGCATCCCCCAGGGAACCATCTTTGGCCAAAACGAAAGCCGGACAGACAGCGCGCTTTTTGGGTTCAGCAGCATAGCCGGCAGCTTTTTCCAGATCCCCGGCACGGCTTGCGGGATGATCGACCACGGAGAGACAACGCCTGCGTTTCCGAACGAGGTTTCCTGCCCCGGTTCGCTTCTGTCTAAAAGTCGGACGGGAATGCCGCGCTCCTGCAGGGACAACGCGCAACAGATGCCGACGATGCCAGCGCCGATGATGGTGACTTCTTTCGCCATGTTGTTATGCCGGGGAATGACTGCGGTTGCGGGTGATCATCTGGGTGACGATGACCGGAGAGGCCACGGCCAGCGCGATCAGATCAGCGGTCAGGCTGGGCGCGACAAAGATAACGCCTGCCAATGCCATCAAGACACGTGAGGCTATGTTCAGCGGCTTTAGCCAATATCCTACCACGGCGGCGGACAGGGCGATGACCCCTGCAATGCAGCTGGCGGCAGTGTAGGTGAACTCCCACAGATTGAACCCGGTTGACGACACAAACAGCAGAACCGGTGCATAGACAAAGGCCATGGGCGCGATGACTTTGCCAAGCCCAAGCGTAAAGGCGGACAGCCCGGTTCGGAACGGGTTGGAATTGGCAATGGCCGCGGCCGCATAGGCCGAGGTGCAGACCGGCGGCGTGATCTCGGACACCACACCGTAGTAGAGCACGAATAGGTGGCTGGCGATGGGCGGCACGCCCAATTGCGCCAACGCGGGCTGTGCGACCGAAACCAGCATGATGTATAACGCTGTGGTCGGGATGCCTGCGCCCATCAGGATGCAGACGATGGCGATGAAGACCAGTGAGATGAACAATTGCAGGTCTTCCATCGCAAATAGCTGGAAGCTGCCGAACGAGATCATGTTGTACAGATCCGCCGCCAGGTTGCCCGCGCCCTGCGTCACCATAAAACCGATGCGGAACCCGATGCCGGTCGTGTTGATCACTCCGACCACGATGCCAACGGCCGCAGCCGCCGCGCCAACTGCCAGCGAGTATTTCACGCCGAGTTCGACTGCTTGCAGCATCTCGGGCACTTCGATCCGTTTTTGCGGGTTCAGCGTGGCGATTACCGACAGCCCACACAGGATTGCCGTCATGGTCAGGTCGAAGCCACCATCCGAGAACTTCCAAAGCACAAAGGCCAGAAACGCTGCTGCATAGATCAGCGTTGGAGGTTGTTTCAGGCGCGACATTCCCGCGATGACGGCCAGCGATATGCCACAGAAGGCCGACATGAAGGGCGTATATCCAGTGAACAAAACCACCAGTAGACCGATCAGGGGCACGATATTGGCCCAACCCTCGGCCCAGACGGCCTTGAGCTGCGGCAGTTGCTCTTTCGCCAGACCTTTCAGGTTCAGCTTGCGTGCCATCAGGTGCACGACGGCAAAGACGCCGACATAGTGCAGGATCGCCGGGAAGATCGCCGCGATCACTATGGTGGTGTAGGGAACCTCGAGAAACTCGGCCATGATGAAGGCGGCTGCCCCCATGATCGGCGGAGTGATCTGGCCACCGGCCGAGGACGCGGCCTCGACCCCGCCTGCAAAATGGCCGGGGTATCCAAGGCGCTTCATGTTGGGAATTGTCAGCGCGCCGGTCGAAACGGTGTTGGCCACCGAAGAACCCGAAATCGTGCCGAAGAACGCCGAGGATACCACCGACACTTTTGCCGGACCGCCGGTATAACGGCCCGCCAAAATGGTTGCGTTGTCGATGAAAAGCTGTCCCAGCCCTGTGCGCTGGGCGATCACGCCAAACAGCACGAAATGGAACACGATGGTCGAAACAACCCAAAGAGTGACGCCGTAGATACCTTCCTGTGGGAAGTACATCGACGACACGAAGGTTTTGAAGTTCACACCGGGGTGCTGAAGCAGACCAGGGAAATAAGGCCCAAGCAGTGCGTATGAGATAAAGACACAGATGATCAGCGGCAGCACCCAGCCCAAAGTACGGCGCGCGATGTCCAGAACCAGCAGGATGATGATTACGCCCAAAATCACGTCGTACGTGTTGGGGTTGCCCATGCGGAAAGTCTGTTCCTCGATCCCGAGAAACGGAATGCCGCGCCATGCGAGTCCGACATACAGCGCAGCGATGATCCCCAGCGCCATGAAGACCAGGTCGTAGAGTGGGATGTTACCGATGCGGAAGCGGCTGACCTTGAGCGCATAGAGACTTTTGGCCCCGATAATCGGTATTGTCGCATAAACCAGAATGAACAGCAGGGCCAGATAGATGCCCATGTGCCAGTGATCGGCGGGCAGACCGAAACCGGCGGTGAAGAATTCATAGAATGCAAAGATCAGGGCGACGACTCGCAGAACCTTGCCGGTTGCGGGCGACACTTGCCGGACGGCGGCGCCTTCGTCGAATTGTTCTTCGATGGCAGCCAGTTCCTCGGCTGTCAGCTCGTGGTCATCAAGTTTCTGTGTCTCGGACATGATGGCCCCCTGATTGCGCGTGTTTCGAGTACCCGATGCCCCAGGCGGGGCACCGGATGATTGTGTTTCCTGAGATCGGATTACTGAAGAAGTCCGACTTCTTTATAGAACTTCTCGGCACCTGGATGCAGCGGAACACCCAGCGCCTCGACACCGTCCAGCGCCGTGTCGGGTGTGATCTGCTTGCCTTTGGCATGGCCATTGTCCAGCAACTTGCGCGTGTTGTCGTTCCACAGGGCCTTGGTCAGTTGATAGACCAGATCTTCAGATAGGTCCGAGGATACAACCAGCATCGCGCTGACCGCAGGGGTTTTGGTCTCGGTATCGATCCCTTCATAGACACCACCCGGAATTGCCGAGGGGATATAGGCCGGGATGATCTCGTTGATCTTCGCCAGATCCTCGTCCGAGAAGGAATGCAGGTTCATGCCTTTGGTCGAGGACAGCTGAACCATCGCGGCGACCGGCCAGCCCGCAGCATAGAAATAGGCGTCCAGTTGACCGTCGGCCAGACGCTCCGCGCTCTGGCTGTTATTCAGCTCGGCCTCGTCCATGTTGTCGCGGTTGACGCCCCAGGCGTCCAACATCTGCAGAACGGCCACCTGAGTGCCCGAACCCGCCTGCGCGATACCAACACGCTTGCCTTCCAGATCGCTCAGATCGTTGATCGTCGCTCCGGCTGGCAGCACCAGATGCAGGTCTTCGGGGAACAGGTTCGCCACGATGCGCAGGTTGGGGTGAGGTTTGCCCTCAAACTTGCCTTCACCCAGATACATCGAGCGCGTGACGTCGGCGGCGGCCAGACCGGCCTCCAACTCGCCATTTTGCACGGCCGCATTGTTAAAGACAGACGCAGTGGTGGATTGCGCAATCGCGATCAGACCGGGCACACCGCACTGGCCGCCTTCTTCACACGGGCGCGAACCCGGAGGGGCAGAAATCCCGTTTGCGATTGTGCCGCCGATGGGGAAGTAGGTTCCGCCAGCCCCGCCGGTACCGATGCGGAAAAAGGTCGGGTCCTGTGCCAGCGCCGGTGCGGCCAGCGCGCCAGCCAGAGCGATGCCTGCCAGGCATTTCGATAGTCTCATCGTTTCCTCCAAGTTGTGGATCATCGGATTCGGTTTGCCCGAAATTTGATCCCGCCAGCGTAGAGGGAATTCACATAAATACAAATTTGTTATATTTCACAAAACTTAAGTTTGGCTTATATAATTCACATGAATCTTACCCAACTGACCGTATTTCGCGAAGTGATGGAAACCGGCTCCATTTCTCAGACGGCGAAAAAACTGAACCGCACGCAACCAGCGATCAGCCTGGCATTGAAGAACCTTGAAAAGAACTTGGGTCTTACGTTGTTCGAACGCAAAGGGCGGCGTCTGGTGCCGGTTCCGGAAGCGCACTACCTTCTTGCGGAAACTACGGGTATCCTGGATCGGCTATCGACGATTTCCAGTACCATGGAAGGACTGATCAAAGGGCATTCCGGCAGTTTGAACATCGCCACAATGCCTGGTCCTTCGGCGTTTCTGTTCCCGCGGTTCATCAGCCAGTCGGTCGGGGAAAACCCCAATATACGCATCACGCTGTCCACACGCAGTTCGCCCCAGATCATGGAGCTTGCAGGTACCCAGAATATCGATTTTGGTTTCGCTGATTTTGAACACTCTGCCGGCAGAAAACCGCAATATTCAGCCGAACTCATCCGGGCTGACTGTTTTTGCGCCATAGACAGCGCACACCCTCTGGCGTCCCGGAAAAGCATAACGATTTCTGATCTGGACGGGATCCCCATGGGCGGGTTGCACGAAACCCATCCGTTCCAGCGTAAGATCCGGCAAGAGTTTCAGGACGAATCTGCAAACTACAAACCGACGGTGACCTGCCAGTACTTTCTTCCGTTGATCCCCTTCGTAAGTTCGGGTCAGTGCTGCACAATCGTTGATCCGCTGACCTTTGCCACCGAACGTGAACTGGGGCTGTCTCATGGGAAGGTTGCGTTTTTGCCGTTCGAAAACCCGCTCAGATATGAATACGCGATCCTTCAGCCTGACCACCGACCGGCGTCACAGCTCGCGCTCAAGATCAAAGCAGGCTGGAAAGCCGAAGTTTTGAAGAAACTGGAGGAAGTGGGGGCCAATCCCCGTGCAGAATGGGTTGATGAACCTGAAAGCAAGCAAGACTGAATAATCGTGATCATCAAAGGAGGGCGTCGAGCTGCCTTGCTACGATCACACCGCTATTCCTTTCTTTGTGCTCTGCCGGTCCAGGCGACAAGCTGTCATGTTCAGGAGTTAGGAAAGGCATTACTGAAGGCACATAACGGGTTCTGATCGGTCGCTGTGGCCGCTAAGCTGATTTGCAGGCGAGACTTTCCGAACGGTGAGAACGAGAATGAATGGTGCAGAAAGCCTGGTCAGAACACTTCTTGGGGCGGGTGTGGACACTTGTTTTGCCAATCCCGGCACCAGCGAGATGCATTTCGTGGCGGCTCTGGATCAGATCCCGGGGATGCACTGCGTTCTTGGCCTTCAGGAGAACGTTGTTACTGGCATGGCAGACGGCTATTTCCGGATAGCGCGCAAGCCAGCCTCGACCTTGCTGCATTGCGGTCCGGGATTTGCCAATGGAATGGGCAACCTGCATAATGCCCGCAGGGCGCGGTCGGGGATAGTCAATATCGTGGGCGATCAGGCCACCTATCATGCCAGGCACGATGCTCCGTTACAGGCCGACACGGACAGTATGGCGCGCACGGTGTCGAACTGGGTGCATACCAGTTCGCGATCCGATCAGGTCGGGGCCGATGCGGCCCGTGCCATTCAGGCAGCAAAAACTATGCCGGGGCAGATCGCCACACTGATCCTGCCTTCGGATGTCAGCTGGGATAAGGGCGGCAGGGTTGCCCATCCGCTGCCGGTTCCAGTCCCGGCAAAGATCGATCCTGCGGCTGTCGCTCAGGCCGCCCGCACCCTGCGGGTTGACGAAAATGTCCTGATCCTGCTGGCAGGCCACGGTGTGCTGACCCCCGCGCAGAGCCTGGCCTGGCGGGTGGCGCAGGCGACCGGCGCGGCGCTGATGGCAGATTTCGTCACGCCGCATCTGGCGCGGGGACGCGGGCGTCTGCCGTTGGTGCGGGTGCCCTATGACACCGACCTGGCGCGCGAAACGCTTGCGAATTTCAAGACCATCATTCTGGTCGGTGCCAAACCTCCGGTGGGGTTTTTTGCGTATCCGGGGAAATCCTCGACCCAATATGCCGACGACGCACGTTTCATTCGTCTGTCGCGCCCGGATCAGGACGCCGAAGCCGCGCTTCAGGCACTGGTGGATGAACTGAACGCGCCCGCCGTCGCGATCCCTGATCCTGGCCCTCGACCCGAGGCCCCTTCGGGCGCTTGCAGCCCGGAAGGTCTGGCGCAGGCAGTTGCGGCTTTGATGCCCGAGAATGCGATCATTTCGGATGAAAGCGTGTCCTATGGACGGGCTTTCTATCCGCACACCTTCGCGGCCCCAGCCCATGACTGGCTGCATCTGGCCGGAGGGGCCATTGGCGATGGCCTGCCGGTGGCCACCGGGGCCGCCATCGCGGCTAAAGGTGAACGCCGGGTGATCAGCTTGCAGGCCGACGGCTCGGCGATGTATTCGCTTCAGTCGCTCTGGACACAGGCGCGCGAAGGGCTGCCCTGCACGACGATCATCATCTCGAACCGCAAGTACCAGATATTGATCGGCGAATACGGCAATGTCGGTGCAACGCCGGGCCCTACGGCGATGGACATGCTGGACCTTGGCAAACCGGATCTGAACTGGGTCAATCTGGCCAACGGCATGGGGGTCGAGGCCGCAGTGGCCACCGATCTGGACCAGCTTGGCGATCTGATGCAGGCCAGTTTCGCAAGACTCGGTCCATTCTTGATCGAGCTGATCGTCTGATGGTGCCCGATACGTCGCCGCGCCTCGGGAGAGCAATAAGAATACGACATCTTAGAGCGCGGTGTTTGACCCTGTTGGGTCTAAGGCGTGTTAGGCGAGGGTAGAACAGAGCGAGAAGAACCGGTGGCGAACAGCGGTTTCGAACCTCAAAAACATACCCCTCGGGACATGCCAGATATACTGCAACCACCGTGGCAGAACGGCAGGCTGCAATGCGCGCCCCGATTGCAATCGAAGTATTAATGAACTAGTGACGCGCCATCTGTAGACATGGTGGATAGCTTAATGAAGATTCTGATCACGGGGGGCGCGGGTTTTATCGGGTCGCGGCT